>CADBDT010000068.1 GCA_902793465.1 uncultured Coriobacteriaceae bacterium | reverse complement strand
GGGATGCCGAGCTCGTCGCCCACGCTCGAAAGGTGCCGCGAAAAGCTGGGTCTGTAGGTTTTCGAAGACTTAATCTCTACAAGCAGGCTCCCGTCGGGGTCGGTCAGGTCAATCAGGTCGACTTCGACTTTGCTCTCGTCGCGATAGAAGTAGAGATCGGGCTCCCTGCCCGCGTTGAGGTGGGCCTTCATCCTCTCCTCGATCACGAGGTTCTCGAACACCATGCCCAGATAGGGGCTTCTCAGCAGCTGGTCAAGCGTTCTGATGCGCAGCAGGTAGCACAAAAGCCCCGTGTCATAGAAATAGAGCTTTGGCGTCTTGGTAAGTCTCTTGCGCAGGTTGGCATGATAAGGCCTCAGCCGAAACACGATGTAGCTCGATTCGAGCATTGACAGCCAGGAGCGTACTGATTCCCTCGAGACTCCGGCATCACTTGCCAGCCTGGATTCGTTGAGCAGGCTTCCGGCGCATTGTGCACACAGCTCCAGCAGGGTCCTGTAGGAAGAAAGGTCCCTCACGCCAAGGTAGCCTTGCACGTCGCGCTCCACGTACGTTCGGAGGTACGACGAGAAGAACGTGTCCTGCGGCATGTCAACGTCATAGAGGCGCGGATATCCTCCGCGAAACATGAAGAGGTCGGTCGTCAGGTTCGCCCTTGCGGACTTCGCCTCGGAAAACGACAGGGGCAGCAGCCTCAGCATACCGACCCGCCCAGCCAGCGATTGCGTTATCTGCCGATTTGGCCTGCTCTCTATGAAGCCGACGGGATCCGCCAGGGCCTGTTGCCTGGTCTGAGGATTCTCCAGATTGACGTACTCGTAGTCGGGGAATACCTCCCGGACGAGAGTGGATTTGCCGCTCTGGCGTGGACCGGTGACCGAGACTATGGGAAACCAGGTCGATAGCTGAATGGCGTGCGAGGCCATGCTTCGTGGAATCATCAGGTCTCCTCTTGTAACGCATGCCCGTTTTATTGCACCTGGGATTGAATTACCGAAATTGTAAGGTAGAGTACTCCGAGATTGCAAGGTAGATAGTCCCATAATTGTAAGGTAAGAGAACTCGTAATTGTAAGGTAGAAAACTCCGAGATAGTAAGGTAGACGGGTCCACGATCGTAAGGTGGCCCAGAGTTTGGCCGAAAGGGTGTGGACCAGCTGCGCGGATCAGGCGTGGACCAAACGTGGAGCAAAAGAAATGGTGGGCGTTAGAAGATTTGAACTTCTGACCTCTTCCGTGTCAGGGAAGCGCTCTCCCCCTGAGCTAAACGCCCGAATAGCTCGTCGCGACGCGACGAGAAAACACTCTATGGCAAACGCGCCTGGCTGACAAGCACGAAAGCAAGCAAAACGATTTCTCCTCAATTTCGTAACGTCCGGCCAGGCGCGTGTCGATTCTGTGGCACGGCACATTGCGGGTGCTATGGTAAGGCATGCGCGTAGCGCAAAGCCGTCGCGGTCGGGTGCCCCACAACGCCATCCGCTGCGACATAAGGGTGCAGTTGGCAAAGCGTGCGGTTGCCCACGGGCGGCCGCACGCTTTTTATGTCGCGGGGGTCCGCGGCGGAAAGGGGAGAAGAGCATGCCACAAAACAGGAAGCAGGGGCTTATCTTTGGGATTCTGATGTCCGTCACGATGGCCTACGGCATGGAGGTCTACAACGTCGCGTGGAAGATGGGCATCCCCACCATGCCGGGCGGGTTCTCGAACCTGACGAACGGCGTGTTTCTGGCGGCGCTGGCCGAGGCGTCGTACATGTGGCTGTTCGTGCTACTGTTCTCTAGCCTGTGGGGCACGCGCGGCGGGGCGGCCCTGGCACGGCGCATCGTGGACCCCGCAAGGGACGGCGCCCTTGTGCAGGGCGTCGCGCGGACGTGCTGCACCGTGCTCGTGATGTGCCCCACCATGAGCCTCGTGGCCACCATCCTGTTCAACGTCGTGCTTGGCGGCATGCCCGCGGCGCAGCTGCCGGCGATCTGGGTGGGCACGGTCATCAAGAACTTCCCCATGGCGCTCTTGTGGAACCTCTTTGCTGCAGGCCCCGTGTCGCGCCTTGTGTTCGAGAAGTACTTCTCGCACGTGGGCGAGCCCACGGCGGCGTCGGGCGCCGTGCGGGGGGATAGTGACTAGTTAGGTGCGTTATTTGGTATAATGTAACGCATATAGCGTTACATTAAGCTAGATTTCGAGGTGAAAAGTATGGAGAAGACGGCAACACTCAACCTGCGCGTCAACCCCGATGTAAAGCGCGAGGCGGAGCAGGTACTTGACAGGCTGGGCATCCCGATGTCGGTTGCGGTTACGATGTACCTCAAGCGAATCGCGCTCACGCATGGGATTCCGTTTCCTCTTACGATTCCCTCAGCACCCAGTTCCGTAGACGTGGAATCCATGAGTGATGCGGAGCTGATGGACCTTATTGGGAAACGTGCCTCTGCCGCGGAGTCGAAGCCCGGCACCCCTGTATCGTTAGCGCGTAGCGAGTTGCTGTCATGAATCCCGAGGCGCTTGTGTACAGCGTCGAGCAGTCTCCCACCTCTTCCCAGCGGACGGTCTCGGGAATCCTCGATGTTGCTGACCACTTGTCTTCGATGCCATTCCGAAATCGTAGAATAGCGACAACAAGTCAAGGGAACTCTATTCGTTCTGCCCGGTACAATAACTATCGCCTTCTTTATCTGGTTGAAGCGGAGAAGGTCATCGTATTTGCGGTGCTTTACAGCGCTTCAGATGTCGAGGGTAGGCTCGGGCGGATTCTAAGCAAGAATTCCGAGCAACTTGACTAGGAGCACTTGTTTTCGACTGCATCGCCCCCGCTACCAGGCCGCGAACCGCACGTTGTCCAGGGACCAGTGCACGTCGCGCACGTAATCCTGCAGCGCGGCGCCGTCGTCCGCGCGGAAGAGCTCCAGCATGTGGCGGTGCTCCTCGTTCGCGGCGCGCATGTTGTCCA
>CADBDT010000067.1 GCA_902793465.1 uncultured Coriobacteriaceae bacterium | reverse complement strand
CATGGCTGGACGACCGCTTGCCCCTTTTCGCCAGTGCCTTCTTGCCGGCGGGGGAGTCGAGCAGCTGACGCTCCTCCTCGAGCCTCGTTGTGGCAATCTGCGCCATGGGCGCCATGACGGATGAGGCGTCTTTGTCGGGACAGAGCGTGGCAAGCGATGCCCTGCTTGGAAGCTCCAGGTTCACGGAGAGCCTGTCCGCAAGGCGTCCCAGCCGGTCCACAAGCTCTGGAGAGGTACCGGGAATCACCTTGGCGTGGACGTACCCATTGAAGCGGAACTCACCGCGAAGCATCTCTAGGCAGGCGATCATGCGCTCCGTGGTGTTGTCGGCGTTGCCCAAGACGGCGGATGAGAGGAACAACCCCTCGATGTGGTTGCGCTTGTAGAAGTCCACGGTGAGTTCGGCGAGTTCGTGCGGCTCGAATGTAGCCCTAGGGCAGCTTGCGCCTCGGCGGTTGACGCAGTAGGCACAGTCGAAGCTGCAGGCGTTTGACATGAGGACCTTGAGCAGGGTGATGCAGCGCCCGTCTGGCGAGAAGGAATGGCACAGTCCGCTCGCGCAGGCATCGCCCACCATGCCCTCGCGCGGACCACGCGTGACGCCAGACGAGGTGCACGCAGCGTCAAAGCGCGCAGCCTCGGCGAGAATCCCCAGCTTGGCGAGCTTGTCCATGGCACCTCCCCTCCCGGTATGATGCGGTAACAGAACGAATGTTCCAATCTAGTCTACACCGTACCCATGAGTAGTACAAGCGTTCTAATATGAAGCCACCGCAACGTGCGCCCTTGAATCACGTCGCATTTCGACCTCGCAGTTATCGTTGGCACTTCCATGAACATACGCCCCTATCTAGCTGGCTTTTTATAAAACCGTGACAGCTACCTGTCTGTTGGCGGTCCGAAGAATGACAGAAAGGTGCAAGTACGTCCTGCTACTCTTTCCGGCTACCGAGGAAAGGGGCTGACATGGGACTGTATTTGGGATATGAGTCGGCGTTGCGGTATTGGCTTACGAAGAGGGGAGACGAGTGCCTCCCCGATTGTTCGCCCGACACGACGCTTGCCAATGCGACGGCGAACAGGAGTGAAATCACCTCGAGTCCACTGCCGTTTGGCTTCTCTGAGGACCGTCCTCTCCACCTGCTCGTACCCGGGAATAGCGGAAGGAGACAGACACCTGCAGTTCAGGTACATCAGCTCTTTCCTGAATTGCCCAAAGGCTCCTTCCGGACGTTGGCTGGTGCGGTGAGGGTGGCGTCTCCCGAGCTAACTTTTCTTCTTATGGCCCAGTGCAGGGACATTCAAGAGCTTGCCGTCATTGGATGCTATCTCTGCGGCGGCTTCTCTATCTCTGCCGAGGGAAGCGGGTACACCGGAGCGCGAGATCCCATCACAACACCTGAGGAAATCGCCGCGTTTCTCGCCCTCATGCCCGGAGCCCATGGAATCAAAAGTGCGCGGCGTGCTCTTCAGTACGTTGTTCCAAATACGGCTTCGCCAATCGAAACCCTGCTCGCGCTCACAAGCTCGCTTCCTCCGATGCTGGGTGGGAGGACGATGCCTCAAGTGGCTGCGAACCAGCGGATTCTTGTGCCGGAGAGACTCCAAAGCCTCATGTCGGCGAACGAACTGTACGGCGACCTGTACTACGAGTCGGTGAAGGGAGACATCGAATACGACAGCTATGACTTCCACACGGGCCGGTATCGTCTCGACCACACGAGTACGCGTCGGAATGTAATCGAAGCGGCAGGGATAAAAGTGGTCTCTGCGACGTGGGGACAGATCAAGACGTTTGAGCTGTACCAGGACTTTTGGTGGCTAGTTGAGAACAATTTTGGGATTAGGCATAAAACTTACAATGAAAAACAACTCTTAGCTCAGGAGACATTATATTGCATGCTCACAAACCCGCAGTTTACGCTCTTCTAATGACAACTGCAGGGGATACCGGTTGCCGCCCCTCTGCCCAAAAATTGCGGTTGCCGGTCCTTTTTGGGCGCATCGCTGAGTACGAAAACTCTAACTTTTTGCGGAGCCGCAGGTAGGGAAATGGCACTTCTGGGGTGATACTAAGCGGAACCCCGAATTATGACCGGCAACCGCAAATTTTGGGCAGCTACCCCAGTTGGGAGTCCCAAATCCTCCGTCGCGAAACAATAGAGGCGGTCTAACAATCTCAACCCGTTATCCCAAGGTATTGCCGGTCGCCCAAGCCGAGAAGAAAGGTGCGAAGTGGGCCTATGAGCCGGGTTCTGTCGAGGACGATCATTTATCTACGAACGCCGTTGCCGACGCCCTCTAGCGCGCAACCCGAGCGCGGTGCGGGCCACACCATAGCGCTCCTATTTGCGTTTGCTCCGGAAGGGGCTTGCCAAGCCGCCGTGTTGCCACGACGCTGGTGGTCTCTTACACCACCGTTTCAGCTTTTCTCTCACCCGCCGAGGCG
>CADBDT010000066.1 GCA_902793465.1 uncultured Coriobacteriaceae bacterium | reverse complement strand
TGACGAGGAGTACGTGGCAGCTGGCGCGAGCCTGTTGGAGGATCCCAAGGAGATCTGGCAGCTCGTGGACATGATGATTAAGGTCAAGGAGCCCCTTCCCGAAGAGTATCCCCTCTTCCACGACGGCCTTATTCTGTACACCTATCTGCATCTTGCCGCCGACCACGACCAAATGGACGCGCTCCTTAACGGTAAGGTAAAGGCTGTTGCCTACGAGACCCTGCAGGAGACCGACGGCAGCCTTCCCCTGCTCGCACCCATGAGCCAGATCGCCGGCCGCCTGGCCGTGCAGGAGGGCGCCAAGTATCTTGAGAGGACCTATGGTGGCCGTGGCGTGCTGCTTGCCGGCGTTCCCGGAACCCCCAAGGCCAACGTCGTTATTCTTGGTGGCGGCACCGTTGGCACCAACGCCTGCAAGATTGCCGTAGGCATGGGCGCAAACGTAACCGTGCTCGACATTAGCCTCAAGCGTCTGGAGCAGCTCGACGACATGTTTGGCTCCCGCGTACAAACGCTGCTTTCCAACGATGCCAACATCGAGCGTGCCGTTATGGAGGCAGACCTCGTTATTGGCGCCGTGCTCATTCCTGGCGGCAGCACGCCCAAGCTCTTTAAGAAGGACTACCTGCCCGAGATGAAGAACGGCGCCGTGTTCGTGGACGTGGCAATCGACCAGGGCGGCTGCGGCGAGACGTCTCGCGTAACCACGCACGACGAGCCTGTATTCGTTGAGTGGGGCATCGTACACTACTGCGTAGGCAACATGCCTGGCGCCGTGGCACGCACTTCCACCATCGCCCTTACCAACGCCACGCTTCACTACGGCCTGGAGATCGCAAACAACGGCCTGGAGGCAGCCGTTGCCAACAGCGACGTTATTGCTTCTGGCGTAAACTGCTACGACGGCAAGGTTACCTGCAAGAACCTCGCCGACAGCTTTGACGAGATCGAGTACGTGGACATCAAGTCTCTTATCTAGTAACGTGTGGTCTTACGTCAAAAGACTGCAAGCCGCAAGGCCGAGCATTGCCGTGGCGATGCTCGGCCTGTTTGTAGCGCTTGTGCTTGTTGGCTGCGAGCGCTATGAGCCCGAGTCGACCCAGCAGCAGGCCGAACAGTACTATGGGCAAAAGTACGCATGCGACGCAAAGGTGGTCGATTCTCACGACCTTGGAAGCTACGCGTTGTTTGGCTACAGCTACAACGGAACCGAATACATAATGTCGGACGGCTGCTCGGTAGTCTACGAGGACTACGAAGGCGTGTTCCGCGACAACAAGCAGGAAAAAGAGATCGAGGCAGCGGTGCTTGCATACGCACAGGAACGGCTTCAAAGCATAGAGGGCGCCCTGACCGCTGTGGAAATTGAGGCAGTTGGCTCTCCCCCATCTCAGGAGACCTATTCGGGAAAAGGCGTCTGTTGGCACGCACGCTACGACGACGATGTGGAGCAGTTCCTCAAAGAGGAGCGCCCCTCGTTGCAACTTGCCTACCACCGTAGCGGGTCTCAGGTCGAAGAAGGATCGTTTTCGTACCAGATGGCCTACGACGCTGCTGCCGCGCAAGGACTGGAAGACGCGTATGTGGCACTCGGGCAGTACTTCGACATAAGCCAAATCAATCTTCTTGTGGTAGACAGGCAAACCTTTGAGGAACATTCAAATTCCGATGATCTCACGCTGTTTAACGAGGCCGTCCGCTACGTGGTGAGCTTCGACAAAAACAGTGCAGGGACTTTTGAGGCCAAGCGGCTCAAGCCTTCCTTTATACGCATCGCAAACGGGATAGAGGTAAGCAGCGCTACGCCAGGCATCGCTTTGGAAGACGGAGACGTTAACCTAAGAAGCCGCGCGCTTGGATTTGTTTCGTGGGACCTCTCGGAGGCGGCAGCCAATAGACTTGACACAAGCGAGCTTCATTACTATGTGCGCAACAACACCACCGATTGGATATACAAGGTAGAGGGAATCGACAAGTTCCAACTAATCTGCGAGCCGCATCAACACGTGCATTATGCGCAGATTAACAACGAGGACGTTCTGTATATTGGCAACAAGGACAACATTCTTCCGCAGGTAGAAATAACAGAGATCAATAATGGCGTGCTAAAGGCCACGTACCGCACCGTGTTTAAGGAATCCATTAGCGATATGCGACTTACCGTAATAGGCATGGGCTATAAGGATAACAACTCTGGTTCCGAGTCCACGCTCTTCCCTTCCCGCGTTGTGGGCGAGACCAAAGATGGCTGGCTTCTGGAGGTGGACATACCCAAGAATGCCGTGCCAAACAACACGCTCAGTTTTCAGGTGAGCTACAACGGCGACAAGGACGTGTCTACGCAAGTTAAAAAGGAGGTCCAGCTGTAGCTGCTTGCGACACCCTTTCCTCAGACTGTCCGATAGTGGTGTGCCGCAAGGGGATACTCCCCTACGGGTACATCGTGGACAGGCCTCCTCGTAAGGGGATGGCTAACTCGCGATGTACCCGATGGGGAGTATCCCCTTGCGGCACACCACTTAGAGTCGAGCTTCGAAACCGACCAACTCACTTTCCAAAAATTGTGACTTGTAATGCTACGCCCAATCCCCTATACTTCCTTCTGTTGCCTGAGCGGCACTACATACGGGCGTTTAGCTCAGGGGGAGAGCGCTTCCCTGACACGGAAGAGGTCACAAGTTCAAATCTTGTAACGCCCACCACGAAAGACGCAGGTAGATG
>CADBDT010000065.1 GCA_902793465.1 uncultured Coriobacteriaceae bacterium | reverse complement strand
GCCCCTCTGTATAATTCAACGCACAAGGCGTTTCCCAATAAATACCTTTGTAGATATGCTGACTATACTGCCGATTCTCCGTATCCTCAATCAATAATGTAGGAGTCGGTGTATTGTGAACGGTGATGGTTTTTTCAATATCGGTGGTTACACCGTTTTTGGTTATATGCAAGCGCACCACTTCTTCAACGGCTCGTGTACAATAAACGGTGATTTGAATGTTGAAACAAAAGGAAACACTTTTGTAAACTATCACAGAACTGCAGATGAAAGACTTGCAGTAAAAGGTGATGCAAATGTTAAATCAAGCGGTCAGTGGTCATTTGTACGAAATACAGATGTAGACGGCAATTTAACAATGAGCAATGATGGCGGATTTGTAGATGTAGGCAACGCAAACATTAAAGGTGATGCAAACTTAACAACAACCGGTGTAGAGCAATTATCATCAACAAACTATAATCACTATGTAAGCTATTAATGTGTTTCAATAAAAGGCAAGAGGAAGCTTGCCCGCAGGGAGGAAGCATAGATGGACAGACAGATCCCCGTGCTCTATGTGGTTGTACCTTGCTACAACGAAGAGGAGGTCCTTCCCGAAACTGCAAAGCGGCTGTGGATAAAGCTGCGTTCGCTCATGAAGGAGGGAATGATAGATTCCAAGAGCCGCGTTCTTTTTGCAAACGACGGCAGCAAGGATGCTACATGGGATATTATCCAAAAGCTTCACAACAACCCAAAGCATAAGCAGGTTTTTACTGGCCTTTCTCTGGCACATAACCGTGGGCACCAAAACGTCCTGTTTGCTGGTCTTATGTCTGCCTTGGAACGTGGGTGCGATGCCGCCATATCTATGGACGCGGACCTGCAAGACGACGTGGATGCAATAGATGCCATGGTGCAGGAGTATTTGAACGGGGCAAACATAGTATTTGGCGTTAGAGACAATCGGGACACCGACACAAGGTTTAAGCGCGGAACGGCCGAAGCCTTCTATGGCCTCATGCAAAAGATGGGTACAGAAACGGTCCCCAACTCTGCGGACTTTAGGCTCATGGACGCACAGGCGCTTGAGGCCTTGTCGCGCTACGGCGAAGCTAACTTGTTCCTGCGAGGCATCGTGGCTTCCCTTGGATTCAAAACCGCGAAGGTGTACTACAAGCGAGCGGAGCGGTTTGCGGGTGAGTCAAAGTACCCCCTAACAAAGATGCTGGGCTTGGCCATAGACGGTATAACCTCTTTTTCGGTCGTGCCGCTGCGATTCGTTACTGTTGGTGGGTGCATATTCGTAATAATCTCGCTCATCATGGTTATATATGCCCTGGTCTCTCTAATTGGCGGCGTTACTGTGAGCGGCTGGACGAGCCTGCTCGCTTCCATATGGTTTGTGGGCGGAGCGCTTATGGTTTCTCTTGGCATAGTGGGGGAGTATGTGGGGCGAATTTACATTGAATCCAAGCATCGCCCGCGCTATATCGTTGCAGAAGAACTCTCGTAATGTACGTAGACCAAAAAACTTTGCACGGTCACCGAGGACATATGCCATTCGCCCCAACAATGGTCTACAAGTATTGATAAGGCTGTTGAGTCAGCACTACGAGATGGGAGTAACGAATGAGCAAGCTCGTCAAGAAGGTATACTTCGACAATTCCGCCACGAACACGGCTGAGGCCATTGAGTTCTTGTCCGATAAGGCAGTTGAACTCGGGATTGCAGATGACAAAGACGCTATCCTTGCTGCGTTTAACGAGCGCGAGGCGCAGGGCCCGACTGGCATGACCGGTGGCTTTGCACTTCCGCACGCCAAGTCCGCTGCTGTCAAGGATGTGGCTGTTGTGGTCGTAAAGTTTAATGACAAGGTGGAATGGAAGTCCATGGACTCTACGCCCATCAAGTCCGCCATCGCGATCTTTGTCCCCGACGACGAGGCTGCAACAACGCACCTGCGTGTTCTCGCTCAGATTGCCGGACTGCTCATGAAGCCTGATTTCTGCGAGATGGTTCTGGGTTCCGACGACGAAGACGAGATTATTGCTGCAATCGAAGAGGGCGTCGAGTAATAGAGTTCGCTGCACGTTCTTTACTTTACCTGGCAAGATATGCGTCTCAAATGTAGCCAAAGAGATGATTGACGAACGCTTTCCTTGCCCTTGGTTCTAGATTGGTTTGTTCCCGTATGGACGGGTATGAATAATGGGTTTCGGGCTGGAAGGAGCTTACGTTGATTTATACCGTGACATTGAACCCGGCTATTGACTACGTCATGCATCCCCTAACGCTGGACATGGGCTTTACAAACAGGTCCTCGAGCGAAGAAGTGCATTGCGGAGGCAACGGCATCAACATCTCTACGCTGCTAAACGAGCTTGGGGTAACCAATGTAGCCTTTGGCATATCTGCTGGATTTACAGGTGACTACCTGCTTAAGCGCCTGCAAGAGAAGGGCATCTCCTGCAACTTCGTGCGTCTGGAAAAGGGCTATACGCGCATAAACGTTAAGCTGCAGGGTATCGTGATGACCATCTGCAACGGCATGGGCCCCAAGATTAGCCAGAAGAAGGTCGACGAGCTCCTTGAGCGCATAGACACGATTGGCGAGGGCGACACGCTCATTCTTACGGGATCGATTCCCAACTCGTTGCCCGAGAACATGTACGACATTATTATGCGCAGGCTGCAGGGTCGCGGCATTCGCTTTGTGGTCGACGCCCCCGGCCAACTCCTTATGGAGTCCCTGTCCGCCAAGCCCTTCCTCATTAAGCCCAACAACCATGAGGTCGGACGTATTTTTGACGCCAATCCAGAGACTCCGGAAGAGGCTCTGCCGTTTGCTCACAAGCTACATGAGCTTGGTGCGCAAAACGTTATTATCTCTTGTGGTGGCCATGGTGCCGCACTTGTAGACGAGTTTGGCAACGAGCACACGGTGCCCACCGCAAAGATCAAACTCGTAAACGCTACTGGTGCTGGCGACTCGATGGTCGCAGGCTTTGTAGCGAAGGTCGTCGAGGGAGCGGGCTACGACGAGGCGCTGCTCTTTGCCTCTGCTTGCGGAACGGCAACGGCCGGCAGCAAGGCAATCGCAAAACGCTACAAGATCGACCGTGTGGTTGCAGCACTAAACAAGCAAATGGGCAAAGCATAGGCCTAACACATACTATTCGCCCGACACGCGTTTGTCGGGCGAATTAAATTAGCCGTTAAAACGTCTGCAAAGACGAAGACGATAGGAGGAGATAGCAATGTACAGTGGAGTTAATGCCTCTGATGGCATCGGAATCGGCGTGGCTAGCGTTGCCATTGAGCCGGATCTTACTTATACCCCCAAGAAGATCGAGGACACTGAGGCCGAGGCTGCTCGTTATGCTGCCGCTCGTGACTCCTTCATGGAGATGACCAACAAGCAGATTGCCAACATGAAGGCAAAGGGCCTGGAGAAGGAGGCCGGCATCCTTAACGCTCACAACGAGTTCGCAGAGGACGACGGCATCATCGACTCCGTTACCATGGCCATCGCCGAGGGCA
>CADBDT010000064.1 GCA_902793465.1 uncultured Coriobacteriaceae bacterium | reverse complement strand
GCCGCCAATCTTGGTGCGGCGCTCAAGCTCGTTACACACGATGAGGCCCACGAACACCAGTAGCCAGCCAAGCCACTGCATAGGCGTTGTTGCGTTAAACAAAAACATTTTCCTTCCTTCCAACTGTTTCAGCTGTATTACAGGCATTAGCATGTTAGTGCTATTGCGCAGATTCCGCAACCTGGCTCCATGCTCCTGTATATAACGCTTAGGCCGCCGACCATGCAGCGTCCCCGATAACAGGAGTATTTTTGTCCCGCAATGAAATATATTAGATACCGTGTTTTTGTGTAAGCAAGCATGGGGAGTGGGGACTCCCCACGAGGAAGAGGAGAGTGCCATGAAGTTTGTTTGCCCTGTATGCGGTTACGTAGAGGAGATCGACGGCGACGAGCTGCCTGCCGACTACAAGTGCCCCGTATGCAAGTGCCCTGGTGAGAAGTTCAACAAGATGGACGGCGAGCTAACCTGGGCTGCCGAGCACATTGTGGGAATTGGCAAGGCCGAGGGCGTTCCCGAAGACATTATTGAGGACCTGCGCGCCAACTTTGAGGGCGAGTGCTCCGAGGTGGGTATGTACCTGGCAATGTCGCGCGTTGCTTATCGCGAGGGCTATCCCGAGATCGGTGAGTACTGGAAGACCGCAGCCTTTGAGGAGGCCGAGCACGCCGCCAAGTTTGCAGAACTCCTCGGCGAGGTCGTAACCGACTCCACCAAGAAGAACCTCGAGATGCGCGTTGAGGCCGAAAACGGCGCTACCGCAGGCAAGACCGACCTTGCCAAGCGCGCCAAGGCAGCCAACCTCGACGCCATTCACGACACCGTTCACGAGATGGCTCGCGACGAGGCCCGTCACGGCAAGGCGTTTGCCGGCCTGCTCAAGCGTTACTTTGGCTAAAGACCTGCTCACACTTTGCTTGGTCGTATAAGGCACGCTAGCGGCACCCCTTGGGAGTACCCCAAGGGGTGCCGCGTTTTTTTGGATGGTCTGACAGGCTCGACTCCGTGTGGGGACCACGAACAAAAAAGCGCCCCGTTAGGGACGCTCGGATTATCCTGGTGGCTGGGAAGGGAGTCGCCGCGCCACGCTTCGCGCGACGCTCATAGGCCTCGTCGCTTCGCTCCTCGGCCCGCAACATGCCAAAGGGCATGTTGCGCCCTTGCGGGTTCGACTCCATGTGAGGGCCATCGACATGAAAAAGGCCCCATGCTTGGGGCCTGGTGAATTCCTGGTGGCTGGGAAGGGAGTCGCCGCGTCGCGCTGCGCGCAACGCTCATAGGCTTCGCTTCGCTCAGCCCGCGGCCGCCCACTGGGCGCCCGCGCCCTCACGGGTTCGACTCCATGTAGCGGCCACGAACAAAAAAGCGCCCCTTCAGGGACGCTCGGATTAACCTGGTGGCTGGGAAGGGAGTCGAACCCCTGACACAGGGATTTTCAGTCCCCTGCTCTACCAACTGAGCTACCCAGCCGCTTTGTTAGCTTGTTTACTATACCAAATCTTGGGCGCTCGTCAACACTTTTTTTGGAACGGCACATATCTTGCCAATCCTGTGCCACCGTCAAAAGCTAAAAGCGCACGCGAAAGTTGCCCTCGTCGTCGCGAACGGGAAGGTCTTCGGTCTCGTCGATGGTGTACTGGGGGGCAAAGCGACCCCATGCCTGCGGCAGCCTCCCAAAGAAGGAGGCAATCTGCGCGCTGGTTCCCTGCAGCTCCATGGACACGCTGCCATCCCATTCGTTGCGCACCCAGCCGGTAAGGCCAATCTGGTTTGCCAGGCGCTGCGACGTCCAGCGAAAGCCAACGCCCTGAACTTCTCCCACAAAGCGGAGCGAAAGCCTGCGCACCGCGTTTTTATCGTTTGCGTCTGCCATTGGACTCCCTGCATTGTTGCCATTTGCGCGCGGCATATTCCCGCTTTTCGTGTGATTGCTGAGTATTGGGGTTTTACGCGTACAATATTATACGTTCGTATGCAATGCGTGCTACCAAGGAGAAGCGATGAGCTGTTCCAGAAGGAGCTTTGTTTTTGCGTCGTCTTTAGCCACGATGCTCGGTCTTGCGTCTTGCGCGCAGTCCAATTCCAACACGAGCGTGCAGCCCGAGGGGTCTACTGAGCCTCAGCCCGAAGAGCCAAAGGTCGATCTTAAAGAGTTCGAAAAGCTCACCATCGACATGAAGGCATGGCAGCTGGACAAAGAGAACAAGGTCTACTACCAGCTGGGAATACCCTATTGTCTCGATCCGGTGTCCGACACGTACGAGTCGCTGGCAATCTTTGTTCCCAGCGCTTACCTGGAGCCTGCAGACGATAGCAGCAAGCCCGAATACGTAATTAGCGAAACCGGTAAGGTGGGCAAGTACACCGCCAAGACGGCGCCCATCCTTATGCCAATAAACTCCGGCAACCTGGGGGCACAGGCGAGTCCGACCATATATGGCTTTACCGGGCTGGATCCGTACATGAAGGCGGGCTGCATCTATGTGTATGCCGGCTTCCGTGGAAGGAGCTCGGGATTCGAAAGCGCTGGCAAAGAGGTTTTTTCGGGCGGCGACCCCTGGCCGGTGGTCGACCTTAAAGCGGCCGTTCGCTACCTGCGTTACAATAGCAAGGTACTGCCAGGCGATTCATCGCGCGTGTTTGTGTGCGGGTTTAGCGCGGGCGGAGGCGTAAGCGCCCTTATGGGTTGCACGGGAAATTCCGAGCTCTTTGCGCCATACCTCAAACAAATCGGTGCGGCTACGCACGATGCGGAAGGCGCCGATATATCCGATGCCGTGTTTGGCTCTGCCTCGTGGTGCCCGGTAACGTTGTTCGACACGGCCGACGCGTCGTACGAATGGATGATGGGACAATACTTTAGCGAGGGTACGAGGGCTAATGAGTCGTGGACCAAGCTCTTTTCCAACGACCTTGCCAAGGCATACGCAAGCTACATAAACGAGATGGACCTACGCGATGCAGAAGACCAACAGCTCGTGCTGGACGAGACGTCGGGCGAGCTCTATGCGGATGGCAGCTACTACAGCTGCATGGTGGAATGCATAGAGGGTGCTGCAAACGCCTTTTTTGCGAACGCTCAGTTCCCTTACACGTACACGCCGCAGCACCAGGTTAACGCAAACTTTCCTGGCGACCCCAACCTGCAGAGCGTTGGTGCTGGCGCATCCGATGTGGAGGCAGTTACAGGAGATGCGTCGGCGCAGGCCGCTGGCGTATCTGCCGGCGATACGACCACCGAGGGAAAGACGAGCGTGCAGTCGGTGGTATACGGCACGGAGGACGACTACATTCGCGATCTTAACGGCGATGACCAGTGGCTCGTGTTCAACCAGACGCGCGATACCGTGCGCATCGAGAGCCTGGCGGCGTTCGTGCGAAAGCTCAAGCCCGCCGCAAAGGAAGTCGGCGCTTTTGACGCGCTCGATCGCTCTACGGTGGAAAACCAGCTATTTGGCACAGACAAAGAAAGCTCGCTGCACTATAGCCGCATGATGTACGACGTCCTTGCCGCCGGGCGCGAGGCGTATGCCAAGGCCAAGGGCTGGAGCGACTCTCATATAGAGAGCTGGAAAAAGGACCTTGCCGAGGTGGACTCGCTCGAGGTAAACATGGAAACGCGCATGAACATGTTTAACCCTCTCTACTTCCTAAGCGGGCACTACAAGGGATTTGGCAGCGCTGGCGTGGCGCCGCACTGGCGCATTAACTCCGGCCTGTTCCAAACCGACACGTCGTTGTGCACCGAACTTAACCTTGCGCTTGCGCTGCAGCACTACGACGGTGTGGCCGACGTTGCGTTTTCGCCCGTGTGGGGGCAAGGGCACGTGCTCGCGGAGGTTACGGGTACCGCGGAAGAAAACCTTCTGGCCTGGATTGATGCCTGCTGCGGCTAATTACGTGCGAATATACTCTCCCTCGAGAACGGGTGTGCCTAGAGGGGATACTCCCCATCGGGTACATCGCGGATAGTCCTCTTTGGGGGTGCGGACATTTTCTTGGACGCTAATGCCCTAAACGCACTTCCTATTGTACCCTCGTCTACGCTCTATCCCCTTGACGTAGTCGATGAGAGAACGGAG
>CADBDT010000063.1 GCA_902793465.1 uncultured Coriobacteriaceae bacterium | reverse complement strand
CCTACGCTGGCTGCGGCCTGGGCGATCCGATGGTCGAGGTAGCGCGGGTCGTCCCTCGTCCACCTCGACAACGTGGAATGGCCGGGGTAGCCGAGGGCCCTGCACACGTCCGCATGGCTCATGCCTCCCTCGAAGTACATGTCAGTCGCTCTTCTGACCTCGTCGTCGGTATAACTTCCTGATCTCATCTCGCACAACTTCCATCTTGGACTTCATGTGGCAAGTGTCCAAGATTTCGTCCGCGCCCCCTTTTGATGAGATGGGTTTTCCGCGATGTACCCGTAGGGGAGTATCCCCTCTAGGCACCCCAACGCAGCCAAGAATCCTAACTTTCACAATACAAAACGGATAAAAATACGGCCTATGCCCATGGATAACAAGCCAGAAAATGAAAAATTCATATCTTTCTAGGTGTATGGTACAATAGCTTCGGTTATTGGAGGGAGCATACATGTATAGCGTTGGAGATTATATAGTTCATCCAGGTCAGGGAGTTTGTCGCGTGGAGGGACTGGTTTCCGAGCCCGTGGAGGCATACAGGCTGCTCCCCATTGGAATACACCACCCCACGTTTATCCGCTTTCCCGTTGCCAACGCAGGTAAGCTTCGCCCGGTACTAACGTACAAAGAGGCTATGGAGCTTATTGAGGAATACCCAGACATGCAGGTAGACAACTACACCGACAAGAGCAACGCACTTGAGGAGGAGCACTTTAAGCAGGAAATACGCCAAGGCACCTGTCGTGACTCCATGCGCATTGTAAAGACGTTTAGACTGCGCATTGCTCAGACGCGCGCCCGCAACAAAAAACCGCCAGTGGCCTACGAGCGCATTCTTAAGCAGGCGAGTCAACGTTCGCTCGAGGAGCTTTCTGTTGCTCTGGAAATGCCCGTAGAAGATGTGAGGCTGCTCTTCGAACAGCGTTTTGACGAGCCCGAGAACTAGTGGAGTATTTCGTAAATAACTAGGCGGCTCTTTGGGAGCAAATGCGCTCCGTTATTCTACAATGCCAACATTGCACAACGCGAACGAAAGGACTTCTCATGACAAGTCATGACGAAGGGACGCACGACCGCGCTATTGTTACAGTGCTGGGAAGCGATCGCCCGGGTATCGTTGCGGCAGTCAGCGGAGTGCTGGCGCAATGCAACGCAAACATCCTCGATATATCGCAAACTATTTTGCAGGATATCTTTACCATGACCATGCTCGTTGACCTGAGCGTTACGACCCTTGACTTTGCGAGTCTCCAAGAGCGTCTTGCCTCTCTTTCCGAAGAGCTGGGTGTGCAGATTAGCATGCAGCGCGAAGAGGTCTTTAAGTATATGTACCGGCTCTAATAACAAAGGATCTGCCATGGCTATAAACAAGCACTCCTACGAGAGCGGCCCGACGCTTACCAACAAAGAGACGTCCGCACTGGAAAACGTACGCGACGTGTACCCCATGCCCAGCGAGGCAATTGGTATAAACGACGTGTCGCGCCAGCTCTACGAGGGATATGGTGAGGTAGACAAGGTACCAGACAGCCTCTACAAGGAGCTTGACGTAAAGCGCGGACTAAGAAACGTGGACGGCTCCGGTGTCCTGGTTGGACTCACCACCATATCCAACGTCCATGGTTATACAAAGAAAGACGGCGTTGCACACCCCGACTACGGCAGGCTTTCGTTGCGTGGCTACGATATGGGAACCCTGGTAAGCGCGGCGCAAGACGAGGAGCGTTTTGGCTACGAGGAAACGGCCTACCTGCTGCTTTCGGGAACCTTGCCCAACCAGGCTCAGCTCGACGACTTTTACGCGCGCCTGAGCTCCCGTCGCCAGCTTCCCGAAGGCTTTTTGCACGTTTTTCCGCGTACGAACGCGTCGCATTCCATAATGAACGTTCTGCAGCGCTCTACGTTGCTCATGTACTCGTTTGACAAGAATCCCGACGACACCTCGCCCGTCCATGAGATAGACGTTGCCATTACGCTGCTTAGCCGTCTGCCGCGCATTGCGGCAATTGCGCAAGCAGCCATGACCGCGGCAGAAAGCAACGAGCGCCTGCTCATACCGCCCGTACGCGAGGAGTATTCGACCGCAGAGTCGGTGCTCGACGTGCTGCGCGGAAAAAACGGCTTTACGCGTGACGAGGCGCTGTTGCTCGACGTTATGCTTATGCTGCACGCAGAGCACGGCGGCGGAAACAACTCAACGTTTGCGTGCCGCGTGCTGTCGTCGTCCGGTACCGACGCCTACTCCGCCTATTCCGCGGCTATCGGATCGCTTAAGGGTCCCAAGCACGGTGGCGCAAACTACAAAGCCGGCGACATGATTGCCGATATTGAGCACAACGTGCGCGACTGGCACAACGACGACGAGGTTGCGTCCTATTTGGCGCGCATCCTAAGGCGCGAGGTGTTTGATGGCGCTGGGCTCATATACGGTATGGGACATGCGGTGTATACCAAGAGCGACCCTCGCGCGCAAATTGTAAAGCGCTATGCGCGCAAGCTGGCGGAGCAACGCGGCATTGTGGACGAGCTCGACCTTATAGAAAGCGTGGAGCGACTTGCGCCCGAGGTAATGCGCGACGTGCGCGGCATACGCAAGGCCGTGTGCGCCAACATAGACATGTACACCGGCTTCGTGTACTCCATGCTGGGCGTACCTCAGCCCATGTACACACCCATCTTTGCCATAGCGCGTATGGCAGGCTGGGCGGCGCATCGCATGGAGGAGCTCTATGGTGCAGGCCGCATTATTCGTCCTGCCTACAACAGCCGAATTTCCACCATGGACTACATGCCCATTGCCAGCCGAGACTAATCGCTAGGGAAACGATGCGCCGCAAGCAATTAATCATCGCTTCCCTAGGGTAGGCGAGAGGAGTAGCGTTGTTGCCGGTCAAGATGGTGTTCGCCGATATGGATGGCACGTTTCTTGCCACAAACAAGAGCGTTCCTCCCCAGAACATGGAGCTGCTGGACGTGCTGGCTTCGTGCGGCATTGGCTTTGTGCCCTGCACGGGACGGCCCGTAAGCGCCGTGCCCCAGCAGGTCCTGGACCACAAGGCAACGCACTATGCGGTGGGCTCAAACGGATCTGTGGTTTACGACGTGCAAGCAGGTGAACCCATACATGTGGTTGGCATGAGCAGGCGGGCCGTATTGGATCTGTACGAATCCGTTAGGGGCTTAAACGTTACTTTCGATGTATTTTCTGACGGCAAGGTGTATGCAGAGCGAGCGCGATACGAGGCAATGAGCTCCTACGGCATAGACGAACCAACGCTCCTTATGCTGCGTCGCGTTCGAATACCGGTGGACGCAAGCGTGCCCGAGCTTGTGGAGCGTGCTCGCGCGGTAGAAAAAATAACATGCTTTTGGTTGGATGAGCGCGACAGACGTGGGCTGGAGCTTGCGATCGAGCGCGTTGGTGCCTTTTCGAGCGCACACGGGCATCCAAAGAACTTCGAGCTGCAGGCAGAGGGCGTATCCAAGGGATTTGCCCTCACATGGCTCTGCGAACATGTTGGCGTGGGCTCAGCGGACGTCGTGGCGTTTGGCGACGAGGCAAACGACGTTACGCTGCTTGAGGCCGCAGGAGACGGTGTTGCGATGTCAAACGCCATTCCCGAAGTACAGGAAGTTGCCAACCATATTGCACCGAGCAACGACGATGCGGGCGTTGCCTCCTACGTTATGGCGCTGCTGGGCGTTGCGGACTAGGCGGAGGGGTGCCCTTTTGTGAGTGGAGATGCGGCGATTGCTACGGTATCAATTTGGGGATGCGACGTTTTATAGTTTGTTCTATCATAAAACATCACTTTGTAAAAAGCGGGATAAGGTAACGACGGAGTGGAGATGAGCATGAGACGAAAAGCTATAGCGGCGTGCCTTAGCGCATTAGTAATTTGCGCAATGTGCTTTGCACTGGTGCCCTCTTTGGGATTTGCAACCGAGGAGAGCAACAGTAACGGTACGGCAACCCCCGACGTGGTGGTAAACGATACGAGCAAGAACGGCTCGACGGTTTCGAATACGAACGCTGCGGGTCAGACGGAGGAGTCGTTGGAAGGCACCAAGGACTCCGAGAACCAAAGCACTACAGACAACAAGAGCGAAAAAGAAGATAAGCCTGCCGCTACAACGCAGGGCACGAACGATGCTGCAAACAAGGACCTGCAGGCTGAGGCTCTTTCCACCGAGGAGGCCGCCGCGGAGGCGGCCGCCGACGGCTCCGTGAGGGCCGAGTCCTCCGACGCCAAGGCTGCGGCCGACGCAAAGGTCGCGGCCGAGGTGTCCAAGGGCGACGTGAGCCGCTTCCTCGACTCCGCGTCCGGGCCCACCGTGGCCTACCGCACGCACGTGCAGACCTACGGCTGGGAGGGCGGCTTCGCCACCAACGGGGCCATGTCCGGCACCACCGGACAGGCCAAGCGCCTGGAGGCCATCCAGGTGGGCGTGAGGGTGCCCGGCGTCTCGGGCGGCGTGCGCTACTTCGTCCACCGCCAGACCTACGGCTGGGAGAGCGGCTGGAAGTACGACGGCGAGCAGT
>CADBDT010000062.1 GCA_902793465.1 uncultured Coriobacteriaceae bacterium | reverse complement strand
GCTGCCAACAATGAGCAGGAAATCATCGTCTCGCTCTGCCACATCATTTTCGAACGGCTCTATGATGAGGCCATGGCCTCCGACATCGACAACCAATTAGGCTTGTCGCTCGTGAGGGTCATCAACAGGATGAACGGTGCCGTGGTGCTGATTGACGACGCGGAGAGAGGCCATGCCTGGTGGCTCAAGTGGATAGGGCAGGAACTGGCGCTGGCACGACGCTACTATCAGAATACCGATGCGTGGAACAAGATGATGTTTGCCCTGTTGCTCGACAAGGAGCAGGGCATCCCCATGAACAAGCCCAAGGAGCGGTGGGACTTCCTCAATGACAGCTTCCTGCCGATGCTCAACCAACAGTTTGACTTCGTTGAGGACAAGGAACTTGCCAACCTCGGCATGCTCTTGGCCGACGTGGCTATCCTTGGTGCCCGTTATGAGCAGGAGTTCAACACGGGTGACTTTGCCACGCTGACGCTCTCGGTTTTTCGTTCGGTCTATGAAAAGTCGGTGGGTACCATCGATGAGCAGTTTGCCCTTGGGCAATGGATGGAGCATGCGCTCTATATGTTGCAGCTCCGCTATCACCTCGACGACAAGCAGTGGGGCGAGGTGTTCTCCGGGGTGCTGCAAGTGTATGACGTAGCTATCGACCAGTTGGAGAAGGAATTGCTGACAGACCGAAACAAGGCGTTGCTCGCCCATCTCATCAGCGACATCACGTTCCTCATCGCGCCGGCAGATGCCCAAAAGGCCATGGGCATCGCCGACCACTTCTTCGTCCTGCTGCTCCGTCGTGTCTATGACACCGAGGTGACGCGCAAGCTCAGCGAGGATTCGATGGCCGCTGCGCGTCATGGTGCCTATATCCATGTGTGTGACGACTTGTGCAGGCATGTGGGCAATGTCAACGGGGAGGTATCGTTGGGCGACGTGACGTATGCCTGGGGATATATGGCGCGTCTGCGCATCATCCTTGCCTTTGGCAGGAAAGGGGAGCTGACATCGCTCTTCCCCATTGAGCCAAGCCGTGAGATCCGTACGCTTGGTAGCTTGCAGGAACTCCGCAATGGGAACATCTGGGAACGCGCGCTCGACGTGTGTTTCCTCCTTACCGAGTTCCATTTCCTGCTCTTGCAGGTGCAACGGAGCAACGGCTACCCGTATCCCCAGCATGCCAAGCAACTGCTTGAGGGACTGGAGCTGTGGTGGAACGAGGGACAGGTGCTGTATCGCAACTACGACGTTTCGCAAAGAGGCCTACGTCATGCGCAACATGGAGGCGATTCGCAGCGAGCTATTTGCCAACGGAACGAAGTCCGACCAGTTCCATATGTTCGTTATTGATAACGGGCGGACTTTGGACGCTAAGGCGTTTTCCGATGGCAACATTACCGTTTTGTCCAACCCGAATGTCGGTGGCTCCGGTGGCTTTGCCCGCGGCATGATGGAGGCTCTGGACTACGGCGCCACCCATGTGCTGCTTATGGACGACGATGTACGCGTATTCCCCGAAAGCTTTATTCGTACGCGTAACCTGTTGTGCCTTGTGAACGAACGCTATAAAGACGCCTTCGTCGAGGGCGCAATGCTCAATATGGAGGATCCGAACCTCCTGTTTGAGGATGTGGCCGTGGTCAAGCGTGACGGGATGTACGGGCGGATAAAGGAAGACCTGCTCATAGACGGCGTTGAGGGCATAAGCGATGCCGAAAGCATAGATGTGGAGCTCGAGCGGGCCTATGGAGCCTGGTGGTACTGCTGCATTCCGACCAACGTTATTCGCCAAAAGGGTCTGCCCCTGCCACTTTTCGTACGATGTGACGACGTAGAGTACGGCATGCGTACAAAGCCGCTCATTATGACCATGAATGGAATATGCGTATGGCACGAGCGCTTTGAGGGACGCTTTAGGGCATCGGTCGACTCGTACCAGCTTACGCGCAACTTCCTTATAATGTCGGCCTGCGACGAGCTCGACAAGTCCATAGTGCGTGCGTTTATGGTTCGCTTCTCGCGTACGTTCCATATTTACTTGCGGTCCATGAACTACGACACATGCGAGCTTATGTTGGATGGACTTGCCGACTACCTAAAGGGACCGGCGTTTATTCGTAACGTGGATGGCGAGCAGCTGCTTAAGAAGAATGGTGCCCTTAACGAGGTGCTTGACGACGTCTCCACAATCGATGCGGACATCATAAACAAGACCAAGCCAAATCCGCGCTATCTTGGACAGGGCAAAGATCGTGGAATGATATTGAAAACGATCGAGATGATTCCCCACGACCGTCATTTCCTCCCGGACTTTTTGCTCTCAAACAAGCCTGCCCCCATGTACTACAGCCGCGGAGCATATCCTGCGCGTACCACAATGCGAAAGAGCACCTTGGTGGCATACGACCAGTCGGCCACAAAGGCGCATGTTCGCACCATGGACCGCAAGCGGTGGGCGCATCTTCGCGAGCGCTTTGGCGTCCTCATGCGCGAATACCGTAAGAGCGGCGCACAAATAGCGAAGGATTATCGTGACGCGCTGCCTACGCTCACCTCGCGTGAATTCTGGGAGAAATACCTGAGCGATAGGGCTATGTGACCGCCTTCCTCTACACCGACGGGCAGCCGAGCCAACCGTTTATATATGGCGCGAATCGAGAGCGAAGCGAACGAGCGAACGCAGTGGACGCTGAGCGGCCATATATAAACGGTCAGCTCGGCGGATAGCCGGATGTGCCCTCTACCAACCGCATACTGACGTGCCAAACCCAAGGTGTGCTCGGCATTTGCATGCCGATAATGTCGCCATATCTGTTATAGTAAAAATACCTTTAAGCGTGGCACGAGATGCCCGCAAGGACCTTATAGATGCTTCTTGGGGACGCCTTGTGTCGCGCACGGGGTGTCCCGTTTTTTTAGAGAAGGGAGCGTTGTGAACAACCCAAAACCAAAGGCAACCATTATGGACGACGTTGCCATGAGGCGAGCCGTTACTCGTATTGCCCACGAGATATTGGAGCATAACGAGGGAGCGGACAGCGTCGATCTTGTTGGCATCGTAAGTAGGGGAGTGCCGCTTGCCGACATTCTAAGCAGGGAGATTGCGGAGATCGAAGGCAAGCGTCCTTCGGTGGGAAAGCTTGACATAAGCTTTTATCGCGACGACATATCCCGATCCATCGCTCCGGTACTGCACGCCACAAACATACCCTTTGACATTAACAATCGAAACATCGTGCTTGTGGACGACGTGCTGTATACCGGTCGCACCGTGAGATCTGCGCTCGACGCACTTATGGATTTTGGGCGTCCTCGAACGGTACAGCTTGCCGTCATGATAGACAGGGGCCATCGCGAGCTGCCGATTCGCGCAGATTTTGTTGGCAAAAACGTCCCATCCTCCCACTCCGAGGACGTGCGCGTACACCTTAAGGAGATTGATGGCGACAATTCCGTAACCATATGGGACAAGGCGGCAATGCCCGCCAAGGGAGGTAATCGCTAATGCTTTCGGTACGTCATCTTATAGATACCACAAGTCTAACCGCCGACGATATAACGCAGATACTGGACACAGCGCGCTCGTTTGCCGAGATAAATGCTCGCAAGGGAATCAAAAAGGTGCCAGCCCTGCGCGGTCGCACCATCGTAAACCTGTTTCTTGAGCCCTCCACGCGCACGAGGAGTTCCTTTGAGCTTGCGGAAAAACGCCTTTCGGCCGATACGCTCAACATGGGTGGATCAACGAGTTCCGTGGTAAAGGGAGAGAGCCTGGCAGACACCATTCAGACCATCGACGCCATGAATGTGGACATGTTTGTGGTGCGGGCACGCCTTGCAGGTACACCTCAAAAGATTACGGAGAATACCGACGCGATTGTTATTAACGCTGGCGACGGAAAGCATCAGCACCCAACTCAGGCGATGCTGGACCTCTTTACCATACGCGAGCACTTTGGCCAACTAGACGGCCTCAAGGTTGCCATAGTCGGTGACCTTGCCCACAGTCGTGTGTGCGGCTCCCTTGCTCCTGCACTCAAGACTATGGGTGCAGACGTAACGCTCGTGGGACCACCCACTTTTTTGGTGGACGACCCCTCCTACTACAAGTGCCCCCAAACGTCCGACTTCGACTCTGTAATACCCGAGATGGATGTTGTGTACATGCTAAGGGTGCAGCTTGAGCGCATGGAGGGTGCTGCGATTCCGAGCAAGAGGGAATACAACCGCCTCTACGGACTCGATTTAAGGCGCGAGAGAAACATGAAGGACAACGCCATTATCTGCCACCCGGGTCCTATGAACCGCGGCATGGAAATAAACACAGAGGTGGCCGATTGCGCTCGTTCTCGCATTCTGGACCAGGTAACCGCTGGAGTTGCCACGCGCATGGCCGAGATGTACCTACTATTGGGAGGAGATAACGATGGCATATCTAATTAGGAAGGCCCATGTGGTCGATCCCCAAGCTGGTATCGACGACGTGCTTGATGTGTTGGTGGATGGCACCAAAATTGCGCAGGTAGCCGAGAACTTAGATGCTCCCGACGCAACGGTTGTTGAGGCCGAGGGAAAGTACCTCATACCTGGCCTTGTGGACATGCACGTGCACTTTCGCGATCCTGGCTTCGAGTACAAGGAGACCATCGTAACGGGATCTCGCGCTGCGGTGCACGGTGGGTTTACCGATGTGGCAACTATGCCAAACACTTCTCCTGTAACAGATTCCGGCGCAGAGATACGCTACCAAATCGAGCAGGCGCGCCTGGCCAATCTCTGCCATGTGCGTCCCATGGGTGCCCTTACCGCAGAACAAAAGGGCGAAGCGCTTGCCGAAATCGGCGACATGGTAGTGGAGGGAGCCTCTGCGTTTAGCGACGACGGGCATGGCGTGCAGAGCGCGGGAATGATGCGCACCTGCATGGAGTATGTGAGCCAGTTTGACAAAGTGGTGT
>CADBDT010000061.1 GCA_902793465.1 uncultured Coriobacteriaceae bacterium | reverse complement strand
CCGCGAGGCGCCATGGAAAGCAGCCGCGCGCAGTTCCGCAACGAAGTGAGGACTGTTTGAGCACGGCGCTTGTCCATGGCGCCGGAAGGATGGCGCACTTGCTTGAGGAAGGGCACGCCCCCGCTCACCTATTAGAGGTGATGCCCGGAGCGTACGCTATGTACTATGCGGTTCGTCTGGAGCCGTTGGCGGTTCGCTCGATCTTTGGAACCCCCGTACCCAGCACAGCATCGCGCGTAACAACTACACGCACTATGCTCAGATCGCTGGGAAGGTCGAACATAACGTCCTGCAGGACTTCCTCGCATATAGACCTTAGGCCACGCGCACCGGTCTCGCGCTTAATTGCCTGGTGGGCTATCTCGCGCAACGCATCTTCCTCGAATTCGAGCCGTACGCCCTCAATCTGGAACATTCGCACGTACTGCTTTACCAAAGCATTGCGTGGAACAGTAAGTATTACCACGAGGTCGTCCTCGGTTAGCTCACGGGTGGAAGTTATAACGGGAATACGCCCAACGAATTCTGGTATCATTCCAAACTTCTGGAGGTCCTGCGGCATTGCAGATGCCATAAGCTCGTCCTGGTGATCTTCCGCTTTCCTACCAAGTTCGCCAGAAAAGCCTATGCCCCGCCTGCCTATCCTGTCGGCCACAATCTTGTCCAAGCCAACAAAGGCACCCGCGCAAATAAACAGTATGTTGCGCGTGTTAATGTGTATGAGTTCCTGCTGTGGGTGCTTGCGCCCACCCTGCGGGGGAACACTTGCCTCGGTACCCTCAAGAATCTTGAGCAGCGCCTGCTGCACGCCCTCGCCAGAGACGTCACGCGTTATGGACAGGTTTTCTGCCTTTCGGGCAACCTTGTCAATCTCGTCCACATACACTATGCCTACCTCAGCACGCTCTACGTCTCCGTCGGCGGCATTGATGAGCTTAAGAAGAATGTTTTCGACGTCCTCGCCCACATATCCTGCTTCGGTAAGGGTCGTTGCGTCGGCTATGGCAAACGGCACCTCCAAAAAGCGAGCGAGCGTTTGCGCCAGCAGCGTCTTTCCCGTACCGGTTGGTCCAAGAAGAAGTATGTTGCTCTTTGCGAGCTCGACTCCCTCCTCGCTCTCTGGCACGTCGTCGTCGCCGGTGAGCACGCGCCTATAGTGGTTGTACACGGCCACGCTCATCGCACGCTTTGCGTTCTCTTGCCCCATCACATATTCGGAAAGCTCATCATATATTTCGTGAGGCGTGGGAAGCCGCTTAAGGGGCGAATCGTTCGTGTCGAAAGAGGGCGCCTCCTCGGGTAAATCTTCCGCCTCCGAAAGAATGTCGGTGCATGCATTTACGCATTCGTCGCAAATGCATATCCCTCCAGACCCCTGTATGAGTTTGTTTACCTGGTTGCGGGGCTTGCCGCAAAACGAGCAGCGCATGTCGTCGTTAGTGGGCATCCTTTTACTCCTCGCCGGACTGCTCGTCGCGAGACGTAATCACTCGGTCGACCAGGCCGTACTCCAAGGCGGCGTGTGCGCGAAGGTAATTGTCGCGCTCAGTGTCCACCTGAATCTTTTCTATTGGCTGACCAGTTGCATCAGAGAGAATCTTGTTTAGATGCTCGCGGATGTACTTGGTCTCGTCGGCAACTATCTGTATATCCGTCTGCTGCCCCTGCACGCCAGAGCTTGGCTGGTGAATAAGTACCATCGAATTGGGAAGCGCAAGACGCTTTCCCTTTGCGCCACTTGCAAGCAACACGGCGGCCATGGAAGCAGCCATGCCCACGCATATGGTGGACACCTCAGGCTTAATAAAGTTCATGGTGTCCAAAATTCCAAGTCCCGCATATACCTCGCCGCCAGGGGAATCGATGTACAGCGATATGTCCTTGTCGGGATCCTGGCTTTCCAAGTGAAGCAACTGTGCAATTACCAAGTTGGCGCTTTCGCGCGTAATAGGCTCGCCAATAAACACGATGCGGTCGTTAAGAAGCCTCGAATATATGTCGTAGCTTCGCTCGCCGCGTGGCGTTTGCTCGACCACATATGGTATAAGCGGAATATTCGTCGGGTTAACCATGCTCTCTCCTTCGTTTTCTTTCTCGCACTCTACACAGCTTTATTCATATTGACAACGGGACCCCAGAGAAACCCCTGGAGTCCCGTTTGGTACCACTTGTCATGCGGTGTTCGCTTGACTACGGATACTCCTACTCGTCAGAGCTCTCTTGGTTTTGGGCAACCTCGTCCACGATGGTAACTTCCGCGTTGTCGGCAAGCCACTTGACTGCCTTGGTACGACGGATGGACTCGCGTACGGCAGGAAGGCGTCCCTCATTGAGGAACTCCTTCATGGACTCGTCAACATCGGGAACGCCGGCACGCTCGAACTCGGAGCGAACGTCCTCGTCGGTAGCCTTGAGACCAAGATGT
This sequence comes from uncultured Coriobacteriaceae bacterium, assembly GCA_902793465.1. Taxonomy (GTDB): domain Bacteria; phylum Actinomycetota; class Coriobacteriia; order Coriobacteriales; family Atopobiaceae; genus RUG440. Next base: position 3,627 of record CADBDT010000061.1, on the reverse strand, counting down.
TCGGCAAGTGCGTCGAGCGCAAGCGACTGACGCGCACGCTCCCCTGCCTGTTCGTGAAGGTCGGCAATAAAGTCGTCTGCGGTAATGCCGCGAGACTGAAGATACATGTCGAGCGACCCGCCTTGGCTCTGCAGCTGTGTGAGGAACTGGTTTGCAATCTCGTTGAAGACCTGCTCCACATACGCCTCGGGAAGCTCCTCAAGGGTAAGGTGCTCACCCATGGCCTCAACCACACGGTCCTCCTTGAGCTGAGGCAGACTGGACTTCTTGTCGCCCTCAATCTCTTCCTTAACGGCCTCGCGAAGCTCATCGATGGTATCGAAGCCAAAGTCGTTCTTAACGTTCTCTTCGTTAAGCTCGGGGGTAACCGGACGACGAATTGCGTTTACCTTAACCTTAGCCGCAAACGTTGCCTCGGCAGTCTCTCCGTCGCGCTCGGCAGAGCGGGTCCAAGAAATCTCCTTCTCGTCTCCCACCTTCATGTCGCGCAGACCGTCCAGGAACTCCTCGTGGAAGCGAGGGTTGTCCAGGCTGAACATGCGATTTTCGCCCTCGTACTCACGGAGGTTGCTAATGTTTTCCACATCGCAAAGAAGCATCTCGTTGTCCTCGGCGGTGCGGTCTTCCTCAACATCCTCAAACGTAGTCCTGTACGAAAGAAGAATCTGAATCTGCTGGTCAATCTCTGCGTCGGTAGCCTCTTCGGGCGGCATGTTGATCGCGGGTGCGTCGTACGAGTCGAGCTCCACGTCGGGACGCACATTAATCTTTGCCTCGATGGAGTAGTCCTGCTTCTCCTGCGCAAGGTCTGGCTCCGTACCATAGTCGATCTGACCCAGAGGAACAATGTCCAGCTGCTCGATCATAAGGGGCTCTGCCTCCGTAAGAAGGCTGTTGGTCGCTTCGGCAAGCACTGCCTGACGGCCTACGATGCCATCGATCACAGGACGGGGGGCACGACCGCGACGGAAGCCTTGGAAAGCGTACTTACGCGCAATGTCCTTGTAGGTCTTCGCAATGGCGGCGTCCACATCTTTTTTGCCGATGGTAAGATTGGCAACCAGAAGACCACTTTCGGGCTTCTCGGTGGTTACGGTGATGTTCAACGTTCCTCCAGTGTCTCGTGCTTTTGTGCTTTGGGTTATATACCCAGAATGTGTATGGTGCGGGCGAAAGGACTCGAACCTTCACGGGGTCTCCCCCACTGGAACCTAAATCCAGCGTGTCTGCCAGTTCCACCACGCCCGCATTAACACACAGAGATGCATATTAGCAGATGGGCTAGAAATTTGCCATCTGTGGAGATAAACACACATCCTCAATTTTTGCGCCCACGTTTTGCGCCCACGTTGCGGCCCCGCCACCTTCCGCGCCCGCCCGCGGCCACAATCGCGTGGGGCGCAGTCTGACCAAAGTCTCTCACATACGCTCGGCGCTCACTTCGTTCGCTCGTTCGCTTCGCTCACGACTCGCTACGTGAGAGACTTTGGCCAGACTGCGCCTTCGTGTGTGTCGCGGATGAGTGCGGAAAGTGGCGGGGCGCGTGGAATTCGCGGCGGGCTTATTTGGTGGCGAAGTGGACTATGGCGTAGGTGGCGTCGTCGCTGGTCTTTGAGCGGTGCACACGCAGGCACTGTGAGTCTTCCTGCTCGGCGTTCCGTAGCGCCTCGCCCAGGCGTTCACCCTCTCCTTGCGCCGTGCGATTTGCGAGCTCTTCCATGCTCGGGACAACGCCCATCGCAACGGCGTTGGCAAAGCCGTCCGAGCATGCGAATACGTACGAAACGTCACCGGCGGGAAAGCTGCTTATGCTCTCGTGGCCAAACCCATCGCACGATATGTCCGCCGCCCAGTAGCCGTCCTTCTGGTTCATCTTGAGGCGGTTTTCTATAAAATGGTCGTTAAGCGCAACACGCGCTTGCGCCATGGTTGCGTTGTTTTCGGTTGCGTACCTATACATTCGCTCGTAGTTTTGATTGTCGAGCGCGTCGAGTGTCGCGTCGTGCAAGACGCATGAGCTCCCGTCGCGCATTCCTACGACTGCCGTGCAGTCGCCCAGCATTGCGACTTCCAACTCGTCGTCCGTCCAGCGCATGGCGGCAAGGCTCCCGTTGGGCATGTCAATCTTGCGCAACGCGTCAGCTCCCGGCAACGCCATATACTTGTTCGCCGTCCTTCGCGCGGCCTGTGCGAGCGCATTGTTAAGAGACGTTTCCTTCATGCGCACGACGCATTCCTCGGTAAGGCGTCTGGAATACCACGAGGCGTCACTCGTGCCTTTGCAGATGTTTGACTTTGTTAGACCCGTTGCTCCGTCAACGAGAACAAGGATTCCGTCGTCGACGCAAATGAAGGCAAAATCCTCGTTGTGCCTGCCTTTACCCGAACCCGTCCAAGAGCGTACCTCGCTAAACTGAACATCGAGCATGCTCGTCCCCTCCCGTTGTATGAGGCACCAGTCATGCTATGAGTTTATCAAATGCACAATCGGACCACTATGGCTCGGTTGGCCTTATCACTTAGGATAAACAGATAATGAGTAAAAAAGGCGTGCGTCCGTTATACACACGGACGCACGCCGAAAACTAACATTTTCAAACTACGGTTGGCTTCTTACGCCTTGGGATACTTCTCGCGAGCAACGTAGCTCGTGTGCAGGGCCTTATGAGCCTTGCCCTTGCCATAGCCCTCGGTAAACCACTCGTCGTAAATCTTCTTGATGGACGGGTTCTCGTGAGACATGCGCAGCGTCATGGCCTCGTCCGCATCGTAGAGCGCCTTTGCGCGAACAGCCTTTACGTCAACGGTGTCGCGCACATACTGTGGCTGGATTACCTGGCCACCGCCGTTTACGCAGCCGCCGGGGCAACCCATGATCTCGATGAATCCCCAACCTTCGGGGTTTCCGGCCTTTACCTTTTCCATAACCTGCTGTGCCGCAGAGGCTCCAGAGGCAACGCAGACCTTGAGGTCGGTGCCACCAACGTTAACCGTGGCCTCCTTAATGCTCTCGGTGCCGCGAACAGCCTCAAGCTCCAGGGGCTCGGTTGCGCCATTGAGCCAAGCGTTGGCGGTGCGTACCGCAGCCTCCATTACGCCGCCGGTCGCGCCAAAGATTACGGCAGCTCCGGTGTCGTCGGCCATGGGGTCGTCGTACTCCTCGTCGGGAAGCATGTCGAACTTAAGGCCAGACTTCTTTATAAGGTAGCCAAGCTCGCGCGTCGTAATGGATATGTCGAGGTCAGGCATGCCAGGACCCGCCGCGGACTGATCGTCGCGACCAATCTCGAACTTCTTTGCGGTGCAAGGCATAACAGACACAGACACGATGTCCTTGGGGTCGATGCCCGCCTTCTGGGCATAGTACGTCTTGGTAACGGCACCCTGCATCTGCTGGGGGGACTTGCAGGTGGACAGGTGGGCAAGAAGGTCGGGATAGTAGTACTCGCAGAACTCTATCCAGCCTGGGCTGCAGGAGGTAACCATGGGAAGCACGCCGCCGGTCTTAATGCGCTCGACGAGCTCGTTTGCCTCCTCCACAATGGTAAGGTCGGCGCCAAAGTCCGTGTCAAACACCTTGTCGAAGCCAAGTCGACGAAGGGCAGCAACCATCTTGCCCTCAACATT
>CADBDT010000060.1 GCA_902793465.1 uncultured Coriobacteriaceae bacterium | reverse complement strand
GCGGACCCTCCGGCCCTGCCGGATGGCAGCGCCGTCGTGGCGCGCAAGCCAGCCCCTCCCTCTCCCGCACGCTCAGCGCTCACTTGCGTTCGCTCACTCGCTTCGCTCGTGATTCGCTTGCAGGAGAGGGAGGGGCTGGCTTGCGCTCATGACTAGCTACGGTAGAGCCAGAGGGATGCGGGGGTGCGTGGAATTCGCGGCGGGTTAGCTGGCGTATGCGTTTCTAAAGAGCTGAATCCATTCGTCGTAGCCTCTTGAGTCAACGCCGCCGGCCAAGATGGAACGAGCTTCCAGAATCGCTGTAAGCGACCCGTTGTCTCGCTTTGCGGCATTCCAGGCATTAGACAAAACGTCCGTCGCGCCTCCGAGATATTCAAAAAGAACACCCATCTTCTCGCGCCTGTCCGCCAGACTCGTATCCTTTATGTCTAGTTTGTTTGTGTCTTCCCTCAGCTTAGAGAGCTCGTCCCGCGCAGATTGCAAGGCTTCATCCAAATTGCGGCCATCCGGCAGCTGGCTCTTGTCCAAAAACTCCACCAAGTCGGCATGGCACACATCTACCTTGTCTGCAAGTGCCGACAACTGCTCCCTTGTTTTGCTAAGAGTTTCGGCCATTTGTCCGTTGAGCGCCTGCTGGCGTGCTTCTTCGGTGCGGTCCTGCGAAGAAAGATGGCCCTTTTCGCCAGGAAATCCCTCCATGGAGGTGTCTGCTTCAACTGTGGTGTGCGTTACGTATGCATTTGGGTCCCAGGGGCGCGTAATGTAGAGCGCGGTTCCTCCCACAAGAACCAATGCGGCCAACGCCGAAGCCATAATGAGCCTCTTTTTTCCATGGGCCGAGTCGGTGCTTGCGGTGGACTCGCCGCTCTTGGGTGTGGGCGGCACAGCACTCACGAGCTTTTCTGCGTCTTCGTTATTGAGAGCGGCCATTGCAGCAGATTCCTTGCTAACCGAGAATCTCTCGCCCTCGTCGTCGAAGGCACCCTCTACCGGCAGTCCGCATTCCGGGCAGACATCGCGATCGGAGGGGATGGGAGAGCCGCAGCTCTCGCACCACCTAACTCCGTCGTCGTTGGTAGACTGCCCCGCGTCGAGCCTGTGGTGGCAGGCAGGACAGACTGAGCACGAATCTTCTATGAGCGTGCCGCAGTTTGGGCATTCCATGCGTTAGCTCACCCCACCAGGCCGTCAAGCACGAACGGAAGAATGCCTCCGGCACGCATGAACTCGAGCTCCATGGGCGTATCTATGCGAACCTTGCATGCAAATTCAACGTCGCCGGTATTGGCATGTGCGAGCACCTTTGCCCTGTTGCCGTCTACGGTCACATCAAACGTTTCGGTGCCCGTAAGACCGAGGCTCTGCGCCGATGTTCCCTCCTCAAACTCGAGGGGAAGTATTCCCATTTGCACGAGGTTGGAGCGATGTATGCGCTCGAAGCTTTCGGCTATAACGACCTTTATGCCAAGAAGCGCCGGACCCTTGCCGGCCCAGTCGCGGCTCGAGCCCGACCCGTACATCTTGCCAGCTACGGCCAGCAGGGGAACGTTGGAATCCGCATACTGCTGCGCCGCATCGTAAACGCTCGTAAGCTCGTTGGAAAGCGGGCCAATGGTCCATCCGCCGCTCCGTGTACCAGCAAGTATGTTTTGCAGACGGATGTTGGCAAACGTTCCGCGCATCATTACCTCGTGGTTGCCGCGACGGCTGCCATAGGTGTTAAAGTCCTCTTGGCTCACGCCGTGTTGCGTAAGGTAGTGCGCCGCCGGAGAGTCGGATGCAATCGAGCCAGCGGGGGAAATGTGGTCCGTGGTTACGAAGTCGCCCACGTACACCAGGGCGCGCGCACCCTGTATGCCAAACTCCTCGCGCCTTACGGCCTGCTCGAAGTACGGCGGACGACGCACATAGGTGGAGTCCTCGTCCCAGGGGAAGGTGTCGGAGTCACCAGACTCGATGGCACGCCATGCCGACGAGCCGTCGTAGAGACCTTCCGATCCCTTTTGGAAGAGGTCGGGCGTAAGCACCTGGGAAAGCACATCCTCGATCTCCTGGCTTGTGGGTAAGAGGTCGCGAAGCATTACGGGCTCTCCCCTGCCGTTGGTGCCAACGGGCTCCTCCTTCAGGTTTACGTCCACCGTGCCAACGAGCGAGTACGCCACTACCATTGCGGGCTGGCACAGGAAGTTTTGCGCCACGTCCGGAGAAATGCGACCATCGAAGTTGCGGTTGCCAGAAAGCACACTCGTAAGCTCCATGGCAGAGGCTTGCTCATGCAGCGCGGGATGCACGTCGCCCGAGTTGCCTATGCAGCTCATGCAACCAAAGCCACACGTAAAGAACCCGAGGTCAAACAGTGGCTGCTCCAGGCCAGCGCGTCTTAGCAGAAGCTCGGTGGCCCTGCTGCCGGGCGCCAGAATGCGCTTTACCCACGGCTTTGCCTTAAGGCCCTGCTCAACGGCCTTCTTTGCGCAAAGGCCCGCGGCTACCATCATGGCAGGGTCGGTGGCTGTGGTGCAGCTCGTAATTGCGGCTATGGCCATCGCGCCATGGCCGAGCTCGTACTGCGTGCCGTCGCACGTTACCGCAAAACGCTCCTGCATGTCCTCGTGGCCGTGCGCAGCCGCGTTCTGGCGGAACCTCTCCTTAAGGCCGCCCGGAGTTACGTAGTTGTGTGGACGCGACGGTCCCGCAAGGCACGTTTCCACAGAGCCCAGATCGAGCTCGAGCGTACGCGCGTACGTCCTCGATCCGCCGTTTCCAAATACGCCCTGCTTTTGCAGGAAGGCGCGAGCGAACGCGACCTCCGCGACATCGCGGCCTGTAAGCTCCAGATAGTCGAGCACAACGTCGTCCACGGGAAAGAGGGTGGTCGTAGCACCGTACTCGGGGGTCATGTTTGCCACGGCAGAGCGCTGCGTTGCCGTAAGCGATGCCACGCCAGATCCGGTAATCTCCACCAGCGAGCCCACGACGCCGGCCTCGCGCAGGAGCTTGCATACGGTAAGCGCCAGGTCCATGCCCGACACCCCGTCTTGCAGCTTGCCGTTAAGGCGCAGCTCGACCACAGGGGGAACCAGCATGGATATGGGCTGCCCCAGCGCCGCGGCCTCGGCCTCGATGCCTCCCACGCCCCAGCCCAAAACACCAAGGCCGTTTGCGGTGGTGGTATGGGAGTCGGTGCCCACCAGAGTGTCGAAGCATGCCACGTCTCCCTCGCTCAGCGCGTCACGCGTTACCACGCTACAAAAGCGCTCGATGTTGAGCTGATGGCATATGCCGCCTCCAGGAGGTACTATCTCCACGTTGTCAAACGACTTGGAGGCCCACTTGAGGAAGGCGAAGCGTTCCTTGTTGCGCTTTGCCTCAAGGAGCTCGTTCTGCTGCGCAGCATCGCATGACCCAGCGCAGTCCGCAATAACGGAGTGGTCCACAACAAGCGTGCACGGGATGCGCGGGTTAACCTTGCGCGGGTCTCCCCCACGGTCCACCATCGCGTCGCGCATGGCGGCAAAGTCCACGAACACCGGAACGCCCGTAAAGTCCTGGAACAGCACGCGCGCCGGCATAAACTCTATCTCGTCGCCCTGGGAGCCGGACGTGCCGGCGCTTACCACGCGACGAGCCGCCTCAACGGCCTCATTGTCCGTTCGTGCGTTGCGCACGACGTTTTCTAGAAGAACCACGAGCGCGCGCGGAAGCTCGCTTGCGCCCGGGATGTTTGATACGTCTACCACTTTGCGCGTAATGGCGCCCACGCTCAGTTCCTGCGCGGCGCGTGCGCTGCAGACCGCAGCTTCAAAGGTATTGTCCATTACTGTGCCCCTCCCATTAGTCTTTCAACCAAACCAGTAACGGGATCGTCCTGGCCCGACTTGTTGTCCAAACGGTTGTACAAATACATGAATACCACAAGCGACAAAATGCCAATTACACCCAAGAACACGTACATGGTAGAGGTCATGGGCGCAAGCTTGAAGAAATCCGTAAACAGTATGCTTCCGCCCAGCAACATAGCCACAACCGATGCGAGCAGTGCCCAGCGCAACGGGTTGAGCGGTTGAGAAATCCGCACGATGAGTGCGATTCCCACCAAGCCCGAAAGGAACATAGAGAGCGTGGATGCCTCCGAATACTCGAATCCAATAACGCGCTCGCCAATCTGAACCGCAACGAGTGCAAACACAATACCTGCCGACGCCGGCAGCGACCGCCTGAGCACGTTTGCCAAAAAGTTGCCCTTAACGCGGTCGTGGTTGGGTTCGAGAGCCAGCACGAAGGAAGGCCAGCCAATGATCGACGAAGAAAGAAGCGTCATTTGGATAGGAATAAACGGATACGGCGGAAGGAATATGCACACGAGTGCCAACAACGCAGAGAACACCGTCTTTACCAGGAACAGAGACGCAGAGCGCTGCAGGTTGTTAATCGAACGTCTGCCCTCGTCCACCACTTCGGGCATGTGGGCAAAGTCGTTGTCGGCAAGGACGATTTCGGCAACGTTGCGCGCGGCGGCAGACCCTGCCGCCATTGCTACCGAGCAGTCTGCCTCCTTGAGCGCAAGCACGTCGTTTACGCCGTCTCCCGTCATGGCCACAACATGGCCGTCTGCATGGAGCGCACGAACGAGGCTGCGCTTCTGCTGGGGCGTAACGCGCCCAAACACACTGTTGTGGCGCACGGCCTCCGCGAGCTCCTCCTCGGTCGTAAGGGTAGTTGCATCAACGTAGTTGCTGGCACCCTCAATTCCAACGTGGCTCGCAATTGCAGACACGGTACGGGGGTCGTCGCCAGAAATAACCTTGAGGTCTACGCCTTGAGCCTTAAAGAAGTCTATGGTCTCGGGCGCGGACGCACGCACCTCGTCGCTAATGCCAACGTAGCCCAGCACCCGCGGACGGCCCTCGAGCTCGCCCTTTGGCCCAAATCCGTCCACCTCGGCAACCGTTATAACGCGCTCTGTGGGCGCAAACGAGCGAATCTCCTGCTCGTGCTTGGCAAATTCGTCACCAAGAACAAACTGGGCGGCGCCCACCACAATGGCGCGGCCCTGCAGCGTAACGCACCCCGAGTACTTGCGTGCGCTGGAAAACGGTATCTCGCGGGCAATGGGCAGCGGCGAGAAGCCCATCTCCTCCGAATACTTGAGTATGGCCAGCGCCGTCTCGTTGGCGTCCTCGCCGTTTGCAGACATAACCGTGGTGGCGCATACCAGCATGTCCTCGCACTTCTGCTTGTCTATGGGGTCGCTGCCCGCGGCGCGCATGTTGGTTACCTCCATGCGACCGCTGGTTATGGTTCCCGTCTTGTCCAGGCACAGCGTGTCCACGCGAGCCAGCGTTTCCACGCAGTAGGACTGCTGTACAAGGACCTTCTTCATGCCAAGGCGCGTGGTGGCAATGGCAAGCACGCCAGAGGTAAGGAGCACGAGGCCCTGCGGGATCATTCCCACTACCGCAGCTACGGTAGAGAGGATGGCGTCGTTCGTGGAGGCGCCATCCATGGAATAAGTACGCAAAAAGAGTCCAACACCCAGCGGCACCAGCGCTATGGTCGCAAACTTAATAATCATGTTAAGCGTAGACAAGATCTCGGACGAAACCGCCTTTACATAGCGCGCCTCGGCGTTGATCTTTGCAGCGTAGCCATCCATGCCTACCCTGCACACGCGGGCAACAACGGCGCCTGCCACCACAAAGCTTCCGGAGTAGAGCTCGTCGCCCGGCTGCTTTTCTATGTGGTCGCTTTCGCCGGTTAGCAGGCTCTCGTCTATGAGCGGCCCGCCCTTTACCACAATGGCGTCGGCAGGCACCTGGTCGCCATGGGTAAGAACGCACAGGTCATCGAGCACAACGTCGCTTATGGCAACCTCAATTTGCTCCCCGTCGCGAATAACGCGCACCTTGTTTGCCGTAATAATGGAGAGCTCGTCCACCATCTTTTTGGCGCGTACCTCCTGCACGACGCCAACGACGAGGTTTATGACCACCACGATCATAAACGTCATGTTGCGATACTGGCCGGTAAATGCCACCAGGATGGCCAGGGCAATGTTTACGAAGTTGAACAGCGTTAACGAGTGCTCTCGCAGTATTTGGCCAATGCTCTTGGTCTTAACGTCCGTGTTCGCGTTGGTCTTTCCCTCGGCAACGCGTTGCGCGACCTCTTCCGAAGTCAAACCCAACAGCTCACCATTCTTGCCTGGGTCGCTCTTGCTCATATTCACCCCATCACGGAAAACAAGTATGTGCAACTGCTTATTGTATGGGTCGCGGCATTCAAAATCTAGAGTTCAATTGTGTTGTTAACGTAGGGACGCCTTGCTCTGTGCCGCAGGAAAGAGTTTTGGGAACCCTAGTCGAGCAAAAGGCCCTCTGGTCGCACCTTGACGACCAGAGGGCCTTCCACGCTCCGAATTTATTGGTCGGTGCATTCGGCTCGCAGGAGCAGTTGCGAACCAACTTACTTGGGCACGCCGTACTCGAGTAGCTCGCTTACGGTCACGAACTTGTAGCCCTGCTCCACCAGATACGGCAGCGCCTGGCGCAGGGCCTCCACCGTCTGCGTGCGGTCGCCGCCGCCATCGTGCATGAGGATGATCTGCCCTGACTGGGCGCTCATGATGGCCTGCGCAATGGCGTCGGCACCCGGCAGGCGCCAGTCCTC
>CADBDT010000059.1 GCA_902793465.1 uncultured Coriobacteriaceae bacterium | reverse complement strand
GTTCTCTCATCGACTACGTCAAGGGGATAGAGCGTAGACGAGGGTACAATAGGAAGTGCGTTTAGGGCATTAGCGTCCAAGAAAATGTCCGCACCTCCAATCAAAAGGGGTACTCCCCTTTGATAGGTACCAATCAAAAGGGGTACTCCCCCTTGATTGACTCCCCCTTGATTGGTTACGGGCAACCTCGTCGTCACCACACACCATGCCCCTCACCTATTGGTGTGCGTCGGTCACGTATACGTGATGCAGGCCACATGCTCTTTAGTGTATCCTTCATGCAGGCGTATGGAATCGTTCCCACAGAAAGGGGCACTGCAATGTTTTCTGTTACGGCACTCGGCGAGGTACTTATCGACTTTACTGACTCCGGGATCTCCGCAAATGGCCAAAAGCTCTTTGAGCGCAACCCTGGCGGCGCACCCGCAAACGTCCTTGTTGCCCTTCAGAGGCTCGGTCACAAGACGGCCTTTATTGGCAAGGTTGGCAACGATATGCACGGCGAGTTTCTGCGCCAGACTATCGTGGACAACGGCATTAACGTAGAGGGCCTTATCTCTGACTCCAAGTACTTTACCACCCTCGCCTTTGTGGCCCTGGACGAGCAGGGCGATCGCTCCTTCTCCTTTGCCCGCAAGCCTGGTGCAGACACCCAACTGCGTGCAGAAGAGCTTCCCAAGGATGTTATAGCCAACAGCAAGGTGTTCCACGTTGGCTCCCTCTCGCTCACCGACGAGCCCGCACGCAGCGCTACGCTCGAGGCTCTTAAGCTCGCCGAGGCTGCTGGCTGCGTTATGTCGTACGACCCCAACTACCGCGATAGCCTGTGGACGAGCGCCGAAGCCGCATCCAAGCAGATGCGCTCCCTCATCCCCTATATGGACCTCGTAAAGATAAGTGCCGAGGAGTGCCCGCTTCTTACCGACTTTACCGAGCCCGCCGATGCAGCCAAGGCTCTGCTCGATGCTGGCGTGAGCGTGGTTGTTGTTACCCTTGACGCCGACGGCGCCTTTGTTGCCACCAACGAAGGCTCGCAGCTCGTGGAGAGCTTCCGCGTGGAGGCCGTTGACACCACCGGTGCAGGCGACTCCTTCTGGGGCGGATTCCTTGCCGCCTTCTGCGAGAGCGGAAAGAAGCCTTCCGAGGTTTCGCTTAAGGAAGCAGCCGAGTTTGCCCGTTTTGGCAACGCAGTTGCAAGCCTCTGCGTACGCACGCGCGGCGCCATTCCCGCCATGCCGGAGCGCGATGCCGTTGAGGCCATCCTGGCAGAATAGTCGCTTTGCATTAGGCGCGGCTTCGGAGCACTTGTCCGGGGCCGCGTTTGTTGCGTGAAAGGAGATCACCATGCAAATGCACGTAAACCTCGACTATCGTCAACATAACTGGCGACTTGGCTTCCACCTTCAGGCGCCCACAGGCTGGCTTTCGGACCCCAATGGCCTTTGTCAGTTTAACGGCGAGTACCATATATTCCATCAGTACGCCCCACGCTGGCCATGGGCAGGCCACGGATGGGGCCACTGGACGACCAAGGACCTTATTAAGTGGGAGTTCCATCGCGGTGCCATAGTTCCCGAGATGGAGCTGGACATGAACGGTTCCTACTCTGGCTCGGCAGTGATTCGCGACGGAGAGATGTGGTGCTACTACACGGGCAACGTACTTGAGCCCGGCGACCACAACTACGACTACAGCGGCCGACAGGCCAACGAGACGCTTGTTATTAGCAAGGACGGCCGCACCTTTGGCGACCGCAAGCTCGTGCTGGGCAACGACGGTTACCCCGACTACTGCAGCTGCCATGTGCGCGACCCCAAGGTATGGTGGCAAAAGGACAGGTGGAACATGCTGCTGGGTGCCCGCACCATGGACGATCACCCCGCCATGCTGCTCTATACCAGCCCAGATGGCGTAAACGACTGGACGCTCGCTGGTTCGTGCACCACCATTTCTGGCAAGCCGTTTGGCTATATGTGGGAGTGCCCCAACATCGTTACGCTTGGTGGCAAGGAGTTCTTCTTCGTTTGTCCGCAGGGTGTTCCAAGCCAGATGACCAAGTACCAGAACAACTTTAACTCCGGCTACTTCCCCGTCCAAGGCACCGTGCTCGACCTGCTTGAGGGCGACAAGGAGCTTATGGATGCCAAGGCGCCCTACGGCTGCATTGACGAGAACACCTTTGTTGAGCTGGACTATGGCTTTGACTTCTATGCTCCACAGGTGTTCACCGACGAAAAGGGTCGCCAGATCCTCGTTGGTTGGATGGGACTCCCCGACATCGAGCTTCAGTATCAGGTACCCACCTATGAGTGGCTGCATACTCTTACCTGGCTAAGGGAGCTTTCGCTCAACGAGGCCGGAAAGATCTGCCAGTGGCCGCTGCCCGAATACGAGGCACTGCGCGGCAAGCGCGTGGACTTTACCTCCGAGGGGGCAAAGGACAGTAACGGCAAGCTTGGCACCTCCAACTACGACGCACACGACATCGAGGGCGCCATAGGAGCAAAGTTTGCCAACGGAACAGCCGACGTGCGCATAAAGGGCATCGAGGGCGAAGGTCGCGTGCTGCTTAACGCCGACCTCGAGCTCGCCGTTATCAACAACATGATCGAGCTGTCGTTTAAGGGCATAGCAGGTGGCTACCGCACCGTCCGCCGCCTGCCGCTCAACGAGCTGAGCGCCGGCAAGCTTGAGGACCTGCGTATGGTAGTAGACACCTCCGCCATCGAGATTTACGTAAACGGTGGCGAGCACACCATGAGCACCCGTTGGTGGCCGCAGGAGATAACCAACATGTGCGTTACCAGCACCTTCCAGGCGGCCGAGACGTATGCCTACGAGATGAGCTTCTTCGACTTTGGCAACATCTGCTAGCAGTCCGCGGTGGCATTGGCGCACATCGGGGATACTCCCCATCGGGTACGTCGCGAGTTGTCCGTCTAATCATGGGCGGGCTATCCGCGACGTACCCGTAGGGGAATATCCCCGATGTGCGCCCCATCTTCGGGCTGCCTTGGCTAGAATAGCAACCGTAACCAAGCGAAGGATGCTATATGTTCGAACGTCTTATATGCCTGCTCATAGGCTATCTGTGCGGCTGTGTGCTTTGTTCCGACATCGTGGCGCGTGCCCTTTCCGGCCAATCGGCTTTCCAGTTGGGAGACGGCAACCCCGGCATGGCCAACGTCGGAAAGGTACTAGGTACCAAGGCAGCGCTTCTCTGCCTGGCGGGAGACATTCTAAAGACCGTATTGGCAGTGGTTGTTTCCACTATGCTCTTTCCTCAACTGGGCATCATCGCCATTGGCTGGGCAGGTCTAGGCGCAACGCTGGGCCACGACTTCCCGTTTTGGCATCGCTTTAAGGGCGGCAAAGGTGTTACCACCATTGCCTCGACCATAATCCTCATGAATCCATTCTGGGGCATTCTAACGGGCGTCATTGGCGCAATTGCCATCGTAGTTACGGGATACCTGAGCACTGCCGCTGTGGTGGCAAACATCTTCTATGTTGTGGCAATGTTTTTCGTGGGAGGGCTCGAACCGGCGCTCATTAGCGTTGTGTTTCTCATACTCACCCTTTACGGCCACTGGTCCAAGCTCATGGGCATCCGCACCGGCACCACCCACAAAGCCGGCCTCGCCATGAAGGTTCGCAAGCGGCTGGGCCGCAAATAGGCTATTAGCGACGTACCGCTTGGGGATACTCCCCCTGCGGTACATTGCGAGCAATGTACCGCAGGGGGAGTATCCCCAAGCGGGACGGCTCGTCGCCCTGCCCGCCCCTATTTTGTTTGTGCTATGCTCTGAGTGTTCTAGCTGGCAGGAAAGAGGTTGTTTTCGCATGAGCAAGATTTCGGTTCGCACTATCCTTACGGTTGCGGCAGGAGCGGCGGTTATGTGCGCGCTCTTTCAAGGTTGGGATTCCATCGTCTCGTTTTTAGGAATCCTACTCACGGCAATTGTTCCCTTGATTCTTGGCTTTGCCATTGCGTATGCGGTAAGCATTCCGTGCAACTTTTTGGAGAGGCACTTCTTCCCAAACAGCAACTCGCGTGCGGTCACGGCCATGCGCAAACCTGTGTGTCTTGTGTTTACGGTAATTCTTATTGTTGCGGGCATTGTGCTCTCTTCGCTCGTACTTGTCCCCGCACTCGTTAATTCCGTAACCATTGTGCAGCGCCATGGACAGGAGTTCATTGAGACCACAATACGTCTTCCCCTGTTCAAGCCTGTGCGTGAGCCCATTATGAAGTTCTTGGCAGGAGACCTCTTTCAAAGCATCAAGAATCTCGACATTACGGATGTGGCAAACACCTTGTTCAGCGGAACCATGGCCTCGTTTACCGCTCAGATACTTACCGTCGTAAGCACCATAATGACGGGGTTCTTTGGCATGCTCTTTTCGTTTATGCTGCTTACCGACAATACCGGAGCGCTAGACAAGCTAAAGGGCGCAATTTCTGAATACCTTGGCCCCAAGCGTGCAGAGCGGTTTGCCACCGTTCTTCGCGTTGCAGACTCGTCGTTTCACAGCTTTATAGTTAGGCAGTTTCTTGAGGGTGCAATATTGGGAACGGTGGGTACGCTGGTTCTGCTCATAACCATCCAGGATCCAACGTACTCCCTGGGCGTGGGCGTTCTTATGTTTCTATGCGCCCTCGTTCCCATAGTGGGATATCCCGTGGGACTCGTGGCATGCACCTTTATGATTGTAATCAACGACCTCATTGCTGCCATCGCATTTATCGTATGCGTCGTTGTTGCCCAGTTGCTGGAAGCCAACTTCCTGCAACCGCGCATAGGCGACAGAAACACCGTACTGCCACCCGTTTGGACTATGGTGGGCGTTACCATAGGTGGAGGCATTGCCGGCTTCCTGGGCATGCTCCTGGCCATCCCCCTTGCCTCAACTATCTATCAGCTCATTCATCTGGACCTACAAAAGCGACGACTCAAGCGTCTCCAAAAAGAGGATGAGAGCGCGGAAGCGGATGATGCCACACCGCCCGAAGCTAAGGCATCACATATGCGGGAAATCGAGCTGTCGGAGGGCCTCGAAAACAACAATGGCAACAGCGTTGGAGAGGTTGAGTGAGGTAATCTGACCCTCGCGCCTGTCCACAAAGTTCCCGCAGATGTCGCGTTCGAGCTCGGGATGCAGCTCGTCGAAGGTTCGATGCCATTCGTCTTGGTTTGCAAGCGCGTCGTCACCAAGCATGGGTATGCGCTCGCAGCACATCGGGTGATCGTCAAGCAATGCTGCGCTTAGGCCAGCGCTCTCCTTACCAAACACCAGCCAGTCTCCGTCATTATAGGAAGAGTCGCAATACCTGCGCTCACCGACCTTGGTAAGCAGGTGAACGTGCTCATACGAGCCATTAAGCGCAGTACGCACAAACTCCTCCCAGCTTTTGTAAACAACCACATCCAGGTTGTCCCAATACGCCAGCCCAGCACGCTGGACGGCCTTATGCGACAGGTCGAAGCCCAAGGGTCCCACAAGATGCAGGCGAGATCCCGTAAGAACGCAGGTGCGTCCAATGTTTCCAGTGTTGGCGGGTATCTCCGGTTCCACGAGTACGACATTTAACATGTTTTGTCCTTGTAAAAGAAGGTCAACGGCATGTGCAATGCTACGCTAAGCAAAACAAAAAAGAAAGGAATGCCTGTGATAAAGCTCGTGTTGTCCGACGTGGACGGAACCCTTATACCGCTTGGAACCAAGTTGGTCTCACCTCGTGTTATAGATGCAATAGATGCGGTCGAACGCGCTGGCGTGCGTTTTGGCCTATGTACAGGACGCGACGAGGTAGAGCTCAACAAGCTGTTTGGCGGAAACAACATAGGCTATCGCACGGGAATCCTTTCCAATGGAAAAAAGCTCAAGGTAGACGGCAACATAGTGCGCCTTACCTTAATTGAGCACGAAGGCCACGACGCGGTCGCACAAATGGTAAAGGAGTATGAGGGGTGCTTTGCCACGGCATACCCCCTTAACACAGACCCGTCCAACCCCGTGTACTGCATTACGCCACGCGAGGAAGACATTAGGATGTGGTCACAGCGCTATTCGTTTGTTGGCAAACGCGTTGACCATGTTCCCAACGAGGATATCCTTGGTGCTACCATAGCCGTTTCTCAAGGACCCGAAGTAATGAGCGAAATTGTGGAGCGGGCCAAAGCAATGTGTCCGCAATTTGACTTCGTGCTCCCCGCTGCAGACTGGTGCGACATTGTGCCCCAGGGCCTCAACAAGGGGACCGCATTGTCCATGTTGCTCGATGAGATGGGAATTGCCCAGGATGAGGTCGTTGTGTTTGGCGACGCCGGAAACGACCTTGCCATACTGAGCACAGTGGAAAACTCGGTAGCGGTTGCAAACGCAACGGACGAGGTAAAGGCAGCGGCACGCTGGCACATTGGCTCATGCGACAACCTGGCCGTCGCACAGGCTCTCTACGACATCGCAGAGGTGGCAGGCACGGACGAACCCCCACGCTTCATGCGATAAGGGTACAACCCGATGTATTGAAGAGGAGGTTCCACTTTCCCCGCAGGCCAATCACGAGCGCGCGTCGGCCGCGGGCCCTCCCGCATGCTGACAACGCGCGCCGGACAGCCTGCTGAGTCTCCTGCACGCGATTCACGAGCGAAGCGAGTGAGCGAACGAAGTGAGCGCTG
>CADBDT010000058.1 GCA_902793465.1 uncultured Coriobacteriaceae bacterium | reverse complement strand
CATATGCGCGACGGTATTCAGGCAGTTCTGGTATGCGCTAATAGGGGGAGGACCGCTGTTCGTGGGCATAGTCGTTATCGCGATCTTCCTACTGGGCGTGTTCATAGGCTCCACGATGAAGGGCTAGACAACGACAAAACCACGCGTAAGCTGATCGGAGGCGGCTGAAGCTATGATCACCGACTTTTTGATGAGAGACTGCGAGCCGCTGTTTCTAAACGAGGGTGCAACGCGTGCGGAGCTCGAGCTGAAGAAGCTACAGGCGCTCAAGTACGTTGTGGCGGACGAAGACAAGAAGAGGCTAGCCCAAGACATCCGCCTTGCTCGCGCGGGGGTCGCGGGGGAGAAGAGAATCGTCTTCGAGCTGAGGAACAGCCACTATCCGCTGATATTCATCCACGATCTGCAGCTTGAGTTCGAAGGCACGAGCGCGCAGATCGACTTCCTGGTCGTGACGCCCTACAACACCATTGCCATCGAGTGCAAGAACCTCGTGGGCAACATAGAGATAGATGCCAACGGGTCGTTTGTGCGTACGCTTGGCAGGGGCCGATACCGCAAGCGCGAGGGCATCTACTCTCCCATAACGCAGGGACGACGTCACGTGGAGCTCATGAAGGCCATCGTGCGATCGGAACACGGCAAGGCGATTCAGCTCGTGCAGCACTTCACGCATGATGACTACTACCATTCCGTGGTCGTACTCGCAAACGAGAAGTCGCTGCTTACCATTGACGATGCGCCGAAGGAGCTGCAGGAGCAGGTCATTCGTGGCGACCGGCTCCTGGACTTCATCCGTGCGCTGGACAAGCGATACGCGAGGAAGAACGGAAGAGAGTCGTTCAAGGCGATGCGCAATAGAGCGGAGCGATGGCTGAAGAGAAGCGTCCCGCGCACACGGGATTTGGCCGATAGCTACCGTATTGCCAAGACAGCGCGCCAGGCAAAAGAAGAAACCACGCCTTCGCCTAAAAATGTCGAAACAGTGCCTACATGCCCGCTGTGCGGATCGCCGATGGTGCTGCGTACGGCACGGTACGGGAAGAACAAGGGCAACAAGTTTTGGGGTTGCAGCACGTATGCGACGACCCAGTGCCGGGGAATCGTGGAATATGGCGGTCGGGGATGAGACATCCAGCTATGCTCTTCACATGCTAACGACTGTGTTGCGGTACTTCATACGCGTCCAGAGATACGTCATAATGCACATGGTTTACGCGCAGATACCTGTATCCTCCCAAAGTGGGAAGCCTTGATTGGCCGCAATTTGGTGTAGCGGTACGCGTATACGCGAGGTTGACCACCTTCTCGTAGAGCTGGGTCTGCTACTGGCACCCAATTACGCACAACGCAGCACGATGTGCGTAATTGGGCATGCATAGGCATTTGCCAACTGGTCTTTCTCGAGGAACTACGCACAATGAAATGCGTTGTGCGTAGTTATTGGGCGAGGTTTCCATAGCCTGAATTAGGCATCAGAGCGAGAAGAGCATGCGCTCCCGGTGACTCCGTCGTGATAGAATGTCGCGCACGTGTCAGCAGAGTCCGCGCGCGGGCGGCGCCCTTCGAAAGGAGGGCGAAATGCCTATACATGAAATTCTTGTTGCACTGTCGGTCGCGGCCCTGGCCGCAGACTCGACGACCGTGATCCAACTGCTCGCCAGGCTCGCCCTGGCAGCGAGAGGACGGTGGGAGAAACATAAGCGCGAATGAATGGATGACGTTGGATGAACATGGGAAGACCCGGCGGCAACCGGGTCCCCATTAGTTAATAACCGGCGCCGCCCGTCGTGAGTTAAAAGGTAGCGGGCTTTGCTGGCACATACCATTATACCCGTTGCCCGCCCGCGGGTAACGGGTTTTCGCTCTGCATGGTAGAACTAACAATAGCCGCACGGAAGAGGACCGCTAGGGAGAAAACTGAAGCTGGACGGCACAGCAGCAACGAGTATAGCTGCGCCGCATCAGTCCCCTCTATACTCCAGCACATCCCGTGTTTGCGTGACCTTGTTGAACCGCACGGCCGCGTTTAGCGGCAGCACGTAGCGCCCTTGGTCGTCCATATGCAAGGTATGACAACGCTCTCTTGCATTAAAGCTTTTTTCTGGGAGACCTTTAGGCCGTAGCAATGCGTATGATTCAGACAACCGATATCATCATTGGTGATGAAAAAGCGGTGCAATTTATCAACATAATTACGCGGTTCAGTGGTATAGTTTTCGACACGGTCGGCGGTGCGTAAGTCCCGTGATCGGGCGACGCCTCTCGGGAGGGAGGTGATTGCCCATGGAACTGTTGATAGAGATAATCAAGCTGGTGACGGCTCTTGCCACACTGGCGGCATTGCTCAAGAGGGACCATTCCGTGATCGCGGACGAAAGCAAAGAGAAGGAGGAAGGCCGCTAGGCTGCAACCTAGGGCCTTCTTAAGATAACTCGAGGCGTCGCCCGAGCACCAACGCGGGCTGTGCCGTCGACCTCATTATACCCACACTCCCGGGTTTTCAGTCAAGGAGAAAATCGTTAGCCAAAAGACATATAAATGACAGGGCAAAATGGAACAGTCATGCATTGTGTAACTGTACTGGTTGCTATGCGTCAAGACGTGCGTAGTAGTCGTCCAGATCTGCACGCATCTGTGAGCGAATGGCGTCGAGGTCAGCCGCCGTGAGCCGGGCGAGAAGGGCGTGGTTGAGCGAGATCTGCCCCAAGTCCTTGGAGTAGTACATGAACCGCTTGCGCTCGAACTTCTCGAACGGGTTGGTTAGCATGGAGCGCCGCACGAACTTGCGATCGGCGAGCGTCGCCTTGGTGTAGGGGCAACCCGCTCGGTCCACGGGCAGGCCGCGCTCGATGCGCCCCAGGTAGAACGCCGCGTAGTCGTCCAGCACGTCGTCGATGGCGGCGGATCCTGTGAGCGGGTCCATGTGGTCCAGGAGCGCGAGCAAGAACGGCATCTTGTACGACATCGTGTAGTCGCGCTGCTCGAGGAAGCCAAGGAAGTCGTCGCGGATGGTGCTGTTGTCGTGCACGGGAATGTGCAGCCGCTCCCGAATGGCGGCGACGTCGGCCGGGCTGAACAGGTGCACGCGCCTGCTTCCGAACGCAAATGTCGCGCTCGGCTGGATGCGTCCGTTCCGGATCCAGCTGTTGATGGTGTTCGTGTTTAGGAAGAACTCGCGTGCCAGCTGCTCCACGCTGAGGTATCCCTTGTACCTCTCGGAGAACGAGAGCACGTCCACCTCCGTTATGCGCTCTATGCGCTCGTGGATGCCGTCGACTTCGATCCACTCGCCCGGAGCGTAGTCGCGGCGCAGTATGTCGCCGAATGGCACGTAGTACGGGTTCTGGAAGATGGAGTGCAGCGAGCAGGGCGTTACCATGGCGCCGTACTCGTCCACGACGTCTATCACGAACACGTCGTGCTTGCTTGGCGTCTTGCGCAGGCCGCGTCCGAGCTGCTGCAGGTAGAGCACGCGTGAGAGCGTGGGGCGCGCCATAACCAGGATGCCGAGCTCAGGATAGTCCCATCCCTCGGATATCATCTGGCAACTGCAGAGGAAGCGGGTCCGCCCCGCACGGAACTCCTCCATAATGCGCTCTGGGTTCCGCGTTTGTCCGCTGATCGCCCGCGCGGGAATGTTTGCCTCGCTAAGCAGCCGCTCGATCTCGCGCGCATGCCGCACGTTAACGCAGAATACGACGCCCTGGCGCCGTCCGACCTCACCATCGCAAAAAAACTCGCGTATAACGTCTACGATAAGCTTGTTTCGCGAGGTCACGCGCACCGTCTTTTCCAGGTCGGCGTTAACGTACTCGCGGCCGTTAACGCGAACGCGGCTTAGGTCCACGTTAGTCTGTATGCGAAAGGCCCTCGCACGGGCAACGATGCCGCGCTCCATGGCATCGGAGAGCGAGAGGCCCACGCGGTAGGAGCCAAACACGGCTTCCAGCCGCTTCTTGTCGGGACGCTGGTCGGTTGCGGTGAGGCCAACGAGAAACATGGGGTCGAAGTACTGAATCGTGCGCTTGAGAGCGGGCGCAACGGCGTGATGCGCCTCGTCGATAATAACGTAGTCAAAGTGAGTGGGAGAGTACTCGGAGTAGTGGCGCGTTATGTAGCCGTACGTGCAGGCAAGAACGCGGTCTTCGTAGGCGGGCAGAGTGCTGTGGATCCGAGCCTTCCAATCGTCCACGATTGCCCTGTTCGGCGCGGCAACAAGCGCTCGAAATCCAGGGCGCGAAAGCGCAAAGCGACCGAGGTCCTCCTCGACGATGCGTGACTTTCCGCTCGCTGTGGGAAAAACGGCAAGAAAGCTCCGGATGCCCTGGTCGCGCCTTTGCTGCATCTCTTCCAGTGCGCCCTGCTGGTGTTCGTAGAGCTCGAAGGGCCTCTCGATCTCGATTCCTCGCTCGACGAATGCGTCCGTACTGCCGCCAAAGTAGGAGCGAATGTCGTCCTCTAGTCTGTCGGTGAACCTGCAATCCTCGGTTGAGAAACGAAAGAGCCGAATGCCCGCGTGCTGACAGGAGTTCTGCTTGAGGAGCTGCGTGCGATAGCGCTGCTTCCCGATGATCTGTGGATGGTGGTAGCTAATCCCGTTCTCTTCCACGCCGATGAGGCCTTCTTTGGTTTGGATGATAAAGTCGAGGTACCGCACACGTCCGTCCGCGTCCGTTATCCCGTATTCCCTCCAGAGATACCGGGCGCTGTCGCTGCCGTACACGTTTGCAAAATGCTCCTCGAAGCTCCTCTCTAGCGGAGACGCCTCCGCGATGTTCGCTCGATCCGCCGTCTTGCGAGGCGTTTCGAGCTCCTGGAACTCAATGCTTACGGCAAAGCGCGCTAGTTCGTCTAGGTCCTCTCGTAACAGGCGATAGACCTTGCTGTAGCGCGCCACATACTCGTTTTGCTTGCTGGTAATGAGCGAATAGTCAAATACGGGCTCGTCCTGTCTGCGGTCGCAGATGCCATCGTCCACGATAAGGGCGATGCGGTCTTGCTTGAAGAACGAGCTCGTGCCGCCATTGGGGTAGGTGACCAACTCTACAAACGAGAAGCCACCAAGGGCAGTGCTAAGGGTTACGTCTTCCGCAGGATGAGGTTCAGCCACTGTTCGTCCTCCCTTCCCGGCCGGACGTCGCCAGAGATCCAAAGATCTTTTATCGCAAGCTGTGGGATGCCGTCGAGGAAGCTGCGGAACGTCGGCTCGGTAAAGCCCGTGAAGTATCTTCCGTTGCGCGTGCCCATAAATGTCCCGTGCTTGAAAGAGGTGTAGACAATACCATGAGGTCGCAGTGCTCGAACCATACGCGCAAATACGTCAGCGAGCTCGTCCTTGGGCAAGTGCAGGATTGATGAGCAAGCCCAGATTCCGTCGTATGCGTCGACGTCCTCAAGCTCTTGGAACAGCTCGTTTCGTACGGGTATGCCCGCTAGCTCGCTTGCGATCGCACAAAGCTCGGGCGAACCGTCGATGGCGGTTACCAAGAATCCCTCGTCGAGGAAGCGCTTAGCGTCA
The DNA here is from genome assembly GCA_902793465.1 of uncultured Coriobacteriaceae bacterium. GTDB lineage: Bacteria > Actinomycetota > Coriobacteriia > Coriobacteriales > Atopobiaceae > RUG440. The sequence continues at coordinate 1,272 of CADBDT010000058.1, read as the reverse complement.
CGTCCAGACCCACAGCCGAAGTCCAGGATTGAGGAGCGGGGTGAGAGTAGCGATGTGAATCGGTCCTGCGTAGCGTGGAAGTCCACGTCTACCGTGGACGACGCGAAATCCTCCGCGTGTTCGGCGTAGTAGGCAAGGGTGGGTGTTGCGTAGTCGCTGCTCACGGCTCCTCCGTTCGATGGGATGGGGATATCATCTCATGAGCAAGGCTTGTGTGGCAACATGGCATGTCGAACGGTTGTTGACTGCAAAATGACGTAAATCACTAATGCAAAATGGTCTTCGTCACCTTATGCAATGATCTTGTGGTATCAATATTGATACGAACTGGAAATGGACAGATGGGTGCCCCATGGCTAACAAGGAATGGCGAACGTCATACATCAACCACTTGGTAAAGCTTGCGAAGGGCGAGGAGCCTAGCGTGTTTGCCATGAGGCCCCACTATGCTGAGGGCAAGGGGCACACGCTTGAGTACCTTATAGAGTACGCGCTCTCAAACGGACGCCTACCAGGGAAGTCGCGCACGTGGTCCAACGTACTCGTGCCCAAGGATGGGGTCGTGGTAGACGAGACTGAGCTCGACGTCATAATGCTTCACGAGCGAGGTGTATTCGTTTTCGAGTCCAAGAATTACTCGGGGTGGATATTCGGTTCCGAACGGCAACGCATGTGGACGCAATCACTCAACAAGGCAACGAAGACGCGCTTCTTCAATCCAATACTTCAAAACGAATCGCACATCCATGCGCTATCCGAATGTCTTGTCGTGCCAAAGGAGCACTTTGTGAGCTACATCGTGTTCTCCAATCGTTGCGAGCTCAAAAAGGTGCCAACAAAGGGTGATGGATATCGCATTTGCCATCGCGACGACCTGCTGTCACTTGTGCGTTCTGATGTGCTGGAGCGCGAGGTCGCATTTAATGGCCTACAATACTCCACCTTAGAGGAGCGGATCGCAAAGCTTGCGAAGGCATCTACGGTCGAAGCACGCGAGTTTCATGCACAGGACGTGCAGGTGGCAACGAATGGAATTACCTGCCCGCGCTGTGGTGGAAAGCTCGTAGAGAGGAATGGGAAGTACGGCACGTTCCTTGGCTGTGCCAATTATCCGCGCTGTAGGTTTACAAGAAACGTCGAGAATTAGTGTCCCGCTCTATTCAAAGACTTATATTCAGCCACCTGTAGCACGTGGTATCATACGATGCGGAGCCGAAGGAGGTAGTTTTGAGCAGCAAGGTTGTCTTGGGCATAATTGGCATCGTTGCCGTA
>CADBDT010000057.1 GCA_902793465.1 uncultured Coriobacteriaceae bacterium | reverse complement strand
TGGGATGGAACTCCTACTGCAACTGCGACGGCTCCGTCACGGAGGAGATCGTCACCGGCGCGGCTGACGCACTGGTGGATCTCGGTCTCGCCGAACTTGGTTACAACATGGTCGGTATCGACGACGGTTACCTCGAAGTGGAGAGGAACGCCGAGGGACAGCTCGTCAGCAGAGACGACGCCTTCCCCCGCGGGATGAAGTGGCTCACGGACTATATCCATGGAAAGGGTCTGCTTGCAGGATGCTATCTCGGGTGCGGACGCACCACCTGGTGGCACAAGGCGGGGACTCTCGGTCACGAGCGTGAGGACGCGAAACGGATCGCCGAATGGGGATTCGACCTTGTGAAATACGATAACCACCCCGAGGAAGGGGACGGTCCCCGCAACCTGGTCGCCGAGTACATCAAAATGGGGCTCGCGCTGAAGGAATGCGGCAGAGATATCATCTACTCCATGTGCGAGCACCACCTACTGCCGTTTACCGGGCGTGCGCATGTATGCTATTTGCCACGCGATGGCAAGATCTGTGGTCTTTCCAAACTCGCTCGCTGCGTAGAGGGATATGCTCACAGGCCTCAGCTTCAAGAGCGCCTTACTCAGCAGGTGGCGGATGCCATAGAAAGCAGACTCCGTGCGCGTGGCGTACTCGTTGTACTCGAAGCCACTCATACATGCATGACAATGCGCGGTGTTCGTAGCGCAGGGTCCACGACTGTGACTAGCGCCGTTCGCGGTTGGTTTAAGGACGATCTAAAGGCGCGCGAGGAGGCGCTGCGCCTCATTGGCCGTTAAGGTGTGAGGACTATGCGAGAGGAGCGTGCAAGCTTGAAAGGTTGGCTTGTGGTTAACGCCTTTACGCATTCGCATAAGTTCGATGAGCTCTACGATCAGCTTCATATTGCCGCCGCCATGCAGGGAGTTGAGTTGGTGCAAAAAGACACCATAGAGGTGTCCTCAATCGTTGCCAGCGGGACCCTACACAGAAGCAAGCCCTCCTTCGTATTGTTCTGGGACAAGGATATTTCGCTCTGCAAGGCACTCGAGATCGCCGGGTGCCGTTGTCTAAACAGTTCGTATGCCATCGCCACCTGCGACAACAAGGCGCAAACGTATCTAGCCATGTTAAAAGAGGGCATCGCTCAGCCCAAGACGATGCTAACGCCCAAGGTCTTTAGATCCGTAAACTGGAATGACACCGAATACCCCAGGCTCGTGGAACGCGAGCTCGGCCTTCCCGTCGTAATAAAGGAGTGCTACGGCTCCTTTGGAGCACAAGTTCATCTTGCACACTCTGTATGCGAAATAGCGGCGATTCTAAACGAGATTGGTCCGCGGCCATCCCTCTGCCAGGAGTTCATAGCCACAAGCGTAGGTCGTGACGTTCGCCTGCAGGTGGTTGGCGGCCGTGTGGTAGCCGCCATGCAGCGCGTGTCTGCAGGCGATGACTTTAGGGCAAACCTAACCAACGGGGGAGTCGCGCAAGCATGGAATCCTACGCCAGAGCAAGAAGAGCTGGCGCTTAGCGTATGCGCATCCATCGGCCTTGACTTTGCTGGCGTCGACCTATTGTTTGGCGCCGACAGCAAGCCGGTTCTCTGCGAGGTAAACTCCAACGCCCACTTTGTAAACCTGCGTGAGATAACAGGTGTGGACACCGCATCGCACATAATCGCACATGCCGTAGAAATCTCTCGGAAAGCGCTTGGGACAGGGAAAGCTGAATAGGCGATGGTGGGGTGGCTTGTATATAGCGCAGAGCGCCTGGAGCGCAACAGGAGTTACGCGCGCCTGTACGAGAGCTGGTGCGACAGCAAGGGCATCTGCCTCGAGGTTGTGCTTGCAGAGGATGTTTCGTTTGGGTATGCAGAAGATGGCCCCTGGTTCTCTAGTGGTGGAAAAACCGTACGCGTTCCGCAGTTTGCTGTTTTTCGTTGCGAGGACACAGACCTAAGGCGCGCGCTCGAGGCTGCGGGTACGCTGGTAAACAATAGCTCGCGGATTGGAGGGCTTGCCAACGACAAGCTCCGCACATATGAGCTCGCCCGGAGCCTTAGCATTCCTTTTCTTGAGATAGAGGCAGTGTGCAAGAGCGGTAAGGTGCACATGGATACACCATTTGTTCTAAAGCCTCGATACGGACATGGCGGTAGCGGGGTACAGTTGGTTCAAACGGGCGAGGATCTAAAGCGTCTTGCGTCGGATGGACTATCGCTGGACAATACCTGGCTAGCACAGCGCGTCGCGCCAGTGCTAGGAAAAGACCTAAGGGTATACGTCCTTGGCAATCGGGTACTTGCCGCAATGCTTCGCACCGCTACGAATGAGGTCTTTCGCAGCAACTATTGCCTTGGCGGTACGGCAAAGAGGTACATTCTTAACAACGAACAGCATGGCATGGTTGAGAAGCTTGCCAGTGCGCTCGGCCCCGGATACTACGGAATCGACTTCTTGGTGTGCGAGGACGATCAGCTCCTCTTTAACGAGGTGGAGGATGTCGTTGGTTCCCGCATGTTGTTTGACCATACGAACATCGATGTGGTAGATCAGCATATGTCGTGGATAATGTCTAACTGTGATGGCTGGGCTGCGGGTCCGTTCCCCCGTCCGTAGCCCATATTTATGATGGAGGATAAATGAGCTTGAACAGCTACGATGCTCATGCGATTCTAAAGAGCGCACAGTCCAAGGGAATAGATCCCTCCCTCGAGCCGGTAAAGGAAATGCTTAAGGAGCTCGGCGATCCCGATCTAAGCTACGCCTGCATACAGGTGGTGGGAACCAATGGCAAGACCTCCACCGCGCGTTATACGGCGGCTATACTCGCAGGTGAGGGAAAGCACGTGGGTCTCTTTTTGAGCCCCTGCCTTGTTTCCTATGAGGACCAGATCGAGATAGACGGGCGTGCTATAGACAGGCAAACCCTCGATAGCATGGTCGGTGCTGCTTTCGAAGCGGGCGAGCGCGTTAATAGGCGACGCATGGAAAATGGGCTCGCACCGCTTCCCAATACGGAATTCGATCTACTTACCGTAGCGGCGCTCTATGCATTCTCGCTGGCCAAAGTGGACGTGGCCGTCTTGGAGGCGGGGCTTGGCGCACGATGGGACGCAACGTCCGCCGCACGTTCCATAGGAGCGTCGTGCATTACGGGGTTTGGCCTTGATCATACAAAAATACTTGGCAATTCGCTCGAAGACATAGCAAGGAACAAGTCCTATGCCATTGTAAGCGGCCGCAAGTGCATCCTTGGACCTGGGGCCATACAAGACCCTGCGGCGCATGCGGTCATCTTTGCGCGATGCAGGGACCAAGGGGTTTTGCCCGCGGTGGTACTCGAAGGCGAGGGCAATCGCACGTGCGAAGCTGCAAATGAGGTGCGTTACAAAATAGAGCAACGACCGAGGGGCATCGACGGGTTTCTTGAGCTCTCTGTTAAAGACAAGGAAGCGGAATACAAAGGCATACGCGTGCAGAAGCCTTCGTATCAAGCCCAAAACATAGCGTGCTCTATCGCGCTTGCGCAAGAGACGCTAGGTCACGCACTAAATAATGAGCAGCTTGCTGCGTCTGTTTACAACTGTCGAACGCCAGGGCGATTCGAGCTCTTGCGCAACAACCCGCCCATATTGGTTGACGCATGCCACAACCCTCAATCGGTGCAGGCGTTCGTGAGTGCAATACGCGAAGCGATACCCCAAAAGGACAAAAGGCCCACTCTGCTCTGTGCAATATTTGCCGACAAGGACGTGGTGACCATGGTGGGAATGCTTGCCAACGAGTTCAATAGAATAGTTGTTACCCAAACGGATTCACCGCGAGCTATGGATGCAGGAGAGCTAGCATTACTGTTTGAACATGCGGGGGTAGCTCCTGTTGCTATAACACAAAGCGTAGACGAAGCACTGCAGTTCGTTGAAAACATGCCATTTGTAGCGTGTGGATCCATAACGACAGCCGGTGAGGTCGCAAGAGCAATTACAAAAGGCGCTGCTACTACAGAAGGGGAGGACCGGTAGTGTACGAGCTAAAAACAGAAGCGTGCTTCGATAGCGCGCACTTTCTTACCGATTACTATGGAAAGTGCGAAAACCTTCACGGTCATAGGTGGAAAATGGTCGCCTACATACGAACGGCCAATCTCCAGGAAGAAGGTACCATGCGCGACATGGTGCTGGATTTTGGAGTGTTTAAGAGCGAGGTACGCGCCCTTGCAAAGGAGCTTGACCACACTTTTTTGGTGGAGGAAGGCTCTCTACAACCGGCTACACTCAAGGCGCTTGAGGCAGAAGGGTTCAATCTCTGCGTGCTTCCATTTCGCACGACGGCAGAAAACCTCGCGAAATATGCCTGCGAACGCCTAACAAATGCCGGTCTACCAGTTTCCAGAGTGGACATGTACGAGACGCCGCTCAATTGCGCATCATATATGCCGCAAGACCTGTTATAATCCCATCTGGAATCGCAGATAAATTGTCCCAAAGGAGTATGCTAGATGAGCGAGTTCTTTAAGCAGCTTATTACGCCCGAGGTTGCCATGGTGCTCATCCTCATGGTAATTTGCGTAGTGTCCGTATATCTCCTATCTATTGTCTATGTAATTCGCGATGCCGCAAGGCGTGGCGCGGAGCCCCGATGGCTCTGGGCTCTAATTGCTGTCATTCCCGTTGTGGGCATTCTTGCGTATGTTATTCTGCGGCCTAGCTCATACCTTATTGACAGGGAAGAGCAGGATCTCGATATAGCGTTGCGTGAGCACCAGCTTTCCCATTACGGCATATGCCCCAAATGCGGTGCACCCATCGACCGCGACTTTGTGGTATGCCCAATGTGTAACACTCAGGTTCGCAACGTGTGCCCAACATGTCATCGCCCTCTCAACGCCGACTGGAAGGTGTGCCCCTACTGCCGCACGCGTATACAGTAGGTTATGTTGACGATTGCAAGCCTCAATTAGGGACAGCCCCTCGCCCTCATGATGAGCCAATTCGTTGCGACGGCGCGGAGAGGTCCGTGCTCAAACAGTCCTCGCGCGATAAATGTCAACAAACCATTTTGGTTACCTCGCGCTGCGGAACTGCGCGCGGCCTCTCTCCGCGCCGTCGCCTCTCTTGGCTCATCATGAGGGCGAGGGGCTGTCCCTAATTGCGGCCCTATTGCTTCGCGCTACACGCGAGTTCTTTGCGCATGTGCGATGCCATCCTACGAAACCTTTGATCTGTTGCCTTGTTGGCAAACTTCATGTTGAGCATCTGATCCAAGTATCCCTGTTCCATAAGGATGCTCACGCTTTGCGGATGCACGAGTTCCCATGCAAAGCATATGTGCCCCACAAGGACGTCCGCAGGATGCCTGCGAACACCACGTGGTATCGTGCGATGCTCGTAGAATATCTGCTCGACCTCGTCCGAAAGATCACTGTTGCTCATGTCTTCCTCCGACACGCCGTATATGTCTTGCAGTGGGCATATGCGGTTAACCTTTATGATGTCTATCTTGTCAGCGTCTCTAAGAACGTTGCAATGCATTCGTGTTCGTTCGTCTATGTGCAAGGGCAGACGATAGTCGCTGTGGGTAGCAATAACCGTTCGGATAAGCTTGTCTTCGCTTGTGTCCGCAACAAACATGCGTATTTGGGGTCCGTTTGGATCGGCATTGCCAAAGAGCACGTCCACACCAAGGGCCGCATGCGGAACGGAGGCCGCGTCGTTAAACGTGTTGTATACGCGCACCTGCTCAAAGCGCCCGATGTCGTGGAGCATTCCACAAAGCCAAGCGAGGTCTTTGTCCTTGGGCGCAACGTGGTCGCACAGGTTGGCAACCCTATGAGTGTGGGCAATCTTTAACGCTATGCGCGGATTGCTTGGATCGTAATTGCTCACATAGCTTGCAAAAGCATTGCGAACACTATTGCGGTCTACCAGCATGACTGCCCCCTTTGCTGTCCAGCCCCCAAACGAAGGTCAGAACCGCGAGACGCCATGGAAAGCAGCCGCGCGCAGTTCCGCAACGCAGCGAGGGGCAACCAAAAAGGTTAGGGGCACCCAACTCGCGCGAGGAGCGAAGCGACCGCGTGTGCCGTCAGCGAGGGGTAACCAATAAGGTTTGTGGCACCCAACTCGCGCGAGGAGCGGAGCGACCGCGTGTGTCGTCCCCGCGCGAGGACTGTCTGAGCACGGCTCTTGTCCATGGCGACTCGCGATTTTGACCTTCGTTTGGGGGCAGGCTTTGCCTTGTGGTACGCGAAGTATACAATATATGCCCGTACTTCATATATTACGGCAGATTCAAGGAGAATAGTATGCCATTGGATGTGGATAAGATTTCGGAGGGGGCCGCAAAGATTGCAGGAGATGCCGCTACAGCAATCAACGAAATGGCAGAGCAGGCCGAGCCGTTGGTAAAGAGCGCATCTAAGCGCGTGGACGAACTGGCCGAAAAGGGCAGGCCATACGTGGAGCGCATGGAACGACAGGCAAAGGACGCGGTAGAGAGCGTTTTGGGGCGCGAGAGAGACTAAGTGTGGCATAATTGCCCCCGTTACCGTACATAAGGAGTTCTACATGAAGGTTTTGTACAACGATGGCCACGTCGACGTAATCGACGAGTCCGAGGAACAGCACGTAATTCGACACAGTGCCGCCCATATACTCGCGCAAGCAATAAAGCGCCTGTATCCCGAGGCGGACTTCGCATACGGTCCCGCAACGGAAAACGGTTTCTACTACGACGTGGATCTGCCCGAGGGCACCAAGGTGAGCGAGGATGACTTTCCTGCCATCGAGGCGGAAATGCAAAAGATATGCAAGGAGAACCTAAGGTTCGAGACGTACGAGCTCCCACGCGAGGAAGCAATTGCTCACATGCAGAAGCGTGGAGAAAAATA
>CADBDT010000056.1 GCA_902793465.1 uncultured Coriobacteriaceae bacterium | reverse complement strand
CATGGGGATACTCCCCTACGGGTACATCGCGGATAGCCTTCCTCGTAAAGGAACGTCCTACTCGCGATGTACCCGGTGGGGAGTATCCCCATGCGGCACCCCTCCACTCCCTCCCCGCTGGCGAATCACGAGCGCGCGACTGATGCCGACCCCTCCAGCCGCAAATCGCGAGTGCCTGCCAGCCCACGGACTCTCTCGTCCATACAGAATGGGCCGATGGAGGACGGCGCGGAAGTGTTTCCGCGCCGTCCTCCGTCGGCCCAGCCCCTACCCAAAGAAGGCAGGCATCTGGCCAGACTTAGCCGCGTCGGCAATCTGGAACAGGGCGTCGGCAACCGCATCGTCTGCGCTCGCGCCAATGTGCCAGCGTGCAGCGGAAAGAACGTCGTCGCTGGCGTTGGAGACGGCCACCGAGTTGGGAACCGCCTCGATCATGGAGAGGTCGTTTTCCGAGTCTCCAAAGGTGGCGACCTCGTCGAGCCCAATTCCCAGCTCGGAAGCAAGGTAGCACACGGCCGTCCCCTTGCTCCATCCCGCAGGAGAAATGTCTATGAGCGGAGCCGTGGGGCTGGGAAATACGAAGTCCATGCACTCGAACTCGTTACGGAGCATGTCTCGCACTTCCGTAAGGTGCTCCCTTGTGCCCGCACACCATATGTTTGCCTTTATGTAGGTAGGCTTGTCCAGACGAGACACGCCCGGCTTGATGTGCGAGAAGGTCCTATGGCACTCTGCGCGATGCTCGGCATCGGGCGAAACAAAGTAGCCCGAGCCTTCCTCCTGGGGCGCATTGACGTCGTAGATGGTAAGACAGGCCTGCGGGATGTGCGAGAGAAGCTCCGCCAAACGGTTGAGCTCGTCTCCGTCGAGCGGCTCGGCATGCACCAGCTCTCCGTCCAGGTATATCATCTGCCCATTGGAGAGGGCTGCCGTTGCGTAGCAGGCTTCGTCGTCGTTAAACATCCAGCCCATGGCACGTGGAATGCGACCCGACACGGGACCAAAATGCAGGCCCTGGTCCAGCATGGCGTGAATGCCCTCGAGCGCGTGGTCCGTTGCACGCGGAAGGCCGTTCTTTATGAGTGTGTCATCGAGGTCGGTTAGAACGAGTTTTATCATGGCGTCCCTCAATCCTGCATAAATGCTGGCATGCTCCCATCGCGTGCCGCCTGTACGATATCCAAAAGCGCATCCGCCACGGCATCCTGCGCACTCGGTCCAATGTGCCACCTTGCGGCCTCTGCCGCAGCCGGCGTTGCGTTTTGCATGGCAACGGAGTTGGGAACATACCTAAGCACGTCCAAGTCGTTCTCTGCGTCTCCGAAAACCACGACCTCGTCCAACCCTATTCCCAACTCCTTTACAAGGACCTCCACTCCCCTAGCCTTGCTCCAGCCCTTGGAGGCCACGTCAATGTAGTTAACGTGGGGGTTGGGATACACAAAGTCGAGTTCGGGCACCAAATGCATAAGCTGCTTGCGAACGTCGTGCAAGCGCTTCTTGTCACCCACCACGCGAATGTTTGCCTTGTATATGGGACGGTCTTCCGGGATGCGTACAAGAACCTTCCCAATGCGTCCAAACTCGCTGTAGTACTCCCCTATCTCCTGCGCCGATATCCCAACGGAATAGCGATTTCCAAAGTCGTTAATCATCAAAGCGGTTCCGGGGAAATCGTAAACAGTGTTTGCGACCTTTTGCAGGCCCTCGTAGTCGATTGGCTTGCTAAACACCAGTTCCCCATCCACATACACGAGCTGTCCGTTTACCGTCACGCCCGTCTGGTAGGCGGCACGATCCTCCGCAAAGAGCATATGCAGATCCCAGGGCACGCGACCCGTACAAGGCCCAAAGCGCAACCCGGCGTCGAGCATTTGGTGAATTGCGTCCAAGGCATAGAGGGTGGCATGTGGCAATCCCACGCGAATGAGGGAGTCGTCCAAGTCTGACAATGCGAGCTTAATCATCATCGGCCTTTCCTAGGCGCTTTTTGCTTGTCATGAGTGTATCATGGGCTTGGACATATTCCACAGATGCGGAAGGAACCCCCATGAAGCTCGCCATTGGCAACGACCACACTGCCGTGGATCTTAAGAACACGATTGTAGAACACCTTACCCAGCGGGGCATAGAGGTAATAAACGTTGGAACGGACACCACAGACAGCTTTGACTATCCCCTTAGCGGTCTGCGCGTTGGTAGGCTCGTGGCATCTGGCGAAGCGGATGGCGGAGTGCTTATTTGCGGAACCGGTGTGGGTATTAGCCTTGCGGCAAACAAGGTTTCCGGAATACGCGCCTGCGTATGCTCCGAGCCTTACTCCGCGGCAATGTCAAAAAGGCATAATAATGCCAACATTATTGCTTTTGGCGCCAGAGTGGTCGGAGACGAGATGGCCAAGCTCATAGTTGACTCTTGGCTCGACGCGGAGTACGAGGGCGGAAGACACCAGCGCCGCGTCGATCTTATTACCGAAATCGAACAGACGGGCGCCATCGAAGGCGCCTAGACCAATCAAGAGGGGCACTCCCCTTAAGGCGTGCCTATTGGGGATACTCCCCTACGGGTACATCGCGGGAAACCCGTCTTGCTATGAGAGGGCTATCCGCGATGTACCCGATGGGGAGTATCCCCAATAGGCACGCCATCCGGGAGCGAGTTTTCGGACAGCCTGACCAATCAAGAGGGAGTACCCCTCTTGATTGGTCTAGCTCTCTGCTGCAACGTCTACCAGCGCGTCAAAGCGATTTATGCGAATAAGAATCTGTTCCAGATCCAAGGCGCCCCAAAGCAGCGCGCGGCGTCGGCCGTCCACATACACACGTATGTTCCTGCTACCTGGCAACAAAATTGAGGGCAGCCACTCCATGGAGCTTATCTTATCGTAAGCAATGGAAACGGTAAGGCCAACAAAGGGCGTTACCGTCATGTAGTCGTCGTAGGTTACTACCTTATAGCGCCTTAGCAACAGCCAGCCTGCAAACGCAACAACAATAAACGCGTCAAAAAAACCCATGACCACTACGCTGTCGGATGTAAACACCTCAAGCGTACAAAGCCATCCCAAAAGAATTCCAAGCGTCCCCATAACGATCATGGCAAACACGAGCATCCATGTAAATGTGCTCGCAATTACATAGGTATCGTGATGACTGTGGTGACGCTCTGCAATCGTGCCATTGCCCATAACGAGCATGAGCGTAGCTACAAACGGTATAGCCACCGCAGGTATCGTAAAAAGAACGATGTTATCCATGCGATTCCCTAGTCCAAGAGCATCCTCTGCCGCACCGCGGCCACGTCCTCGTCGGGAACCCCGCACTCCAAAAGATAGCTCTCTATCCCTCCGTGAGTGTCCTCCAAAAGGTCATATGCATACTCAATAAGTTCGGGTGGCGAGGTCATCGCCACTCTATATGCACTGCGCGCCGCATCCATCCAGTCTGCGTAGAACACCTCGTCACGCATAAGGTTGGGCCAAGTTTGCGCGTAGTTGGCAACTATGTCCCATTTATCCACGCCCGCAAGTCCCAAAAGCAACATGCTTAGGATGCCAGTGCGATCCTTGCCAGCTGCACAATGAAATAGAATGCAGCCATTCGGAGCCTCCGCCATAAAGCGCATTACGGCACGCATGCCCTCGTAATGCTCAAGAATATGCCTGTAGATGTCCTCCATGGCAAACTCCCCCGCTGCAAACCTCCGCTCGATCTCCCTGATCTCGGAGGCATTAAACTCCATGAGCGGTATGTTTGTGGTAAGAACATCGCGACCAAGCGATACGTTGGGGGTGTTTGCAGCCTCGTCCTCGTCGCGCAGATCGATAACCGCACGAACGCCATAGTCTCGCAAAAACCGCACGTCCCATGCGGTAAGGCGGCAGAGACAATCTGACCTCAAGAACCGGTGGTATTGCGTAAAGCCACCGTTGTATGTTGGGTAGCCTCCCAACTCGCGTACGTTAAACGCTCCTTCGAGGGGCAACCGTGCCCAACATCGTTCATGAGGTTCCATATGTTCCTTTCGATCGGCCGCCTCGGCGGCACATATTATGACGCATATTCACTTTACCTCAAATGACCCTGTTGCGAAACCACTTTGCCGTCCACCCATCCACCAGCAGCTATTTTTGGTTACTGACCTATCAAGGGGGTACTCCCAACGCCATTTAGTTGAAGGTCTGGGGGGCGCCGTGCACATTGGGGATACTCCCCCTTGATAGGTCCGTCCCCCATTGCCCGTGCTAAGGCTCCAGAAGGTGGGCGCGGACGCGATCGAGTTCGCTTTGGGTAACGCCGCACATAAGCAGGTAGTCCTCCACGGTACCGTAAGCCTTCTGGATGCGGTCCAGAACCGTGCTGACGGCCTCCAGGCGAAGCTCAAGCTCGCGACGCTCCACGCGCTTGCCGTCGTACACCACTCTGTCCACCTCTTTCGTAGGTGCAAACGAGTAGCAATAGTCGGCCACAATCCGCTCCCTGCTTGCACCTGCCAGGCCCAGCACAAGCATTGCAATAACGCCCGTGCGGTCCATTCCCGCGGCGCAATGAAAGAGTATGCACTCGGATGGCGTCGCCGTGGCAAAAAAGGAGAATATCTGCCTTATGGCCTCGCGATTGGCAAGCATTGTAAGGTAGCCGAGCGCCCAGTAGTCGCCACCAGTCTCGTCCTTTTCTAAGGCGGGATCGGAGAGGTTTATGTCGTAGAGCGGCACATGCAGGTGGCGGACCTCCCGCATGCTGGAGAGCCTGTCGGGAGAAACGCCCACCTCGTGATTGCCGCGCAAATCCACCACGAGCCTTACGCCGTAGTTATGCAGGCGCTGCTGATCCTCGAGGCTCAGTGTGTCGAGCCCACCAGAGCGGAGGAAGCGCCTATACGAGGTGGCGCCTCCCTCCACCATGTAGCCACCAAGTTCACGTACGTTAAAACCAGTGGACAGCTCGAGCTTGCGAGCCGGTTCCAGCTCGGTTGGTCCCGACCCCCACAACTCGCGCCACCGTTCTCGTATTCCCATAGCTGCTCCTTGCTTCGCACCGATAGCAAATTGGAGGCTATCTCCCAAAACAACGGTCGAATTCGCGAGACGTCATGGAAAGCAACCGCGCGCAGTTCCGCAGCGTAGCGAGGGGCAACCAAAAAGGTACCAAAGAGGTTAGGGGCACCCAACTCGCGCGAGGAGCGGAGCGACCGCGTGTGCAGTCTATGCGAGGACTGTCTGAGCACGGCGCTTGTCCATGGCGCCGAAAGGATTCGACCGTTGTTTTGGGAGATAGCCTCCAATTTGCGGTCACTTTCCCTTTTGTCCGACTGAGCCTACATGCCCGCCTTGGTGAGCTCTCGCTCTATCTTGTCGAACACGTTGTCTTCAATCTTGTCGCCTTCCAGCTGGAAGCCAGCACCCTCGCGCATGTTCTCCTTTGCCACCGATATCATGAGCTTAATTCGGTTGAGCTGGTTTACCTCGCTCGCGCCTGGGTCGTAGTCCACGGCAACGATGTTGCTTTCTGGATGCATCTGACGCAGGCGCTTAATTACGCTCTTGCCAACCACGTGGTTGGGCAGGCACGCGAATGGAGATGCGCATACGATGTTGGGCGTGCCGGTTTCTATGAGCTCGATCATCTCGGCTGTAAGCAGCCAGCCCTCGCCCATGGTGTTGCACAGCGACAAGACCTCTTCGGCCTTCTTGCCAAGTTCGAAAATCTGGGTATAGGGCTCAAAGCGCGTGCTCTTTTCCAGCATCTTGTTTATGGGTGCACGCAGGGCATCGATGAGCGCTATGCCCACACCGTGCGTCAGACGCTTCCGCGCCTTGGTTCCCAGCTCGTGCTTGAGGTTTATCTGGTTGGTGGTGCCAAAGAGGAAGAAGTCCACCAAGCCAGGCACGTTGGCCTCGCATCCCTCCGACTCGATAACGCGCACGACGTCGTTGTTTGCTGTGGGATGGAACTTTACCAAGATCTCGCCCACGACGCCGACGCGCGGCTTGGAACGGTCGTTTTCGAGCGGAAGCCGCTCAAACGCGTCCACGGTGTCCTGGCACAGGCGATAGAACAGCTTTCTGGAAGCACGCGGTACCTGTACCCTGGCTCGCGCCATAAGTTCCTCGTACAGGACATCTGCAGACCCAGGCTGTGCCTCGTAGGGACGCGTGCGATACAGGCACTGCATTATGAGGTCGCCGTAAAGCAGTGCGTAGACGGCACTCATAATGAATTTTGGCTGCAAGATGTTGAACCCAGGATTGTGCTCGTCCAGGCCACCCGCAACGCTCAGCGATATAACCGGAATCTCGGGATGTCCGGATTCCTTGAGCGCCTTGCGGATGAGCGCTATGTAGTTAGTGGCTCGGCAGCCGCCACCCGTCTGCGAAATGAGGACAGCCGTGCGCTCCAAATCGTACTTGCCCGAAAGCACTGCGTTTATCAGTTGTCCGGTAACCAGGATCGACGGGTAGCAAATGTCGTTGTTTACGTACTTTAGGCCAGCATCCACCGCGCCATGGTCTACCGATGGCAGCAGCACAACGTTAAATCCCGCATGGCGCAAAACGGACTCTACCAGCTCAAAGTGGATGGGAGACATCTGGGGCGCCAGGATGGTATAGCCCTGCTCCTGCATTTCCTTGGTGTAGCGCACCTTCTCTAGCGCCGCGCTCGCAGACTTTCTGTACACGGGTGGCCTGCGACGCAGGTCGGTCTCGCGCGCATGCTCAAGCGATCCGTCCGCCATGTACACCGACGGCGGCTCCACCTCCTCGGTCTCGCCACGCTCCACGCTAAGCTCGAGCTTCTCTCGTTCCTCCTGCAATGCTGCCATAAGCGAGCGAATGCGAATGCGTGCGGCACCGAGGTTGGACACCTCATCGATCTTGAGGACGGTGTATACCTTGCCGCTTGCCTCCAGAATCTCCTGCACCTGGTCGGTCGTAAGGGCGTCCAGGCCGCAGCCAAAGCTGTTGAGCTGAATGAGGTCCAGGTCGTTGCGTGTCGACACGAAGCGCGCGGCACGATACAGACGGGAGTGGTACATCCACTGGTCCACCACGCGAATCGGTCGCTCGGGCTCCATCTTGTGCGCAACGCTGTCTTCCGTGAACACGGCAAAGCCAAAGCTGTTTACCAGCTCGGGAATGGCATGGTTGATCTCCGGGTCGTTGTGATACGGGCGTCCGGCAATAACGATTCCGTGCGCGTCGTGCTCCTCCACCCATGCCAGGGCCTGGTCGCCAAGACGGTGCATGGTGTCCTTGAACTCAAGGTCCGCCTGCCAGGCAACCTCAACTGCGTCGTTTATCTGCTTGCGAGTAATGTGGGAGCCCATAAAGCGACCCTTGCCCTGCGCCGCATCCTGCTCGCGCTGCACGGAAACAAGTTCGTACAGGCGACGCTTGAGTTCGTGCTTGTTATCGTAGGGCAGGAACGGGGCAAGATACTGGACCTTCGGGTCAGAGAGCTCGTCCACGTTTAGCTCGAGCGCCTGTGGATAGCTCATTACGATGGGGCAGTTGTAGTGGTTCGTGGCTCGCTGGTCCTCCTGACGCTCCCAGCGAATGCACGGCATCCAGATAAAGTCCACGTCCTTGCCAAGCAGGTTCATTATGTGACCGTGGCTCAGCTTGGCCGGATAGCACACCGACTCGCTTGGCATGGACTCGATGCCCGCCTCGTATATACGCTTGGTGGACTGGTCGGATAGCACAACGGAAAAGCCCAGTTCGGTAAAGAACGCGTGCCAGAACGGGTAGTTCTCGTACATGTTCAGAGCCCGCGGGATGCCCACCGTGCCGTGCGGGGCCTCCTCGGGTGCGAGCACCGGCCTGTCGAACAGGAGCTCGTTTTTGGTCTTAAAGAGGTTTGGTGCCTCCACCTTGTTCTTGCGGGAGCGACCAGAGCCCTTCTCGCAGCGGTTGCCCGTTATAAAGCGGTGTCCCCCACCAAAGTCATTAATGGTAAGCAGGCAGTTGTTGGAGCAACGGCCACAGTGTGCCTTGGTATGCTTGACCTTAAGGGCGTTGAGCGCACGACGATCCAGCACGCCAGATACGCCTTCCTTGCCCGCGCGGTCGCGTGCGAGCAGCGCAGCGCCGTAGGCGCCCATGGAGCCGGCGATGTCGGGGCGGATTACCTCGCGACCCGTAAGCACCTCGAAGGCACGAAGGGTGGCATCGCTCATAAAGGTACCGCCCTGCACCACGATGTGCTTGCCGATCTCGTCGTAGTCGCGCAACTTGATTACCTTAAACAGCGCGTTTTTAATTACGGAGTACGAGAGGCCGGCAGCCACGTCGCCAATGGTGGCCCCCTCCTTCTGTGCCTGCTTTACACGCGAGTTCATGAACACCGTGCAGCGGCTTCCCAGGTCCACCGGGTGCTCGCCGCCAACGGCAGCCTTGGCAAACTCCTGCACGGTCATTCCCATGGAGTCCGCGAAGCTTGCCACGAAGGAGCCACAGCCAGAGGAGCATGCCTCGTTGAGCGAGATGTGCTCAATTACGCCGTCCTTCACCTGAAGGCACTTCATGTCCTGGCCGCCGATGTCCAGGATGAACTCGACGTCTGGCACGAAGGCCTGGGCGCCCTTGAGGTGCGCGACCGTCTCCACCTCGCCCGAGTCGGCACGCAGGGCCTCTATGAGGATTCCCTCGCCATATCCCGTGGTGGTAACGTGACCAATCTCGCAGTCAACCGGCAGGTGGTCGTAAATGTCGTTCATGATGCGACGCGCCGTGCCCAGAACGTCGCCGTTGTTAACGTCGTACCAGGTATACAGCAGCTCCCCTTGCTCGCCCACGACGGCCGCCTTGAGCGTGGTGGAACCGGCATCGATGCCCACGAACACGCGACCATGGTACTCGTCCAAAACGCCCTTGGACACAACCTGCGCATCGTGGCGTTCGTGGAACTCGTCCAAGTCGGCCTGCGAGGCAAACAGCGGGTCCAGTCGGGCGACCTCCGTCCCCTGCGTGTCCTTAAGGGAGTCGAGCGCGTCAATTACCTGCTGGAAGGTAACCTTCTTGTCCGTCTCGCCCGCAAGCGCGGCGCCCGTCGCAACAAAGAGGTGGGCGTTGTTCGGGACGATGCGATGCTCCTCGTCCAGGTTGAGGGTGATGTAGAACCTCTCGCGCAGCTCGCTGAGGTACTGCAGCGGGCCGCCGAGGAATGCCACGTAGCCGCGAATGGGGTGGCCGCAGGCGAGTCCGGAAACCGTCTGGTTTGCCACGGCCTGGAAAATGGACGCAGCAATGTCTTCCGGCGCGGCTCCCTCGTTGAGCAGCGGCTGTACGTCCGACTTTGCGAACACGCCACAACGGCTGGCTATGGGGTAGATGTGGGTGGCACCCTTGGCAAGCTCGTTGAGTCCGGGAGCGTCGGTCTTTAGCAGCGAGGCCATCTGGTCGATGAAGGCACCCGTTCCGCCGGCGCACGTACCGTTCATGCGCTGCTCTATGCCGTTGTCGAAGTAGATGATCTTGGCATCCTCGCCACCGAGCTCTATGGCGCAATCCGTCTGAGGGATGAGCGCCTCTACCGCACGCTTGCTTGCAATAACCTCCTGTACGAACTCCAGGTCGAGCCATGTTGCAAGCAGCATGCCGCCAGAACCGGTAATGGAAACGCGCATGGATGCGTTGCCCACCACGCGCTTGGCGCGGGCGAAGAGCTCCTTTGCCGTGGCGCGGATGTCCGTGTGATGGCGCTCGTAGTTGGCATACACCAAGTTGGAGTTAGCGTCTATTACCGCGAGCTTAACCGTGGTGGAGCCCACGTCGATGCCAAGTCGCAAATGAGCATGCGAGAAGTCTACAGGATGTGCGGGCTTGAGCTCGGCACCGTTTGCAACGAGGGCGACCGCTGGCTTGGCAGCGCTTTGGGCCGCATTGGAACCGCTGGTTCGTACCATGTTAATTCTCCTTCTGTTGGGCAACCAGAATGGTGCCGAGCGACGGAATATCAAAGTCTATGGGCCTACCGTATAGGTCGCCCGGTCTCACAAACAGGAGCGCGGTCATAATGCACGCCATTACGTAGTCGCTCTCCTTCATACCTGTGGTAAGCCAGCGTGCCAGCACGCCAACCTCTGCCGAGACCACGAACGTGAGGTAGTAGTCGAAGATTGCCAGCGCCTTGGTGGAATATCCGTCCAGCGCACGGCTCTGCACCACCTCACGTACCATCTCCTTTATCTTTTCCACAAAGGCGGGGTCGCCGCCCTCGCCCAGCAGCGCCGAGAACACCAATCCGTTGTCTCGTACATAGGCAAGCACGTCCGTGGCACCAGGGCACGGCTCAAAGCGGTGGATTGCCTCTTCCAACTCGGGCAGGGTAATGTTGGATATATTGCGCACGAGCGGCGCAAGCTCGCACATAATCTCGTCCTCTATGGACGTAACCAACGAGGGGATGTCGCGATAGTGGGAATAGAACGTACGACGCGTTACGTCGGCACGCTCTGTAACGCCCGTAACGGTAACGCGCGAAAGGTCTCCCACCTCCAAGACCTCGCTGGCCAAAGCGTCGCGCAATGCATGTCGCGTACGCACGCTTCGTCGATCGACGGTTCTCATCTAACTCCTTCACATAGTGTGTACAATTACACAGCATGTGAAGTATTACGCATTGTGCGAAACAACGGTCCGTAAATCTTGCCTGCACGCAAAAGCCACATTCGCTGTTCGAAAACGGCACTTATCTTCGGGACGACGGGGAGCAGGGGAATTGTCCGCATCCCCTCCCCGCGGGACGATTGGGACGGAGGTCCTTCCCCATCGTGCGAAACGCACGTTTTTGCGCAAAGTCGGCCGGCACTGCACGCAGCCACGTGCGTTCTGGCGGCCAGGTGCGCCGGTAATGCACGCCATTGCGTACAGTCAGACGGCACTGGACGCAGACGCGTGCATTTGGGTTCTCGTCCCCATCCGAAACGCATGCCATTGCGTAGAGTCGGCTGGTGCGGACAAACCCCTCCGTCCCCTTTCTCGTTTGGGAATCGCCGCGTTCTGTGGCCTGCAAAATGTACAGCTTGCGCACCACAGAATGCAGCGGTTTTCTCGACAAGCCATTTACCTGCGGTTATACGAGACATTTGCTCGTCTGTGCATTCCGTGACCCGCAGAGTGTGCATTTTGCGACCCGCAGAATGCAACTCTCGGGACAAACACCTCCGTCCCCTGCCACTAAAGATGAGTCAAGAGCTGCGGTTTTTCCAATCCGGAGCGCCAGGAGAATCCTGTGGAAATGCCGATGTGGGCAGCGACGGGGACCGTTGCGGGACGTCCGCCTCGTTCATCGAACGCCCGCCTACCTGCGGCAACGGAATATAATCCCAGTTCTTGACTCATTTTTAGTGGCAGGCCTCCATCCCCGTTGTCCCAGCGTTACGGTCAAACGCCTCCCCTTTGTCCCGCGCAAGGGGTCTTACGGCACTTTTCGAGACGGTGCTTAGACAGGAGCGTGTAAGAGCGATTGCTCGGATTCTGCAGCTGCGCTCTGGGGAGCATGGTAAGACTGAGAACCGCCGTGTACCGAACGGTGCACGGCGGTTGTGGAAGGACGGAGCGCCAACAAATGTCGCCACTCCTATCCGGTCCTGTCGCTGAGTCAGACCTCTTTGTTGTCCCAAAAGCCTCCCGAGGCAGCATCGAGGTCGTCTATAGAGAGCTCGACTCCCTCCTCCTTGGCGAGCTCGTGCAGCTCTTCGGGAGTCTCGCAGGTGCGGACTTTGGATTAGTCGAACAGCCTCTACCCCTCCTTTTGGATCATCACGGCTGCAGTGCTTACTTACGAACGCTGCATGCTCCCTGTGCAAGTCGCCTTACCCAACGCTGCTTGGAACATGACGGCAAAACGGCGGCAATCTCGAGTCTCCCCACTTTCGAAAAACTTCGCTGTCGCGAACGGCAGGCTGGCAGATACGATTTCTTCAAATGATTATTGAAGAGAGTATTGCCTCCTCACGCTGCTCATCGGTAATGAAAATCTCCTTAAGGTAGCTACCGTCCTTAGCAACGAGAATGTCGTCAACCCTTGG
>CADBDT010000055.1 GCA_902793465.1 uncultured Coriobacteriaceae bacterium | reverse complement strand
GAAAGAGCACCTATTACAGTGTCGTCGCTCATGGTGGGAAGTCCGCCGTTGCCATGCATTATGGCGCGCAGCGTGTACATTGGGCTAGTGCCAATGTCTCCGTATACGACGCCCATGGTTACCAGAACCATACCCATACTAAATGGGATTGCACCACCATGCTTCTTAGTAGAGGCCATCTTGCATTCCTTTCGCAAAAAACGAACGGTACGCTTGGATGAGTAGGCGGTCGTCTGCGTTGAGTCGGCGTTTGAGTTTTAGGCTTCCGTCATAACACTCCATGCAATGCATAAATGTTCTACCAAAGGCAGCTTTGATGCACGTGGAATCCCGTCTTTATGCAATCTTTATGTTGTTGGTCTGCTCGGCGAGCCAATCCGTACAATTAGGCCACGTGTTAAGGTGAAACCACAACTAAGGGACTGGCACCGTTCCCAGCGGTGAGCCTAGGGGGTGACGGTGCGGAGGAGACCGTGCTCAAACGGTCCTCGCGCGACCAGCCGACACGAACCTTTGTGGCTTCCTCGCGCTGCGGAACTGCGCGCGGTCTCGTTCCGCGCCACCGCTCCCCTAGGCTCACCGTTGGGAACGGTGCCAGTCCATAGCTATAGTCCAGGTATGGAGGAATTCCGTGGGATGCAATACGAGGGTCCTTGTGGCGTATGGCAAAGGGGAATCGCGCAGCTGTCTGCTCGAATCGCTCGCACTGAATGGCTACGAGTGCCAGACTGCCTGCTCAAAAGAAGAGGTATTGGACCGAATTTCTGCGTTTAGGCCAGACATCGTGGTTCTAGACCTCAGCAATGCTGGCAACGAGGGCATGGAGGTGCTCGATCGTTTGCGCGGCTGGTCGCATGCAGTCGTTCTGGCGCTTTTGGAGGAATGCCAGGACGGGCTTGTAATAAGCGTTTTGGACGGCGGGGCACATGAGTGCGTGTCCAAGTCCGTGCCAGCGGAGGTAATCCTGGCGCACGTACGTGCGTTGGAGCGCTGCCGGGAGGCGATGCTTAACCAGGAAGTCCCGTCAGTTACCTACTTTGTGAGCGGCGACCTTTGCATAGACTATGCCGCAGAAACCGTTAGCCTTGCGGGCAAGGAGATTCACCTTACTCCGCACGAATACCAGCTCTTGCGGCTCTTGTCGCTCAATGCTGGCAACGTTCTTTCGCATCAGCGCATTCTTCGTGAGGTGTGGGGAGGCGCCCAGGAGGGAGACCTTGCCTCTTTGCGTGTGCTTGTGGGTACGCTACGCAAGAAGATAGAGGAGGACCCTTCTAATCCTTGCTACATCCAAACGAAGGCTGGCGTTGGATACCGTATGGTGTGGGTCTAACACCCGTTCCGCTAACACTTGCCGACCATTAACGAATACCGTAACATCGCACGGGTATAATGCATAACCACACATTTAGACCTATAGGAAAGCATATGATTGACGGTATATACGAAGTAAAGGCAAAGACACCCTTGGGCAAGAAGTCAGGCACTCTTGTGCTTGTTACGTCGGGGGATGTGTGCGCCGCCGACTTTTCGTACAAGAAAAAGACCAAACGCCTACAGGGCAGCATCCAAGGATCGACCGTTACCTTCGAAGGCGAGGTAAAGCTGCCGCGTCCCTTTGGAAAGCTCAGCTACACGCTAACGGGCGGCGTTGAGGGAGACGAGCTCAAAGGTGTATGCACTACCAAGAAATTCAAGTTTGACTTTAACGGAACGCGCGTTGGATAGATCAGAGGACAAACGAATGGAAGAGCGAGAGGGGCGTAAGCGCATGCCTGGAGAGCCAGAATTCAAGCCAGATCTTCCATCTGAGGAGACCATTGAGGAGGGCCGACGCAGCTCGCTCGTGCTTGGCCTCATAATTGGCGGCGTGGTTGTTGGTGTTGGTATACTTGCATACCTCATTTTTGGTAAGTATCTTGTCTAGCAAACAAAAACATGGGATTTAAGCTCTTGCCAAACAAGGACGATCTAAGCCAAAAGCTCGTTGGCAATATGTCGGCGGTCGTGAGCTATGTGTGCTCGGGAATGTTCCCCCTCGTAACCATTGCTTTGGTTTTTTGCCAGCTTGCCTTTTTTCCGCTCTTTTCGTCAAGCAAAGACATGGCCTTCCACCTTATGCTGTACTTTGCTCCCTTTGTGGGCGTGGCCATGTATATGCGCTTTAGGTATTACCTAATATGCTCTGCGTGTTTGGGTGG
Source organism: uncultured Coriobacteriaceae bacterium (assembly GCA_902793465.1). Classification (GTDB taxonomy): domain Bacteria; phylum Actinomycetota; class Coriobacteriia; order Coriobacteriales; family Atopobiaceae; genus RUG440. The sequence goes on along the minus strand of CADBDT010000055.1, from coordinate 4,929 downwards.
CGTCTTATGTGCGCACGCGCAACTTATGTCGCTGGACTATTACGAGCTACGTTTTAAAAGCCCTCTTGCCGCCGTTCTCTTTACGCTTGCGGGAGCTTTGCTCATTTGGGCCGTAATCCACGGCGCACGACGTCTGCAAGATGCGCGCGGATGGGGTGAGGGTTCGTGGATTAAAAGAAACGTGCCGTTTGTTGCTGCCATACTCTTGGCCTCGCTGTTTGTGAGCATGATGCCCTGGGTTGTGGACATAATGGAGGAGGGCGTGTTTACGGGCGTGCTCACGCCTGTGATACCAGATTTTTTGGCATGGGTTTGCGCGCCAGCATTCTGGCTGCAGATTGTCTCCGATGCGCTTGCTTGGTTTGTGTCCTTTGCCTTTGTGCGTAGTCTTGCAAATAGGGTCTTGCAGGGAAAAATAAGACGAACGCTTCGCGCGCTGTTTGAGCATTGGCTCATGGTTACGGTCGTGGGCGCCTTCTTAATTACCATGACCGTTAGCTACTGCCTATCTACCACACAGTCACTCAACGAGGCAAAGAGGTCGCTCGACAGTCAAATAGACTACCTTATAACGCAGGTTAAGTCCCATGTGCAAAACCAGGAGGACATTAGGGTTTACGAGAACAACCTCGTGTTAAGCAAGGCGAAGGCTGCCGCTAACGTTATAACGCACGATTCCGAGGCGCTCAATAACCTGTCCAACCTTAAGGGACTGTGTTCAAACCTGGGCCTGGCCTCGCTAACCGTGTGCGATCAGACGGGACTGGTAATCGCCGACTCCGATGGTATGGGGGTGGGCACGTATAACTTTGCCAACAACGAGCAAACCAAGAAGTACCTAAGTATTTTGGATGGTACGCAGGAATACATTGTGGAGGATGCGCGCGAATCGATTGGCGAGAATGGAAAGGGCGTTGGTGACCGACGGGTGTTTGTGGGCGTACCCCGCCTAGACCAGCCGGGGTTCATTCAGGCCTCTGTGGATACGCAGGAGATCGAGCGGGTTATGGCAGTGGCGTCGCTGGAAAACCTCGCAACCAAGTACTCGACGAGCAAAGGCGGCCTTGCAATTATATGCAAGGGTTCGGAAATCGTGTCGTCGAGCGACGACGAGTACAAGGGCTCGAACCTCGTAGAGTTTTTTGGAGTGGATCCCAATACCGACCAAGAGCTTCGCGACCTTATTTTTACCGGTGATCTTGTGCCAATGCAGGAGGAAGGGACCCTTGGCACCACGTTTCTTAAGGTGGGAACCTTTGAGGACTACAGCGTGTTTGTGGAGACTCCGGCAAGTAGCGTCTTTGCTTCCAGAACCACCACAATTCTGCTCAATGCCCTGTGCTCCCTCGTGCTCTTTACGTTTGTGTACCTGCTTGCCTCTAACCTCATGGACACCATGGTGGTTAGAAGCTTTATAAGAACGAACCGTGCCTTGGCGCGCATTACGGGCGGCGATCTAAATCAGCGTGTGGAAGAGCACGACACCGAGGAGTTCGACTCACTCTCGGATGGCATCAATACCACGGTGGATGCACTTAAGAACTGGATTTCGGAGGCAGAGGCGCGCGTGGAACAAGAACTCGCAACGGCTCGGGAAATCCAGCAGGACGCTCTTCCCCGTACGTTCCCGCCTTTCCCCGAAATCAAGACCTTTGACATATATGCGTCCATGAATGCCGCAAAGGAGGTAGGCGGAGACTTCTACGACTTCTTCCCAATCGACGACACAAAAATTGGCTTCTTGATTGCCGACGTAAGCGGAAAGGGCATTCCTGGCGCGCTCTTTATGATGAAGGCAAAAACACAAATAGAGAACTACATGAGTTCTGGAATACAGCTTGCCGAAGCTATACAGACGGCAAACCATCATCTGTGTGAGGGAAACGAAGCGGGGATGTTCGTAACGGTATGGGCTGCCGTGCTGGACCATACGACGGGCGAGCTTACCTACGTTAACGCTGGCCACAACTTCCCGCTGCTTCGTCATGGTAACGGCGGGGAGTGGGAGTGGCTCAAAAAGCGGTGCGGGCTGTTTTTGGGCACCTTCGACAACGCGAAGTATCGTCAGGAGTCGATTGTCCTGCGCGAGGGAGACGAGCTGGTCTTGTATACCGACGGCGTAAACGAGGCATGGAACGTTAACGAGGAGGAGTTTGGAAACGACCGCCTCGAGGAGTTCTTGTCGCAGCATGCAGAAGAACATCCTCGTGGGCTCGTTAGAGAATTGCGTGCCGAGGTTGCAAGGTGGGCTACCGGCGCGGAGCAGTCTGACGACATAACCATCCTTGCCTTGGAATACGGCGTGGCTCCAGAGGCGGTTGCCACAATTCGGCTTCTCGCTCAGATCGATCAGCTGGAAACGCTGCTGGACTTCGTTGACAAAGAGCTCGCCGGTCGCCTTTGTCCGCTAAGTGCGCAGAATAAGATAGATATGGCCTTGGAGGAGCTGTTTGTTAACGTATGCCGTTATGCCTACGCGCACGACGAGCAGCCAGGAGAGGTGGTCATAAGCTACGTATACAACGCAAGCCCCAACGCGCTAACGATTCAGATAGACGATACAGGCATCCCGTTTGACCCACTTGCGTATAACGAAAAGAGCAAGGACAGTCCGTTTGACGTAAACGATCCCGAGGGAATGGGCATTAAGCTAACGTTGAGCAGCGTGGACGACTTCTCGTACGTGCGCGACAGGGACCACAACATTGTTGCGTTCGTAATGCGCTGGTAGCAATTTATGCGCCCGCGTTGCGGCACCCGGCAGCCTCCGGACTCGCCCGCACGCTCAGCGCTCACTTCGTTCGCTCACTCGCTTCGCTCGTGATTCGCGCCCGCGTTGCGGCACCCGGCAGCCTCCGGACTCTCCCGCACGCTCAGCGCTCACTTGCGTTCGCTCACTCGCTTCGCTCGTGATTCGCTTGCGGGAGAGTCCGGAGGCTGCCGGGTGCGCGCGGAATTCGCCAGCTGGGGAAAAGTTTGTGCGGTGACAAGCACCGCGTTTGCATAGGTGCGCTCAGCGCTCACTGCGTTCGCTCGCGATTCGCGTCCGGGAGGGCGCCCGCCGGGTTTTCCGAGCTGTACGCCCCGGCCCCCGTGTTCTCCCATGCGCTCAGCGCTCACTGCGTTCGCTCGCTCGCTTCGCTCACGATTCGCGCTTGGGAGAACACGGGGGCCGGGGCTGCCCGTTGTGGCCGGCGGCGCTCCCGTGGGCCGCCAGCTGGCTGCATGGCGGAGAAATGGACTACAACTAAGGGATTGTCTCCGATTTGTGGTCCAGGCTTGCGGTCAGAACCTATCGGTGGTAGTACGTGTGAAGCTCGTATTTGGGCTCGCAGCATACGTTTATGCCCAGGCTCCGATAGAGCTTCTCATCCGTGGGCGATACAATAACGGAAAAGTAGGCGTCGCAGCCGCGCAGTTCGCTGGCGGCCTCGATTGCCTGCGCAGCCTCGGGGTTGGTCGCGGAGCTAATGGAGAGCGCAATGAGCGTTTCGTCGGAATGTAGGCGCTGATTGTTGCTATGCAGATGCTCCGTTTTGAGCTTGCATATGGGCTCGATGGCCGCATCGCTTATTACGTAGTGCTCCTTGGGCACGCCTGCCACGCGTTTGAGGGCGTTGAGCAGCAAAGATGATGCTGCGCCAAGAAGCTCCGAGGTCTTGCCGGTAACAACCGAGCCGTCGGGCAGTACCATTGCGGCAGCGGGAGCGCCGGTGGTCTCCTCCTTGGCAAGGGCGGCCCCACGTGCGGGCGAGTAGTCCTGGCTTACGTTTGCCTTGCGCATAAGCAGCTCGATCTTTGCGAGCGCATCTTCTCCTATGCCCGTACGCTTAAGCTGCACGGCGGTCCAGAAGTAGCGTCGTACGATCTCGTTCTTTGCGGCTTCCTGGCATATGTGGTCGTTGGAGATGCACTTGCCCACCATGTTTACCCCCATGTCGGTGGGGGACTGATACGGGCTTTCGCCCTGTATTGTTTGGAGCAGCGCACGGACGACGGGGAACGTTTCTACGTCGCGGTTGTAGTTAACGGTAACCTCGCCGTAGGCCTCAAGATGGAAGGGGTCAATTATGTTGCGGTCGTCTAGGTCGGCGGTCGCAGCCTCGTACGCGACGTTTACCGGATGCTCCAGCGGTAGGTTCCATACGGGGAAGGTCTCAAACTTGGCATAGCCGGCGTCCACACCATGCTTGTGCTCAAAGTACAGCTGGCTCAGGCAGGTGGCGAGCTTGCCCGAACCGGGGCCAGGGGCCGTTACCACCACGAGTGGCCGCGTGGTCTGGGCAAAGTCGTTTTTGCCAAATCCCTCTTCGCTCACAATAAACTTTGTGTTGGAAGGATAGCCGTCTATGGGATAGTGCCTAAAGCATTCAACGCCCATGGATTCCAGGCGCCGCTGATACGCCTCGGCATGGGGCTGACCGGTAAAGCGCGTGATAACGACCTTGTTTGCCAGAAGCCCCATTGCCCTAAACATGTCCATAAGGCGCAAAACGTCCTCGTCATAGCCAATGCCAATGTCGCTTCGACGCTTGTTCTTTTCTATGTCCTGCGCATTAATGGCCACGAGCACCTCGGCGTCGTCGGCCAGTGCCGAAAGCATGCGCGCCTTGGAGTCGGGCGCAAATCCGGGAAGAACGCGGCTTGCGTGGTAGTCGTCAAAGAGCTTTCCACCAAACTCCAAATAAAGCTTGCCGCCAAACTGGTGTATGCGCCTACGTATTCTTTCCGCTTGCATCTTAATGTACTGATCGTTGTCGAATCCCACGCGCATGCCAAGCCCCCTAAGACAATAGTTTTCAGTTAGATTTTCTCACAAAACGATTCGAGCGAACGTAAATAAATGGAGTCTTTATCAGGTTGCGCCCGCGTTGCGGCACCCGGCAGCCTCCGGACTCGCCCGCACGCTCAGCGCTCACTTCGTTCGCT
>CADBDT010000054.1 GCA_902793465.1 uncultured Coriobacteriaceae bacterium | reverse complement strand
GTAGCGGAACACCATCCAGCACACCCAGAACAGGAACACCGTGTCCAGGATGTGGACCGCCTTGATGGCCGCCATCACCATCTGGGCGACTACGTCGTCATGGCGTCTTGCTGTTTGCATATGCTCTTTCCCACATTGTGCGTAAGTAGCGCTAGGCATTGCATGCGGTGCCCCTAGGGGCACGTCGTTTTCGACAGCCTGCCCCGCCCTTACGCCTTCGGTACGATTCCCAGCCCCACCGTGGTGGTAATGCGCACGCCGTTTACGTGCAGCTCCACATAAGCCAGGCTCTTCTTGCGGCTAATGCGCGTAATCATGCCCTCGCGGCCCTTGAGCGGCCCCTTGGTCACCACCAGGGTGTCTCCCTCGCGGTAGCCGAAGGACATGGGAATCGTCCGCTTTCCTTCCTCGGTAAACTCTTCCATCCAGGCGCGCTCGTCGTCACGCAGGGGAACAAACGTCTCTCCGGCCTCCAGGAGCAGGGCGAACTCGGACATCTTGCGCAGCTCGTGGGAAAGCTCCACGGGCCTGCGGGTTACCACTATCACGTAGCCTGGCAGCAGTGCCTTCTCCTTGTAGCGCCACTCACCGCGAAACTTGATCTGCGTGCGAAAGCGCGGGCTAAAGCACTCCTGCAGCAGGGGTATGTCTGCGTCGCGCTGCTCGTCAAGCTCGGCGCATCGTTGCTCTATGCGCTCGCACATCTGTGTCTCGCGACCAGTTTGCACTTGCACCACGTACCAACCAGGCCTGTGCATCGCAACCCCCTCGCCTTGCGGCGCCACCGCGGCATGGCTTCGCCAATGCGGCCGGCCGCCGCTCGAAAAGACGTATTCGTTCCCTGGCAGGATGGTCGCCACGCGGGCCCACGGCACCCTGGAGCAGAGTTTGTGTGCGGTATGCCTTCGTCGCAGCCCTCTTGCGGGGGCCACAACTTGGGATATACCAAGGCGGTATACTACTTGACCATCTGTTTACGCTTTGTCCCCATATGCAAGGGTGAACAAATCTTTAGGTTGTAGGTGGGGCGGGCACGCCGCTCCGACACGAGTTTTCAAACGGTCTCGGAGCGGGATAGCGCTCTTCGCCTTAATAAGCAATTTAAATTGCCCACAAGCTTACATAACGTTCGATATATGCAAACAATATGTTTGTGTAATGTTGCTGTTTTCGCAGAAAAAGCCTGCAATTTGTCAATCAATCTAACGTTGTTCTTGTCAAAAACCAACGGTACGCTCTTCTTATAAACAGTGAGGAGAACCGCATGAGTGTTGGCGAGAACATAAGGAGGCTTCGTCTGAGCGCTAAGCTTACCCAACAAGAGCTTGCGGACAAGCTAAACGTAACACGTTCGACTGTAACGCAGTGGGAGCGCGGATGGTCCATGCCGCGAATGAGCAAGCTCCGGTCCATCTCCGAGGTTTTTGATGTTCCCTATTCGGAAGTAGTCGCTGAGTCCGCCGACAAAAGCGGGTATGCCAACAACGCCTCCCATCGCAGCACCGTTGCGCTCGTAAGCTTAGGGACGCTTTCGCAACAGGCCTTCTCCAAGCAGGATGCGACGCCAATTACCATAGAGATGGATAGTTCCCGCACCATAGAGGTGCCGCCTCGCGTTCTGGCGCGACATGCAAACGCGCTCGCCCTCCTTGCAGAAGACAACTGCATGGATCGCGTTGCCCCCATGGGCATGGCCATGGTGTTCGACCCCTCGCTTGCGCCCAAAAACGGCCAGGTGGCCGTGCTGAGCATGCCCGACCACGGCACCATTGTGCGTCGGTTCTACAAGGGGAAGGACACCCTAATGCTCGTGGCGGACAGCCACGGGAACTACGATGACATATTGGTTAAGCTGGACGCCCCGATGGTCGTGCACGGCACCGTCGTGTGGGTACAGACGCCGCAGGAGCTGGGCTAGGCCCGCGGGTGCCGGGGCTGTGCACATCGGGGATACTCCCCTACGGGTACATCGCGGACAGGCAAAACCCAACGGAAGCCTTACTCGCGATGTACCCGATGGGGAATATCCCCGATGTGCACAGCTCTATTGGACAGGCATCAAAAACGCAACGTGCGCACTGGACGTCCACGAAATAGGCCTTCGTGTACATTGGGACCTCCGTAGTGCGCACGAAGCGGTCTTTCTAGGACGTCTAGTGAGCAGGTTAAGGTATTTATGCTAGTGAGGCATCCAGGATAAGCCAAGCCGGCCTGACTCGAACTAGGCGCCCTTGTCATCAAAATCGCAACGTGCGCACTGGACGTCCACGAAAAGGGCCTTCGTGTACGCTGGGACCTCCCTAGTGCGCACGAAGCCGCTTTTCCCGGACGTCTAGTGAGCAGGTTAACTTCTTGATGTCCCTCAACCGGCGACAGGCCCGTGGCGCCCTAGTCCTCGCGCAACGTGTCGCCCCAGCGATCCATGGCGTGGCGAAGCTGCGCGTAGTGACCCACGTGGTGGGCGTCGCTGGCAATGTAGGAGTACAGGCCCTCCTTCATCATGCGCACGGCGGGCCGGCGCTCCGCCCCCAGGCGTCCTCCCTTAACGAAGTCGGCAGACGCCTGCAGCTTGCAACCCATCCTTACCAGCTCGCGCGCCAGCTCCAGGTCGCGCTGGACGGCAATATAGCGCTCGGGGTGGGCAATTATAACCTTGTAACCCAAACCCTGCAGATCGAATATGGTGCGCTCGTAGTCACCAAACCTCGTGGGACTCGCCCCAACAGAAAGCTCCAGCAAGAACTCGTTGGACCCGTCGAAGTGCAGGCGCTGCGCCCAGCCCATCCCTAGCTTCATAAACGTGTGGTAGTTAACTTCAAAGCCCATCTGGAGGCTAAAGTGAGGGTCCTCCTTAGCGACCTCCTGCTCGAAGGCCCTAAACGCACGCCACATGGCCATGTAGTCAAAATACGGCTCGCGACAATGCGGCGTGCAGGTAATGCTGGTAACGCCAGCGTTTCGGGAGGCGCGAAACATCTTCATCGACTCCGCCATATCCTGCGCGCCGTCGTCCACACCCGGCAGTATATGACAATGAAGATCTCTCATCACTCCCCCCACCTCTACAATCTGCGCCGCAGCTCGTCTCGATCGATCGACATCGTCTCGTTCGCGTCTTGCCCTGTGGAGTACCGCGGACGGGAGAACCGCTGGCCACTCGTACTGCCAGAGGGCTTCTTCGCGGGTTGCGCATTGCGCTGCATGTACTTGCCACGAGGGATAAAGCCACTCTCGGTCAGCGTATCTAGCTCGCCCGTCTTTTCTGGCTCGTCGAGCTCGTCGAGCCCATCCAGCTCGTCCATGTCGATAGGCGTCGCGCTCGCCACGCCAGACGTGCCTCCCGCACTCGGGCCGTCGCCGAGGTCCGGAGCGTTGCTCCAGCTCGAGCTTCCCCCGTAAGTGGACCCTTCGCCATAGTTCGACCCGTCATCGAGGTCCGGCGCGTTGCTCCAGTCCTCGGCCTCGTTGGTAACGGTGAGCTTTGGCCCCGCATACGTAACGTCGGGGTCGCCGCCCTTTCCGCCTTCGCGGTAATAGTAGTCGTAGTAGTAATAGCCGCTACTGCTCCGCTCGCAAAAGTTCATTACGATGCCCGAAAGCGGAACGTTGGCCGTCTTTAGCTGCTCGGCGGCACGCGCGATGTCGTCCTTGCGCGTATAGTGCTCGCGAACGACCATGAACACGGCATCCACCTTGGCGCCCAGCACCGCGGCATCCACAAACGTGCCGACGGGCGGCGTATCGAACACCACGTAGTCGTAGGCCTTCCTCGTTTGCTCAATCAGCTTGGAAAAGCGCTTGGAGTTAAGCAGGTCGGACGGATTGGGAATATGAGGTTCCGCGTCCAGGAAAAACATCCCGTCCGTATTCGTGGGCACAGCCGCGTCTTCCAGCGCAACATCGCCCGACATAACGGAGTACAGGCCGTGCTGGGCATGCACGTGCAGCTCGTGCGAGATGGACCTGCGCCGCATGTCGCACTCCACCACCAGGGTCTTTGCCCCAGACGTCGCCATGGCGCGCGCCAGGTTGGATGCCACGAAGGTCTTGCCCTCGTTGGGAATGGTGCTCGTTATAACAACCGCTTGTATGGGCTTGTCTACACTCATAAACCGAATGTTTGCCAAGAGCGTCTTTGCGGCGTTGTCCACGCTTTGCTGCATGCTGTCGCGCTTGGAGGAAGACTTTTTGTTCAAGAGCATCTTTGGAAATCCGTCCTTACTTGTCCATTGCCGCAAAATGGCCCACAACGGGCACGCCCATTATTGCCTCTGCCTCGTCTCCGCTGCGCACGCGCGTGTCCAGCATGTCCTGCAGAACAACGATGGCCACGGCAAGCATAAACCCACCCAGGCAGCCAACCACGCCAATAAGCAGGCGGCGCGGGCCGGAGGGGTTTGTGGGAGGCGTTGCGGCGTCAATGGCGTTTACCGACTGAAGCTTCATTACTTCGGTGGCTACGGTGGATATCTCCTCTACTGTGGAGTTGGCAATGAGCGCCGCCATTTCGGGATCCGTGCCCGTTACCTCAAGCGTAATAACGCGCGTGGTCGTGGAACTGGTAACGTTAAACTTGTAGCCCTTTAGCTCGGCAAGTCCCACTTTTGTGGCAACGTCCTTCTTTACGCGGTCGGACTTTATGAGCGTAGCCACATCGTTGGTAAGCATCTGGCCGGCGCTCAGATCCTGTTGGGTAACAGCAGTTGTTGCGGCTGCATCGTCGCGCGAAAGCACATACATGGTCGTGGACGCTGTGTACTCGTTGGGCAAGAACATGGATACAACAAAGGCCACAATGCCCGCAACAATTGGAAGCGCAATTACAAGCGCTAGATGCTTGCGCAAAAGCGCAAAGAGCTCAAATAACGTCATAGCCTTTCCTCTTTTTTGGGCACGAAGCATGGTATGCAGTCCGAAACAACATTCCTAGCATGACGGAAACGGTTTTACTAGCTTTCCAAATACGTAAGCACCTCTGCAATGTCAGAAACGAGAGCCTATACGCCCACCGCAGCCGGCGAAGCCTCGCGCATTTTGAGACCCATGCCACACAGCATGTTTGCAATCGTGTCGTCGTCGTATTGTTGTTTACCGCTATCCATAAGGCCTATGATGCCAAGCACCACAAACTTAAAACCCATGTCCCTATACTTTGGGTCGGAATCGATTTTAACGGCATTAAAGGAAGAGTGGAGACGCTCTACGGCAGCGCGATCGCTCAGGGTGTTACAGATTTCCGAGCACGCACGCGAAAACACCTCCTGATTCCTGTTGATCTCCGCAAGCACGGAAAACATGGAACGACGCTCGCCACTTGCCCCAAACACAAAGCGCCGTATGGACGAAATCGCATCCACTATCGCCTCGCGCGGAAGAGGCACGTTAAGAGGCATGCCCTCTTCTTCCCAGTAATCGCACCACAGGCTCGCGGTCTCCACTGCGTCCATTACGTACTGCGAAAGAACTTCCTCCACAATTTCCTGCTTGCCAGAAAAATAGTAGTAGATAAGCTCGCGAGTTAGGTCTGCCTCGTGAGCAATGTCTGTAAGGGTGGTCCTGCGCACACCTTTAAACTCAATACATTTGCGCGCGCATTGGATAATAAGGTCGCTTTGCTGAATGTAGCCTTCGGTTACGGCGCTGCCGTTCTTCTTCCTCAGCCTGTTTCGCACCACAGTCATTTTGGCTCCCAGATAAGCAATCTGAAAATGTTTGTTTTACTAACATACCATGACACGAAGTGACCTTACGCTTTGATGTTTTCTGGAAAATACCCCCCCCCGCTGCCAAAATTGGCACGCTGAACAGGTCATTTGCATATGTTCTAGATGGGTTTTAATCGTATAGTATTACTAACATTGTTACCTAGTCAATAATGCAGATAAGATAGAGCGCGTTCGCGGACTTACCTTTCCTGAAAAAACCACCGTCACTTTCTTGTCCGCGATACATCAAATACGCAACGTGCGCACTAAATGTCCCGGGAAAGTCGCTTCGTGCGCGCTACGGAACCCCTTGTGCGCACGAAGCGTGTTCCACAGGACATCTAGTGCGCACGTTGCGTTTTTGATGATAAGGACGACGTCCTTGAACTGAGGGGATACTCCCCTCAGTTTCAGTTAGCGCCGTGCACATCGGGGATACTCCCCGATGTGCACGGCGCCCCCCAGACCCTTAACTACCTGGCAGTGAGAGCATCCCCTTACGGCATGCCATTCTCGAGTGGTCTTCCGCAGCCGCTAGCGCTCCTCGCGCGCCAGGCGCGCCGACACGAGCTTTACCACCAGCACAAAGACGTCGAGCGCCGCGCCCAAGTCCTCCAGCGAGGGGAACGTGGGGGCAATGCGGATGTTGGTGTCCAGAGGGTCTTTACCATACGGCCAGGTGGCGCCCGCGCCGGTAAGTGTTACGCCAAGCTCACGCATAAGCGACACGATGGCCTTTGCCGAGCCCTCGGGGCCATCGAAGGATACGAAGTAGCCGCCACGCGGGTTTGTCCACGTGGCAACGCCAAGATCCGAAAGGCCATCGTCGAGCTTCTGCTGCACCAACTCGAAGCGCGGACGCAGCACCTCGGCATGCTTTGCCATGTGTGCCCGAACACCCGCGGCGTCCTGCAAAAAGCGCACATGCATAAGCTGCGAGATCTTTTCGGGACTCACGCGCTCGATGGCAAACGCAGCTCGGATCTCCGCAATGTCGTCGGGACTGGCGGTAACAAACGCCATGCCCGAGCTGGGGAAGGTAATCTTTGCGGTGGACGAGAACTCGTAGACCAGGTTCTTGTTCCCCGCCTCCTCCAGAGCGTCAAAGATGTTAAGGAGCTTGTCACCCTCCTCCACAAGGTCGTGCACTACATAGGCATTGTCCCAGAATATGCGGAAGTCAGGAGCGGCGGGCTTGAGCGCGGCAAAGCGGCGGACCACCTCGTCGGAATAGGTTACGCCTGTGGGGTTGGCGTACTTTGGCACGCACCAGATGCCCTTAACGGTGGAATCGCTTTGCACGAGCCGCTCCACCTCGTCCATGTCGGGACCGTCGTCGCGCATGCGTATGGGCACGTTAACTATTCCGTAGCGATCGGTAACGGCAAAGTGGCGGTCGTATCCTGGACAGGGACACAGGAACTTTACCGTGCCCTGCTTGCACCACGGCTCGTTGCCACCGATGCCGCGCGTATACCCATTTACAACCAGGTCGTGCATGAGGTTGAGGCTGGATGATCCGTTTACCACCACATTCGCTGCATCCACGCCCAAGATTTCGGCCGCAAGCCTGCGAGCCGAGGGAAGGCCGTCGGGAATGCCGTAGTTGTCGGCAGGTGCACCCTCGTCCACGAGGTCGGACTCACTCGAAATGAGGTCGAGCATGGGGCGCGAAAGGTCCGTCTGCTGGACACTGGGCTTGCCACGCGCCATATCCAGGCTCAGGCCTTTTGCGCGTACGGCCTCCGCTTCTTGCTCGAGCTGTGCGATGCAGGCGTCGAGCTCTGCCCTCTCCATGGTTTGATAAACGTTTGCCATTGCGGCCTCCTTTGTTCCGTGTTCACACGAGTATAGCCGTTGGCGTGCCCTGGTCGTGGTACCATGCGAATAACTCGCAGAAACAATTCCGACCGCTCGGCCATTATCATCGGCCGTTTGGAGGCCCCATGATATCCCCCTCTAACCCCTCAGAAGAATACGGCGAGCTGCAACGCTTGGTAGACGACGTGTACCGCACCAATCCCTCGCGCGCGGTGCCACGCGTGGATGTGCTCGTACGTGCCGAGATAAACGACCTTTCCGACGACCTCATGGAGGTGGTCAACCTCCTGCCCGCCGGCAACTACAAGCGCTTTAGGCTGTGCGACCAGCTCAACTCCATAATTACCGCCCACGGATGGGCATACCTGTACGGCACGGTGGAGTAGGCCGCGACGGCGGGGCGCGCGGGCCGGGGCGCGGGGCGCGGGCGATCCGGGGTGCCCGCTCACGCATAAAACACTTAACCTGCGCACTGGACGTCCGCGGAAGGCCGCTTCGTGCGCACTGCGGGGACCGTAACGCGCACGGAGCGCGCTTTCCAAGACGTTTAGTGAGCAGGTTGCGACTTTGATGTC
>CADBDT010000053.1 GCA_902793465.1 uncultured Coriobacteriaceae bacterium | reverse complement strand
GCCGCGGGCCTCGCACCCGGGGGCGCCCCGGCAGGCCCACGGAGGCGCGGCGGCTACGGCAAGTGCCTGAGCGCCTGGGAGCAGGCCTCGTCGGCCAGGCGATTAGCGAGCTCCACGCTGGGAGCCTCCGCGCATGCGCGGACCAGCGCCTCCGTACGCGACGGCCTAAGCTGTACCCACGAATCGTCTGCAAAGCGAAGCACCAGGCCGTCGGAGTGCCCAACAGAAACCGGCCTCTTTCCGCACACGCTCTTTAGGTTGAGTCCGGGCAGTATGTTGCGGAAGGCCTGTATGGACGCAGCGTCCAGCTGTATGTTGCGCCGTATATAGTGCATTGGCCCCAGCTCTTGCTCCAGATTGTCTGCTAGCTCCGACATGCTCTTGCCGCTGCGAGCCACACACTCCACCATATATAGAGAGCTTAGCAGGCCATCGCGCTCGGGTAGATGCTCGGGAAACGCCATGCCGCCGTATTCCTCGGCACCCAGGAGCACGTCGCCCTCCACAAACTCGCGGTAGATGCGGTTGAACCCCATGGGAACCGCCGTAAACTCGCAGCCAAGCCTTGCGGCCTGCCGCTTAACATATGCAGAGCTGGAAAAGGTGGCAACAACGCGTCCCTGCTCGTCGCGCCCGTTTACAAGGTGCTCCATTATTAGTGGCGTAACCTTGTGCGGCGAAACAAAGCGTCCTTTTTCGTCAATTACGCCAAAACGGTCGCCGTCGCCGTCCAGCACAAGGCCCATGCTGCTGGAATATGCAACCACTGCCTGCTCACACGTGTCTACCCACGGCTCGGCCGGCATGGGGTGCAGGCCTCCAAAGTCGGGATCTTGGTCGTTGTGAATCTCTCGAACATGGCAGCCGAGCATCTTTAGCAGGCCAGCCAAACATCCCCGGGCAGAGCCGTGCAGCGGGTCCACCACCACGTTAAGACCGGTTTTGCGCAGGAGGTCTTCTTCCACCATCGACCGCAAATGCTCGAGATACGGGGCAACAATGTCTACGTACGAATACTTGCCGTGCGACGTAATGGGCACCGACGAAACAATGCGGGCCGCAGCGTCGTAGAAGTTGTCCGAAATCGGACCACCATCTGCAGCACGAGCGGTAATACCACCGTACTCGCACGACGAGCTGGATGCCGTAAGCATTATTCCGCCCGAAATGTTCGTATCTCTTGCAATGCTCCAACCCAAGGCGGGCGTAGGACATGGGCCGTCGGACACAAGCACGTGCAGTCCATAGCTGGCCACCACCGAAGCCACGGCACCGGCAAGAACGCGGCCGTTATAGCGCGTGTCGTAGCCCACCAGAATGGTTGAGCCAGGGCGCGCGTCTGCCCAAATATAGGCAAACGCGTCCGCCACGCGCCTGAGGTTCTCTTCGTCAAAGCCGTCGTCAAAGCGCGCGCGCCACCCCTTGTTGTTAAAGTGGATAATGCGCATTGGCTACCCTACCTTGACGTCCTTGCCAAGCGCCTCCTTAAATGCTTCCACCTGCGAGGGGTCGGCAAGCGCCATACGCGCATTGGTTGCCGCCCACGCAGCCGGCGTGCCGGTGTCGCACCCCTGGTCGGGATCGACCACCAAGGCATACATCTCTTCCTCTTCCAGGAGGCGCTCCATGGCGTCGGTAAGCTGGATCTCGCCACCAGCGCCGGTGCCCTGGGTGGCCAAAAGGTCCATGATGCGCGGTGAAAGCAGGTAGCGGCCAACAATAAACAGGTGAGAAGGAGCGTCCTCTGGCGCGGGCTTTTCTACGAGTCCCGTTACCTTCCATACGGCGCCTTCTTCCTCGCCCTGTGCGTTGGTGCCCTCAAGCGCCTCCACGCACTCGCCGGCTATGATGCCATAGCGGCTTACCTGGTCGGCAGGCACGGGCGCAACGGCTATAACCGACGCGTTGTTGTGGGCCTTGGACACGGAGGCCATGTTTACGCACATCTTGCGGTCTGGCACAAAGTAGTCGCCCAACAGCACGAAGAAGGGATCCCCGTCCATCTGGTCCTTGGCGCAGTACACCGCATGACCAAGGCCCTTGGGGTCGTCCTGATACACAAAGGACACCGGCAGCGCGCCCGCCTCGTGTACGGCGTTTGCCAGGTCGTCTTTGCCACGGGAGCGCAGCATGGACTCAAACTCGGCGTCCTCGGCAAAGTACTGCTCGATCTGGGGCTTTTCGTGCGAGTTTACAATTACCACGCCGTCTACGCCCTCGGGCTCCATTGCCTCTTCCACCACGTATTGAATAACGGGCTTGTTGAGCACCGGTAGAAGCTCCTTGGGGCTGCACTTGGTTGCGGGCAAAAAGCGGGTTCCCAGGCCTGCTGCGGGAATAATAGACTTCATAATGCATTACCTTTCGGTGAACTACTGGCATATTGCCACGAACCTCAAAAGGATACCCATGTTAGGCATATTCAATTCATGCGTGTCCGCCAATGGCGTTTGGGGATAGGGGGACGGCTGTGTGAGCTGCTACGACTTGATACTTATGCCCTGCGTCTCCAGATAATCGCACCAGCGGGTCATGGTGTCTTCGGAAAGATAGTGCTCCAGCAGGCACGCCTCTTCGTCGGCCACCTCTGCGGCCACCCCAAGCTCGTCGTGCAAAAAGGTGCGCAGCACGCGATGCGCGCGCCAGACCCGCGCACCGTATTCCTTGCCGGCTTCCGTAAGCACTACGCGTCCATAGCGCATCTGCTCAATCATACCGGCGTCTCTAAGCGTGGCAAGTGCCTTGCTCACGCTTGCCTTAGACACTCCCAGCTGCTCGGCAACGTCAACGGAGCGAACGTCTTGGACCTGGTCGCTTCCGTTTTTTGTTGCAATGCGATAGATGGCCTCCAGGTAGTCCTCGCCTGCCATGGAGAGTCCATGACCCCGCGGCAAATCGGTGCGACTCATGGCAGCACCACCCCTCCCCCGCTGCGCTCGCCACGTATGGCAAGCGCAACAACGTCCTTGTTATGCAAGCCCACCTTGCAGTTCCTCAAACCCCACGTCAGGTATTCTCACACGCCCAACATGGGCTCCCAGAGCCTGCAGCTTTTCTACAAACCGCTCGTAGCCACGGTCTATGTGGTGTATGTCGGAAACAGTGGTAAAGCCGTCTGCTATCAGTCCGGCCATAACCAACGCTGCACCGCCACGCAGGTCGGGGGACCGCACCTCGGCGCCCGATAATCCCTCAACGCCGTGCACCACCGCATGGTGCCCTTGTATTACGATGTCTGACCCCATGCGTTGGAGCTCGCTGGCAAACATAAAGCGGCTTTCAAACACGTTTTCTGTAACCACGCACGCGCCCTTTGCAACCGAGAGAAGCGCCATCGTTTGCGCCTGCATGTCGGTGGGAAAGCCCGGGAAGGGCAGCGTCTGGATGTCTACCGGAACTAGGTCCCTGGTACGACTAACGGTAATCTGGCGATGACCACGTTCCACGTCTATGCCCATCTGCTCGTACTTGCGCAGCACCAGGCCAAGATGCAGGGGGTCAAACCCGCGAACGGTAATGGGCTGGCCCACAAGGCCGCCAATTGCCGCAAAGGTGCCAGCCTCAATTCGGTCGCCAACAACGGCATGCGTTACGGGACTCAGCTTGCCCACGCCACGTATTTCGATTACGGGAGAGCCGGCGCCAACTATGTTTGCGCCCATCTCGTTGAGCATGTTGGCCAAGTCCACGATCTCCGGCTCACGCGCGGCATTGTCTATTACCGTGGTGCCCTTGGCGTGCACCGATGCCATAATAAGGTTTTCGGTGGCGCCAACGCTGGCAAAGTCCAGCGTAACGGTTGTTCCCACAAGGCCGCCTGGCGCACTTGCGTGTATGTCGCCGTGGTCCACGTCAAACTCCACGCCCAGAGCTTGCAGGCCAAGTATGTGCATGTCTATTTTTCGGGCGCCTATGTTGCAGCCGCCAGGCATGGCAACAACGGCCTTGCCAAAGCGTGCAAGCAAAGGACCCAGCACGGCCGTTGACGCTCGCATTTGTGCGACCAGGCTGTAAGGGGTCTCCCAGCTGTCCACGCTGCTGGTGTCTATGCGCAAGGTGTGCTTGTCTACGACCTCTATGGTCGCACCCAGCTCCTTGAGCACCTTGCCCATAATGTGCACGTCCGAAATGTTAGGCACGTTTTCCAGCGTGTTTACGCCAGGCGCCAGTATTGTGGCCGCCATGAGCTTGAGCGCGGAGTTCTTTGCGCCCTCCACCGTTACTGTGCCCGTTACGGGATATCCTCCCTCAACGCGTATGACTTCCATCTGCCCTCCGCATGTATGACGTTCGCAGCGTAATGTGCGCAAGAATTAGATTACACCAGTTTTGCATACGGATACAACGGCGGCGCACGAAATGCAGATAAGGGTTTGCGGTGACCAGTGCTTGGGGAGTCGCTTGTAGCGGTGGGGTACCCCCTCCGCTACAAGCGATCCTTCCCGCAATATTAAGCTTTTCGCACACAGCACATCCACTTGCGGCAAACCACAAACAATTTGCGCTCCTGCAGCAAAAGACAACCTGCACATGGTCTATATTCTTACTTGCAAATCGCATTGGACATCTAAGAAAAAAAGAAGAGGGGTGGCCATGAGAAGACCAAGGAGTCAGATTGCTATTGCGGCGATTGCAATCATTGCGATTGTTTGCGCAATTCTGTGTACGGGTGTCTTGGCGCCAGCCAACGCGCAGGCAGAGAGCACCGATTCCCAGTCGACCGAGCCCGTGTACAAGGAGCTCAGCGAGTTAAACGGCAAGCGCTTTGCCTACGTAAACGGCAGCGTTTACGACAAGCGCATCCAAGAGAAGCTTCAGGACACTAAATCGGACTTCTACCCCTCGCTGGCCGAGTGCGTGGCAGCCGTGGAGGCGGGCAAAGACGACGCCGCCGTTCAGTTGTCGTACTGCTGCCAGCTTGCGGTAAACCGTCGTCCCGGCACGGTGACCCTGCTGCCAGAGCCCGTCGCAAAGGTCTCCGAGGGATTCTTCTTCCCCAAGGGTTCCGCACTAACCTCAAAGTTCAACGAGCTCATCGACCGCTTCGAGAAGGAAGGCACGCTGGCACAGCTCGAAAAGAAGTGGGTGGCGGCAGACGAGTCGGGCAAGACACTGCCCAACCAGGACTGGCAGGCCCCCAACGGCACGCTCAAGTTTGCCACCTCGGGCGTCATCGAGCCCTTTAGCTACGTTGGCGAAGGCGGCGTGGCCAAGGGATACGACGTGGAGCTGGCGCTGCTTATCGCGCGCGAGCTGGGCTATCACCTAGAGATATCCACCATTCCCATGGACTCCATCTTTGCCGCGGTGGACAGCGGCAAGGCCGACTTCGGCGGCACTCTTACAGAGACCCCGGAGCGCGCCTCGGTATGCGACTTCAGCAAGACGGTAATGCCCACCACCATATCCGTAATAGTTGCCACCAAGGGCGCTGCGGACAAGGCCGCGTCCGGCAGCTTTATCGACAAGATCTCCGACTCCTTCCACAAGACGTTTATTGAGGAAGACCGCTGGCAGCTTATTCTCTCGGGCCTTGGGGTCACCATTCTGATTAGCGTTTGCGCCGGCACGCTTGGCCTGCTGCTTGGCTACGTTACGGTGCTCGCGCGCCGCAGCGGCGTTAAGTGGGTGGGAAAGATCGTGGACGGCTACCAGGCAATTATGGGCGGCGTGCCGCTTGTGGTGGTGCTCATGGTGCTCTACTACATTGTGCTTGGCTCCAACAACGTCCCAGGCGTAATTGTGGCCATCGTGGCCTTTACGCTGTCCTTTGGCGCCACGTCCGGCGCCACAATGTGGACGGCGGTGGACGGGACCGACATAATTCAGGAGGAGACCGGACTTGCGCTGGGCTACACGCGCAACGCGGTGTTTAGGAAGATTATTTTCCCGCAGGCCATGCAGCAGTTTATGCCGCAGCTTGCAGGGCAGTTTGTGAGCATGGTAAAGGACACCGCCATTGTGGGATACATTGCGGTGCAGGACCTCACGCGCGCAAGCGACCTTATTCGTAGCCGCACCATGGACGCGTTCTTCCCGCTTATTTCCACCGCCATTATCTATTTCCTGTTCTGCCGTTTGCTCGCGTGGGTGCTGCGGAGGATAGTAAATCGCCTTAACGTACGCAACAAGCCGCGCGAGATCGAGGGGGTGCAGTAATGAGCCTTATAGAGGTAAGCCACCTGCGCAAGGAATACCCAAACGTAACCCCGCTTAAGGACGTAAACGCCACGGTAGATGAGGGCGAGGTTATCTCCATCATCGGGCCCTCGGGCACGGGCAAGTCCACGTTCATACGCTGCCTCAACCGCCTGGAGACGCCCACCAGCGGATCGATCGTGGTGGACGGCGTAGACATGTGCGACCCCAACGTAGACCTTCCTCACATGCGCCAGAAGATGGGCATGGTGTTCCAGAACTACGCTCTGTTTAGCCACAAGCTGGTCGTAGAGAACCTTATGATGGCGCCCATGGACCTGCTGGGACTCTCCAAGCAGGAGGCATACGACCAGGCATTAAAGCTGCTGGAGACGGTAGGCCTGCGCGACAAGGCCCTTAGCTGGCCAGACGAGCTAAGCGGCGGTCAGCGCCAGCGCGTGGCCATCGCACGTGGCCTTGCCATGAGGCCCAAGATCCTGCTGTTCGACGAGCCAACGTCGGCGCTCGACCCGCAGATGGTAAGCGAGGTACTCTCTGTAATTACGAACCTTGCCGAGCGCGGCCTTACGATGCTTGTGGTAACGCACGAGATGCGCTTTGCCCGCGACGCCAGTTCGCGCGTGTTCTACATGGACAAGGGCGAGCTGTGGGAGGCCGGTCCTCCGGAACAGATCTTCGAGCATCCGCACCGGCAAGAGACACACGACTTCGTGTTCCGCGTGCGCAGCTGGGAGTGGGACCTGGACACGTTGACTCCCGACAACCTTGCGATGGAGGCATCGCTTATCGCCTACTGCCAGCGCCAGTTTATGAGCCAGGCAAGCGCAAACAGGTGCCAGCTCCTAGTAGAGGAGGTCGTAAACAACCAGCTGGTAAAGTACGCACGTGCGCACGGCATCACAAACCCCAACGCCCATCTTATGCTTTCCGCGGGAGAGGGCGGCGTAGACATGGTCCTTACCGTGGACTATCGTGGCATGGCCATACCAGAGGGCGAGTCGAACGAAGGCCCGACCGACCTCTTGTCGCAAACGATCATAGAGGCCCTTTGCGATCACTGGGAAGAGCCGGAGCCAGGTATCATTAAAGCCTACCTGCGCTAGCAAGGCGCTCATGGGGGCTCTCTGGTAAACGGGGTGCCCCTTGGGGATACTCCCCTACGGGTACATCGCGATGTACCCGTAGGGGAGTATCCCCAAGGGGCACCTTCGTTGCAAGGGCAAGTTAGTTCGCAATGCGGCTATGCCTTCCAGAACACCGCCGCGGCAATCAGAAGGGGAAATCCAGCAACAAGCATGGCGATGCCCGCACGTTGCATACCCGGCAGAATATTGGAGTTAGCGACGAACTTCTTCTCCTCCTGAAGCATAAATTCCCCTGGGTTGTTTGGATTGTAAAGGATGCTGACAACAGGCCCGGGCACTTCGTCGGGCCTAGCGTACCCAGACTTGTTCTCCGCGGAAACCCGCACGCCGTCTTCCGTCAAAAAGACGTAGGTGCCGTGATAGGTAACCTCGATTTTGTCCATGTATTCCTCGGACCGCTCTGTTGTTCCAACAAGCTCTGCCTGCGTTGCCACAACGCATCTTTCCTCCAAGCCAGCCTGGTGCTTGGCGGAAAAATGCGCACCCAGCACAAAGCCTGCTCCAAGCAGGGTGAGCACCACGCCAAAGATAAGAAGAAACAATCCCACAGCTCAATCCTTCCTGCGACTGTCCAAAACTCGTAATGGAGTGGGGTTCCGTTAGGGGATATTCCCCATCGCCATTAAGTTAGCAAACCGACAGCGCTGTGCACATCGGGGATATTCCCCTGCGGGTACATCGCGGACGGCCCTCCCATCGGGGAATGAGCAGCTCGCGATGTACCCGATGGGGAGTATCCCCAATGTGCACAGCGCCCCGCCACGAGTTGCCAGATCTTTAACTTAATGGCGTGATGTTGGGGTCAAAAGGTTATGCCTAAACATTATCACAAGGCCGTCCGGCAGGGCAAATAGCTTAACACGTTGATGCCCTGGCATGGCCGAAGGCCTCCTGAAGTGATATAATGTATATAACATAACAGGAGGTCAGACATGTCATTCAGGATGAATCCGGCACAGCAGCTCTCGATGTGCGACAGCGTCTTCGGGGCGTGGGGCCTCACCGAGAGGGAGCGCAGGGCGCTCGAGGGGTCGTGGGCGCAGGTGTTCGCCGAGAGGGTCTTCCCGGCGATAGACGAGTCCAGGTTCGAGGTGCTCTACGGCGGCAGGGCGTCGAGGCCGAACACGCCCGCGAACGTGGTCGTCGGCGCGCTCATCATAAAGGAGCTCTTCGGCTACTCCGACGACGAGCTGGTGGAGGCCCTGATGTTCGACGTGCGGCTGCAGTGGGCGCTGCACACCACGAGCTTCGACGAGCAGCCGCTCTCCGACAAGACGCTCAGCCGCTTCCGCCGCCGCTGCTACGAGCACGAGCTCGCGACCGGCGAGGACCTGTGGCGCGACTGCGTGCGCGACCTCGCGGCGAGGGC
>CADBDT010000052.1 GCA_902793465.1 uncultured Coriobacteriaceae bacterium | reverse complement strand
CCTAAGAAAAGAGGTGCTGCCAACGCGGGCGAGACGGTAATAGGCCAGCAGCTCGACGAGTGGGATCGGGCGCGTCACCCCGAGAAGTACATGGGCGGGGGATTCAACAGAGGCCCTGTTTGGTATCCTGCGGGATAAAGGCAAACAAAGCTGACAAGTGCTCAGAGCGCTTGTTAGCTTTTTTGATTGCCTATACTTATGCCACGGCATTCGTCTGGAGAAGGGCTGGGCATGAGGGCAAGGTATTTTGTTCTGGCAATAGTCGTCGCGTGCATGGTTGCGCTTGTTGGTTGCGGGGGATCGCCCGCTCAGGAGGCGGCGGTGCGCCCGACTGGCGAGCAGGAGAGTGCCACGCCGAGTTCAGCCGCGTCTTCGCAGGACACCGCGCAAGACGTTGCGCCAACCAAAGCTCTGGCGCCGCTGCACGTTGAGGGCGCGCAGCTGGTTAACGACAAGGGCGAGTCCGTGCAGCTAAAGGGAATATCGACCCATGGCCTGTCGTGGTTTCCCCAGTACGTTAATGCACAGCTCTTTGGCGAGTTGGCGCGCGACTGGGGTGCAAACACCGTGAGGCTTGCCATGTATACGGCCGAAAGCGGCGGCTATTGCACGGATGGCAACAAGGAGCAGCTCCGCAAGCTCGTGCTCGACGGAGTTGGGTACGCAACCGACGCCAACCTATACGCGATCGTGGACTGGCACATTCTTTCCGACAACAATCCGCTCGAACATGCCAACGAGGCTCAGGAGTTCTTTGAGGGCGTTTCGGCCGAGCTCGCCGACCACACGAACGTGCTGTACGAGATTTGCAACGAGCCCAATGGTGCTACGACCTGGGCGGACGTAAAGGCCTATGCCGAGCGCATTATTCCCGCAATCCGTGCGAACGACCCTGATGCCGTAATTCTGGTGGGAACGCCTGAGTGGTCCCAGCGCATAGACCAGGCGGCCGCCGACCCGCTGGCCCAGAAGAACGTTATGTACACGCTGCACTTTTATGCGGCAACCCACAAGGACGACCTGCGCAATCGCATGAGGGAGGCGCATGCCAGCGGTCTTCCCGTGTTCGTTAGCGAGTTTGGCATCTGCGACGCCAGCGGCAACGGGACCATTGACGAGCAGTCAGCCGCGGCATGGGTGGCTACCATGAACGAGCTGGGCGTGAGCTATGTTATGTGGAACCTTTCGAACAAGGACGAGTCGTCGTCGGCCATTGCCGCCGGGTGTACCAAGGTGTCGGGTTTTGCGGAAGACGACCTGAGCTTTGCGGGACGTTGGCTTCTCGCAACGCTTTTGGGCGATGCGTCGCAGCTGCCCAGGGCAGAGCAGCCGCCCGTTCGCAAGTCAGGTTCGTTCTCGTATACGCTTAAAGAGAAGACCTCATGGCCAGTGGAAAACAAGACGTGCACGCAGTACGACCTTGTTCTAAAAAATGAGGGAGCCGCGTGCGACTCGTGGCAAATCGAGGTGTCGTTTGACGAGCCGATCGAGCTTGTGGATGGCTGGAACGGCAAGTATGAGGTGCGGGACAACGCGCTGGTTATTTCAAACGAGAGCTACAACGGACGGATTGAAGCCGGCGGGACCGTGGGCGACATAGGCTTTCAGATAAAACGTTAGCTGGTGGCATGGGTCTTGTCTGCCGAGGAGGTGCGGCGACACGGGCGCTAACACCTCCACGCTTGCCTTCGACCTTGCAGGTTACTTTTAATTGGCCAGCCAGTGATCCAAAGCCGTGGACCAGTCGGCCGATCCGCTAAACGTACGATCCCAAGAATGCGGACGATCATCGGTGCTTTTGTTACTTGACGCTCGATAACGCGCATATTACACTTAATCTTACATAATAATGTACGAAAGAGTGTAATATGACTTTGCCAACGATCTTCTCTTCCACGGCACTTCGAAACGATCAGACAGCTGTACGTAGAGCAGCTGACTCTGCTCCGGTTTACGTAACGGAAAGCGGCGGTCAAAGCTATGTATTTTGTACCGAGTCTGATTACGAGAAGATTATGAGCGACGAGGAGGAACAGGCACTATACCATGCGCGAGTAGCACGCCTAGTAAGCCGCGGAAGAAACAATATTGCCTCTGGAAATTGCGTAAAGGGGCTAGATGCCGCACGTGAGTACGTGCGGCAGGCTAGGCAATCCAATGGCTGAGCTTGTTTCTGACAAAGAGTTTTTGGAGGAATGGGCGCGCGTTCGGTCGGAAGCGGCGAGCAAGCGAATCGAGAGAATGCTTGAGCTCATTGCGTCGATGCCTGACGTTGGGTCCGCGATTACTGCGGATTCGTTGCGTGTTGCTTATGGCAACAACTTGCTAAAAGCGCTTGTTGATCCCTATCAAATAATCTATGAGTACGACAGATCGCAAAATACTGTTTTTGTCTACGGGCTCCTTTACAGCCCAACAGTACGATGAATGCTGCGGAGGATTGTGATGGATCGCTACGTAACCCTTACCGAGCTTAGACAAAACCTGCGCACGGTAAAACAATGTGCGCGTGAGGGCGTAGTGCATGTTACGCATAAGGGACGGCCGGCGTACGTGCTTTGCTCTTTTGAGCTGTGGGAAAGAAACATTCAAGCCGCCAGGCGCCGTGGCATCTACCGTGCCGAACTATGGGAGTCGCTTAGCGACAGCCAGCGTGACATAGAACAGGGACGCGTTGTGCGGGTAGGGGAGGCGCCTGCTTTGGGCATGCTGGACGTGGAGGATTGCTTCATGACTGAATCCGCCCAAACCGCTCTTGAGCTCGAATATGATGCAGAGCAGCGTTCGCTTCTTGCAGAGGTGCTCCGAGAGCTTGTGCGTAGTCCGCGCGTGGGCATGCCCATAGACGAAGAATACGACGGATTGGATAAGCCCATAAGGAAGTTCTATTCTCCTCCCTGCGACATTCTGTATGACGTGGGGGATAAAGGCCGCATTACGATACATGGCTTCGTGCGGTCGCTAGAAGAGGAGTCGATTTTGCAAGGCAATTGAGGCGGCTTATGAAGAAGTGCTCGCGGGTTTTTCTATACGTCGACAGGAACGTCACGCAGTCACGTGCATTTGGGGACAAGTTGGCGCTCAAAATGCATGCCGTTGCGTATAGTCAGCCCGAACGCCGCGCAGTCACGTGCATTTGGGGGCGCGCTGCCAGCCGAAATGTATGCCGTTGCGTATAGATGGTGAGCACACCACGCAGTCACGTGCATGATGCGCATGTATTTGCGTAAGAGAGCGATCCCTAAGGAGGGGTCACGGGATGACCAACGAGAGGAACTGCCAGATGGACGAACGCGCAATCTCCGACGCCAACCTGGAGGGTACCGCTTAAGGAGCGAACCTGGCATCATGTGGCCAACGGCGGCTTAGCTGTTATCATCAAGGTGTAAATATTGTGGTGCTGTGATGCATCCTTTACATAAGGTTGCTTGGACATGCGCCTCCGTCACGCTACTAATTGCCGGCATGAGGGGAGATGAGCAATTATGCGGCACGCTAAAAAGACGCACCTCCATCTGTTGGTCTTCTGGCTAAGCTTGGCATCGGCGCTGTTCGTTGCGTTAGTGTTCGTGCCCAGCACTGCTTTTGCCATGCAGATATTCGTTAAAACACTTACGGGGAAGACCATTACGCTCGACGTCGAACCAGCCGACTCGATTGAAAACGTCAAGCAGAAGATTCAGGATAAGGAGGGGATCCCGCCAGATCAACAGAGGCTGATCTTTGCGGGAAAGCAACTCGAAGACGGCAGAACTCTTGCAGACTATAACATCCAAAAGGAATCGACTCTACACCTTGTGTTACGGCTCCGTGCGATCGAAATCGCACTCAACAAGGAGACGCTCGAGTTTACCATGGGAGACAAGAGCCAGCAGCTAACCGCTACGGTGTTGCCGGATGGAATCGACAAAAGTGTAACGTGGTCGAGCAGCAACAAGCTGGTGGCAACCGTTGTCGACGGCGTGGTGAGTCCCGTGGGAGCTGGCTCGGCCACCATTACAGCTACGACGGTGGCGACGAACGCGGATGGGAATTCGGCCTCTGCGACCTGTGGCGTTACGGTTCACCCTGCTACGTACACCATAACCAAGCAGGCGGAGAACGGGACGCTGGAGGTTGCGAACAAGGCGGCGGCCGGTCAGGTGGTATCGGTTGGAGCAATACCCAACGAGGGATACGAGCTCGAACGAATTACCTATTCGACTGGGGGAGGTTCCGAGGTCGACATAACCGTTGCCAAGAGCTTTGCTATGCCTGCCAGTGCCGTGGTAGTAAAGGCCGAATTCAAGAAGAAAGAGGTGGCAGCCAAGACCGCTACGCTCACCTTCGATCTTGCGGGCGGTACGCTTAACAACAGGACCGGGACCTATACAATTACCGCAAAGGTCGGCGACACCATAAAGCTGCCTGCGGCTCCGCAGCGTACCGGCTATGACTTCAAGTGCTGGAAGGGCTCGGAGTACGCGGCCGGGGCCGACTACAAGGTGGAGGGCGACCACGCCTTTACAGCCGAATGGGACAAGGCCAAATACACCGTTGCCTTCGACGCCAACGGCGGAACGGGCAAGATGGATCCCATCGTTGGCGAGTCGGGCTCCAAGGTGACGCTAACGGCTAACGGTTTTTTACGGAGTGGCTACACCTTTGCTGGCTGGAACACGCAAGAGAAAGGCACGGGCGTTAGCTACAAGGACAAAGACACGATCGAACTCAAGGACAATATGACGCTTTACGCCCAGTGGACGAAGAACGGCGCCTCTAACCCAGGCTCGAATCCGTCTTCCGCGCCCACGAGTGCCAGCACGCCCGCAAGAACTTCCACGACTGCGAAGACTGGCACACTCGCGAAAACAGCCGACGCGACGTCTGTTGCCACAGCTGCGGCAACAACGGCAGCCGGCCTGGGACTCGTGCTTGCCGGGAGAAGGCGGCGCTAGGGCGACTTACGATACATGGCTTCGTGCGATCGCTAGAAGGGGAGTTGATTCTGCATAGCAATTGACAGGGATTCGGTTCACCTCTGGGTACGGCACTAGAGTCGGCTAGCGCTATGTACAATAGCTATATGGGTGAACCAATGGGGGGAGATGCGAATGGATTTCAAGGACCTTACCGAGGAGCAGGCGGCAAAGATAAGCAAGTGCACCAGCCCCGAGGATGTTCTCGAGCTCGCCAAGCAGTAATTCTACGAGCTCTCCGACGAAGAGATTGAGCAGATCGCGGGCGGCTCTGATTGGGAACACGGTCGCTGTCCCATCTGCGGCAGCTATTGGCGCCTGCATCGTGCAACGGGTGCGAAGTGCCTCAACTGTGGCTATGATGAGAAATTCTAAGAGTTGCGACGTCTTGCGCTAGGGACTTCATTGCCTGCCACTAAAAATGAGTCAAGAGATCGCGTTCCGCAACTCATGTCATCCTCCCCAACGAGCCCGGCAGGACTAGTGCCTCTTCGGTCGGGAGGAGGGGTTCGGCAGCGGGGGCGGAAGGAGCTTGTCCACGTCAGCCGACTTACGCACAACGAAGTGCGATGGGATGTGCGTAATTGGGCATACTTAGCCATTTGCCAACTGGCCTTTTTCGAGAAACTACGCACAATGCAATGCGTTGTGCGTAGTTATCTGTCGGCATGTGGGCGACCTGCTCTCGCTCTTTGCGCTACCCCACACCGAGATGTCTATTAGCACATTAGCTGGCAGCTAATGTAGCGACAGCCAGATGCGTGTAGTGTGATTCCAAGGGCTATTAGATTGGGGTCATTATGGCAAAGCACCTGCATAAGCTATTGATTGCGGTTATCGTCTGTGCGTTCGTACTCGTCGGCTGCTCTTCTAAATCTGAACAACCGGCTAAGGACAGAGCGAACAAGCTTGTCTTCTCCGACGTAAAGGTCGAATGCACCAATCGGGATGGTCTGTTTGGTGGCCGATACGCAAAGTTCGAGGTCACCGGTACTGTGAAGAACGATACAAACGACCCCGTGAACAAAGACAACATGCCCACGCTCGAGTCTGACGGAAAAGACGCGAAGACGTACAAGGCAGACCTTTCCGAGAGCAAGCTCCTTGCGGGAGAGAGCTGCAACATCACGTACAAAGGCGAGATAGACCTCAAGAACAATGAAGTGCCGGCGCTCTCGTTCTCGTGCAAACTCGACGTTTCGGGGCTCGAGGATGCGCAAAAGGAGCTCAACGACGGTATCCAGAAGGTCGTAAGTGGATACGGCGATAAGGACGCAGAGAAGAAGGCGGCCGACGAGAAGCGCGAAGCGGAAGAGGCCGAGGCGAAGAAGAAGCAGGAAGAGGGCAAGAAGGCGCTCGAGGCGTGCAAGGACAAGACCGCCGCAGAGGCAAAGAAGGTCGCGGATGGCACCGACTACAAGCCACGATTCAATGATTCTCATGGAGTGGACGTAACTGGGAGCGTAAACGACGGCTCCGATGCAGGCAATGCAAAGGTCACGTCGGTAGAGGTCAAGGACAAGGGCCTTCTGTCTGACGCCTCCGTGACGTTTACGCTTGGCTACGAAGACCCGGCAGCCAAGAAGAAGCGTGAAGAGGAGGAGGCAAAGAAGGCGGAGGCAGAGCGCAAGGCCGCGGAGGAGAAGGCGAAAAAGGAGGCCGAGGCAGCGCTTCCTGCGGAGTACAGGAGCGCCCTTCGCAAGGCCGAGTCGTATTCCAAGAACATGCACATGTCAAAAGCAGGCATATACGACCAGCTGGTTTCCGAGTACGGCGAGAAGTTCAGCCCGGAGGCAGCGCAGTATGCCATAGACAACGTCCAGGCAAACTGGAACGAGAACGCCTTGTATAAGGCGAGGTCATACCAGGAGATGATGGCAATGGCACCCGAGGCGATTCGAGACCAGCTGGTTTCCGAGTACGGCGAGAAGTTCACCGAGGAGGAGGCCGACTACGCCATAGCGAACCTGTAGCCCTTGGGCACAGCGAAGAATCCTCATGGGGTCCGTAGCCCGAGAAGTACTTCGGCGGGGAATATAAAAGGGCTCCCATGTGGTATCCCGCAGGATAGGTCGATTAAGCAAATGCAACCGGGTGGCCAGGTGCTGCCCGGTCGTTATCCGTAAGAGAACCTGACGAGGAACAGCCCCTTGTCAGCTTTTTTTATTGCGTATTCGTATGCCACTCCGGAAGACAAAGAAGCACGCGTGCGCCTAGTTTGAACGTGCCGCTTTGCGTCGCCAGCTGTGCGTGGCAGTCGGTGGGGTTGGAGGCCCAATACCGAAATTGGGCGACTTCAAATCGTCGCTCTCTGTGTCATTCTATTTACAGTCTCATGTAAAGTGAGATGGGGTAACAATAGAAGGCATCACACTCGAACATGACGCTATGGTTTTGCATGCTTGAGTGCCTCAACGATATTTTGCTCAATGATTCGACTCTGTTCGTTGAGCTTATCCCAGTCTGGGGTTGGGGCATCACGAACAGTTTCGTAGATACTGCGACCCATATGCCCCTCTAGAGCCGCCATGTTGGGCTTATATACAGCTGTGCTCGCTGCCATGGTAGCGTCTCCTTCGACATGAGGTTCATAAAGACTCGGTGTGAAACCTATTATACCCACATTCTGATTCTATAGTCATGCTGTATAAGAGAGGAGTGCTGCGTATTGCACAGGTCGGGTTACTGTTCACAGGCTGGCCGGAATGTGTTGACCTATCAAAGGGAGTACTCCCCCATGATAGGTTACCGCCGACCATCGATTTACGTGGCTTGTGGTCGACCCGTGAACAGTAACGAGAAATATAGGGAATGCTCTTGGCCATAGATTCATCGGCCATCCGTCATACTCTTGCGCATAATGCAACTACAGCTTTCCTTGCAGGATGTCGACGAACCTCTTGAGCACGCGTGCGGTGGCGCCCCATACCACGGGATCGGTCTCTGTGTAGAACGGAACGGAGCTAGACGTCGTACTCCAGCGATACTCCCTGCCACCTGGGACCAACTCCCAAGGAAAGTCGGCAGGGTATATCGGTTGCATGCGTACGTCGTAGAGCTGTGGCTCGTGACTCATGAGCCACGAGAGGGGCAGCGAAAAGGTTCGGTCCACCTCGTCGGGCGAGAAGCTCCCCTCGTAGTTGCTTATCTTTCTGACAAACACATGGAGTGGCCTGCCGCCTGGTCCACGCTCCGCTCCCATCGACCCCAACATTTCGATCTGGCTGGGAGAGACGAGCAGCTCCTCGCACGTTTCGCGCACTGCGGCATCACGCGGCGTCTCTCCTCGCTCTATGCTCCCGCCCGGCAAACAAACCTCGCCAGGTTGTACGGCAAGCGATTTTGCACGAACTTCGAACAGCATCTCGATGCAAGTGGGGCCTTCGAGCAACGGAATGAACACCGCCGCCTCGCGCGGAGTGCCTCTGTTGCTGTTGTAAGCCTTCAGACGATCCTTTATTTGCTTATACTGCATGGCCACCCTCTTGCTCGATGCCTTTTTCTGATCAGTCTAAGTGTTGGCGCGCCTATGGTCGAGAAAAGCATATGCCTGCCAGGCGGTGCGTAAGTCCCGCAATCGGGCGACGCCTCCCGGAAGGGGGGGTGAAAGCCCTAAGGAACTGTTGACTGAGATGGACCTATCAAGAGGGAGTACCCCCTTTGATAGGTCAAAACCTTATGTTCAGCCACCTGTAGCACGTGGTATCATACGATGCGGAGCCGAAGGAGGTAGTTTTGAGCAGCAAGGTTGTCTTGGGCATAATTGGCATCGTTGCCGTA
>CADBDT010000051.1 GCA_902793465.1 uncultured Coriobacteriaceae bacterium | reverse complement strand
GTAGCGGAACACCATCCAGCACACCCAGAACAGGAACACCGTGTCCAGGATGTGGACCGCCTTGATGGCCGCCATCACCATCTGGGCGACTACGTCGTCGTGAGGTCTTGCTGCTTGCATTTTCTCTTTCTTGTTCTAACACCGCACTAGGTCCCTACCCCGGCAGCACCGCAAGTCCCACCGTGGTACGAATGGTCATCGCGCCTGCGTGGATCTCCACCTCTGCCATACACAGGCGACGCTTTATGCGTGTGATCATTCCCTCACGGCCTTTAAGCGGGCCTTCGGTAACCACTATGCGATCGCCCTCCTTGCGAGCAATGCTCATGGGTATGGCGCGATCGCCCTCGCCTGTCCAGCGCTCTATCCAGTTCCGGTCGTCGTCGCTTAGGGGCGCGAACGTCTCTCCCATCCTTACGATGCGTGCGAAGCCGGTAATCCCGCGAAGTACCTTCGCGAGCTTCCAGGGCTTCTCCGTTACCGCCATAACGTAGCCAGGCATCAATAACCGGTTCTCGTCGTGCCACTCGCCATGGAGCTTGTAGCGGGAACGATAGCTTGGCGCAAAGACCTCCCGTATAACGGGATCCTGGCCGCCAACCACACTCTCTACCTGCTTGCACGCACGCTCTATAGCGTCGCAAGTCTTCTGCTCTCGGCCCGTTTCCACTTGGACCACGTACCAGCGCGCTCTTTTCATACTTCTCGCTTTCGTTGAATTCTGCGCAACCAATGCGCATGGCTTCGCCATACGACCTATTGGTCGCTAAAGAAGAGACGTATTCGCACTCCCTGACGGACGACCGCAACCGCATGAGGTCCGGAGCAAGCAGTGTTGGGATGTTGCCCTTAGGCAGCATCCTTCGGTAGGGGCGCTCGGCTGCCCAAGTGCGCCTATCGAAAGAGGCTGAGCAAGGCTACTTGGCTTGGTTCCACGTCACCTCCTCACCGTTATCGCAAGCGGCATTACGATGGAGTGCGACCCCAAGGCGTCCTCACCCACGTTTACGAAGGCAAGCGACTTGCGGCGCGCATACCGTGCCACCAGCGCCTCCCTGCCCTTGAGCGGGCCGGACCACACGCGGAGCTCGTTGTCCACAATCTCGCCGCGGCTTTCGCGAATGGTCCTCGTGCTGTCCATGCAGGACTCGAGGAGCCGCCAGGCATCGTCGTCTATAGGCGCGTAGCCACCACCCAAGTCCCCCGCCAGGCGCACGGGCAACCCGAGTTGCTTAAGGCTCGCGTTAAGCGCGGCGGCGTCTGTGGTAGAAACGGCAAAGCGTCCCACGAACACCTCGCGCACGGTTGTTACCCACTCGCCGTGCACCTTCTTTAGCACCTCGGTCTTGGGTACGCAGGCATCGTGCAATACCGTACGCGGAATCGCCTCGTGCAACGCCTCGCACAGCACCTCCTCGTGCCCTTCTGGGCACTCCGCCAAATACCAGCGAAGTCGTCCCTTTGGCGTACGGCGCGTAAGCGGCAACGACTGGCTTCGACGCAGGCCATCGCCGTGCTTCGCGGTTGCTTTCGCGCTGCCAGGCACCGCATCCGCGTGATCCACGCGAACGGGCATAAAGAGGCTAAACTTTTCGGTGCCATCCGTTCCCGTGCACACGTTTACCCGAACGCTGTGCCCGCGGAGGTCTTGGTCCACTATGCGATCCTCGTGGCCCACCAACGGTCCCGCGCTAACGCTCAGACCCTGTTCGCCAACGGTTGCATTCGAGAACCGAATCGTGCGATCGCGATCCATAACGGCAGTAAGGAAGTCCCGAGCTTCCCTGTCCATAGGTGCAAAGCCGTCACCGACCTTTCCAGCCACGTATACGGGGTATGTGTGCTTAAGGATTTCCTGCTGCAAGGCAGAGGGATCGTCGGTCTCAACCACAAAGTATCCAGAGAACACCGTAACAACGGACTTGCGCCACCGTCCCTCCTCCAGGACCTCTTTCTCCATGCGAGGCACGAAAGCGCTGGTTAGCACGTTTGACGAAACAGCACGCTCAACATCCTTGCAAAGCGACCGCTCCCTGCCTTCGGGGCAGTGCACGAAGTACCAACAACCACGACCGCTCGACCCCGTGGAACCAAGGGGAAGTGAGGTCTCGGCCGTCTTGCTCGTGCGTGCGTACCGCTCATCCGTTACTTGCGAGCGCATGCCGAAGCACATCCAATCGTCACATATTTATGAGTGATTCTCATATTCATGTATATGACTGTTCCTCATACCTTCATTAGCGCTGTACAAATCGCTTTGGCCAATTAGATAGAACTAAGGGTTACTTTGCGTTTGTACCTCTGCTTTTCTGTCTATCCAGCAAGTCTTCTCTCTTATTTTGCTCTCGCATTGTAAAGCAGATTTATTAGCCACATTCATCTTATCTGTCAAATATGAGGGTTTCATCTGGGCAACCAAGGCACTCGAGGTTGGAAAATACGTTTCACTGCCTCGCGGGACGCGGCAGACGCGCTTGCAGAGGCATTGCTACGAATCTTATTGAACGACTACTCTCCAGGGGCAGTATATGGGCATGGGCCGCACCATTAGGGAACTGAGGAAGCAGGCGCACCTTACCCAAGGGGACCTAGCAAAGGCCGTTGGCGCTGGACAGAGCGCAGTCTCCCATTGGGAGAACGGGGACTCCGTGCCCTCGCTCGACAAGATTCCAAAGCTGGCAAAGATTCTTGGCGTTAGTGCACAAACGCTGCTCGAAAAGCTGGACAACGCAAGTGTAGAGGTAGACGACTTACCCGAAAGCGCAACTGCCAGCGAGATCGCGCGAGGGACCGATTCCTCTGCCGTCACGCCTTACATGAAGACCCTGGAGATGGCCGTCCTGCGCTCACGATCGTTCGAACACGACTCTGCCGCCGAAAAGACCGAGGCCGCAGTGCCTTTGGTGACGCTGGGAAAGGTACATACGGGTCAGTTTTCCCGCGAAGAACTCGTGGGACGCAGCGTGGAGGTGCCTGTATCGGTACTGCGCAACCATCCGTCCGCACAGGCACTAGTGGTAGAGGGCGACTGCATGAACCGCGTGGCAGGCAACGGGACCATTGTGGTGTTCGACCCAAGCATAGAGCCAACCAACGGTCGCATTGCAATAGTCGAGACCAAGGACTGCGAGGCCCTAATACGCAGGTGGCACAAAGGCACAGACAAGCTCATGCTAACTTCCGACAGTTACGAGTACTTTCCAGACATCGTTATTGAGAGCGACGAACCCATACGCGTGCTAGGCACCGTCGTACATATTGTTATCCCGCAAGAGAAGCTGTAGGAGCGCTACAGCTCCAGCTGGAAATGCTCATCCCCCAATGTACACTTCGTAATCAGGCGGACCAACATGCGGCATAATGTTATTGTCGTCGTTATTTCGGAGGTGTCGCGTGAAGAGAGTGGCTATTGTAACCGGAGCTTCTTCCGGAGTGGGCAAAGAGTTTGTCCGGCAGTTTGACCATGGCAAGGGAGGGCCGCTCGACGAAATATGGATAGTTGCGCGCAGCGAGCAGAGGCTCAACGAAGTGGCGTCTTCCTGCACAAAGGTACAAGTGCGTACGTTTGCATGCGACCTCACCCAAGCAGAGTCTTTTAGCGGGATCTCACAAGCGCTCGAAGAGGAAAACGCAGAGATCGAGTGGCTCATTAACAGCGCTGGCTTTGGGAAGTTTGGCGACTATCGCTCGGTAGGACCAGAGCAGAACGCAAACATGGTGCGTCTAAACTGCCTTGCCGTGGTGCAAGCAATCTCTATGGCGCTGCCGCACATGGTTGCAGGATCGCGCATTATTAACCTCTCTTCCATTGCGGGTGCGATTCCCCAGGTAATGCTTGCAACCTACTCCGCCACCAAGGCATTCGTGCTCGAGCTCTCTCGCATGCTCGACCACGAGCTCAAGCCGTGTGGCATTCGCGTGCTCGCAGTATGCCCCAAATTCATGAAAACGGGGTTTCTCGACAACCCTGGCGACCAAGAAGCCGCAGAAGGAATGTGCCGCATTGGCTACGAGAGGGTCGAGCGCGTTGTATCCGTTGCGCTTAGGCGTGCGATTTTGGGAAAGGACCTCTGCATTCCAAGCTTCGAGATGCGTCTTGCATACCTTGCGTCGCGCCTTATGCCCCGCTCCGCCCTCTTTGCTTTAGAGGACGCACTGTTTAGGTAGTTTGAGTTGGCCGTGAACAGGGGACGTGTCAGGTGTTCAAAAATGAACACCTGACACGTCCCCTGTTCACGCTAAATACGCGAGGTTTAGTAGTCCATCTGCTGGGCCTTCTTGGCAGAGCGGATAAGGAACTCGTGGTTGTCGGAGGTCTGCTTAAGGCCCTTGACCAGCGCGGATTCCGCGCGCTCTATGTTGTTCATGTTTGCGAGCACGCGACGTATTCCCCAAACGAACGGCTGCATTTCGGAGTCTATGAGCAGCTCCTCGTTTCGCGTTCCCGATGCCACGGGGTCGATTGCCGGGAAGATGCGCTTGTCGGCTAGGTCGCGATCGAGCTTGAGCTCCATGTTGCCGGTGCCCTTGAACTCCTCAAAAATAACCTCGTCCATCTTGGATCCCGTATCTATGAGCGCGGATGCAAGAATGGTAAGCGAGCCGCCACCTTCTATGTTGCGCGCGGCACCCAAGAAGCGCTTGGGAGGATACAGTGCGGCAGAGTCCACACCGCCCGAAAGAATGCGCCCGCTCGCAGGCTGAGCAAGGTTGTAGGCTCGTGCAAGACGCGTTATGGAGTCGAGCACAACCACAACGTCCTCTCCCAGCTCTACCAGGCGCTTGGCACGCTCTATTACCAGCTCGGACACGGCGGTATGGTTTTCTGCGGGCATATCGAACGTCGAGGCCACCACTTCGCCACGAACCGAGCGCTCCATGTCGGTTACTTCTTCCGGGCGCTCGTCCACAAGCAGGCAGAACAGATGAACCTCGGGGTTGTTTGCCGCAATGGACTGGCAAATGCGCTTGAGAACCGTGGTCTTACCTGCCTTGGGAGGACTTACTATAAGGCCACGCTGTCCCTTTCCTATGGGTGCCACCAGGTCTATGGCACGTCCCGTTATGGAATCGCGTCCGTTTTCCATGCGCAGACGCTCGTTGGGATAGATGGGCGTAAGGTCCCTAAAGCGCGGACGACGTTTTATGTCTTCGGGCAGACGTCCGTTTATGGACTCGATCTTGCCCAAGGGAGGATACTTGTTTCCAGAACGTGCAGGGGTGAGCGTACCAACCACATAGTCTCCTGCACGAAGGCCGTTTTGGCGGATGACTTGCTGGTGAACAAAGGCGTCTCCGTCGCCCTTCATGTAGTTGCCGGTACGGAGGAATCCATACCCCTCGCTCTGGATGTCCAGCACACCCTCTACGGGCCTAAAGCCTTCGGCAAGCGCAGCGGCCTGATATATGGACTCCACGAGCACTGCCTTGCGCGCTCCGGGCAGGTCGAGCTCGAGCTCCTGAGCCTTCTTGCGCAGCTCAGTTACCTTGAGCTTTTCTAGGTCCTCACGCTTGAGCGTAGGTTCGAGCACTTGTTCCGCCTGGTTGCCACGACGATTCCTGCGGCGCCCGTTCGAACCCTGGTTCCTGCCGCCCTTTTGACGATTCTGTCCCTGTCTACGACGCTTTCGTTGGCCACCCTGCGAATCTTCTTGGGAGCCATCCTCTGCTGAAGCATCGTCCGAGGATTGTGTGCCCTTGTCCGGCCCCTCTTCCTGTGGGCCCTTGTCGGCCTTATCGGCCTTATCGGCCTTATCGGCCTTGTCGGCCTTCTCGTTTTTTGCTTCCTTGGACTCGCTTGTCCCCTCGCGCTTAGCGGTACGCCTTCTGCGCTTTGGTTTTGCGGCGGCATCCTCTTCGATTCCCTGCGGAGCGGATACGTCGTTTTGGGAGGTTTGCACCAAATCGTTCTCTTCGGCCATCGGCTCGCCTTTCTGGCATAGCCTGCACGCAGCAAGGCTATAGACACACACCATTTTTAGACAAAATTTGATTGCATTACAAGATATTTGAAGTGGTCATGCGACCAAGACACCTGCAGATATACGAACAATCATTGGTTCGTTGGTATAGAAATATACCACTAAATTGTTGCTGTTGCATGCAAAAAAACAAAGAATGTGACAAATACGGCAACAAAAGCATTGAGCGCAACAAAAGCAGGATGAGTCATACCATAAAAAGAAGGGGAAGCGGGTTTGACCCACCTCCCCTCAAGGACTTTTGCTGCAAATCCTCTAGCTTCGGGGACGACGACGCACAACAATATCTGCGATCTTGTCGGTAATGTTGCGCGCCACCTCGCGACCCTCCTCGGTGAGCACAATGTAGCTCGAGCGCGTCGACGTCTGAGACTCCCTGTCGCGAGTAACGTATCCGCGCTCTATAAGCGAGCTCACAGACATCGAAACGGTTGGCTGGAGCAAGCCCAAGCGCTCGACGAGCCGCGTTACGGTGCATGGAGAATCGGACTCCACGTACAGCGCCAAAAGCACAAGTTCACCGGCAGTGCAGTAGATAGCGCCCATGGCGTCTACGTACCTGCATACTCTCTCGGCCGAGGTGCGTGCAAGAGGCTGCCCAGCCGGTATCTTTCCCTTGGTTTGATTTGCAAGGTCTTTTACATGCAAAAGACCTTCGTCGGAAATCGAGCAAACGATGTTGCGGCGATCAACCTCGCCCTCACCCCTTTCGATGAGACCAAGCTTTGCCAGATGGTTGGTGCGATGCGTCATGGTAGGACGCAACGCGCCTTGGTACTCCGCAATGGTCGAGGTCTTAAGAGGCTCGCTTGCAAAGTCCAACCGGCACAGGATGGCAAACTCTTCGAACGTTAGGCGACGGGAGGCATCGGTTTCCTGTCTTACTAGGTTGTATGCCCTACGGACCGATATGTACTCTCGCAGCTCCACTGGCCCCCTCCTTGAGGCTTGCGCAACCCCACAGGGCTGCATCTCACTAAAGTTGCAACCACTATACTACGAAAAACAGATAATAACAGTGTGTTTATAAAAATGCATAACAAGAAATTGCCCAATTGCCTACTTTGGCATCTATTAGTCAACCAAATGCCACGAATTTACATCTTTTCTGGGGCCGAGACACCAACAAGACCCAAGGTAAGCGCAATGGTTAGCCGCACGGCATCGCATACCGCAAGGCGTGCCTTGGAAAGCTGCTCGTCCACCGGACGGCCGCTGCTGGGAAGCACCTGGCATTGCGTATAGAACGCGTGGAAGGCGCCAGCAAGCTCCTCCGCATAGTGGGTGAGCCTAAACGGTGCGCGGTCACGCGCGCATGCCTCTATAAGACTCGGGTACTCCGAGAGCTTGCGCGACAATGCAAGCTCGGTGGGATCGGTAAGCAAACCGAGGTCGACCTCGCTGCCAATGGCTTGCTGTGCAATGGCATCCATGCCAAGCTCGGACGCCTCCTCCAGGCTCACGCCGGCCGCACGACGCAAAATCGAGCAGATGCGGGCATGGGCATACTGAACATAGTAGACCGGGTTGGTATTGTCCTGCCGCTTGGCCACCTCTATGTCGAAGTCGATCATCTGGTTGGCAGACTTGGAAACGAGCGTATAGCGCGTTGCGTCTGCCCCAACCTCGTGCAGCAGCTCGTCGAAGGTAACCATGGTTCCCTTACGCTTGGACATGCGCACTGCCTCACCGTTGCGCAGGAGGTTTACAAGCTGACCCAGAAGGACCTCGAACTCCCCCGGATACCCCAGCGCCTCGCATGCGGCATCCACACGCTTAATGTATCCGTGGTGGTCGGCTCCCCAAATGTCGATTACGTGCGACACGCGCTGGAACTTGTCCCAGTGATACGCAACGTCCGAGGCAAAGTAGGTGTATTCCCCGTTGGACTTTACCAACACGCGGTCCTTGTCGTCACCAAAGGTCGTGGACCTAAACCACAGGGCTCCATCGTCAGTGCTGTATAGATGGCCCATCTTTTCCAGCTTGGAAAACGCGCGATGCACCGCGTCCATGCCGTCCTCGTCCTTCTGATACAGCGAGCGCTCAGAGAACCATACGTCAAAGTCGCAGCGAGCCTCATGGCAGGTGGTACGTATGGACTCGAGCATAAGAACGTAGCCTCGCTCGCGAAGGTCCGCAATTCGATCCTCGGACGAGAGCTGTAGAAGCGCGTCCCCGTCCTCCAGCGCAAAATGGCGTGCAAGGTCGATTATGTAGGTGCCCCCGTAGGAGTTTTCGCCAAGCGTCTGCATAAACTCGTCCATAAGAGGATGCGATTCGGGATGCTCGTCGTTTTCGTCGTCCACGTATGCCTGGCGATCCGCAACAAGCAGGGCATGCGCCTCGTCGACCGAATTGCCCTTGCTCACAAGTTCGCAAAGTTGCAGGTAACGACAATCAACCGAACGACCGAACACATCCATCTGGCTGCCGTGGTCGTTTATGTAGTACTCGCGCTCGACGTCGTATCCCGCGTGCTCCATAACGTTGCACAGCGAATCGCCCAGCGCGGCCCAACGCCCGTGTCCAATGTGCATGGGGCCAACGGGATTGGCGGATATAAATTCCACCTGCACCTTTTGACGTGCGCCAAAGTCCGAGCGGCCAAAGTCGCCCTTTTGCACGCGAATGCGCGCGAACACCTCGTTGTTGCTTGCGGCACGCAAATAGAAGTTAACGAAGCCAGGGCCCGCCACCTCTACGCGCTCCACCGTATCGCTCTTTCCTAGGTGGGCAACAATAGCCTCTGCCACCTTGCGCGGCGCACAGCGCGCGAGCTTTGCCGAGCGAAGTGCCACCGTAGAGGACCAGTCTCCATTGGCCGAGTCGGCCGGGCGCTCAAAACCAAGGTCCCCCACTTCGAAGGAAGGAAGGTCTCCCGCCTCTTGGGCGGCAGAGAGAGCGTTACGAACTAGGTTTTCCAGCGTCTCGGGCATTGGTAAAACTCCTAACTCACAAAGCGGTACGCAGTTGTTGCAAAACGTCGATTGATTCTAGTGGAACGCAGGCAAAATAGCTAGTCGCTACGAGCGGCTTCACGGGGGCGTCTTTACTTCGGCAGCCTATCCAAGAACCTGTGATGGAGTGGGGTGCCGTAAGGGGATACTCCCAACGCCATTTAGTTAAGGGTCCGGGGGAGCTGTGCACATTGGGGATACTCCCCATCGGGTACATCGCGAGCAGGGCTTCCGTTGGGGTCCGGCCCA
>CADBDT010000050.1 GCA_902793465.1 uncultured Coriobacteriaceae bacterium | reverse complement strand
GGAGCAGGTCCCAAGGGTATGGCTGTTCGCCATTTAAAGCGGTACGCGAGCTGGGTTCAGAACGTCGTGAGACAGTTCGGTCCCTATCCTCCGTGGGCGCAGGAGAATTGAGGGAGGCTGCCCCTAGTACGAGAGGACCGGGGTGGACGGACCTCCGGTGTACGGGTTGTCAACCAATGGCATCGCCCGGTAGCTGTGTCCGGTCGGGATAACCGCTGAAAGCATCTAAGCGGGAAGCCCATCCCAAGATGAGTTCTCCTTTCGGTAAGGCCCCTGGTAGACCACCAGGTTGATAGGCGGCAGGTGCAAGGCGTGCGAGCGCCTCAGCCGAGCCGTACTAATCGGCCGAGCTCTTACTCTTTACATGTCTCATCCAAGATCCGGTCTGGGGATTGGATCGTCCGGAGAAGTCGCGCTGTGCGGCCCCCAGGGCACGGCCCTGACAGCAGAATGCCCTACGTTGGTCAGCGACCATGGCAGGGGAGGCACACCCGGTCCCATCTCCCGAACCCGGAAGTTAAGCCCCCGAGCGCCGATGGTACTGCGGGGTAAGCCCGTGGGAGAGCAGGACGTCGCTGACCAACGGAGGGCATTTTCTCGTGGGGGAGGCCCGCGCCGGAGTGGTGCGGGCCTCCCCCTTTGTGTGCCGGCGTGTCGAGCCGGCGCAGCTCTAGGCGGCGTATCCACAAGATAGAGGCCCTGGCACGGAATGGGTTCCGTGCCAGGGCCTCTTTTGCTTATGTGGAGTCGTGCAAGGCTACTCAGACGCAGAGCTGGTTGAGGAAGTCGTGGTCGTCGTCTCTGTGGTCGTGGAGCCGTTCTCGGTCTTCGTGGTGGTCGTCTCGGTCTTGGTCTGACCATCCTCGGTCGTGGTGGTCGTCTCGGTCTTGGTCGAGAACGAGCATCCTACGGCTCCGAGGCCAAGAATGCCAACGAGACCGGCTGCTACGATGAGTTTGCTGCTAGGCATGCGCATAGTAAAACCTCCCTGTATCTGCAAGATATGCGAACATGCGTACATTTTGCCATAAAGATGGTTGGTTTATTGCCTAATAACTAATTGCAATCCATGAACGTCGCAACCTTGTTACATTCGTATGCCCTGTGCCTTCAAGCGGATCTGATTGTTTGCGGTAAAGGATCTTGACCATTGGAATACTTCAGGTCGGGTAAAACTGAGAGCGTGCCTATTGGGGAGTATTCCCAATAGGCACTCTGTTTCCGAACGCGCTATGGGAAATAATTAAAGTCTGATGGGAGCTGTAAGCGTGTTTTGCGCTACCATTACATCTATAATGCTAACAAAGAGTTTGCAAATCTTATACAAATATGTGTATGCAGTTTAGGAAAATTGATATGTGTGAGAATATTTATAAGAATATACAAATGTTTGTAATCCTAAATGCATAAATCCGATAATCTAAAACTTGATAAAAAGCTTCTAGGTACTGCTGAACAACTATATACGCCAGCTACCACGCATTTTGTGCAAACTCCCGAGCCTTTGGCGCAAAAACCCGATTAATGCGTTGTATTGCATAGCAACGTATGTACTCGGCTGTTACATTTTGGCTCTTTAAACGAGACTCAATCGCAAAGGAGCGCGCATGGAAATGTTGCCAGGGTTTATGACGTCTGACTTTAATACAAAGAAGGGTATCGAATCAATGTCGTTCTTTAGCGATGCAGGCATGGTGGCGCCCTTGTTTTTGGAAATACCCGAATCTCGCATTTTGATATTGTGCGCAGAAGTGGGAATGGGTCGTACCACCGTTTTGTCCCGCATGGTTTTGTCGCAACTTGAGCAAGGGGTTCCTTCTCGCTACTACGATTTTTGTGGCATGTTGCCAGAGGAGTCCATTTCGAAGCTCGGCGAGGCGTCTAGGTGGTCAAAGAGACAGGACAGGATGCAAGCGGGCTCGAGCCTACGTGCTTTTGTGGCATGCGACAACGTGCCTGTTGGAGACGAGGCCGATACAGAAGATCAGGTCCGCATAATACGAAGCATGGTAAAAAGCGGATGCGCCGTTGCCCTTAGCATACTTCCGGAAGACGAACCCCTTGCCGAGCAGCTTGGAGAGGCGCGATGCTATTGGTCCTGCGACTTGCAGGTATCAAAGCCTCAATCAGATGCCGAACTTCTGCTGCATAACACCTTTGTCCGAGGAGTGCCGCTGCTGCATTTTGCGATTCAAAAGATACATGAGCCCAGCATAGACTCCGTTCCCATGGATCCTGCGTATCAGGAATGCTATGTGTCGTGCGTGGACTCGTGTGTGCGGCCTCATATGATGGAGGAAGAGAGGCGGCTAAGGTGTGCACTGCTACTTTTGGGCTCTGGCACCTTGGAAGAGGCAGAAGAGGCGGTAGAGAGGCTCGACCGCCTAATGTGGCAACAGCTCGCGCGTGATGCTCCTCTGTTTGGCGTAAACGTAGTGGAGAGGAGCTTTTGTTGTGCTGGAGCAAGGTCGCAGGATTGCCTGAACATAGCCTATGCGGTGCTAGACGCCATGGTGCGAGAATGGCCAACGCTTGTGTCCAAATGTGCGCGGATACTTGCCTCTCGTGGAGATTACGACCGTGCGGCGGTGGTAAGTCTTTTGTGCGCGGACGAAAGAGAACGTTGTTCGATTGGGCTCGAATGGGGCGTTCAGTTTTTGGATGCAGGCGAAATTAATGTTGTGGCAGACGCATTGGAAGCGGCGGTGCCCTGTGCCCTTAACACAAGTGAGAGTTTTTTC
Organism: uncultured Coriobacteriaceae bacterium; assembly: GCA_902793465.1. Taxonomy (GTDB): domain Bacteria; phylum Actinomycetota; class Coriobacteriia; order Coriobacteriales; family Atopobiaceae; genus RUG440. The sequence goes on along the minus strand of CADBDT010000050.1, from coordinate 24,039 downwards.
CGAACGCAGTGCGTGTACTCTGCGCTTGTGGAGGCCAATTTGGAAAAGGCACAAAATGCCCTATGCAACCTCGATTTGAATTCATCATACAGGCGTAATGCGGAGCTTGCGCTAGCGGGCAAGGAAATGCTCTCGGGACGTTGGCCAAACGAGCAGGTGCAAAAGCGCATGGAAGACGACGGAGTAGGCGAAGCGCTTGCAACGCACTGCATAGTTTTGCAGCTTATGTCCAAAGGGTCTTTAGAGGAAGCCTATGAACTCCTGTTGGATTGCTCGCTCAGACTCAGGCGGAGCGTATCGTCTGCGGTCCTTTGCATCGACCTTACGCTCTGCTCACTGCTTGTGGGTTCCACGCCAGATGCAGAGGACGTGCGTGCCATGCAGGACGATCTGCAGCTTTTGGAGCGCTCGGGTCTCTCTTGGCTTTTGTCTGCATACGACGCCATCCTACTTGTTGGTAAGATTCTGGCCGGGCAAAGCTCGCGGGAGATGGCGCTAGAAGCCTATGTGCAGCGGTTTACCCGCGCTCGATGCGCTGCCATGCGAGGTGTTCTTTTAATTGCTGCGGGTGTTATGGATTTGCGTGCGGGAGCACATGCTCGCGCTCACGTAAGGCTCACGCAGGCGTTTGCAACACTTGACTCCGCGCGCATGTCCGTTGTGGCCAAATGCGCGCGCCTTTTGGATTTGGTGGTACGAGCAGAGCTAGGCGAGAAGGTGTCGCAATCCGACGTGGAGTCGTGCAAGGGGGAATCGGGAGCCATAAACAAGGTCGTTGGCATGGTAAAGGTTGCCTTGGCAGCCATCTATGCGCATAAGACAACCGCCATAGGAAAGGCCTCCGGTGCGCTTCCGCGTGATGCCTACTGGATGGCAAACGTGTTGAGCAACGACTGTGGCATAGTGTCGCAAAGATTTAGGGAAGCAATGCCTTCTTCTTGGGATTCCCTTGCCCAAAGTGCAAGAAGGGGACACGAGCGCTTCTTTGGACCTGAGCCTGTGGAAGAGTCTCAAAACAAATCTAGTAACAACATGGTGCTGGCACATATTGTGTCAGACAAAGCTCCGCGCATAGAGGTTTGCATGATGGGTGGGTTTGACGTATACGTAGACGGCACGCTTATGCCGGCAAGTCAGTTGGAAAAGCGCCGCGCGAAGGCGCTTTTGGCAATTCTTGTTGCGGTGCCTGGTCATGTTGCCAAACGCTACACCCTCGTAGAGTCCATTTGGCCAAGTTACGATTATCAAAGTGCTATTAAATGCGTATATTCAGCAACAAGCGTTCTACGTACCGAGATTGGCTCAATGCTTGCTGGCAACAGTGTTCCCCTAGTGGTAAGCAACAAGGCCAACGGAACGCTTTCCCTCAACATGGAGGTATTTTGCTGTGACGTGGATGCGTTTGAGAGAAAGGCGCGAAGACTGCTGGACATCGCTTCTTCGGAAAGCGACGTTGTTTCACTTTGCCGAGAGATCGAGGACTTGTATCGCGGGGATCTTTTTGTTCCGCCCGCAGATGGAATGGGAATCGTGCAAAAACGCGCAAAAGAGCTGCGGGCGCTCTTTGCAGACGCCATGATTGCGGGTTCGCACGCTGCAGACTGCCTAGGCATGAGGACGCTCGCCTGCAGGTTTGCCCGAAAAGCCTGTGAGGCCGACAACATGCGAGAGGATGGCATTCGCACACTTGTGTCGGCACTTTGCTCGGCCGGGCGCCACGTAGAGGCAGAACACTGTTATGAGCAGTATGTGGGACGAGTCGTGGACTTTACCCGCCGACCGCCGTCCATGCACCTTCGCCAGGCCATAGAGGAGCTGTTGGGCGAGTCTTCCGGCAGAGAGGGAATTGACGGGCCCACAAGAAAGAAGAAGAGGGATGTTCGCATGCGTCCGCTTAGGCCTGCTGCCAGCAAGCAAACAGGCCAGCTTGCACTGAAGCTCTAGCATATTGCGCCCACGTGGCACGTCCGACGGCCCCGGCTTTTCCCGTGCGCTCGAAGCCGCGCGGTGCGCAGGACAGCCCCCGATTTCTCCCGCGCGCTCAGCGCTCACTGCGTTCGCTCACTCACTTCGTTCGTGAATCGCTTGCGGGAGAAATCGGGGGCTGTCCTGCGCGCATTTCGCTCGTGGGAAAAGTCGGGGGCGTCGGTCGCGCGTGGAATTCGCGGCGGGGAGGGTTAGCTCTCTACGGAAATTCCCTTGAGCATAGTGTCAAGCGTGGCCTCGTCGCCTGCTACGAAGTTGAAGGCAAACAGGTGCTCTCCGTCATGCATGAAGACGGCCCTTATGAGGTTTGTGGAGCCATCCCTCTCTACGGTAAACGTAGCACTGGGGAAGGTCTTCTCGGTGCCGTCGGCTGCCGTGAGCTTGTACGAATCCGTCTTTGTGTCCTTAATCGTGCCGCCCTTGCGTACTGGGCGTCTGGTTTGGTTGGTTTGTGTTCGCAAACGGGGCGGTGTGTGGGTGCTTCCCAGAGGCCGTCCGAAAAGAACACCCAGGGGTGGCGTCCTTGCGTGCCCATGCGACTCGTACCTGCGATGCTGTACCACGGCACGCAATGGGTAACACCCCCGTGCGTACTTTTTGGACGGACTTCCTGCGTACTACGTGATGTACCCGCAGGGGAGCATTCCCAATGCGCACCCCCTGTCCAGACGATTCGATTGGTCATTCGATGATGGGGAGTATATCCAACTGCAAACAAGTGCATAACCTGATAAAGTAGGACTGTTGTATTTAGGGTATGTGTCCTTGTCGTAAGACGAAGGGATTAATATGGCAGGTTTGTTTTCTAGGATTCTTTCCATGGGCTCCGACAAGGAAATTCGGGAGTTCCGAAAGATTGCGGATCGTGTAAACGACATCGAACCTCAGTTCAAGAAGATGTCTGACGACGAGCTGCGTGGTCAGACGGCGCGCTTTAGGGAGCGTCACGAAAACGGCGAGAGCCTCGACGACATTTTGCCCGAAGCGTTTGCCTCCGTGCGCGAGGCTTCCATGCGAACCATTGGTCAGCGTCACTTTGACGTTCAGCTGGTGGGCGGCATAGCGCTTCATCGCGGAACCATTGCCGAGATGAAAACCGGCGAAGGCAAGACGCTCGTGTCCACCCTTGCCGGCTATCTCAACGCAATTTCGGGCAAAGGCGTGCACATTGTTACCGTAAACGACTACCTAGCCAAGCGTGACAGCGAGTGGATGGGCAGGATTTACAACTTTATGGGCCTCAACGTTGGCCTTTTGCAAAACGGCATGAAGCTGGGCGAGAAGAAGCCCGCCTACGCTGCCGACGTTACCTATGGCACCAACTCGGAGTTTGGCTTCGATTACCTGCGCGACAACATGGTAACGCGCGCAAACATGCGCGTGCAGCGTGGCCACCATTACGCCATAGTGGACGAGGTGGACTCCATTCTTATTGACGAGGCGCGTACGCCGCTCATTATTAGTGGCGCGGGCACCAAGTCGGCTACCACCTATCAGGACTTTGCCGAGGCCGTGCGCGGGCTCACACCCGACGAGGACTTTGAGATGGACGAGGCAAAGCACACCATTGCCGCCACCGAGAAGGGTCTGGAGAAGATCGAGCGCAAGCTGGGCATCGCGGACATTTATGGCGACCTTTCGGGCGAGCTCGTAAACCACCTGCAGCAGGCGCTCAAGGCCGAGTACATGTTCCACCGCGACCAGCAGTACGCCGTAATTGACGGCGAGGTAAAGATCGTCGACGAGTTTACGGGCCGCATTATGGAGGGCAGGCGCTACTCCGAGGGCCTGCACCAGGCAATCGAGGCCAAGGAAGGCGTGTTCGTGCGCGAGGAAAACCAGACACTCGCCACCATTACGCTGCAAAACTACTTCCGCCTGTACGACAAGCTGGCGGGCATGACGGGTACGGCGATGACCGAGGACTCCGAGTTCCGCGAGATCTACAACCTTCCCGTTCAGGTTATTCCGCCAAATAGGCCTGTAGTGCGTATAGACAACGACGACTTGGTGTATCGCACCATAGACGCCAAGTTCAACGCCGTTGCTGACGACATCGAGCAGCGTCATGCCAAGGGACAGCCTTGCCTGGTTGGTACGGTGTCCATCGAAAACTCCGAGAAGCTCTCCAGGCTTCTGTCCAAGCGCGGCATTTCCCACAGCGTGCTTAACGCCAAGTACCACGAGCGCGAGGCGCAGATTGTGGCCCAGGCCGGTCGCGAGGGTGCCGTAACCATAGCCACCAACATGGCCGGCCGTGGTACGGACATTCTGCTGGGTGGCAACGCCCAGGTAATGGCCAACGACATTCTGGCGGAAGAGGGCGTAGTCCTGGACGAGGCCACCGAGGCACAGAAGGCAGACGCGCGTCGTCGTGCTGACGCCATTTGCGAGAAGGAGCGCAAGACCGTGCTCGACGCGGGCGGCCTGTGCGTAATTGGCACCGAGCGCCACGAGAGCCGTCGTATTGACAACCAGCTCCGCGGACGTTCCGGCCGTCAGGGCGACCCCGGCGAGACACAGTTCTACCTGTCGCTGGAAGACGACCTCATGCGTCTGTTTGGCGGCGACCGCATGGACCGCATTGGAAACATGATGCAGCGCTACGACATGCCCGACGACATGCCTATTCAGGCAAAGATGGTCACAAAGGCAGTGGAGGGTGCCCAGCGCAAGGTAGAGGAAATCAACTTTGCCATGCGTAAGAACGTTCTTGAGTACGACGACGTTATGAACAAGCAGCGTAACGTTATCTACGAGGAGCGCAACAAGATTCTGGACGGCAAGGACCTTACCGAGCACGTAAACGAGGTTACTTCCGACACCGTGTGGCACAACGTTACAACATACTGCCCCGAAGACATAGATCCGGAAGATTGGGACGTAGAGGGCCTCAAAAAGTGGATTACGGCGCTCACCGGCAAGACCGAGGGCCTTCCCGAGTTCACTTTGGAGGACGAGCCTGCCGACATCTCGGACCTCGTAGAGGAATTTGTGCACAAGTGCTATGCCGAAAAGACCGAGAACCTGGGCGATGCGGTAATGCACGAGCTCTCCACCCAAATCATGTTGCGCGTAATAGACACGCGTTGGATGGCCTACCTGCAGGAGATGGACTACCTCAAGACCGGCATCGGCCTGCGCGGCTTTGGTCAGCGCGACCCGCTGGTGGAGTACAAGAGCGAGGCATACGCGGCCTTCTCCATTCTGGTAAACACCATGTACGAGGACTTCCTGCGCACCATCCTGCGCATCGAGGTACAGGGCGCGCCCATGCGTCGTGCCGCTGCCCAGCGCGAGGAGGACATGGAAGAGCCCGAGGAGCTAAAGGGCGCGCAGTATTCTGGCCCCGCCGAGGTGGACGGCGACCAGAGCGCTGCCAAGAACTACAAGAACCCGCCCAAGACGGTAGCTCCCATGCGCAGCTTTACCGAGGTCGAGCAGGCGCCCGACCAGGCAAAGCGCACGCCGTACCGCAAGGCAGAAAGCACCGATCCCTACGCCAACGTGGGCCGCAACGACCCGTGCCCCTGCGGCAGCGGCAAGAAGTTTAAGAACTGCCACGGCCGGAGACGCTAGTATGGCGGAAGGCGAGGCATTAGATCTTAGCGCCCTCAGCGCACGACTCCAGGAGGTCGTGCGCTGCCTTCATGTTGACGAGCGAAAGGCCGAGGTCGAGCGCTTGGAGGAGGAGTCCTCGCGGCCAGACTTTTGGAATGACGCCGAGGCGGCCCGCGCAACAATGGAGCAGCTCACGCGCGCCAAGGAGGACGTTGCGAGCGCGGAGGCCGCCACAGCCAAGTTTGACGACGCGGCCACCGCGTTTGAGCTTGGTACCGAAACAGGCGACGACGACCTGCTTGCCGAGGCGCAGGAGCTTGCACGCGAGCTCGAGGCCGACCTTACGGAGCTGGAGCTTAACAGCTGGTTTGCAGACGAGTTCGACCACGGGGACGCAATTGTAACCATTACCCCCGGCCAGGGCGGCTTGGAGGCGCAGGACTGGTGCGAGATGCTCTTTAAGATGTATCTGGCCTACTGCGCACGGCGCGGCTGGAAGGTGGACGTGGGCGACGCGCCCGCCGCGGAGGTAATTGGCATCGATCGAGCGACGTTTACCGTATCGGGCAAAAATGCGTACGGCATGCTGCGCTCCGAGCAGGGTGTTCACCGTTTGGTACGCATATCGCCCACAGACGCTAAAAAGCGCCGTCAGACCACCTTTGCCGGCGTGGAGGTGCTTCCCGTCCTTCCGGACAACATAGAGGTGGAGATAAACCAAGAGGACCTGCGCGTAGATGTGTTCCATGCCTCGGGCCACGGCGGCCAGGGCGTAAACACCACCGACTCGGCGGTGCGCATTACGCACCTTCCCACGGGTATTGTGGTTACGTGCCAAAACGAGCGCAGCCAGCTGCAGAACAAGGCCTTTGCCATGGGAGTGCTGCGCTCCAAGCTCTACGAGCTCGAGCAGCAGCGTCGCGAGGCGGAGCTCGACGAGCTGCGCGGGCCCAAGAACGACATCTCGTGGGGCAACCAGATACGCAACTACGTGCTGTATCCCTTCCAGCTGGTAAAGGACACCCGAACGGGCGAGGAGACGGGCAACACCGACGCAGTGCTTCACGACGGCGACCTGGACCAGTTTGTTGCCGCCTACCATCGCTGGGTTGCGACCAACCGATAGCCGGATAACAACTCGCCTTCGGATAAGGGATAGGGGATACTCCCACCGCCATTTAGTTAAGGGTCCGGGGGAGCTGTGCACATTGGGGATACTCCCCATCGGGTACATCGCGAGCAGGGCTTTCGTTGGAGGCCGGTCCATCCGCGATGTACCCGCAGGGGAATATCCCCAATGTGCACAGCGCTAACTTAATGGCGGTGGGATACTCCCCTACGGGTACATCGCGGACAGGCCTTCTCATAAGGGGACAGCTAACTCGCGATGTACCCGATGGGGAGTATCCCCTTGCTGCACCCCGTATTCGGAAGGCCTGGGTGGGGGAGTATCCCCAACATGCACTCCATGAGCGGCTTTCAGTTTCGAGATATGTAGAACCCGTTGGTTTGCTTTGTTGTCTCTGTAGGGAAAAGCCACAGAACACGTGGGTATACGTGCATCTCTGCTAGGATGAATTCATCTGTCCGAAACCGCACGCAAAGCAAAGGAGCTGTTGTGCCCAACCACTTTCGCAATAGCGAGCGACAGGAAATGACGGAAGTGCCCGACGTTCTAAACGAGACGTCTGTCACGCCGGTTCAGGCCGTTACGGCAAGTACGGACATCGTGCCCGGCAACGACTCTGGCGCGGGAGATTCGCAAGGCGACTCCTCGTCCAGGAATCTCTATGCCTCTTTGGGTAGAGATGACGCCTCGGTTGTTCCTCATACGGGAACTCCAACCATCTCGCTCCAAAACGTAACCATGATCTATCCTGCACAGCCCAACAAGCCAGCGCTCGACGACGTGAGTCTGGACATCTATCCCGGCGAGTTCGTGTTTGTTGTAGGCCACTCCGGCTCCGGCAAGTCCACGTTCCTGCGTCTTCTTACGCGCGAGCTGCGCGCCACCAAGGGTGCGGTGCTCGTAGCTGGGCAAAACCTTACCAAGATGCGTAACTGGAAGGTTCCGTACCTGCGCCGCCAGATTGGCACAGTGTATCAGGACTTTAAGCTTTTGCCCGACAAGACAGTATATGGCAACGTTGCGTTTGCTCTGGAGTGCATTGGCAAGCCACGCTCCGTTATTAATACGCAGGTGCCAGAGGTGCTGCGCCTCGTTGGTCTAGCCGAAAAGATGGACAACTATCCCGACCAGCTTTCCGGCGGCGAGCAGCAGCGCGTGTCGGTTGCCCGCGCAATGGTAAATCGCCCGCCGCTGCTGGTGTGCGACGAGCCCACGGGTAACCTCGACCCGGCAATCTCGCTGGGCATTATGAAGCTTTTGGATCGCATTAACCGCACCGGCACCACGGTGGTCATGGCAACGCATGACCGCGAGATGGTGGACGCAATGCACCGTCGCGTTGTTGCCCTCGAGGCCGGCCATGTGGTACGCGACCAGGAGAGAGGAGGCTATGGTTTCTATGATGCCCTCTAACCTTGGTTATTCCCTGCGCGAGGCAGGGTCACACATTCGCAGAAACTGGTCCACCTGCCTTGGCGCAGTGGTAACCATCTTCTTGTCGCTGTTTGTTATTGGCGTGTTTGCGCTTGCTTCCAACCTCGTAAGCAACTTGGTGGGCAACGTGGAGGACCGCGTTGTTATTCAGGCATTTATCTCGGACAACGCCGACCAGGCAGCCGTGGATGCCTTCCAAAAAAAGATTCAGGGCTGGGACAACGTGGACACCGTTGTTTACAAGAGCAAGGAAGAGGCTCTGCAGGAGTATCGCGAAACAATGTCCAACCGCAACGCGGCTGATGCCGTGGATGCGCTTGACGGACAAAATCCCGTGCCTGCATCGCTCATGATAAAGACCGACGAGCCCCGTCAGGTCGAGGGCGTTGCAAACCAGATTGTGGAAGATCCCGACTTTAAGGCTATTTCCGACGATCCAGAAAACGTTTCTGCCTCCGTTAAGTATGGCAAAGAGACGGTCGACCGCCTGTTTAGCGTTACCAACTACATTCGCATAGGTGCCGCGGTGCTCATCGTGCTCCTCATTTTTGTGGCGTTCGTGTTCATAAACAACACCATTCGATTGGCAATTTCGGCACGTCGTCGCGAAATTGCCATCATGCGTCTGGTTGGAGCATCCAACAGCTTTATTCGTGGGCCCTTTGTGGCAGAGGGTGCAATCGAGGCCATTATTGGTGCCATCCTTGCCATTATTGCGCTCCAGGTAAGTTGGTCCATGCTGCAGCCCCGTCTGGCGTCGAGCCTGCAGTTCCTCTCGTTTGAGCTGAGCACTGGCGTTGTGGTTAGGGTGTACGTCATACTTATTGTGGCCGGCGTGGTTATTGGCCTGTTTGGCTCTGCCATTGCCATGAGGCGCTACCTCAAGGTGTAGCACGAGCGGTATTTTTATTCGAAAACGAGGTGCGCATTGGGGATACTCCCCTACGGGTACATTGCGAGCAGTCCACTTCATTGTAAGGAGGCTAACCGCGATGTACCCGATGGGGAGTATCCCCAATGCGCACCTCGCACAACCAAAGATCGTTTCTCTTTGAAGCTAGAGGAGGACAAATGGGTCGCAAGCGGCCGCATCACGGAAGCAGAAGGCGGGGGAACCATCCCAAGCCGCACAAGCAACGTCTGCTGTTGGAGGGGACCCTTACGGTTTTGAGGCCGGGCTTGGCTCAGGTGCATACTGCCGAGGGAACCTTTATGGTGGCAAGGCGCGGCGTGCGCGAGGCAATGCACGGCGACACCGTGCAGGTGAGCCTTGTGCCCATGCACGGTCGCAAGAAGGAGCCTGTTGCCTACGTTCAGGCGGTCTTGGAGCGAGCCACAAACGCGTTAGTGGGAACCTACGAGTACGCAGACCCATTGGGAGTGGTGTCTCCGCTGGACGCGCGTATGGTGCACGACTTCTTTGTGGTGCCAGGCGATACCAGCGCGCACGATTTGGGCGTGAAGGACGGCGATGTTGTTCGCGCAACAATATTGGAGTATCCCACGCGTCAGAGTGCGGGGGTGGCCACCATTGCAAAGCGCCTGGGCTCTGCGGAAGAGCTGGATGTGAGCATAGAGGCCGTTATTGCCTCCTATGGCATAGCGACGGAGTTTACGCCAGACGCCCTGCGGGAGGCCGAGGGCCTTTGCGTGGACGCGAAGGGCGCCCTTAAGAGCGACGCGCTTCGACGCGACTTGCGCTCCAGCCTGTGCGTAACGGTAGATCCTGTTGATGCGCGTGACTTCGACGATGCAGTGGGAGCGGAGGAGCTTCCAGGCGGTGGGTATCGCGTGTGGGTGCACATTGCCGACGTAACCCATTACGTGGAGTGGTCTTCCTCTATAGACCTGGAGGCGCAGCGGCGTACGTGTTCGGTCTACCTGGCCGATCGCGTGGTACCCATGCTTCCCGAGCGGCTGTGCAACAACGTGTGCTCGCTGCGACCGCACGAGGACCGACTCGCCGTAACGGTGTGCATGGAGCTCGATGCAAGGGGAAGGGTTACAAGCGCCGAGGCTTATCCAAGCGTCATTTGCTCGAGCGCTCGCTTGAGCTACAACGAGGTGGACGAGCTTCTGGATGGCGCGCGTGAGCCTGGCGACCTCAATTGCGAGCAGAAGGATGCAAATAAGACCGCGCATATGCTAGAGCTGCTGGACGCGGTGGCAACACTTAGGCAGAGGATTCGCCACGAGCGCGGGGCAATAGACTTTAGCAGCGTGGAGGCAAAGGTCGTGCTCGACGATGCGGGCAAGCCCACGGACGTGGTGGTGCGCAGACGCACGCGGGCCACGGCGCTTGTGGAAGAGGCCATGCTACTTGCAAACGAGAGCGTTGCAAAGATGCTGGCCGATCGCGACGTTGCCACGGCATATCGCGTGCACGAGAGACCTTCTCCCGAGGACCTTATGGATTGTGTGCCCGCGTTGCAGGAGTTGGACTTGCTCGACAGTTCGCTGTTGCACAGGCTCGATGCCGCAGAGCCGCATGCGCTGCAGGAGATCTTGGAAGCCGCACAGGGAACAAGCGGAGAATACCTTGCAAACACGCTGCTGCTTCGTGCGCAAAAGCGTGCTGTGTATTTGCCGCACAACGACGGCCACTATGCGTTGGGCGCGTCCGCATACTGCCACTTTACGTCTCCCATTAGGCGCTATCCCGACATGCTGGTGCATCGCGCCCTTATGTGGCAGCTGCGCGGTACGGCGGATGGGCGCATGCGGGCGCAGATCCAAAAGGCGTTGCCACAGCTTTGCGCCACGTGTTCGGAGCGCGAGCGCGTGGCCGATGCGGCAGAGCGAGCGTCGGTTCGCATAAAGATGGCCGAGCTGTATGCAAGCCATGTGGGCGAAAGCTATTCGGGCATTGTGGTGGGTTGTGAGCGATTTGGCCTGTTTGTAATGATGGACAAAACCTGTGCCGAGGGTATTTTGCCCGTGCGCGCCCTTGGCGACGAATGGTTTGTACACGACGAGGCGCGCCTGCGGCTGGTGGGCGAGTCTACGGGACGCATATGGCGCGTGGGCCAACGTGTTGCGGTAAGGGTGGCGGAAGTCGATGTCCCCAGGGGCCGCATCGAGTTTGTCCTTGCCTAGCCAACCGGAAGGGAGTACCCCCTTTGATTGGTACCAACCGGAAGGGAGTACCCCCTTTGATTGGTACCAACCGGAAGGGAGTACCCCCTTCGGTAGGCTCGGATATTTTGCCGCGCCGACGCGTCGCGGTAGAATGGATAAAGCAAAACGACGACTAAGGAGACGTCTTGAACCAAACGATGCTAGAAGAAGAGCTCATGCGAGCCGAGGGGCTTATGCTCAACGAGCAAGACGAGGAGGCCCGCGATCTGCTCCTGCGCCTGGCCGAGGATGCGGAGCAGTACGTGAGCGACAACTGCCACACCAGCGAGACGGTGCAGTGGTTTAGCTTTCCCACTATCTTCGAGCGGCTCTGCTACCGTCGTGTGGAAAACGATCCGCGCGAGCTGCGCGACGTGGGCGAGCCTCTGGACCGCCTTTATGCGGACCTTGCCCTAGCCGACGTGCGCCTTGGCGAGTACGATCACGCCATAGAGGCGCTCAAGCAGGCCGTGCGATGGAATCCCATGGAGTGCGGGTATAGGCTCGACCTTGCAGATTTGTTCCTAATTAGCGGAAACGTGCAGGAGTGCCTGGGCCTGGCCTACAGCGCGTTTGACCGCGCGAGCGATGCGCGCCATCTTACGCGTGCCTACGTGGTGTTTGCCAATTGGTTCCAGCAGACCGGAAACGAACCTGCGACTGCGGCGGCGTTGCGGGCGGCACGCAGGCTGGAGATAAACGACTCCGCCCTTGCTGCGGCGCTCGACCAAGCGCAGGACACCAAGCACGACCCAAACACGCTTACCGACGAGGAGGCCGCCGAAATACTGCAGACGGAAGGGCTGCCGTACGGCGCCAACGCAGAGGTGGCCATATGTCTTCTTATGTGCGCCTCCGACGTGGCGGCGGCAGGCGACCGCGCGCTTGCCACAAACCTTACGGTGCGTGCGCGCGACTTGGTGGGGGAGCCGGCTGCCATGGCATTGCTGCGGCTCATCCACGAAGAGGACCAGGATCAAGCGTCCGAAGGTGGTGTCAACGATGCAGGATAAGCGCACAAAAAAGACCATTGCGCGCAATCGCAAGGCGCACCACGCGTACTTTATTGACGAGACGTTTGAGGCGGGGCTGGTGCTCACGGGAACGGAGGTACGCAGTCTGCGCGAGCGCAACTGCAACATAGCCGACTCGTTTTGCCTCATTCGTGGGGGAGAGGCGTGGCTTATGGGCGTGCACATACGGCCGTATTCGCATGGGGGCGTGTGGAACGTAGACCCCGACCGCCGACGCAAGCTGCTGCTGCATCGCAGGCAGATCGATTACCTGGACGGCAAGCTCCGCACCAAGGGCCTGGCGCTTGTGCCGCTGGAGCTCTACTTCGACGAGCACAATCGCGTTAAGGTCTCAATAGGGCTCGCCCGAGGCAAAAAGCTCTACGACAAGCGCGCCGACATGGCAAAACGCGACTCAGACCGCGAAATTCAACGCGAGCTCAAGCAGAGAAGTCGTGGATAATGGTATAGATAACAGGCACGCGTTGTTCGCGGGCTTGAGGAAAGGAGAGAGATGGACGCAACGGCATTGTTCAAATTTCACTCGGGACTGTATGTGGTTTCTGCCCAAGCTGGAGATGATATTGGTGCCTGCATAATAAATACGGGACTGCAGCTAACCTCCGATCCGCTTCAGGTAATGGTGGCGGTAAACAAGCAGAACCACACCGAAAGCGTAATTGCGAAGGCGGGACACTTTGCGCTCACAGCGGTCGCGGAGTCGGCAAACATGCTCTACATCGGTCGCTTTGGCTTCAGGACCTCCAAAGACTACGACAAGTTTGACGGAATAAAGTGCGCGACCACCATCCTGGGTGATCCCTACACGCCCGAAAACGCGGCGTGCGTGCTGGCGTGCGACGTCGTAAAGACGCTCGACGTTGGCACCCACACCGTATTTGTGGGCGAGGTAAAGGACGCGGCAAACCTGGACGACGATCCGGTTATGACGTACTCCTACTACCATTCGGTGCTCAAGGGAAAAACGCCGCCCAAGGCATCGTCGTTTATCGGTGAGGCATAGCGCAAACGGTATCTATGGTGGTAAGCTGTAGCCAGGTGCGGGAAGAGGACCCGCAATAACAGAGAGGGGGCCACTGTGGCTGACCAAACGTATAAGTTCGTATGCACCGTGTGTGGCTGGGAAGTAGAAGTAGACACGCCCGAACTGCCCGAGGACTTCGTGTGCGAGCGCCCGAACTGCCTGAGGACTTCGTGTGCGAAGTATGCGGCGTGGGCGCCGACATGTTTGAGCTCGTTGAGGAGTAACACTGGCCAATGGTGTGCCGCTTGGGGATACTCCCCATCGGGTACATCGCGGATAGGCCTTCTCGTAAGGGGACGACCGGATCGCGATGTACCCGTAGGGGAGTATCCCCAAGCGGCACACCACTCCGGCACGAGTTTTCAGAAGGACTGTCCCCGTTTGTTCTACAGCCTCAATTGCAGCGCATCGGCAATAAGGCTGGCTATTATCTGGTCCGACGTGTCGGGCTGCTCCAGTATTAGGCTCACGATTCCAACGGCCAGTACGTAAAACGATTCCTTTGGGTACCGAGCCCCGCTAAGCCCGATGAGCGAGCCCCTTTGTCCCTTGGCGCTTACAAAATGCGCGGCAAGAACGCTCGCGCACCTTACGGCAAAGCGATGGTAGAGCGTGCTGTCGCGCTCACGCACTATTTGAGAAAACAACGAGTTTGGACTCTGCAAAACGCCGCGCGTAACGTGCGAAAACCCAACGAGCTTCTCCTCTACCGGCAACCCCTTGTGTTCCTTGCTCCACGTAATAATGTAGCTAAAGTACTCGTCCACGCGATAGTCGATAACGGCATCGATAATCGATTGCTTGTTGTCGAAGTAGTGGTAAAACAGGCTACGGGTAACGCCCGTCTGCTCCGTGATGTCCTGTATGCTGGTATGCGCAATTCCCCTTGTGGAAAAGAGGTCGTTTGCGGTCCTTACGAAAGCCTCGCGACGAAGATCGTTTTTCATGCTTCCTCCTGTGCCCGTGTAAGAGTAAATAGTAGAAACGTCGCGGCGTGCGGTCAATACGAATGTTTACAAACGGGCATTTGGGGTACACTGTACGTGTTGACAATTGCATGGTAGCCCAGATACCACGCAAACCGGGGGTGACTGGTTTCGACAGGGTATGTCTGAGGTGGTAAGCAGGCCGTGGTCTCCTCGCCACGCTAAACAGGGGTACCGTCAAAATGAATTGACAAGAACAACTCTTTTGAGCCCCAGTTGGCTCTTGCCGCATAACATAAGTCGGCACGTCTAACCGGGATTTCTCCCGCTCCCGGGGTGATGTCATGCTAGGGAGGCGCTCGTACGGACGTAGCTGGTATGCCGTGCGCTAAGATCGAACCCGCTAGGAAGCCGCGCGCGTGTTGCTAGGTGCAAGGCGACCGAATCCCAACTAGCAACTGAGCCTGGAGAAACCCACCAGGGATGTGCTTTGGACCGGAGTTCGATTCTCCGCACCTCCACCACAAGGCACGAGGTCGAACACAAACCGCAGGAAAATGACGCTAGGCGTCGTTGGCAACTGTTGGTGTGTGTCCGCACCTCTGTAATGTTGAGGCTCCATGTCGCAAATGGCATGGAGCCTCACTTATTAGGTATCGGAAGATATTGACCAAAAAGATAACGCCTTAAATCGCCTTAGAATGGCTCATTCATCACCTATACCATCGCTCACCGGCATGATTTCTTGCCTCGCGCATAAAGTCTTCGCTAAACGGCAACTCACCATATCGTTCAAAATAATCCGCAGCTTCGTTCACATCATCGCAGAACTCATCGACAGGAAAATGCGTCTGCCCTGGATACCCACCACCTGAGACCCTGAGATACCCATCGGGGTCAGGATACAATGGGATAGGTCCCATGGGCTTACCCCTATTCGATGCATAATTAAACATCAGCGTACCATCACTTCGAAAATACGCTTCACGACCATGATGCACCCTACGGGCCATCTCATTAAGAACATACTCGGGAAGACCTCTGAACGTCAGCTCTGGAACAGACTCAGGCTCTGGCGTGGGTCCAAACAACAAATCAAGCAGCCCCATACATGCTTCTCACAATCACTCGCCACCACCCAGATTACTTTACATGAACCTCGAAACCACAGGCGCTTACTACGGTCATGACACCAGCTTTCCAAGCCTCTCTGTCTTCGGCAAAAGCTCGTCAAGTTTCGCGACGATACGCTGCTGCTCGGCAAGAGGGGGAACAGGAATGAGAATCTGTGCCATCTTCTTACTGTTTAAAGTTGCGCCCTTAATAGCGGATGTAACATCCACAGTTCTAATCATATGTGGCAATGCATGTAGCAAATAGTTACGAATGATGTTTTCTGAATCATAGTGGGGCGTAATAGAAACTATCGCTTCATTGTGCACAGCATCAACACCAAGTATACTCATACGTCCTATTGTTAGTTTAAAGCTCATAACAAGTGTTCCCGCTGGCACCAAACCTGCTTTAAAACACTCATGTATTGCCTGTTGAGTAACCCTCTCTTTCGGCTTAACAATAATCTGACCAGGCTTCATGTCTGCAATTGAAAACCATGGAACATCGCCCCTATCCCAATACTGAGGCAACCCTCGTGTTGGAGTCTTACCAATACGAAGCTCTGCAACGCATGGCAGTCTTGCCCATTCCCAACCATCAGGAATGTCGAACGGCACCTCGTCGGTGATCTCAACCGCAGCACCCTTGCCACGCTGCTCCCACACCGTGCCGTCAGGATACCTCGTGATGACCGACTCGCCACCCCTCGGAGCCTTCGCCTTCTTCTGCTTCACCAGCTCACGGCGTTCCTCGCGGATGTGCTCCAACAGCTTACTCGCAGGCTCGTCACCATCCTCGCGCTCGGTCAACTGACCCTGCACCGCCGCCTGCAATATGGACGCCCGCATGGCACCCTCAATGCCCGCGTTCAACTCCGTGCGCTCTCGGTCAAGCTTGGTATAGCGCTCGACCAGAGGCAACAGCGCGTCAAGCTTGGCAACGATACGTCGCTGCTCGGCAAGAGGCGGAATCGGAACGAAACTGTCTTTTACCTTATCGATATTCAAATTCTTAACGGCAGAGCCTGCAGCCAAACCTGCAAACTGCCTAAACATTGCTGGACTACTCAATAGCCAGTACAGGTAATCTTTATCAAATACAGTATCGGGTTTCCTGAACACAAGCCATCCATCATGAATACAGCCATCAGTCTGCAAAATGTAGGGTCTACCAAAGCTCATTGAATTCGTCAAAAGAAAATCGCCAGGGACAACATATCGGCTCTTTTTCATTCCCTCTGCGCGTATCTTCTCTCTTGTCTGCGTGATGTACTTACCGTCCTTATCAGTATCACCAATCTTTATCCAATTAATCCCATCTTCGCGAGTCGTGATATAAGATTTTATGGGTCTTGGAGAGCCGCCCCTTTCAATCTCAATCAAGCTGCCAATTCTCGCCCATTCCCAGCCGTCAGGAATATCGAACGGCACCTCATCGGTAATCTCCACGGCAGCGCCCTTGCCACGCTGCTCCCACACCGTGCCGTCAGGGTACCTCGTGATGACCGACTCGCCGCCCCTCGGAGCCTTAACCTTCTTCTGCTTCACCAGCTCGCGGCGCTCCTCGCGGATGCGCTCCAAGAGCACGCACGCAGGCTCATCATTCGGGTCCTGCGGCACCAGCTTGCCCTGCACCGCAGCCTGCAGGATAGATGCCCTCAGCTCAGCGCCCGTCATCACTAATCACCCATTCCAAGAGCCGCGCGAATGTCGGCAAGGACCAAGTCAATCTCGTTATCCAAGTGCTCGCGACGCTCCTGATAGTTTCGGATCGTGTCCTCCGGACTCAATACCTCCACCGTCTTCGTCGGATACCCGCAAAGGTCAAGGTTGAAGTTGTTGGCCTCAATCTCCTCGAACGTATAACACTTGGCCTTCTGCCAGCCCTCATCGTCCACAATCTCCGTGCGGTTATCCCACCACTCGTCAATCGCCGCCATGTGCCTCGGCAGGACGGGCTTCGTCTTCGAGAAGTGCTTGTAACCCTCAGGCATGTCCATGCGGTAGAACCACGTCTCCGCAGTAGGCTCTCCCTTGTCGAAGAACAGCATGTTCGTCGTAATAGACGTGTACGGAGCGAAGCAAGACTGAGGAAGCCTGATGACCGTGTGCAAATTGCACTGTGTCATCAGATTCCTTTTAATAGTGGCCTTAACGCCATCACCAAACATGAAACCATCGGGCAGAATGACCACAGCCTTGCCACCATCAGCAAGGCGTTTGATGATGAGGCTCATGAACAGGTCGAACGTCTCCGAAGAACGAACGTCCGCAGGAAACGCCTGCTTGTCCACATCCAAAGCAACACCCCCATACGGCGGGTTCATGGCGATCCTCTGCACCTGATCCACACGACCATAATCAGATAAACGCTTTGCAAGCGAGTCACCGTACTGAATATCGGGCAGCGGAATGCCCTTAAGCAGCAGGTTCGTCACGCACAACATGTACGGCAGAGGCTTCCACTCCTGACCATGCAAGGACCCATTAATCGTGTCAAGTGCATCAATATCACCAGGACGTATCTGGCCACACAGGTAACGGTACGCATCCACAAGGAAGCCCCCCGTACCACAGGAGAAGTCAGCAACCTTATCGCCAATACGAGGATCGATGTGCTTGATGCCAAAGCTCGTCAGTGCACGTGGCGTGTAGAACTCGCCAGCCCTGCCAGCAGATTGCAACGACTTCAACATCTCCTCGTACACGTCGTTGAACTCGTGTGTATCCTCAACCTCATCGAAGTCCACCTCATCGAACAGGTTCACCATGAGACGCAGCTGAATGCCGTTCTGGGAATAGTTATGCGTACGCTGCATGAAGTCCTTCACCAGCAACGCACGGTCATCCTCGGCAGGGAACAACACTACCTCGTCATCGCCAACCTTGATGGCATCACCACGTAGAACTGGCAAAAGCTCGTTGTTCACAAACGATATAAGCGCATCGCCCGTACGCTGGTTCTTGAGGACAGGCCTCTCGTCCTCGTCCTCGGCAGTGACCCAATCACGCCAACGGTAACCCTCGGGGATCACAGGCTCGTAATCGTCCTCCTCAAGCTCGGCTACCTTCTCCGTGTAGTCGAAGGCCTTGAGGAACAGCAGCCACACAATCTGCGACAGACGCTGGGCAGTACCGTCAATGCCCGTGTCAGAGCGCATAATGTCCTCAAGCCTCTTCACCAAGTTCGCAAGCGTCATCCCTTACGCCTCCTTCTCATACAATGCGTTCTCAAGCTCGTCAACAGCCTGCATATACTTCTTCTTGTCACCAAACAACTTGACCGCCTTACGTGGAGTCCAACCCGCAGAAGCGAACTGAGGCAGCTTGAACACCGACAACATGCGCAACGACTTAAAGCTCATGGTGCGATACGCATCCAGAAGCAGGGACAACACCTCATGCACGTCATCAGGTTTCGATGCCAAATATCGCTCCACATGGGCAGACTCGACCCTACGACGCTTTGAGATGGGAGGGTCAATGTCATAGGCAAAGTCACAAATGATATCGAAATCGTCGACCTCGTAGCCATACCTCGTACGGTAACTGCCGTCCCACTCAACATCCAACAGAAGCTGCTTAGCCAAAACATCCTTGCTGTGCGTAGCAAGCCAAGCAGTACGAAACTCCTCCAACGTCGGGTATGACGCGAGAATGTTGTTGCGCACGCAGGATGAGAGGTTCTGCGTTACCAAGTTGCCATGCTCGTCAATGAACTGAACGGTCTCACCGACGATTTCAACATCAACACCAGCAACACGCGCCACACGAGAGCGGTCAGGCAAGACCACAGGCTTGTCCGGATCCGGCTGAATTGGTGGCGTAGGCATGGGAACATCAGGCGGGACAACAACCAAACCGCCATCAGGATCGCCATCGAAGTCAGGGTCGTTGAACTTCTCGTAGTTCTTGCGGAAGTCCAGGATGGTGAAGTACATCTTGGACTTCTGCTCACCATCGACCTCGTACTCCTCCTTGACGCGCGTTCCGCGACCGATAATCTGCTTGAACTCTGTCATGGAACCAATGGTACGGTCAAGAACCACCATCTCGCAGGTCTGGGCATCGACACCAGTACTCATAAGCCGTGAGGTCACGGCAATGACGGGATACTTCGAACCCGGATCGATGAAGTTGTCAAGCTGAGCCTTACCAACGGCATTATCACCAGTTATCTGCATGATGTAGCGTGGATCCTCGGCAACAAGGTCTGAATTCTCGTTCTCAAGCAGCCGAACCATCTCATGAGCGTGCGGTATGTCCTCGCAAAAGACGATGGTTTTGGAGTAGCGCATGTCGTTGGCCTTGAGGTAATCGGTGATGCGCTTCGCAACCTGCTGACGGCGCTCAGCAACAATAATCTTGCGGTCAAACTCCTCCTGATGGTACAGGCGACGCTCAACAGGATTGCCCTCAACATCCGTAAAGCCCTCTGGCGGATACCAGCCGAACTTGTCTATGTTCAGCTCGGCGACAACCACCTTGTAAGGAGCCAAGAACCCATCCTCGATACCCTGCTTGAGCGAGTACGTGTAGATGGGATCGCCGAAATAGGCAATGTTAGACCTATCAGGATCGGCATCATCCTTCGGTGTGGCAGTAAGACCAACCTTAGTGGCAGACGAGAACCAGTCCAGAATGTCACGCCAACGAGAGTCGGCGTTGGCAGAACCACGATGACACTCATCGACAATGATGAGGTCGAAGAAGTCACGCGGGAACTGCTCGTAATAGTTGTTGTCCTCGTGCTGTAGCTGCTGGTAGAGGGCAAAGTAAAGCTCATGCGCCGTGTCGAAGTGCTTGTTATCAAACTTGCACATGGAGTCAGCGAACGGCTGGAAGTCGTTCGCCATAGACTGGTCAACAAGGATGTTGCGGTCGGCCAGATAAAGAATCTTCTTCTTGACACCAGTCTTCCACAAGCGCCAGATAATCTGGAACGCCGTGAAGGTCTTGCCCGTACCAGTCGCAGAAACCAGAAGGATGCGCTTCTGACCACGAAGTATTGCCTCAGTAGTTCGGTTGACCATGATGCGCTGATAGTAACGAGGCCGCTTGCCAGTCTTGGTCGTGTAGTACGGAGCGGTATACACGTTATCCGTACCCGTCGGCATCTGTTTCTCCTGCTTGAAACGCAGCCACAACGCATCGGGACGAGGGAAGTCAGAGAGCTTCATCGTACGGTTGAGGCCAGCAATCATGTCCTTCTCGATGAGGTTATGGCCATTCGTGGCATAGGCAAAGGGAACGTCCAGCAGACGTGCATATTCAACTGCCTGGGCGTAACCCTCGTCTGCCGAGTGGTTAGATCCCTTCGCCTCGACAATGGCAAGCGGTATGTTCTGGTACCAGAGAAGCAGGTAATCTGCAAACTTCTTCTTACCTCGATGCGGAATTCCATACTCATCGACGGAGATGCGACCGTCTGAGATGGGATACTCCATAATGATGCGGTCAGATCCGCCCCATCTCTTCTTGAGGACGGGCGTTATCAACGTGAGCTTCGTGTTCTCCTCATTGGCCTTCGCAGCCGCAATGTCATCTGGACTAATAGTCATCCCTACTCATCCCAACCCATCTGCTTAATGTAATAATCCAACGCTAAACGCACCATCTGCGAAAGACGAATGCTATGGGCATCAGCAATCCGACGATAACGCTCCTTCTCGGTCTTCGTCATCGTTATCTGAGCGACAGCCCGCGTCGGTGAAACCTTCGTCTTACCAGCCAAGCGCTCGCTAGTACGCGCATGCTCCTCAGCCATCCGCTGGAAAAAATCCACGTTATCAGCCATGATGCATCCCCTCCACAACTAGAGTAGCTACTGCGTCACTACTATTAAACATGCACCATAGCACCAATACCGCTCAACAGCGAAACGGTATCGCCAAAATGCTCAATCGCCTCGGTAGCACGACCATACCTATCAGCATAAACAACAGAACGACCAGCGCCCGTGGCCTGAACAATAGCCTCCGACTGCGGGACATAAACAACCTCATCCGCCAAATCCTGAGACTCAAGCCATCCCGAGAACGACTTAGCGACCGTAAAAGCGTTCATACCATTCACCACTACAACCACAGGAGCATCGGTCAGATCGCGAACCAGCCGTACCGTTCGCAAGAACGGCTTAGTATCGTTAGGAGTCGGACGAACCGGAACAACTACCAGATCAGAACGCTCAATAACGTCCTGCAACCGCGTGTCAATCCGACCAGGAGGCAACCCGCCGGGGGAGAGGACGGGCGACGAGGAGAGGCGACCCTACGACGGGGACCCGTACCTGTAGGCCTCCGGGTGCAGCCGGGCCCGCGCCCGAAGAGTCTTGGGGGCGGTGTGCCGGGGGACGGGGCCCGGCGCTCAGTATGAATCCTTCTTAATCGGCGGTCAACGGAATAATCTGCAGTGTCACCGCCGCTTAAAACGTGTGTTAAGTCTACTTACAGCTATCCCCGCCAGATTCCGCGAGCGCGGAGGTGTTCGATCTAAGTGAATTCAGCTCCACCAAATACGATCGCGTGCCTTTACCAGGGGGTGCGCGTTTTTTCGTGAGACGCAAGGGACAGTCCCCTCAGTCTCATGCAGCAAATTGTAGGTACGGATAAATCTCGTGACGGGAAGCGGTCATGCCCGATAGCACTATAATTTGCGGTAACTAGTTTTTTTGTTGGCTTACCGCGAATTATGAGGAGCACAGACATGTTCGTTGCTCGTGAACAAGAAGTACAGCTGTTACGATCAACCATTGACGACGAGTATTCTCAGTTCGTTGCTGTATACGGCAGGAGGCGCGTCGGAAAGACGCTCCTCGTGCGAGAAAGCTTCCAGTACCAGTTTACCTTTCAGCACGCTGGCCTTGCCGACGGCGGATTGCGCGACCAATTGTACGCCTTTTCCGAATCGTTGAGGGATGCGGGAATGAGGGACTTCTCTCAACCAAAGAGCTGGCTTGAAGCGTTTAGTCTTCTCAAGGAGCTCATCCGAATGGCGCCAGATGGGAAGAAGGTCATCTTCATTGACGAGCTCTCGTGGATGGATACACCTAGAAGCGGGCTCATTACGGCTGTCGAGAACTTTTGGAACGGATGGGCGTCGGCGCGCAGGGATATCGTGCTTATCGTATGCGCTTCCGCAACCTCATGGATGCTGAGCAAGATCGTCCACAACAAGGGAGGTTTGTATAACAGGCTTACCAAGCAAATACATCTGCGTCCGTTTACCTTGCGTGAATGCGAGCTCATGCTCACGGCCAAGGGTATAGAGATGAATAGGTATCAGACTCTGGAGTGCTATATGGTGATGGGCGGGATTCCGTTCTACTGGGATTTCCTTCAGAGAGGCAAGAGTCTCGCCCAAAACATCGATGCCATCTTCTTTGCGAGAGACGCACCCCTCAGGAGGGAATTCGATTATCTCTTTTCGTCGCTGTTCAAGCACCCGTCAGACTACCTCGCCATCGTGTCTGCCCTGGCAAGGCGTAAGGCCGGTATGACCAGGGAGGAGATACTCGCCTCAACGTCGCTGGCTGACTCGGGGGCACTCACCCAGAAGCTTGGCGAGCTCGAGAGCTGCGGGTTCTTGCGAAGGTATCGTGCGTACGGGAAAAAACAGCGCGACGCGCTCTATCAGCTCGTGGATAACTTCACCCTGTTTCACTACAAGTTCCTCGCGGATGGGGACAAAGACGAGTTCTTTTGGGAGCACATGACCGATTCGGGACTTCATAACGCCTGGTGTGGCTTGGCGTTCGAGCGCGTTTGCCTGGAACATGTGTCGCAGATAAAGCGGGCGCTTGGCATCAGCGGGGTGCTTACGGACGTTTGCTCGTGGTCATGCAAGTCCGATGCCGACAATGGCATATACGGCAGCCAGATAGATCTGGTCATCGCAAGGAGAGACCACGTGACGAATCTTTGCGAGATGAAGTACGCAAGGAACGATTTTGCGGTTACCAAGGCAGTTGACGAATCGCTGCGCCATAAAGCGGCTGACTTCCGACAGCTTACGAAGAGTAGGGACTCCATACACGTGACCATTGTAACGACGTATGGCCTCAAGCAAAACGCATACTCGGGCATGATCCAATCAGTCGTAACGGCAGACGATCTCTTCGCGGACTAGGAAAACCTCGATGCGCAACTGCCAAAGGAGCGTCGCGTTCGTCAGCCGGACGCGACTATGGAGAGTTCGACTACTTCGCCTTTGGCTCCACCAAAAATAACCGTGCGCTCCCAAAAGGGGTGCACGTTTTTTTATGCCGCAGGTGGCTATGCGGAGAATCGAACTCGAAGGGCCTCAGGTGCCCTCTGGCACCTGAGGCGGCGACGAGACGCGCAGCGCGAGGAGCCGCGGGCGCGAGCGAAGCGACCGCCCATTCTCCGCGCCGCGCGTCCTCGTTGACGCAGATCCTGCGCGAGAGGAAGACGCCGCTGTCGCGCACCTGGAGCTTGAATTGCACCCTCTGTGCGAGAGGCGCCGTGCGGAGGGCAATCCTCTCGAAATCGCCTGCATGCTGCATTTCGACAAGAACGTAGAGCCCGCAGAACGCGCGGGCGCCAACGAGACCGTCCTAGTCGGGCGCCTTCTCGCAGACAAGATCGGCGGTCTCATCAAGCGCGCATAGGCATCCGTCTCACTCTGCGGAATCGCCGGAATCGAGCATCTGGCGCTTTACGAGCTCGTGGAACAGGCCGCCCTTTGCCACCAG
>CADBDT010000049.1 GCA_902793465.1 uncultured Coriobacteriaceae bacterium | reverse complement strand
TTGGGGAAACCTTGGGACACATCCGGCCCCGCGCGTATTTATAAGCAGCGGGCGAAAGAGAAGGGCCCGCGGACAACGAGCCAGGCGGCGAGGGGCCGCCGAGACAAAAAAGATTGGACGTGTTAAAGATGACGAAGGCAACCAACAACCAGGCAAAGCACATGAGGCAGACCAACAGCGGCGCGGCGCGCAAGGGAAGGGGCCGCATGGTGGCCATCGCGCTCGCGGGCGTGCTCGCCCTGGGAGGCGCCGGCGCGGTGTGCGTGGCGGGGCTCGGAAAGTCGCCCGGGCAGGCGCCTGCCGCCACCCAGCAGCAGGCGACGAAGGACGCAGCCACCAAGACGGCGACGAAGCCCGAGACCAAGCAGGCGACCACCAAGACCGCAGCCAAGCCCGCCGTCAAGCAGGCCACCCAGCAGAGCAGCAGGCCCGCCGTCAAGCAGGCCACCCAGCAGGCCAGGCCCGCACAGCAGCAACAGCAGCAGACGAGCAGGCCCCAGCCCCAGCCCGCCAAGCCCGCCCAGCAACAGCAGCAGGCAAAGCCGGCGCCCCAGCCCCAGCCCGCGCCGCAGCAGCAGGCCCAGCCCCAGGCCGAGCAGGGCAGCGGCATGGAGGTCAAGGTCTCCCGCGAGAACGTCACCTGCAGGGGCCCGATCACCGGCGGCGGCACCGTCTACTACGTGGTCGAGCTCGACCTCGGGGAGGTGCACTACAGCGTGACCGTCGACGCCATCGAGGGCAACGTGATATGCGCCGACCAGGTCCACGCGGGCACCCGCACCCTGCTCGACAGCAAGACCGGCGAGCCCCAGGAGGGCACCGAGCAGCCCGTGGACGCGTAGGACAGGACGCGTGAGCGGGGGACGGGTCCGGTGTTCATCCGAACGAGCGCGGAATGAACACCGGACCCGTCCCCTGTTCATTCAGACGGTGGATGGTCACTACAGTCTCTCGGATGTTGTCTTGTCGAGGATAAGTCATTATTAAATAATTAATATATTTTTATCACACATTCATTTCGCTTGTTTTGGGGGGTGCCGCATATGAAGCCCAGCGACACCCAAAAGATCACTCGCCACTTGTTGGCGTATCTGCACATGTTCGCCCTGATTGCAGGAATCGGCATGGCGCTCATGGCACTGCCCGCACGTCAGGCCCTTGCCCAAACGGTCACATACAAGTATACGGACAACAAGAAGGAGCTCGACAATCCTGGCACCACCTACGTCATCCAAGGCGACGGCAAGTCGCACAAGGGCCACTCCCAGTTGATGAGGAATGAACAGGGCACGTGTCACTTACAAAACAACCTGATTCTTGCCGCTCTTCTTTCCTGTGTAAAGCTTCTCGTCTGCAGCGTTGATCCATTCGCTCGTCGTGAAGCCTTCCTCGTATGCTGCGATTCCCACGGTTATGGTCACGCAGATGCGATTCTCCTCGTGCCACAAAGAATGTCCCGCAATGGCGCGCCTCGCCCGATCGAACAGGTCTCTTTGAGATTCCATACTCTCGCCAATGAGCCCTACGGCAAGAAACTCTTCGCCGCCCCAGCGACACACCTGCGCATTACCCAGGCTTTCTTGTAGCAGCTGGGCAACGCTCTCTAAAACCAGGTCGCCGCAGTTATGGCCGTAGGTGTCGTTGACCTTCTTGAAGTCGTCTATGTCGGCAAGAGCAACCCAATACCTGCCAAGGCTTCCGCTATTGGAGAGCTTTTTCATATAGTCGGCCACGTAGTACCTGTTTGGCAGACCTGTGAGCTTGTCGTGCATCAAGCGATTTGTAAGGGCCTTTTCCGACTTGGTGGCCTCGCGTACAAATGCTTGCAGTACCACGGTCGAAACCGCAAAAACTATGGCGCCCAACGACAGCTTAAGAAGCAGCGAAACCGTATCGGGCATGGTGTAGGGTGCTGGCCTAAGAGCGCTCACGGCGCATGTGGACAAATACGCAATTGCGCCAAGAATGCAAAGGGGGAGTGCGTGCGCATGCCTAATGCCAAGATAGCGCTCCAGGTATTCCGCAAAGAACACGACGGAACTCATGCCCACAAGTGTTACCTGAAAGTCGCTGTTCCAACCAGTTAGAAGTATTGCACAGGTCATGTGAGCCACGACCTCTAAGTACATGAGGTCGGTATAGAGTCCCAGCAGCCCCCTTTGAATAATTAGAAACGAAAGCGCGTAAAAGGTTACGCTACCTATGTTAAAGAAGGCCATGGGCATTACTCCGCAACGCCAGAAGATTGCGACCATTGCCACATGCACCAAGAGAAAACATACCGATATAAAGCGTGCCATGTTCTTGACGCCGCGAATATCCAACAAGCCTTCCATGTGCCTTCACATCCCACAACAGCTCATTGTGCCAAACAACACCAACATAGCAAAGTTCGTTATTGAATAAGCGCGCATTACGGTAAGAGGGTGCTTGTTGTACAATCCCCAAAAGACGTAAGGCCATCCTAAAACTCCGTAACAGATTCTGGTAGGAGGCATTATGGCGATTGCGAACCCACTTGACTGTCGCTCGTGGTACGTGACCGACGAGCTTCTTGCATATCATGATTGCGAATGGGGCCGACCCTTGCACGACGACCAGAGGCTCTTTGAGATGATTTGCCTCGAGGGTGCGAGCGTAGGCCTTTCGTGGCGCACGATTCTGCACAAACGGCCAGCATATAGGCGTGTGTTCCACGACTTCGACATCGATTCTTGTGCCGCAATGCCCGACGAGGAACTTGAAGCCGCACTTGCAAACCCTGGCATCGTGCGTGCGCGTGCCAAGGTGTATGCGGTACGTGGCAATGCGCAAGCAGCCCAGGCCATACAGCGGGAGTTTGGCAGTTTGGATGCGTACCTGTGGAGTTTTACGGACGGGCAACAGGTGGTGGGTGCATGGCACAGCATGGACCAGATTCCCACGCAAACAGATTTGTCCCGCACGGTTTCTGCCGACCTCAAGCGTCGAGGCATGCGCTTTGTGGGGCCTGTAATAACGTACTCATTTTTGCAGGCCGTTGGCATCGTAAACGACCATCTGCTTTCTTGTGACTGTCGTAATGCGTGTATGAAGTCCTAATAGATTACGCAACCGCAGCGACCGGCCTCCTTCATGCGATAGAGCGCCGTGTCGGCATCCTTAAAGATGTCGCCCTCGGGATTCTGGCGGTCGGCAAAGGCTACGCCAACGCTCAGCGACGTGGGCGGCAGATCGTCCGTGGGCTGCTGAAGCATCTGGTTGGCCTGTTCGATCTTTCGGCGCACTTCCTCGCGCGCAGAGCTGTTTACGTTCGACATTATGACCACGAATTCGTCGCCACCTAGGCGAAACACGAGGTCTGAAGACCGGAAGCTGTAGCCCAGCACCTCGGCCACGCGCTTGAGCACCAGGTCTCCCACGTCGTGCCCGTACGTGTCGTTAATCGTCTTGAACTTGTCCACATCCACGAGCAAAAGCGCGGTGTCCGACATGTCCATGTCGCGTTTCATAATGTCGAATGACTTACGGTTGAACAAGCCCGTAAGCGCATCGTGCATCGAGCCGTAGTTGAGCCGCTCGAACTTCCTTTTGTTGTCCTCAAATACGGTGTTGTATGTTTCGGCCACAAATCGCAGCTCCTTGGCACCAGCTGGCGGGACGATCTGTTTTTTGCGCATGAGATCAACCATGCGCATAAGCGGCTGAAGCACCATGCCCGTTATAAAAACTACCAGTACCACGACAATTACCAGCAGCAAAATGGTAAGAATAACTTGCAGGTCTAGCAGCATGTTCATGTTGTCCGAGGTTCTTACGCGCAGTTGCTCAAAACTCTGCATGAGGACTTGCGCGCAATGCTCTGAGTTGCTCCTTATGCGATCCTTGTATTCCGCATACTCTGGGCCAAATACGAGCTCCTGCGCCCTTTGTATCTTTTCGTCGTCTGTAAGCTGCTCGTCTTCGTCGCTCAGTTGCAGACTGCGCAACTGCTGTGGGATACGCTCCTCGCCGTAGTTGCCCACCTCGAGTACGAGCTTCATGGCTTCGTACTCAAGGTCTACCAACTCGTTGGAGTTCGAGAGCGCCGTATTAAGGCTCTCGTAGGCCTCTTTGCTCTCAGGTGTTATCTCAAGCAGGCCTTTTACGGTGGCGACGGCCGTGTCGCGGCGTTTGGTAACCTCGAGCTCCTTAAAGTACTCGTCCATGTATGCAATATTGCCCGTTACCACGAAGGAACGTACGTTTTCGGTAAGCCAGTCCGAACCCATCTCCATGTCTGACGTCGCGCGCTGGGCCGCAATGTAGCGCTCGCTTGCCTCCTCGTTGCGAGCGTACCCCCTAAAGAGCATAAACTCGCTTACGAGCAGTGCCATCGCCACAATGAGCGCCGCACCTACAAACCAAACGCGGGAGTTGCGAAGCGACACAGCGGGGAATCTTTCCCACCACCGGCGTGCCTCGTCCTCTTTCTTTTGCGCCTTGGGTCCCGTGCCTATCTTTTGCTCGGCGCTTTGAGCTGCAATCTGCGCCTCCTCCGCCGCCAGCTTGCCCTCCTCCAAAAAGCGCTCGAACTTGCTTGGGGGAACGGGCTCCGAGAAGTAGTAGCCCTGGACGGTGTCGCATCCCAGGTCGCGAAGAGCATTGAGCTGCTCTTCTGTCTCGACGCCCTCGGCTATAGTTGGAACCGAGAGGTGGAACGCAATGTCGATAACGACCTTGAGCATATGGGTGTCGCTATCGCCTTCTTGTGCAAAGGCCGTGCGCACAAAGCGCATGTCGAGCTTAAGCGCGTCGATGGGCAGCGTGGCCAGCATGTTGAGTGACGAATAGCCCGTGCCAAAGTCGTCCATCTCGATGCTAAAGCCCAGCGACCGAAGCCGCTTTACCATCTCGATAATCTGCTTTGAGTCCTCTGCGTAGGCAGACTCGGTGACCTCGAGGTGCAGGTCGGCCGCATCGATGCTGTGCTTTTTTAGAATCCCCAACAGTGTGTCGACGATTCCCGCGTCATACATGTCCACGCGCGAGACGTTAACCGACACTGGCACACTCCAGCCGAACTCGTCCTTCCATGCGCGAATCTGACGCGCCGCCTCTTCCCATACGTAGTGGTCAAGCGTCTGAATAAGACCATTGTCTTCAAACAGGGGAATAAAGACGCCGGGGCTAATCATGCCCAAATCCGGGTGCTTCCAGCGAATAAGCGCCTCGGCGCTACTCAACATTGGCTTGTTTGACTGGATGTCAAACTTGGGTTGGTAGTACACCACAAACTGTCGCTCGCTCACAGCGCGCGGGAAGTCGTCCATCAACTGCTGAGAGTACAGTTCGGACTTGAGCAGCGCGTCGTCGTATACGCCAATGCTGCACGTGTAACTGTCGCGCACCGTGCTGGCTGCCATCTTTGCACGGTCGAATCGTCGTTCGATGCCTAGGGATTTATCGACGTTTGAGTACACGCCCATGCGCAGGCGGATGGGGCGGTTGGCGTTCTGCTCGTCCACGAGGTTTGCGGTTACGTTGTCCAGTATGGCCTTGTAGTCCTCGCGATGTGGACAGTAAACCTGGAACACGTCTCCGCCGCTCCTGCTTACGATGCCTCCGGCGTCGTGCACGAGCGCCTGCATCTGTTTGCCCACCTTGCACAATACCTCGTCGGCGTATGCGCGTCCAAAGCGCTCGTTGACCATAGAAAAGTGATTGATGTCAATTACGATGGCGTCGGTTGGAACATCCGCGTGATGAAGGTCGTACTGCTCGGCATAGCTATAGAAGAACTCGAGGTTGTACAGACCCGTTAGGGGATCGCGTTCTGCGGACTCGATAATCTGGCGGTCCTCGCTCAGCTCGATGGTGCGCCGAACGCGGGCACGCACCACGCCGGGACTTGGGTACGGCTTTTGTATAAAGTCGCTCGCTCCGGCATCCAAACACACGATTTCCTGCGAAAAGTCTGCGGTTATTACGATAACGGGAATGTCGCGCAGCTCTGGGGTAGTCTTTATGCGGCGAAGGACTTCCTGTCCAGGCATGTTTGGCATAATTAGGTCGAGCAGCACGATGGAGAGGGTCTGCCTGTGTGCCCAAACTTGCCGCATGGCCTGCTCGCCGTCCTCGGCAGATATTACCTCGAATTCGTTGCCGAGCATGGCGGCGAGAATCTCGCGGTTGCTTGCCTCATCATCGACGACCAGGACGCGCCGCTTGCCATTTACCGTAAGAAACGATGCGTTGTCGGTGGGCATAAGGAACCCCTTTGGTAGTGAAATAAAAGTATGATGAAATCACTATACTACGATTGCATGCTTCTGTGTTGCCAAAGCGTGCTGTCTAATGGCTGTGGAACAGGGGGCGGGTTTTTCGTTCCACATCACATCCTGTTCTGTGGTGCCTTACAAACATACATTAGCAAAACTAATTACAACAAGAACTTATAGGAATTGTTCATTAGATAATTACTCATTACGATAAATACAGTCAAATTGTTCGCGAAAGGAGCCAATAATGTCCACCCTCGTTGCTTACTTCTCCCGTGCCGGTCAGAACTACGGACACGGCGGCATCATCGATCTGCCCAAGGGCAACACCGAGATCCTGGCCGAGGCCATTGCCGAGTCGCTTGATGCGCCACTGTTCAAAATCGATACCGTGGAGCCTTATCCTGCCGACTACTACGCCACCACCGACCTAGCCAAGCGCGAGCTGCGCGAAAAGGCTCGTCCTGCCATTAAGGGGCCGCTGCCTTCCATGGAAGGCGTAAACAAGCTCGTTCTGGGCTACCCCAACTGGTGGGGCACCGTTCCCATGGCGGTAAAGACCTTCCTTGATTCACTTGACCTCACGGACGTGACCATTGCCCCACTGTGCACAAACGAGGGGAGTGGTCTTGGCGGCAGCGTGGGCGACCTGCGCCGCAGCTATCCCGCGGCACGCGTGGTCGATGGCCTCTCCATAACGGGCACGAGTGCCGCAAGTTCCACTGGTAAGGCTGTGATCTGGGCAAAAAAGGCCCTCGCATAAGCATTAATATATTGATGTTTGTACACAGAAGGAGAGAAGGTAGGACATAATGGCAGAAGGCATTCCCAGCCCACAATTGACTGCAGTCGACGCACGTGCTGCAAGAGACGTACTTCTGGAGCAGGAGCGCATCCTGCGCTATGAGCGCTTTGGAGCCAGCGAGGCGCTACGGCTGGGAGGCGTCATTGCCGCGCTAGCCCAGGACTATGGCGAAGGCGTGAGCGTAATCATTACCCGCGAGACCGACGGCGTGCGCATGTTCCAGTGGGTGGCCGACGACAAGAGCGAGCGCAACCTGCTCTTTGCCGAGGGTAAGAGAGCTGCAGCTCGCAAGGCAGGACACGCCAGTCCTTGGGCCAGCTTGAGGCTGCGATTGCTGGCGACGCATCGCATGTGTGGGACAACGCTCCCTCCGAGGTTCCTGCCTGCGGAGCCTTTCCCATTCGCGTGGGTGACGAGTGGACGGCCACCATCGCGGTGAGCGGCTACATGGAGGGACTCGACCACGAGATCATACTTCGCGCGCTCGAGCAAGCGCTGGACGCACGTGTTCCGCGCTGGAGTGCGCCAGTAATGTAACGGAAAGAAGCGGGAAGCAGCAAGAGACAATCGCAAGAGTAGGGAGTGGGAACAGATTATGGAGTATACACGACTCGGCAATACCGGCCTTAACGTTAGTCGCATCTGCTTTGGGTGCATGTGGTTCGGCAAACCCGGCAACGGCGGCATCGACGTGCGCTTCGGAGAGGGCCAGGCACGCGAGGTCATTCGCTATGCATGGGATCAGGGCATCAACTTCTACGACACCGCCAACTACTACAGCCTCGGCGCCTCCGAGGAGATTCTTGGTAAGGTTATTGGCGAGATGGGCGTGCGCGACGATGCGGTGATTGCCACCAAGAGCTACTACCCCATGTACGAGGGCACCAACGCCAAGGGCGTAACGCGCAAGACGCTGTTCCGCGAGGTCGACGCGAGCCTCAAGCGCCTGGGCACCGACTACATCGACCTGTACATCCCGCACCGCCTGGACCACGACACCCCCATGGAAGAGCAGATGGAGGCGCTCAACGACCTCGTGCGCTCCGGCAAGGTGCTCTACATCGGGGCGTCCGCCATGTACGCCTGGCAGTTCCTCAAGATGAACATGATCGCCGAGGCGCGCGGCTGGGCCAAGTTCGTCTCCATGCAGGACATGTACAACCTCGTCTACCGCGAGGAGGAGAAGGAGATGCACCCGATGCTACTCGACCAGGGCATCGCCTGCACGCCCTTTAGCTCGCTCGCGCACGGAGTGTTTGCCAGGCGTCCCGAGGACGAGCGCGTCGACGGCGTGGCAAAGCTGCAGAACGACTATGTGCTCAACGCCGACGCGGAGATCATCCGCCGCGTGTGGGAGCTGGCGGATCGCTACGGCGTCTCCACCAGCGTGATTGCGCAGGCGTGGAACCTGGCCAAACCCGTGGTCACGAGCCCGCTCGTCGGCGCGAGCAAGACGGCCTACATCGACGACGCCATCGCCGCGCTCGACCTGCATCTTACGACCGACGAGATGGCCTACCTTGAGGAGCCCTACGTGCCGCACGCGCAGTACGGTTTCCGCTAATCCTCGCACATGCATATAAGGCAAACAGAGAGAATGGAGCATCCCATGGCTTATACTGCACGACTCACCGATGTGGCCCACGACTATCACGAGCGCATGTTTCCTGGTTACGTGTCGGACTTCCTGCGCACCGACCCGGAGTTCATTGAGCGCTTTGACAACTTTGCCTTCGATGAGGTTATTAGCGGTACGTCAGAGCTCGACGACCGTACGCGCTTTATGTGCTGGATGGCCACACTCCTTGGCTGCCAGGGCATCGACGAATTCCGCGGCATGGCACCGGCGGCTCTTCGCATGGGCCTGGAGCCTGTCGCACTGCGCGAAATTGTGTACCAGGCGGTTGATTACCTGGGCATCGGTCGCATGTTTCCCTTTATCAAGGCCATGAACGAGTGCTTTGAGGCGGCCGGCATCGAGCTGCCGCTACCAGAGCAGGCAACCACCGATCCCACGGATGAGTCGCGCAAGGCTGGTGGCACAGAGGCGCAGGTTGCTGCCTTTGGAGAGGGAATGCGCGACTTCTATGACTCCGGCACAGGCGGACGCGAGCAGATCAACCACTGGCTCGTAAAGAACTGCTTTGGCGACTTCTATACCCGCAAGGGACTCACCATGGCCGAGCGTGAGCTCGTTACCTTCTGCTTTATTGCGGCGCAGGGTGGTTGCGAAAGCCAGTTGCGTGGTCATACGAATGGCAACGCGCATTGTGGGCGCACTCGCGAGTTCATGATAGCTGTGGTAAGCAGTAACCTGCCCTTTATAGGGTACCCGCGTACGCTCAACGCATTGGCCGTCGTAGACGAGGTCATGCCCGCAGAGTAGCGCCAAAAAACTTCCTATATGACGGCAGGTGGGTAGAAGTCTGGTTGAGGCCTCGCCTTTTAACGCGAGGCGTGCAACATGGCGTCTGGAGCAGGAGATTAGCTTGGTACGCAGAGGTGACCAATGGCTCATGACACGCGCCGTCGCATCGATGTATTGAGTTGTTGCGGCTCACAGCAGAGCCTGTGAGGTCCATCTGCTTACGCACCTCATTGCACTGGGCCATTAACCACCACATCCAACGAGGTCAGCCGTTACGAAGGTGGAGAGAAGGCGCAGGTCTGCGACAAAACTGCTCCTTGCGAGCAACTAAACTTCCGATTATGTGGTCGAATACACATATTACCAGTGGTTAAATGTGTATTCGACCACATAATCGGAAGGGTAGAAGATGCAACGTGACATCATATCGAGTCTTGAGGAGTGGGGGACATCGACCCGGCATAAGCCGCTCATCCTCAAGGGAGCGCGTCAGGTTGGCAAGACGTGGGCGCTCAGGGAGTTTGGTGCAAAGAGCTTTGACAACGTTGCCTATGTCTCCCTCGAGAATATCGCTCCTGGCATACCAAGCGAGTACGCACAGCTTTTCGAGCGAACCCACGATCCCCGGCGCATCATGCGCAACCTCACGCTCGACGACGATACGCTTAACGTACCGCTCTACCTTGCCGGCCACGCGATTCGTCTCGCAAAGGGTTTGGCTCGCGGGGAGAATGCGATAACTGCCCTGAGCTGAGCCCGACACCTACACCACCATGCATCAGGTGACTGGAGGCGGATGCCGAAGGGGCATTCGCCTCGTTCAATTTGAAATAAGAGACGCTAATGATATAAACCAATAAATCGAATCAATCATCAGTACAACTCAATATAGAATTATGTCAAGACCAACAAGAGGGGAGTGGGCAAATGGCCGAAATCACGAAGAACGTCGTCGTACTGGTGGGTGCCGGTGGCATTGGCATTGCGATTGCACGCAGGGTGGCGCAGGGCAAGCACCTCGTGGTGACGAGCCTCACACAGGAGGAGACCGATCGCGTCGTCGAGCGACTGAAGATGGACGGCTTCGACGTTACGGGCGTTGCCTGCGACCTGAGTAGTCGCGACGATATCCTCGCCGTTATTGAGCATGCCCAGCAGTTTGGCTCCATCACCAACGTTATCTGCGCGGGCGGCGTGAGTCCCAGCCAGGCGCCCATCGCCCAGATTCTTCGCGTGGACCTCTACGGGACCAGCGTCCTGCTTGAGGAGTTTGGCAAGGTCATCGCTCCCGGCGGCTCGGGCGTCGTGGTGTCCAGCCAGTCTGGCCACCGCCTGCCTGCCCTCACGCAGGAGCAGAACTGGGCGCTTGCCATGACCCCGACCGAGGAGCTGCTCGACCTCGACTTCCTCTGTGAGGAGGCCATTGGCACGACGCTGCGCGCCTACCAATACGCAAAGCGCTGCAACGTGCTGCGCGTGCAGGCGCAGGCCTGCGAGTGGGGCAAGCGCGGCGCACGCGTATTCTCCATCAGCCCGGGCATCATAATGACGCCACTCGCGTTCGACGAGCTCAATGGTCCGCGCGGCGGGGGATACCGCAAGATGCTCGACCTCATGCCTGCCAAGCGCGCCGGTACCGTGGACGAGATGGGTGCGCTCGTGGCCTTCCTCATGGGTCCGGAGGCGACCTTCATCACGGGCACCGACATCCTGTGCGACGGAGGATCCACAGCTGCTTATTGGTACGGCGATCTGCAGTACCTGCAGGAGGGCTGGAGCCAGTCGTAAGGCGGTTTAGGAAATAAACTTAACCAAATTATGAGAGAGGTACAACCATGCTAGATATCAGTGAGTTCAAGGGACGCTTCGGCTTTGGAGCCATGCGACTTCCCATGAGGGACGGCGAGCCCGACTTCGAGCTCTGCAACCAGATGTTTGACCGCTTCCTTGAGGCGGGACTCAACTACTTTGACACCGCGCACGTCTATCTTGGAGGCAAGTCCGAGATTGCCCTGCGAGAGAGCCTTGTAAAACGTCATCCGCGCAAGAGCTTCTTTCTTGTGGACAAGCTCACCCACGGCACCTTCCGCGATCCCGCGTCCATCCGCAAGGTGTTTCAGGAGGAGCTCGATGCCTGTGGCGTGGAGTACTTAGACCTGCTGCTCGCGCACGCCGTCAATGCGGCGCACTACGAGATGTATGAGCGCCAGGGCGTCTTCGAGACGGCCAAGGAGCTCGTGGCCGAGGGCCGCGCGCGACACTTTGGCATCTCCTACCACGACGGCCCCGAGCTGCTCGAGCGCATCCTTTGCGAGCACCCCGAGATAGAGGCCGTGCAGCTGCAGATAAACTACGAGGACTGGGAGAGCCCCAGCGTCCAGAGCCGGCGCGTATACGAGGTGGCCACGGACCACGGTGTTAGAGTCGGGCGTTTTTAGCCACAGGTAGCCGAACTAAATTGACCACTCGCTAGCCGAACTAAAATAGCCATCACGCTCGGATTCGTGTTTTC
>CADBDT010000048.1 GCA_902793465.1 uncultured Coriobacteriaceae bacterium | reverse complement strand
ACGAACACGTTGTCCGGCTTTATGTCGCGGTGCACCACGCCCATGGAGTGCGCGTAGGCGGCCGCGTCGAGCAGCTGGTCGAGCGCGTCGACGGCGGTGGCCGGCTCGAGCGGTCCGGACTCGAGCAGGCCCGAGAGCGTCGCGCCCTCCACGAGCTCCATCACGATGGCGGGCCTGCCGTCGTAGACGTCGGCGGAGTAGATGGTCACGATGTTGGGGTGGTTGAGCCTGGCCGCGGCCACGCCCTCCGCCACGAAGCGCCGGCCCATCTCGTCCAGGACCTCCGGCGACAGGCGCGGGTCGAACAGCGGCTCCTTTATGGCCACCTCGCGCCTGAGGTGGGGGTCCCACGCCCTCCACACCCGCGCCATGGCGCCGCGCCCCAGCTCGCCGCGCAGCTCGTAGGGACCAATATTGTTCATGTCGGCCATGCGCTGCCTCCCGTTTGGTAATCAAAACGCTGTTCCATTAAATTTTATAATACCTGATGGAATTTGACTTAAGTAAACTTAAACGTTAAGACCAATCAAGAGCGGTGCATCCGACGCCATTTAGCTAATGCTCCGGGTGCGCCGTGCACATTGGGGAGTATCCCCAAGCGGCACACCCGCACGTACGTTCCGGACAGGCCCGTATGGCGGGCATCTCCTACGGCCACAGCGTTTTGTAGTAGACTTGCATAAAAATGCAATTCAGCATTATTAAAAGCGCAAAACGACGTTTCTGCAGGAAATGACGGAAGGGGACGCATGACCGACATGAACAAGATTGGCCCCTACGAGCTGCGCGGCGAGCTAGGGCGCGGCGCCATGGCACGGGTATGGAGGGCCTGGGACCCCAACCTGCAGCGCGAGGTGGCCATAAAGGAGCCCCTGTTCGATCCCTCGCTGCCTCCCGATGTCCTCGACGAGATGGGCCGACGTTTTGTGGCGGAAGGTCGTGCAGCTGCTAGACTGTCGCATCCCAACATTGTTGCAATCTACGCGGCCGACGTGTGGGATGGAAGGCCCGCTATCGTTATGGAGCTGGTGGAGGGTGCGACGCTCTCCGACATCCTGCGCCGCGGACCACTAACGCCAACCGACGCGCTTTCTGTGCTCGACCAGCTGCTGGATGCTGCCGGCTACGCTCACGCACGTGGCGTGGTGCATCGCGACATAAAACCCGACAACGTGTTTGTGGGCACCGACGGACGTGTGCGGCTTGCCGATTTTGGCGTGGCCCGCGTCGACAACGGCGCCACGCGTGCGACGATGGCCGGCGCCGTGCTGGGCACCCCTGGATACATGTCGCCAGAACAGGCCAGGGGCGATGTGGTGGACTCGCGCAGCGATATCTTTTCCATAGGTGTCGTTGCCCACGAGATGTTGTCTGGCTCTAATCCCTTTGGCTCGGGCGAGACGACCGCCATGCTCTATCGCATCGTGCACGAGCCTCCTGCGGAGCTTCCGCCATCGGCTTCGGAAGGCCTTCCAGCCGACCTGCGTCCCGCCATAATGGCCGCACTCGCCAAGGACCCCGCGACAAGACCCCAGACGGCAGCCGACTTTAAGGCCATGCTCCACGGGCAAACGCCCGTGCCCGTGGCTTCAACGGCAGTCCCCGTGTCGGATCTCTCGCTTGGAGCGGTTGCTGCAGCTGCTGCTCCATCACGCAGCACGTCAAGGTGGCTGCCATACGCACTCGTTGGTGTTGTCTGCGTTGCCGTTATCGCCTTTGTCCTTGGCTCTGCCCTCGGCGCAGGGGGCGCAGGGGGAGCCACGCCTACAACCGCAGCGAGCGCCGCTGCCCCTTCCAAAGCAGCTACGGCCACTTCCACAAATACCGTGAGCGTTTCGTTTGACGGTGGGTCGGCCGACTCGGGCACCATGGACGCGCTAGAGGCCACACAAGGCTCTAATTTTGTCGTGCCCGCGTGCACGTTTTCTCGTACGGGCTATGTGTTCAAGTGTTGGGTAGACGATAACGGCACGGCTTACAATCCGGGTGACATGTTTGTTCCCACTAGCAGCATGAAGTTAACTGCGCAATGGGAAAGCGTCACAACAGAATCGGCAGCTACACCGGTTGCAGATTCTACCAGTTCGGCCACGCGCTCCCCGAGTAATTCTAAGACCGCACCTGCCGCTTCGCCAAAGCAATCTCACGCCGAAACGTTTCCACGCATGTGGAGCGGAACATATGTTGGCACATCATCCTATGTTGGTGGCGACCATCACATTACCAGGGCAGTGGCATTTGATCTTTCCGTTGTGGAGGAGTCGGGATACTTTGAGGGGACTTGCTACGTTGGTGCCGAGGAGGGAGGTCCTGGCGAGGCATACGGAACCTGCACCATTAGCGGAAACGTAGACTGGAACTCGGGTGACATAAGCTTCCAGGGCAACTACTGGATCGACCATGGCACGCTTGGCGACTTGCGTGAATACAGCGGAACGGTCGACTTCTCTTCCCAGAGCATGGGAGGGTCTGCATGGGATGTGGGCACAGGACTCTACGAGACGCCATGGAACGTGCATGCCGTGGACCAGATTTCCATTTTGCAAAACGGTAGTCTAACGACTGTTCCCTGACCTCTCAAGGGGGAGTACCCCTCTTGATAGGTGCCAATCAAGAGGGGTACTCCCCCTTGAGAGGTCCCTGCGCCTCTGGTCCCGTATTGTTACATATCCAATTGCGTCGTGTGCTCTCTGTTAAAATGTGTGCTCTAACTGGCAGCGCAGAGGAGGATACATGTCGTCGCAAACAATAAGCGAGCGCGTGCGACCGGCATTGGCGGGGTTCGAGCCGTACGACCCGGCATTTTCGCCGTGCAACATAAACCTTTCGGCAAACGAGAACACGCATCCGCTGCCCGCAACCATTGCTACCGGCATTGCGCAGGCGCTTGTGGATACGCCCCTTAACCGATATCCGGATCCGCTCGCCAACGGATTGCGGGACGAGCTAGCTGCGTGGCATGGTGTGGCAAGAGAGAACATAATGGTGGGCAACGGTGGCGACGAGATTCTGTTTAACCTGCTGTTTGCCTTTGGTGGGCCGGGACGGGCTCTTGTGGTAGCGCCGCCGTGCTTTGAGGAGTACAAGAACTTTGCCAAAATGTGCGAGACGGATGTGGTGGAGGTCTGGCGCAATCCTGCGGATTTCTCACTGAATGCAGATGCCCTCGTAGAGGCTGCCAAGAATGCGGCCATGGTAATGGTCACCTCGCCCAACAACCCAACAGGCGACCTTATGGATTCCTCGCTTGTGCAGAGGCTGCTGGACAATACCGATGCGCTTGTGCTGCTAGACGAGGCGTATGTCGAGTTTGCCCGCGAGGGCTCCAGCCTTATCCCGTTGGTCGCAAACAACCCTCGCCTTATGGTGCTGCGCACGTTTTCCAAGGCGTTTAGCATGGCAGGGCTCAGGTGTGGCTACCTTGTGGCCAACCAAGAGGTCATCGAAGTTTTGGCAGCAATACGCCAGATCTACTCCGAGGATGTGCTTGCGCAGGCTGCGGCAACCGTGGCGGTTAAGAGGCGCGGCGAGTTTGCCCCGGTCTTGGCGAGCATCGTGCAAGAGCGAGAATACCTATGCAAGGGACTAGCTGAGCTCCCGAACGTTGTACAGTGGCCGAGTCAGGCAAACTTCGTACTCGTGCGGCTTCCACATGCCGCAGAGGTGCGCGCGCGACTACGTGACGAGTATTCGATTTTGGTGCGCGACTTTAGCTATTCAAAGGGTCTCGAGAACTGCCTTCGAATTACGGTTGGTACTCACGAGGAAAACGAGCGCCTGTTGCAAGCAATTGGGCAGCTAATAAAGGGGGACTAATTATGGCGCGAACTGCGAGCGTGAGTCGTGCGACGGGCGAGACGGACATTCTGATTGAGCTCGACCTGGACGGAACGGGTAAGACGGACATAAGCACGGGCGTGGGCTTCTTTGACCATATGCTAACTGCCTTGGGGCGCCATTCGCTCATGGATCTAAGGGTTAGGTGCGAGGGCGATACCTGGGTGGACGACCACCACACGGTTGAGGACGTGGGAATTGCGTTGGGCGACGCCATAAACCAGGCGATTGGAAACAAGTGCGGCATTCGTCGCTTTGCCGACGCATCGGTTCCTCTGGACGAGGCGCTGGTACAGGCCGTCGTAGACTTCTCTGGTCGCGGCGAGCTGTACTGGGACGTTCCCATTGGCCCGAGCAAGGTGGGGACGTTCGACACGGAGCTGGGCGAGGAGTTCTTTGTGGGCTTTGCTCGCAACGCAGGCATTACGCTGCACCTTCGCAAGATCTGCGGCTCAAACGCGCATCACATACTGGAGGCAGCATTTAAGGCATGCGCCCGTGCGCTGCGTGTGGCTTGCGAGAGCGACCCGCGTGTTAACGACATTCCTTCTACCAAGGGGGTTCTGTAATGGCAAAGCCGCACGTAGCGGTGGTTGACTACCACAAGGGCAACCTGCTGAGCGTGGTTCGCAGTCTAAGCGACGTAGGCGCAGACGCCTACGCTACCGACTCTCCCAAGGAAATAAGCCGTGCCGATGCTGTGGTCGTTCCCGGAGTGGGCGCGTTCGAGGACGCAATGGCGTTTCTCAACGAGTCGGGTCAGGCGGAGGCCATCGTTGAGGCGGCAAACAGAGGTGTGCCGTTTTTGGGCATCTGCTTGGGTCTCCATGTTCTCTTTGAGCGCGGGGACGAGCGTTCGGACGGAATGGAAGGGGAGTGGATCGAGGGTCTCTCGCTGCTTCCCGGGTCGGTAACGCGCCTGGAGTCTGGGCGCCTTAAGGTGCCTCACGTGGGTTGGAACCAGCTTCACCTTACGCCGCATGGCAGGGAGTGCGCCCTGTACGAGGGTGTTCCCGAGGGTGCGAACGTGTACTTTACCCACAGCTATGCCCTTGCAAACGACGTGGACGAGTCCGTGGTTACCACCCGGTCACACTACACCCGCAGCTTTGCCTCGGGAGTGTGGGCAAACAACATCTACGGTGTCCAGTTCCACCCCGAGAAGTCCTCCACAACCGGCTTAACCATCCTGCGCAACTTCGTACAGAAGGTCTGCTCGTAGAACATGGAAAGAAGGGACCTCCCATGATTCTGTTTCCAGCCATAGATCTAGTTGCCGGCAAGGTGGTTCGCTTGCAAAAGGGGGACCGAAGCCGGATGGACGTGTACTCAAACGATCCCGTGGCCGTTGCCGAGGACTTTGCGGCGCGCGGTGCAACGTGGATTCATGTGGTTGACCTTTCGGCAACGTTCGAGGAAGACAAAGACGCGCGTGCCGCCAACACGGCTGCAATCAGCGCCATCTGCAAGGTTTCGGGAATAAAGGTCGATACCGGTGGCGGGGTGCGCGACCTCGTTGCGGTGGAGCGCCTTGCCAGCGCAGGGGCAAAGCGCATTGCCATAGGCACGGCACTCGTGCGCGATCCGCAGTTTGCCGCGCAGGCAGCCTCCGAGTTCGGTGAACTCGTGGTTGCAGACGTGGCCGCTAAGGACGGACAGGTACGAGTAAACGGTTGGCGCGAGGGCGAGGCAATTATGGCCGACGAGCTTGTGGCACGCCTTGCCGATCTGGGTTATCGCCATCTGGTGTTTACCGATATTGCACGCGACGGCATGCAAACGGGAATAGACGCCAACGCATACGCGCATATGGCCCAGGTAGCGGGATTTCCCGTGGTGGCGTCTGGTGGCATTGCCACGCTGAACGATCTAAGGTCCCTTGCCGCTTTGGGGGACGATGTTATAGAGGGTGCCATAACGGGTCGCGCCCTGTACGAGGGTGCATTTACGCTGGAAGACGCGCTTGCGACGCTGGAGGGCGTGCGCGAGGCCTAAGGCTAGCTGCAAAGGGGAAGTGTCCATATGCTAACCAAACGAGTTATTCCGTGCTTGGACGTTAAAGACGGTCGCGTGGTAAAGGGTGTTAACTTTGTTGACCTGGTAGACGCCGGAGACCCGGTGGAGCTCGCGCGCGCATACGATGCCGAGGGCGCCGACGAAGTTGTGTTTCTCGACATAACCGCCACCTCTGACGACCGCCACACCACTATCGATCTTGCCTCTCACGCAAGCGCGGAGCTGCGCATACCCTATGCGGTGGGCGGTGGTTTTCGCGACGTTGCAGGCATGCGACGCATGGTTGCGGCAGGTGCCGACAAAGTCTCCGTTAACTCTGCGGCGGTAAAGAATCCCCAGTTGCTTACGCAAGCGGCGGCGGCGTTTGGCAGTCAGGCAGTAATATGCGCGATTGACGCCAAACGCAAGGGAAAGGCGGACGAGTGGGAGGTGTACCTCGCGGGCGGACGCATTGCCACAGGCATCGATGCGGTGGAATGGGCTACCGAGGCCGCTCGCCGCGGGGCCGGGGAAATCCTGCTAACCAGTATGGACCGCGACGGAACAAAAGAGGGCTTCGATTTGGCGCTCACGCGTAAGGTAGCGCGCGCGGTCCCCATACCCGTAATCGCCTCAGGTGGTGTAGGAACGCTCGAGCACTTTGCAGAGGGCGTGCTGGAAGGGGAGGCGGACGCCGTTCTTGCCGCCAGCGTATTCCACTTTGGCACGTTTTCTATCCGTCAGGTAAAGGAGTACATGGCGTCTCAGGGAATACCCATGCGCCTGGATTTCTAAATACTACCCGAAAGGCACAACATGGAAGCAATATCCTTGGCAGACTTGCGGCTAAAGCTTGACTCCAACGGCCTCATTCCCGCTGTTGTCCAACAGGAGGACACGGGAGAGATCCTTATGGTTGCCTGGATGAACGAGGAGAGCCTGCGTCTTACGTTTGAGACGGGCACAACGTGGTTTTGGTCGCGCTCTCGCAGCGAGCTGTGGAACAAGGGCGCAACGAGCGGAAACATGCAG
The DNA here is from genome assembly GCA_902793465.1 of uncultured Coriobacteriaceae bacterium. Lineage (GTDB taxonomy): Bacteria > Actinomycetota > Coriobacteriia > Coriobacteriales > Atopobiaceae > RUG440. The sequence continues at coordinate 4,732 of CADBDT010000048.1, read as the reverse complement.
CAGGTAAAGCGGGTGCTTGTGGACTGTGATGCCGACACGCTTGTTGTGGAGGTGGATTCGCCGGGACCAGCGTGCCATACGGGGCACAGGAGCTGCTTCTATAGGGAACTCAGGGGAGAGGTGCCGCAAGGGGATACTCCCCATCGGGTACATCGCGAATAGGCTGCCCCTACGAGAAGGCTCGTCCGCGATGTACCCGTAGGGGAGTATCCCCTTGCGGCACCCCAAGACGCACCCCCTAGACGGCATGCCTCTTACATGTCGCAGGCATTGTCCTCGTCGCGAGCGAGCTTGTATATCATGCAGCAGGTCTCTGCCAGCACGTCGAGGGCGTCAATGAGCCAAGCGGGCTTTTGTGCAAGGTTCTGATAGATAACCGAAAGCTCAGTGCATCCAATAATTACGGTATCGCAGCCTTTGTCGTGCATGTTGTGGGCAATGTTGAGCAATACGTTTTCGTCGTACGGCCTATTTGCCTTCACACAGTCGTATATAAGGCCCATCAAAAGATCCTGCTCGGCCTCTGTGGGAATCTTTACGTCCATTCCCAGCTGGGCAAAGTACCCCTGGTAGAGGTTCGACGCAATCGTACCGCGGGTAGCCATGAGTCCCACCGTAGCATGCTTGTTTGTCTTCTTTGCAATTACGTCCGCAGTTTCCTGCAGGATGTTTACCAGGGGAATGCTCACAGACTCGCTTATTGAGTCGTAAAAGTAGTGGGCCGTGTTACAGGGAATGGCTAGGAAGTCAGCCCCCGCGTTTTGCAGCCACTGGGCGACCTTTACGAGCTCGGGAAGCGGATCTGGTTCGGCATTGTCCAGAATGTATGATGTCCTGTCGGGTATCTGTGGATCGTTAAACACGATCATGGGCATGTTTTCCTGGTCGGTGTGCGCCTCTGTTTTCTGGATAAGCAGCTGCATAAAGTATGCAGTCGCAAGTGGCCCGACGCCACCGATTATGCCAAGTACAGGTTTATGCATAAACACACCTCGATTATTGCTTGGGGGCTGGCATACATAGTACCTCATGCCAGCCCCCAATGTATTTCCAAATGTATTTGGTTATATGGGCGATCCGCCTCCGCAGAAGCCGTTTACAGCGTCAATTGACGTAACCGTTACGCCAAGACGATAGCTGTGTGCATGAACAACCTGGCCACCACCAATGTACATGGCCACGTGGTAGGTGCTGTAACCTCCATCATGAGAATAGAACACCAAGTCTCCGGGCTGCAGGTCGCTTTCGCTGTATACCCAATGACCGCTTGCCTTGAGCCATTGGAACTGGCCGTACATATAGTGACCGGAGGGATAGGGAATCGATACTCCCGCCACGCTCCATGCCCAGTGGGTAAGGCTGTTGCAGTCGAATCCTACGCCAGGTGCCTCGGTACCCCAGATGTAGGGGAGGCCTACCTGCGAGAGGGCGGCATTTACCGCGGTGGTACGCTGATCGCCAGAGGCTGCAGACGCAACGTAGGGGGCTACCGCAGCTGCATAGTCGCTGCCGTCATCGCCGCCGTTGTTTGCCGCTGCCGCCGCAGCCGCAGCCGCTTCCTGCGCCCTTCGAGCTTCCTCTGCCTTGCGTGCCTCCTCAGCATCTATACGGCGTTGCTGCTCGGCGGCTTCGGAGCGTGCCTGCTGTTCTGCTGCGGCAAACTGCGCCTGTTCCGCTCGTGCCTTAGCAGCTTCGGCTTCGGCCGCGCGGGCAGCCTCAATTGCTGCTTTGAGCTCGGCAGACAAGCTGTTTACGAACGCTGCCTGGGCGGCCTCTGCCTCTTCGGCTGCTGCGGCTTTTTGCTCGTTAATTGCTACGAGCTCCTCTTGCTCAGCCTCTTTTTGGGCCAGCTCTTCGCGTTCGGCAGCAAGCTGGGCGCGCAGATCCTTAACGTCCGCAATTATGCTGTTAAACTGCTCGGTAACCTTGTTTGCATACGTAATTCGAGTAATAAATTCTTCGAACGACGTGGAGTCGAGCACAATCTCGAGCCAGTGTACCGGCCCAAGCTTGTAGGAAGTGGAAACCTGCCCGTTAAGCTCCTTCTGCTTCTCTTGCAAACGAGCCTCCGTCTGGGCAATACGCTCCTCGAGTTCCTCAATCTGGCCGCGTACCACATCGAGCTCGTAAATAGACTTACTCAACTCGGCGTATGCAATTTCTACCTGAGCAAAAAGTTCGTCCAGCCGTGCGTTGGCCTCTTCCAGCTTCATTTGCGTAGACTCAGCCGTTGCGTTGGCGGAGTTCTTTTGCGACTCTGCTTGTTCGGCACGGTTTGCTGCCTCGTTCTTTTTTGCGGCAGCTTCGTCGGCGCGTGCGTTTGCCTGGTCGCGCTCTTGCGCGAGCTTGTCTGTTTCCGCAAGGGCGGCATTTACGGGATAAGGTGACGCAGACGATAATACAAGTGAGGCACTGGTTAGCAGTGCTATGGTTATCTGTCCTGCCTTGGCAGGACGAGGGTCGGTGTCTGTGCTCATGATGCCTCCTGTGTACGTGGTGTGTTTGCCATCATGCGACAAAACGATTCTAATAGAAAAGTGGGTGAGGGGTTTGTGTTACACAAAATGACTTTATACAGCCTGACCAAACAAAAAAAAGGGGGCCCTTAGGCCCCCTTGTGAGTTAAGCAAGAGACGCTATGAGGGGGTCCCTCCGCCAACAAAGCCCTTTACGTAGTTGAGGTCGGTAACCTGAACACCCTGCGAGTAGTCAACGGAGTGCACGATCTGGCCATCGCCAATGTACATGGCTACGTGGTAGATGGTGTCGCCGCCATCCTGGGAGTAGAACACGAGGTCACCGGCATTCAGGTCGGATGCGGAGTTTGTCCATCCCGCACTGCCTTGCATGTACTGGTACTGGCCATAAGAATAGTGGCCAGACGCGTAGGGAATCTCTACGCCAGCCTGTGCCCAAGCGTAGTTGGTAAGGCCATTGCAGTCCCAGTTGGTGCCGTTGTTGTCGTGCCCGTAGCTCTTTCCAACCTGCGCAAGAGCCGCATTAACAGCGGCGAGTGCTGCGGAAGCCGAGCCGCCGCCGGCGGATGTTACTGCAGCGGGTACAGAAACGGTTGTGCCGGGTGCCACGGTTGCAGCGGCTTCGCCGAGGTCAAGTACCTCGCCTGTGCTGGTTACGGCGGTACCGTCGTCGTTAACGGTAACCTGCACCTGCTCGCCCTCAGAAGCTATTACATTCTGAGCAGCCTGCATGGAGCTCTCTGTGGTTACGGCACGCTGGGCAGCCATGGCTTGCGTTACCTCGGCGGACAGGGAGTTAACGTAGTTGGCCTGCTTGTAGGCGGCCTGCTCCATTGCTGCGGCCTTCTCTTGCTGGGCGGCCAGTAGCTCCTCTTGCTCGCGCTGCTGATCCTCGAGGATTGCCTTGTCGTTTTTGAGGTTAGTCTGAAGGTCGTTTACCTCGTTGATGGCAGCATGCTTCTTTTCGGCTACCTTGTTTGCGTAGTAGATGCGCGAAACGAGGTTCTCGATGCTTTCGGAGCTAAGGATAAGGTCTATGAGGCCAGCCTCGCCACCCTCCTTATAGGACTCCTCGATTACCGTTGCCAAACGTCCCTTGGCAACTACGAGCTTGTCTTCATTCTCCGAAATCTGGCCTTCCAGACCTGCGATCTGTGCCTTGGTCATGTCGAGCTCATAGTTGGTCTTGCCAAGCTCGGCCTCTGTTTGTGCGAGGGCATTTGCCAGCTCATTAAGATCCGCTACTGCGGCGTTCAGTTGTTGCTCGAGAGAACCGCTGGGCTGTGCGAAGGCAGCCACGGGCGCAATGAGCGACGACGTGGCAAGCGAACCTGCCAGCGCGAAAGCCACTGCTTTCTGAGCTCTCTTGCTTGTAAGAAGGCGATTCATGCATACTCTCCTAACAATACTTTCTTTCCTTGCTTTAGAACGAATAGAACTCTTTTATGCTGCGAATTGCCTACAGTTGAATGGTATGTTAGCACCTTTTTGTTGTCTCATTTAAATGCACACAGATGTGTGCTGTTCATGAAATGCAGAGTGACAATAGTATAAAGGCGCGCTTCTACGCAAAGTACAAGCGCGCCTTTATGTCGTTTGGTCATTAGATGGGCGAGCCACCACCGCAGAAGCCGCTTACGTAGTCGAGGCTCGTAACCTGGATGCCTTGGGAGTAGCCAACTGCATGCACAATTTGGCCTCCGCCAATGTACATGGCCACGTGGAAGGTGGTGGCGCCTCCGTCATGCGAGAAGAACACCAGGTCGCCGGCCTTGAGTGCCGAAGCGGACGTTACCCACCTGCCGCTGCTCTTCATCCACTGGAACTGACCGTAAGCGTAGTGGCCCGAGGCATAGGGTATCTCTACGCCGGCCTGTGCCCACGCGTAGTGCGTAAGGCCGTTGCAGTCAAAGTTGCTGCCGTTGTTGTCGTGGCCGTAGGGCTTACCAACCTGGGCGATTGCGGCCTGTACGGCTACCAGTGCCGCCCCAGACGTATCGGTGGACGTGGACGTGTTTACAGGAGGCGTGTATACGGGCGGAGTGTAAACCGGGGTGTAGGAGGGAGTCTCGTTGTAATCCTCTTGCTCTTCCTCTTGCTCTTCCTCCTGGTAATCCTCCTGCTGCGTCTCTTCCTGCTGCTGGGGGGCCTGCTCCCGCTCCTGGGGTGCGGCCTGCGCCTCCTCGTTGTTCTTCTGGCTGCCTATTGATATCATCAGTTTTATCAACTGGCACAAACATCCGGACCGGCAGGAA
>CADBDT010000047.1 GCA_902793465.1 uncultured Coriobacteriaceae bacterium | reverse complement strand
CTCCTCCTGCGATGCACTCCAGGTTAGCGTCGGAGATCGTGCGCGCGTCCATCTGGTAGCTCTTTGCGTTCTTCATCATTATTGTCCCTTCGTTCGTGACCCTCTGCCTTGGGGTCGCTCTCTTACGATGTTGACAATAACTACGCGCCACGAGCGTACGCGTCCCGCATACCCCACGGATGTGGAGCCACCGTGGATTGGGTTAGCCATCACAGCTTATCAACGCTTTAATTACCTTACCACTATCCCCATCCAGGCAAATCGATTGCGTCCTAATCTGCTCCGGACAAACTGCTTCGTCGTAGTTTAGGCAGGCATAGACCGCGTTCGGATTCTCCGCCGTCATTGCCCAGAAGGGATACTTAATGATCATCGGCGTGTTTCTTCCAACCCCGATCTCCAGAAACAGGACATGCCTGCCTTCGTTCGATTGGAGATAAGCCGTGTAGCGCTCTGCAGCCGCATGCCACCCGGCATCCTCTACAAAGGTGTCGTCCGCCCGTAGATTCATGGACACCGGCGCACCGTCATCCAGGCAGGCCGGAATCAGGTTACGAGGAATCCTCATCGCGATTCGGCGATCCTCCGGCACCTGGAACACTCCGTTTTTGTCCAGCACAAAGCCTTGCGAGGCCATTGCCTTCATAACCCACGATTTGTTGTCATAGGTTTTCCCGACACTTCCATCGGCGTGCTGGAAAAGGCCGTAGTCGCCCTGCGTATAGAATAGCCTTTGTTTATGGAAGCCCACGCGCTGGAAGCAGTGGTCCACATTTGTGGTAATCACAAAATAGTTCTTGTCTGACACCAGCTCAAAAAGATCTCGATAGGTCGGCTTTGGAGGATCCAGATAACGGTTGATATAGATATTGCGCGCCCAGAATGCCCAGCGTGTCTCGTCATCGGGGAAGGGATAGAAACCACCGGAGTACATATCGGCAAACCCAAACCGCTTTTTGAAGTCAAAGAACCAGTGGTCGAAGCGTTCCCCACTGTATATTAGCCCCGCGGCGGTGGAGAGCCCGGCTCCAGCACCAATCACAATGGCGTCGGCGTCTTCTATCTCGTTCTTTAGGCGCTGCAGGTTGTGTTCCCTACTGCCCGTATTGTCCGTTATGCCGCCGCCAAGCCCGCGCACAAAGTAAATGCCCTTCGTAAGGGTTTGGGCGTAGTCGGCCTTCGGTTTATTAGAAAAGATGCTCATAGATATCCCTGTCCTTATCGCTTAAAACATTGAAGATCAGGCATACTCCTTTTTCTTCATTCGATTCATTATCGACTACCTGCCTTGTATCTTCCACGATGTCGGCAAGTTTTGTGGCTCTGAGTTTATCTTCCATGGCTTTCTGCGCATCAATAAGACGCCGTAAATACTTACGCATCGCTCATGCCACTGCATGGTGTGTCCACTCCTCTATACGCAACAGCGTGCGTTTCGAGCACGGACTGGCCACAAGACGCACGCGGCTGCGTGTCGTTCCTGTCGTCTATACGTAACAGCGTGCGTTCCGGGCGCGTCCCGGGCACCAAACGCACGTTGCTGCGTGGTGTACCCACCCTCTACCCGCAACGGTGTGCGTTCCGGCCGCCAGCGGGTCTGCTATTGCACACAGCTACCTAGCGTTCGGACCGTCGTGTTTGCCTAATCCACGGACGTGTGGAAATAGCCCATGAGCACTTCTTCATAAGCCGCCTTGACGCCTTCCAGCGTGTTTGGTTGGTAAAGGGCGCTCGGAGGAATGATTTGCAACTTTGGATTACCCCTATCGGTAAATGCCACAACAAGGTAGTAGTCGCCATGGGAGTTCTGGAAATAACCCGCAAACTGATTGTCGTTGGGCTCTTTGCTCGCAATGAAGTCGACGTTTGCGCATGCCTCGCGGATTTCCTTCGCGGTATTGAACCTGTCGTAAGGGAACGACTCGCCCAATAGTACATAAGAACCTTTAGCGCCAATGTCTAGCGTTCGCGCATCGTCCCTGTTATGCGTTGTTTCGCCATCATTGTTTCCAAAAACAAATGACAATTGCATCCCGTTTACATACCAACCGGACACCTTAGTGTCTTCATGCGTCGTGGAGCCGTAATTAAAGCCATTGTCTTCCACAAGATCGATCAGCTGCTCGCCGTTTAGCTCCGTCATGGCATATACGGTTATAAAGCCGTCGTCGGTAAAGAGCTTTGTGGAATCGAGCCCCACCGACGCTATTCGCTGATCGTTTACGGAAGAGCTGGTGGCCAAGCTGGTCTCTTTTTGCACGGGAATAAACAGGCCCATTGCGAACACCGCGCCTACCACGATTGCCACGACTCCAGCAATTAGAGCCACAACAACAAGGGGTTTGGTTTTACCCTTGGGGCTCTTGGGCTCGTTTGCAGGTGGAGCCGGCTGATCGGCAGCTGGCATGGGGTCGGCCGGTGAGGCCGTCTGGCTATCGGCTGGGCGAGCGTCCGTAGGCGAAGGCTCGGCCTGCTGGCTATCGGCAACCGAGGGCTCGGCCTGCCGGCTATCGGCTGTTTTGTCCTCCAACTGGCTCGTGCCGCAGTTTGGGCAAAAGGAGGCGGAATCGGGCAGCTTGTTACCACATTTAGGACACTTCATTCTTCATCCCTTCAACGAGCTATAAGCCAATTGTAATAGAACGCCAGCAAAAAACTTAGGCACCGGAAAAGTAGTATTGTTTGCACAGGAGTTCGTGGGCTGGAATGCAATCGAACGCGATATACAGCGCGTTGACGCGTGCTGCACGCGCGGAGGCACGCTTCTGCTAATAGAGCTTGAGGACCTAAATCCCTACTTGTCCATCGACCGCCTAGATGAATCCGCGAGTAATCGTTTTCTTTTGCTATTTTCCGACGCACTGGACGAAGCAGCAATCTAAGCTGGCGGTTGGAATGGTTCCATATCTATTACATTATTGTCTTGTGCGAGAATCGCTACCATCTTGCCCGAATTCTCATACGTGAATCGTTTGATTTCAATATTTAACTCACGTGTGATATTTTGATTCGATTTCTTTTTATATTACCTGGGCTTTTAAAGAATGTTAACCATTTTTTCGAACTCGTGAGTCAGGAAGCTCCTTCCACAATTCACGTGTTAAAAACAGCCGAATTTGGGCTTCCGCGACTTGCGGTTTTGTGTCCGCCGCGCACAAAAAAGCGCACACGTGAATCAACAGGCCTCTCACACGCGGAATCGCCGCCGCCAAACCCAACGCATCGCATTGCTTCAACCAAAGCATGTGCCGGTTTTTGTGTTTAGCAGGCATATACTTGTGTTGCCCACAGCCAGCCAACATTGGCCTGGCCATAAAAAGGAATCGAGCAAGAAAGCGGACCATGCAATACGAGCAAATTAAGAATCGTCTGAAGGCTTATAGCGCAAGCAGGCCCACTCCACGCGAGGCAGCGGTGCTCATTCCGCTGCTCGAGGGCTCCTCTGGCATCGAGGTTCTGCTCGAGATGCGTGCAAAGACACTTTCTGTGCAACCTGGTGAGGTTTGTTTGCCGGGCGGAGGCATAGAGCAAGGAGAGACGCCGTGCGAGGCCGCGGTGCGCGAAACGTGCGAGGAGCTGCTTGTCTCCCCCAGCCAGATAGAGATGCTGGGATCGATGGGAGCGGAGCCTGGACCAGGCGGCAAACCACTCCACGTGTTTGTGGGAAAACTAAGCGGCTACGAGGGGACCTTCTCGCCCGACGAGGTGGACCACACCTTTTCGTTGTCTCTCTCTTGGCTCATGAGTCACGATCCACAGCTCTACGACGTACGCATGCAGCCGTTGTATCCTGCCAACTTCCCTTGGGAGCTGGTTCCAGGCGGCAGAGAATATCGCTGGCGCACGCCATCCAGCGCCGTCCCGTTTTATGCAGGGACCGACCCTGTGGTATGGGGTGCCACCGCGCGCGTGCTCAAGAGGTTCGTTGACGTCATGCGCGGATAGCCAAGGAAGTTCCGAACGCAGGTCGCACAAAGCTTACGGGCGGGCTGAGCACAGATTGCCCTTTTTATCTATAGGACAAAACGCTGCGACGGGCACGCATGGAACTGTAGGGAGCATCTCCTCAGTTGCACTCATCCGCAAAGGACGGGCTTACTCGCGATGTACCCGGAGGGGGTAACCCACCGCCATTTAGTTAAGGGTCTGGGGGTAACCCCATTAGGCACCCCGGAGGCACCTCCACCTCCACATGTGGTACCGTGAAAAAAAGCAACTTTGGAGGTCGGCCACGTGGATCTAATCGAGAAGAACGCTAACGGCATGCTCGATGCCATGGCAGCGTGCAAGCTGCTGTGGGCCGGCGCGCTGTCCTTTGGCAAGGACGACGTAGCATGGGACGGGCACGCTGCAGTTGTTTCGAATGTGGCCATAAACGACGACGTTATCTCGCTCTACTCCGTTTCTCACGAGGAGGTCCAGGCGGTCGTGCCCGACCTTCTTAACCTCCTAAATGCACTCGAGGGCGACAACATACTATGCGTCGACCCTGCCCAGATTGCCTCCCCCGTCCTTGATGTGCTGCCAACAGAGCACCTAACGGGCACAACGCTCTTTTTGCTGCAGGCGGGTGCCCATCCCCTAATTGTGGAGTCAGCGGACAAGGACTGCGTGCGCATTCGCTACAGCAAGAAGCTCGCCCGCGGAATCCCCCACCTGCAAGACCTCCTCTGTCGCATGGCATGCCACCTGCGCGCGTACAACGGCGAACAAGGCCCCTTTACCGTTCTGTTTGCGGCAAACGATGGCAGGGGCAATTCGAGCGGCATCGATGACTTCGAAGGATGCGTGCCAGGCGCCGTAGAACTCTTGGACCAGAGCGCCTCGATTGCAGACTGCGGCGAAATCGAGCGGTTTTATCGGCAGCCAGCGTTGCCGCGCGTGCCGGCCGACAAAGATAAGCCCAGCCACAAACCGCAGCAATCGAGCGGCGCATCCACCGAGCCTGGCCAAAACCCAGACGAATACTTACTGCGCGTCGCAAGCACCTTGGAGTCAAACGCCTACACCATCCGCGCGCTCGCGGATGCGACCAGGCGCAGGCTGGACGACTACAAGGAGTCGCTCGAACGGGTCGAACAAGCCCAGCCAAACGCAAAGGCATACAAGACCACGACCCACGTGCCAAAAGACCTTCCCACAAGCGCACGGGCGTCGCGCTCGCTCGTGCTGCGGTCGGCCATCTACATTGCCATTGGCATTGTGTTCCTATGGCTGGGTAGCAGGTGCATTACGCAGAACGAGGACGTGTCTGCTTGGCTCATGCGGGTGGCCGACGGCGCTTTTGTGAGGGCGCACGACTTTTTTGGCCTTGTGCTTGGACAGTTTGGGCAGGTGGGCACGCAAATATCGCTTGGCTTTCCCGCGGATTCGCTGGCTGGGCCGGTGCGGATTGCGGGCTATGTGCTTATGGCAATCGGCATAATATTTCCCGTGCGCAAGATTCTTAAGCACAACCGTCGCCTTAAGCGCTACCTTGCTTTTCACAGGTCGCATGTGGACTACATGACGGCACTGGTCGCAAAAAAGCAGCTGAATGACGAGATTGAGTACACACAGGACCTCGAGGCATGGTCTGCAAGGCTGGTTTCGTTGGAAGCAAGCATCGACGTTGCCAAGCGGTCGCTGGCTAGGCTCGAACGGGCAGGTAGCGCAACGGACGACGCCCTGGCCACACACTACGCCGCAGCCGGGCGTTTGCCAAAGAGCGTGCGGGGCCTTTGCGCCACTTGCACGATGCTCGATTACATGCACTCGGGACGCTGCACTCGGCTGGACGGGGCAGACGGGGCAATTGCACGGTACAAAGAAGACCTGCATGCGGCGCGCGTAGACGTAAACCCCAACGAAGCGACGGCCCTGCAGCCAACCCTCCGCACGACCGCGCGATCCTGCGATTCGCTTGCGGCCAAAGTCGAGGCACAGCCTTCGGAGGAAGAGCGCCATAAGCTTATTGCCGAGCAGTGCGACAAAGCCATGGCGTCTCTTGCGCAGCTGCGGGAGGGACAGGCGTAAGGACGCGCCTGCCACGGCCGGCAAAAAACTCGTGATGGGACAGGTCGCCCGAAAAGTACATGCGGGGGTGCCACCTATGCGTGCCCGACGTACAGCATTAAAAGTACGTGGTGTATGGGCACGCAAGGGTGTCACCCCTGGATGTACTTTTCGGGCGACCTGGCAGGAGGGATACCCAAAGGGGATACTCGCACAATTAATCGACAACCCATGCGCTCTTCTTATACTTAACAATCTAACATAAGCATTTGTTATCCAATTCCAAGTTCCGTATGCTCATACGTAGTTCAAGCACTACAACAAGCAACTGGAGGTACAGGGATGAAGAAGAGTATTGCTGGGATGCTGGCAGCAGGAGCATTGTGTTTATCACTCGTGGGGTGCGGAGGCGCCAACGCAACCTCGTCGCAGGGCAGCTCGAGTGCAGCTAGCGCAGCAGAGGCCGCAAGCGCATCGACTACAACCGCATCTACCAGCACGCAGAATCACAGCGTTGCCAAGGATGACGCCAACATGCAAACCGAGGACAAGTCGATGCCCACGCGCATTCCGCCCGAAAACGGCACGAAGATTAACATGCACTTTGGTGACACGGTAATTACCGGCGTGCTAAACGATTCCGAAACGGCAAAGGCCCTTATTGCCAAGCTCCCCATGGAACAGCACGTTAGCAGGTATTCTCACGACTTCTGCGGAGTAACGGAAAACTTGCCATACAAAGAGGAGGACGTTCACTACGGCTGGCTTAACGGCGACATAGACTATGCAACTGACATGCCTTACTTTACTATTCTATTTGAGGACGAGGATGTTTCGGAGCAGTACGGGCACCAGGTGAACATTGGCGTAATAACCACTCCGCTGGCCAACATCTCGGCCCTTAAGGGTGACTACGACGTACGGATCGAGCTTGCAGAGTAGCGCAATGCGCGCAGGCATAGAAAGGGGCAATTATGAGCGCTAGGTTTACACGACGTGAGTTTTTGGCAGTGAGTCTTGTACCTTGCTTGGCGGCGCTTGTGGGCTGCGCATCACGCGGGCAGTCGGCAGCGGATAGCCAGTCGACGGCTGGTGCGGCGGCTAGCTCCTCGTCGGCGGAGCAAAGCAGTAGCGGCAGTGCCAGCACGCAGCCGGCAGCTGGCGGCAAGGCCCTTGTGCTGTACTTCTCGTACACGGGACACCTAGACACGATGTCGCACTGGCTTGCCGACGAGACCGGCGGCAGCTTGGTTCGCGTGACGGCCGTCGATGCGTATCCCGACGACTACGACGCCACCGTCGAGCGCGCCAAGACCGAGCAGGACAACGGAACTCGTCCGCAGATTAACGTCGACCTTACGCCGGAGCAGCTTAAGGAGTACGACACGGTGTTCTTTGGGTTCCCCGTGTGGTGGTACGACCTCCCCATGCCCATGGTTACGTTTCTTGAGAACAACGACCTTTCTGGGAAGACGGTTATCCCGTTCTTCTCGCACGAGGGCAGTTCCAACGGCGCAAACGCGCTGCCTAACTTGGAGAAGTATGCCAAGGGAGCCACGGTTAGGTCGCAGGACGCGCTGTCCGTCCATGGCAAGGACGTGGACGGGGCAGAAAACACCGTTCGCTCCTGGGCAAAGGACTTGGGATACTCCAAGTAGGCGGCTTGCCCTCGCAAAGCAGCGGCAACGAGGATAAGGGTACGTCGCGGGGTGTCCCCCTGTTCAAAAATGAACGCTGGACCCGTCCCCTGTTCAAAAATGAACAGGGGACGGGTCCAGCGTTCATCCTACCTCGTGGGAAGGATCTCTATCCACTGACCATCCGGGTCGGTTATAAAGTAGAGGCCCATACGGGGGTTTTCTCGCACAATGCAACCCATGCTCTCGTGAAGCGCGTGGTATGCATCGAAGTCGTCCACGCGGAATGCAATGTGCACGTCCTTACCGCCGTTCTCGTACGGCTCCGTGCGACCGCGGTTCCACGTTAGCTCCAGCTCGAAGGGGGTTTCGTCGTTTGCCATAAAAGTGTTGGTCCAGGAGCCATCTTCGGGCCCGCTCTCTCGAACGACATGGAAGCCCAGCGCCTTTTGGTAGAACGCAATGGTTGCCTCTTTGTCCAGAACATGCGTGCATCGGTGTATGAACTTCGCCTTCATCTATCAACCTTCCTTATAGCAGAAATGTTTTACGCTGCAGGAGAATTCTAATGCCGTGGACCTGCTCTGCTGGGCCCAGAGTCCCCTATTCCAGCCTTTATCCATGCTGCTTGCCCAGCACTACCGCTGTTTTGCAGCAAGTTCTCGCAGGTGGCCAAGGTGAATGCCCACGTGGCCTATGCCAAGAATAACTGCAGCTGCGACGGCCACTGGCGACTGATGCCAGACGCCCAAAAGTAAGAATGCAGCTACCGGCAACGAGGCCAGGGGCACAGGTATGGGACCAAGGGGCGTATACATGGCATAGAGCCTTTGCCCGCTTTTGAAGTAGCGCGCCCAGGCAACCTCGTAAAAAACCATAAGGACAAACGCGACTACGAGCCACAGCGCCCAGGGGAAGGCAAATCCTTGGGGGCACACGAACACCACGGCAGTGCACGAGCATGCAACCTGACCAATGCGTTCGAATGCAAGAAGGACCTTGTTTTCATGGGCGGAAACTTCCTCGTAGCCACGCGGCTGGCTCTTTGCCCACTTTATGTTGGGCACAAAAAGCATAACCAAAAACGCCACGCCCACAATCGAAAAGCCAAGTTGCATCGTTGCCCTCCTATGGTTGCCTTCGCCTCCATATTCTAATGTAGCAGCAGTACTGCTGGACCTGTTTCTGCACACGGGCGTCCGAAGTTGTCTGCCAACACTGGTCGCTGGGTGTTCTCAGTTCAGAGGCATAACATATATAATATGGTTCAACCCGACTTACGGGAACGAAGAGTCTTATGTTGAGGCTAAAGATCGCTCGTTGTGCCCAAAAGCAGCCGAATTACGTAAAACGTAACAAATACTATAACGTTTATCTACTAACTCTCACTTGTGAACTCTAGATCTGTAGTTGTGAACTCCATCGTTGTTCGAGACAGTTCACAACTACAAACTGATTTATTTTATGATTGCTATGAGCTGGGCTTTTACCACTTTTTATGTTTGGAAAGTGTAGTTGTGTTCTCGTAAAACTTTTCCCGAGAGCACAACTACAAAAAGCACCCCTTTTGGGCCTTAGTTTCCTGCGCTTTTCCCAAACGCATTCGTAATTGTGTACGATTGCGACTCATCCCCCTAAGGCCGTCCGAAAAAGCCCTTTGTTATGAGCTATGCACCCAGGGGAGGCTGTCCGAAAAGTACGCGCGGGGGTGCCACCCATTGCGTGCCCAAAGTTCAACGTCGCAGGCACGGGGCTTGTGGGTGCGCAAGGGTGTCACCCCCGCGCGTACTTTTCGGACGGCCTCGGGAACATCCCCTAATGGCGCAGCGTTTTCGAACCGCCTGCCCTGGTTGGTCTGGACACGGCGCTAGCCTTCGTTACTATCAACACGTCGAACGTCGTCCTCCGTAATGGCGTAGCTGGGCAGGTGCTTCTGGTCTCCCTTTAGCTCAAGCGTCCCGTTTGCAACCAGCTCTACGGCGCGTTTGTGCATGTCTTCGTCCCAGTTGTACCCAACAACGCTCCAGTTGTTGTTGCGTTCGGGCACAATCTTTCCGCCCTTTACGTTTTGAATGTAGTCCGCAATCATCGCGCGCACATCGCCAATGTATCCCTGCACATCGCTCTCCAGAAGCGTGGGCATATTGTCCTCTTCATATATCGTGCCCGGAACCAGAAGGTCGGAAGTCGAACGATAGTTGTTTACAACGATCACGAACGTTTGGTCGTCCTGCACTGGAGCACCATCGGGCCAGCTTAGATCCAGAATGCGATTTCCCGCCTCCTTGGAAACATCAATCGTATAGTTAATGCCCTCAAACATGTCGTAGCAATACAGGGGCGTATTTGGATCGAAGGACGGTGACAGATCGCCCTCCCTAAACGTATTGTAGAAACTCGCCGACCACTCCAGGTATTTCTTGAGCTGCGCACCCGTCATCTCAAGCGTATAGAGGGTGTTTTGATACTTGTAGATTAGCGACACGTCGCAGCGACGAATGGGGCCGGGCGCCAAATTCGCATCCACATAAGATATCGAGGCCGCCGACACCTTGGCCCCGCTGTAATACAGCTGCACCTCGTTAATGAGGTCAACGAGGGCCGTGTCCATAAGGATCGTTTGGGGAATGGCTGCGAATTCGTTCGTCGGCGCAAGCGGGCCGCCCTCCAAAGCGCCAATTACCTCGCGCGCGTACTGCTTTGCCCGCTCGTCGTAGGGAGCCATGAGCTCCATTATCTTTGGGTCTGGCTCGTAATCGGCAGCCTTAACCGGGTTCGATGCTCGCGACGCAACCTTCCAGCCATTTCCGTTGCGTTCGAGCGTTAGGTCAACGACCGCCATCGTTTGCGCATGGAATAGGTTCTCTACCACCAGCACGCCATTTATCTCCTCGCCCTCCACGAGTTTGTGCTGGTGTGCCGCAACAACAAGGTCGAACTCGGGACATGCCGCCACAAGGTCGCGCACGCCGGTGTTGGGTTGATCGAACTCGTTGTCCAAACCCATGTGCATTACGCCAACAAGCACGTCCACGTCGTTCTTGATGCTGTCGATTATCTTTCGCGTTTCCTCAACTGGGTTGGTTACCGTGCAGCCCCTAAGATTGACCTCATCCCAATGTATGATGTTGGGAGTTACCATGCCTATGAGTCCCACGCGCACATCGCCCTTCTTAACGATGGCATAGCCGTCGGCAACAGGGTCGCCATGTTCGTCCTTTACGTTGCCGGTGAGCACCGTACCCATAAACGTCTTAACCGTCTTGCGCACTACGTCCATGCCAAAGTTGTACTCGTGGTTGCCCGTAGCACCAAACTCGTAACCAATCGCGTTCATACAGGCAATCATGGGATGGACCTCGTCATCTAAAAAGAGGTCTGCCATGTTGTCCTGTATGGTGTCACCGGCATCCAAAAGCAGCGTGTCTTGATCTCGCAGCTCCGCGATGGCCGAGGCGAGCTTTGCCATACTTCCAGAGGGGTCCTCCTCGTCCAGTGTGTAGTCCCAGGGAACAAACATGCCGTGCGTGTCGCTCGTGGCAAGCACCCGCAAGCGCCTGGTTTCGGCAGTTCCAGCCGGGGCGCATCCAGAGAGCAGCGCAGCTGCACCCGTTGCCGATACGAGCTTGAGCGCTTGTCGTCTGGTAATCATGGACAGACCCTTTCGTCTCGATTCCACGCAGCTTGGATACCATCACATATATGTTACTTCAAAATGGGGTGCGTTGCGCAGCGGCGAGGGTGCAACCCTTGCTTGGGGGCAAGGTACGTCACGGGGTGCCACCCCCGGGTGTATGCCCGAAGGGCGTACGCGCGGGGTGTCACCCTGGGATGTACCCGGTCGCGCAAACGAGATGCACCTAGGGAATACCTCCAATCGGCAACCCATGCCAGACGTGTCCCCCTGTTCAAAAATGAACGCGAGGCACGTCCCCTGTTCATACGTCCCCTGTTCATAGAGATGCACGTCGTTGCGTGGCGTTGGCGTTTGCCACTACCCGCGACCACGTGCATTTGGCTGGCCGCCCTTGCCCGAGATGCACGTGTGTGCGTGGTGTCAGCGGCGACTATACGCATCCGCGTGCGTTTGGCGACGCGTTCGCGCACAAGATGCACGTCGCTGCGTGGTGTCGGCCACCACTACCCGCATCCGCGTGCGTTTGCCCGCCGGCTCGCGCCCGAGATGCACGTGTGTGCGTGGTGTCAGCGGCGACTATACGCATCCGCGTGCGTTTGGTGACGCGTTCGCGCACAAGATGCACGTCGTTGCGTGGTGTCGGCCACCACGACCCGCATCCGCGTGCGTTTGGGAACTGGCTCGCGCACAAGATGCACGTGAGTGCCCCTCCGGCTCGCGCCCGAGATGCACGTTTGTGCGTACAGACCGTTGGCACTATACGCAGGGACGTGCGTTTGGCGACGCGTCGATACCCGATATGCACGTGAGAGCGTGTAGTCGGTGGGCACTACACGCAGGGACGTGCGTTTGCCCGCCGGTTCGCGCCCGAGATGCACGTGTGTGCGTGGTGTCAGCGGCGACTATACGCATCCGCGTGCGTTTGTCGGCTGGTTCGCGCCCGAGATGCACGTCGTTGCGTGGAATCGGACGCCACTACCCGCAACCGCGTGCGTTTGGCGACGCGTTCACCCCACGCTCTTCCCTATCCTTAATATCGTACGCTATTTTATTGCGCATAAGTTGTTTACTTGCCCTAAAAGTAATACGAGACAGCAAGCATCAATTTACGTAAGGAGATAAGCCCATGGACGTACGCGATCGCTCGGCATGTGCCTTCGTTACGGGAGCCACATGCTTTTTGGGCAGCTACCGGGTGCTGCGCAGCTCCAACCCCTCCCCGTACATGTTCTACTTTACGTCCAACGACGTGGAGATTGCGGGAGCAAGCCCCGAGACGCTCGTAAAGCTCGATGCAGGCCGCCTATACACCTATCCGCTGGCTGGGACCCGTCCGCGAGGAAGGACGCCCGAGGAAAACGAGTCACTCGAGGTCGACCTCAAAGCAATGGTACAGGCGTTTATCGCAATTGCTGGGTGACGCGCCCTCTGAGCAGCTGTCACTAAGAAAGGTGACAATTGCTCAGGGAGACTGTCACCATTGCTGCTATGAGTCGAAGAACTGCCGTCCGTCCTCAGTTATGAGGCGCTCTGTTTTGGGGTACTCAAAGGTCTCGGGGTTGTTGGCGTTCGCTTCGAGGTAGTCCGCGAACCTGGCCGCGTGCCACTTTGCCATAATGAGGTTGTGCATAAGGTAGTTTCCGCAGTTCTGCGGCGTGGCACCAGGAACATCCTGCGCGTCTTCCACAGACCTAAACGCACGGATTAGCAGGTCGCAAATGTCGCGCGAGGGCCGGCCACCCTTAAGGATAAGGTAGAACCCCGTAAGACATCCCATGGGACCCCAATAGATAACCTCGTCCTTCCATTCGGGATCGTTGCGAAGGTAGGTGGCAACCAAGTGCTCCAGGGAATGCATTGCGGCAACGTCGACCGCAGGCTCCACGTTTGGCCTCGTAACCCTTACGTCGTACGTGGTTACCGTATAGTCCCCCAACGTATCCACTCGACTCGTAAATATGCCGGGGACAATGGCTGTGTGATCAACGGAAAAGCTCGGTATTAGGTCCATGCAAACAGCTCCTTTCGCTAGTTCTACAGCAGCATACTGCATTGTCACGCGACCACAAACAGGGGACGGCCCCTTAGTTGTGTTTTTGCAAAATCACGACTAAGGAACCGTCCCCTGTTTATTGTTTACGAAAAGTTCCGTCTACGACCTTCTTACCGGGAAGTTAACGTTTTCGGTCGTGGAGTCCTTAACGTCGTCCTCGTTCCAGTCGAACATAGAGTGCGCCTGGTACGGCACGGAAGCGATGTTTGCGTTGGGCCTCATGTAGGGGCCAAGGTCTGCATCCTCGCGAAGCTTGGCCGTATAGGATACAAGAAGCGTCTTACCACGCAGGGAACTTGCGTCGTCCACCGTCACGGTTAGGTGCTGGCCGTCAATCGCATAACTTGCAACGTTGGGATCTACCGCAACGCCATCTTCGGTGGTAATGGCAACCTCGTCCGTTGCAAAGTAGAGAACGTCTTCGAGGTCGGCCCATACGCACAACGACTCCGCCTGCTCGGGCACTTCCTGCGAGGCGGTGTAGACAATGTCGGCGGTCCTGGCAGTAAATGCACCGCCGCGGCTGTTGCTTATGCTCGGGTTGGGGTACTCGACCGCGACGGGCTCGGGTTCGGGCTCTTCTTCGGATTCGTCAGTAGCCTCGGCCTCCAGCTCGGACTCGGACTCGGTCTCAGGCTCTTCCTCTGTCTCGGACTCGGGCTCAGCGGCAGCTTCAGGCTCTGCTTCAACCTCGGGCTCGGCTACGGCTTCTTCGTCAGACTCGGATTCAACCGCTACCTCGGGCTCGGGTTCAGGCTCAGGCGCGGGTTCTGGCTCCGGCTCTTCCTCTACCTCGGCCTCTGGCTCGGGCACCGGCTCCGCTGCAGCTTCTTCCTCGACCTCTACCTCGGGTTCAACCTCAGCCTCTTCCTCTATCTCAGGCTCGGGCTCAATCTCGGCTTCTGGCTCTGGCTCCGATTCTTCCTCAATCTCGTCCTCGGCCTCCACTTCAGGCTCGGGTTCGGCCTCGACTTGCGGCTCAACCTCAGGCTCATTCTCGGTTTCCGGCTCCTGCTCGGGTTCGGGTTCAACCTCAGGTTCTGCCTCGGCCTCCTCCTCAACCTCGGGCTCCGGTACGGGAGTCTCAATAAACGTCGCCGTATAAGTTATGTCGGAGCTCGCGACCTCGATCTCGGGCGTCCAGCCATCGAACTCATACGTAAACTGCTCGGTCGCGGCCTTAACTACTTCCTGCCCCGTATACTCGGGCATCGAACCGCTAACAACATGGACGCTCTGCAGCACCGTGCCGTCCTCATCCACAAACGTAACAGCAACGGTCTCCAAATCAATGGTCGACTCGTCGTCCTCGTTCGTCTCTTGCTCAGCCGCCGTACTCGATCCATCCGTAGAGTAAAAGCTAACGGTTAGCGGGCCTCTCCGCAGCACAACGGGACCGTTTGCACCGTCGTTATCGCCGTCTCCCGTGGGAGGCATATTGCCCAGAGCGTCTGCCCCCATAAACGCCATCGCCGCGGCAGGTGCCAACCCTAGCATAAGCGCAGGTGCCATCGCAGACATCCATGCCCTCATTGCCATCTCGTTGTGCATCCCATACATGGCATTCCACCAATACATAATTCACGCCTTTCCATACGCAACCATGCTTTTTGGCAAAGCCGTACAATCAAAGATATTCTTAGTATTACACGTTAATGGAGTTAAAACCTGCACAATAAAGACGAAAGGAGTCCCCTGTTAGGTAAAGTGCCTAAAGATGTGCAGCAAACGCGTATCTCAAGCTCAGCTCATAAACGCAGGCAGCACGTCTTCGGTTCCACGCTCGTTGCAAATACGCGCCGCCTCGGCAATCTGCTCAAGCGCAATTGCCACTCCGTCTTCGGCGGAGGCACCAACCTGCCAGCGCGCGGCGGCCTTTGCGTTATCGTTAGCATTTGCCATTGCGCACGAGTTGGGAATGTACTCGAGCATCGTAAGGTCGTTGTCGGCGTCGCCAAAAACGCAGACCTCGTCCAGCGAAAGGTTGAGCGTTCGAATGAGCGCCTTTACGCCCTCGACCTTAGACCAGCCCTTAATCGATACATCCATCCAGTTTACGACTGTATTTGCAAAGGTGAACTCGGGATACTCCTCCTCCAGTTCCGCCTGAAGTCTATCGATGGCATCTTGTCCGTTCATGCAAATGATGCCTGCCTTTGCCACCGGGTAGACCGGGAGCTCCTTGTGATACATGCCGCCTGCCATAAACGCGCGGTCGTACATGGAGCCCATCTCCTCGCGCGTGATTCCCACCCAGTCGCCCAAGCCGTCCGAGCGATACGTTACAAAGGCGCATCCGGGAACCGACTGCACGCGCTGTGCCGCGCCACGCAACGGCTCGGCATCCAGGCTGCGCTCGGAAACAAGCGACCTAAGGTAGTACACCTTTTGTCCGTTTACGCACACCGCCGTGTTGTAGCAGCTACGGTCTCCCCCAAAGAAGCCCGCCAGCTCCGCACGATCGCGCCCCGTGGCTGGGCCAAAGTCCACGCCCTGCTCCTGGCAAGCGTGAATGGCGTCAATCGTGCGCTGCGAGACGCGCTCCCTTCCAAAGGGTATAAGCGTGTTGTCCATGTCGGAAAGAACGAGCTTGATCATAGACCCCCCATTAAGCCGATAATAAAATAACTTTGTTCCTATGATATCCGAAGTAGGTGCCTCAGGGATACTTCCTTGCAAGCACATTGATACAATAAAGCGACACACTTGAACCATCCCTCGCTATGCCCTGGAGCAACTACAGAGAGGACCAAAGAGATGGGCAATATGCCAAAAGCCGTAATGAGCAGAAGGCAACTCTTTAGCCTTGGATCCACGCTATTTGCCGCTGGCGTCCTTGCCGGATGCTCGTCCAACGCAACGCAGCCCGTATCCGTTGAGGCAAACGAACAGAATGTTCGCCTTATTGGCCGCACGTACGCCGAGGACAAGACAACCTGGATTCCACAAAGCGGGAGTGCCGTTGAGTTTCTGGCAACTTGCAAGAGCCTCAAGCTCGAAATGGCGGGTGACGACAACGTAAACAAGGAAGCCGACCAACAACCGCGCTTCGCCGTGCTCGTGGACGGCAAGATAGTGCTGGACACCACCCTCTCGCAAACGCTAGGCACCGTGGAGGTTCCCCTGGACCAGCCACTCAACGACGCCGTTATAGAAGTAATTCACCTCTCGGAGGCACTTAAGGGCAACATTGGCATACGCACCATTACGGTTGAGTCCGACTCCCCCACCCCCGTAAGGCCAACCAACAGCAAAAACAAGAGCATAGCGTTTGTGGGCGACTCCATCACCTGCGCCTACGGCGTTGAGGCTAAAAACAGCGACGAGCCCTTTAAGACGACGACGGAAAACTTTATGAAGTCCTACGCTTACTTTGCCGCGCAGGAACTCGATGCCGACTACGAGACCGTTTGCTATAACGGGTACGGTGTCGTTTCGGGCTGGTCTGCCAATGGGGAGCGCAACACAGAAAGGCTCATGCCTCCCGTGTACGAGCTAGTTACAACGCAGAGCGAGCAAAAGTGGGACTTTGCCGCACATCCGCACGACATTGTGGTCGTTAACCTTGGAACAAACGACAGTACCTACACCGGAACCGACGAAGGGCGCATTGCGGAGTTCACCGAAGCCTACACGGATTTCCTTGGGCAGATTCGCGAGCACAACCCCAAGTCCATAATCATTTGCACGGTGGGAACCATGGAGGGCGGCGAGCTGCTCTACCCCGCCATCGAGCAGGCCGTAAGCGTCCATGCAAACAATACGGGCGACACGCGGGTCCACAGCTATCTGTCTGCCCCTATCAGTATTGCAGAAGACGGCTGCGGCACGGGCGAGCATCCCAACGAGGCCAGCCAGCGTAAGGCGGCCAAGGAGCTGGTAGCGGCGATTCACAAGTTTATGGCTTAGACGCGCCTAATGGGGATACTCCCATGGCCATATAAAACAGGTTGAGTGCGACTGAGGGAGTATCCCCTCAGTCGCAATGCAGCCTACTTCCTAGCAGATCTTAACCTTGGTGCAGCCATACGGACCACACCAATCCTGGCCGCCGGCAATGCCTTCCAAATCGTCGTTGCTGAGCTCTATTCCCTCGCGCTTGGCAAGCTCCAGCAGCTCCTCTGGTGTGCTGCAGTTACGAGCCTCATCCATTACCTTCTGGGGCAAGTTGCTAAAATCCATCTTTGTTATCTCCTTTCTATATTCGACACACACTCGATGAGCAGGGGACGTGTCCGGTGTTCATTTTTGAACAGGGGGACAGGTCAAACATGGAGCGTGGATACCCTCATATGAACTTAGGGGATACCCCTAAGTTCAAACCCTCGTATAGCTTTAGCTATAACGTACTAATAACGCCGAATTGGAGTTCCCTCGCATTCCGGGCAAAACTTGCTCTCGGTCTTAAGCCAAACGTTTCCGCATCGCGCACACACCAATTGGTCCTCAACGCGTGAGTTTATTAAGCTCGAGGTACCACCGCTTACCTCTTCAAGGTCATCAAGGTCTAACGCCAGGTCGTCTTGCTTATTCTCGGCCATATGATTGCCCCCTTCTTGTACAAAACGCACTAAACCATGTACTAATTTTCAAACACTATCTCGAGCACAACGGCATTATCAATCGCTTCGCATCGAAACTACATGCCCCATAGATCAACGATGCACCTGCGAAGGAATACCCCTTAACAATGCTGCCCGCCACAAAGTGACGGGCAGCTCTACCAAACCCTTTAATTGTTTATAAGCCTACTTCTTTTGGCCACCAAAGAAAGAGCTCATCCACTGCTGGGCCGATTCCATGGACGAACGCTGCATTTCGCGCTTTTGCTCCCAGTAAGCATCCAGGTCGGATTTGAAGTCGTCCCACTGGACCTTCATGTTCTCGCTTTGTCCGGCCCAATCCCAGGAAGAATCGCCCTGCATGGGCATAAAGGGCATCGGGGGCAGGGGCGGCATAGGAGGCATTGGGGGCATGGGCGGAATGGGAGGCATCGAGGACGAGGAGTCGGACAGCTTCTCGAGCATTTCCTCTATGTCCACCATCGGCAACCTTACGGGAGCGTTGTTTTGGATGTCGGCAGATATGCCGCCAATGACCATCTCTACCACATCGGACGTGCTGTCTTCCTCAAAGGGCTTCAACACAAAGTCCGTAAGCGCATCCTCGGTGCGAACAGGATCCACAATGTATATGTCGCCAGAAACCTTGCCCTGGTTGAGCGAATACAGGTCTATTTTGCCGTTGGTGTTTCGAGGAAGCTTTTCCACCAGCATCACACGCGAGGGAATGTTGTCCTCGGCCAGCGACTTGTCCTCAATAAACACCTGGCAAAGTGCGTTGTGTACGACGTCCAGCGGCTCGCCGGTTCCCTCCACGGTCTCAACGCACAGCATGGGAATGGTGTCGTGCTCTATCTTGTAGTACACCGGCACAATGGCGCAGCCGTCGATGTCCTTGAGGCGCGAGAACTCCGTCTCCACCCTGCCGGACTCGTACTTCCTGCCCTCGTCGCGCATAAAGAAGCGATTGGCGCGGCCCAAATAGGTAATCCGCCCATCCGGATCCATGCGCACCAGGTCGTTGGTGCACACATAGGGCTTACGGTCAATCATCTCCACCTTTATGACCTCTTCCCCATCCAGCTCGTACTTTGCCATGGCGGTAGAGGTTAGGTGGAGCACGCCTTCGCCACCCTTACCCCTGGGCGAGAAGTACTTGCCGGTCTGCTCGTCGTAGAGCCGGATTATGATTCCAGGCAGTGCGTAGCCAATGGTCTCGTCGTCAAGCTCTGGCGAGGACAGGCAGCAAGCGCCACCCAGCTCGGACAGGCCGTAGCCGTTAAGGATTGCCACGTCTTTGCCACCATGGGCCTCAATAAAGTCGTTGTAGCGATGCTTTTCTGCCGCCGATACGGCCGTGCCACCAAGCGCCACGAACTTGAGGCTGGAGAAGTCAAAGTCGGTGTCTTCGGGCATCTTGATCCAGCGATCAAACATGTAGCTGGCGCTAAACAGGAACGAGATGCGATAGGCCGAAATTGCCTTGTAGAACCAGGGGTTAAGGAATCCCAGCGGCACGGTTACCAGCGTGGCGCCCATCGCAAACGGCAGGTGGACCTGGTCGATTATGCCGTAGGAGTTGCTGAGGTCCAGCATGGTTGCGGTTACCAGGTGATCGAAGGGCAGCGAGATGTTCTTTATCTTCATAAAGCTCTGTACCGCCGAGTTAAGCGCATCGTCCGACATGGGCACGGGCTTTCCCGTTCCGCTGGTGGTGCCGGTGGTGTGCATAATAAGGGCGTTTTCGTCCATCTCCTGCTCGGCGTAGTGCACCGGGTGGCCGCCATATTGCGCCAGCAGCGTGTCCATGCAAAACGGCCAGTAGAGCGCCTTCATGGATACGTTCTTTAGATCCTGGGCCGCCGTCATTACGGGCATGGAGGTGGCGCCTGCCATGGTTACGTGCAGGACGATTACGTGGTTGAGCCCCAGCTCATTCTGCTTGCGCAGGAGCTCCCCCACCAGATCCGGCTGGGCCAGGTCGTCGGTAACAATAAAGTCCGTAAGCTTCTCCTGACGGATGGTCTCCTCGATCTGGGCAAAGTTAAATGCCTTCCAGGATGCCACCAGCGAAACCTGTGCGCCCACCATGTTAAGGCCATAGAACGAAAAGATGACCTCTGCGCAAGTGGAACCCAAAACACCTACGCGGGCGCTTTGCTCCTCCGTCATCTTAAGCGCGCTAAAGACCGAGGCGTAGCGCTCCCATTCGCGGAACATGCGCTTGTAGGTGTACTTCCTGTTTCCATCGATGACGGCAATCTTGTCTGCACCGTCCTCATCCTGGCCGCACACATCCTTAATGTACTTCCATGCCTTTTGATCTTTATCGATCTTTCGCTTGGCGGCTGTCGCATCGTAAGCGCCAAAAGTAGCGCGTCTTCAAAGTGACGCCACCCTCAGCCACAATGTAGTCGTCAGGATTGATGGCGATTGTGGAAGGAGTTGGTGCCCCTGGCCAACAGGCGACAACCGAATATGACATGAAGGGGCACTCCAGTCCGCGAGGGCCGCGTGGTAAGTCAATCGGAGTTTCCCG
>CADBDT010000046.1 GCA_902793465.1 uncultured Coriobacteriaceae bacterium | reverse complement strand
GATTTTGGTCTCGGTCTTGCAACGGAGGGGGCGCCCCTAAGCAATGGTCAAAACCAAAAGCGCCATGGACAAGCGCCGTGCTCAAACAGTCCTCGTTCCTGCGGAACTGCGCGCGGCTGCTTTCCATGGCGCCTCGCGGTTTTGACCATTGCTTAGGGGCGCCCCCTCCGTTGCAAGCCGTTTAGTCGGCGGAAGCTGTATCGGGGGCGGGAGTGCGGGGAGCAGACCACTGGTTGCGAGCTGGACGCAGCTCCATGTGCACGCGCTCCTCGGGCGGCGCGATTTGTCCCGCGCCCTTGGAAAACACGAGCGATTCGCCGTCTTCCGACACGTCCACGTACACAATGTCGCCAGCCTTCCACTTGCCCATGAGCATCTCCTCCGCAAGGGGGTCCTCAATAAGGGTCTGGATGGCACGACGCAGGGGACGCGCGCCGTAGATCTTGTCGGTACCACGCTTGGCCACAAGGTCGCGTGCCGCGTCGGTAAGCTCGATGGACATGCCCTGCGTGTACAGGCGACGATGCAGGTCCGAAACCATAAGGTCCACAATGCCGCGCAGCTGCTTGGCAGAGAGCGACTCAAACACCACGATTTCGTCCACGCGGTTAAGGAACTCGGGACGGAACAGTTTTTTGAGTTCGCTCATTACGCGGGAGTTTATCTCCTTGTTGGAAAGACCGTTGCCCGAGCCACCAAAGCCCATGGTCGTAGTCTGCGCAATGTCGCGCGCTCCAATGTTGGAGGTCATTATTACAACGGTATTGGAGAAGTCCACCTGACGTCCCTGGCCGTCGGTAAGACGACCCTCGTCGAGTATCTGCAGCAGGATGTTGAACACGTCCGGGTGGGCCTTTTCTATTTCGTCGAAGAGCACCACCGAATAGGGACGCCTGCGCACGGCCTTGGTAAGCTCGCCACCCTCGTCGTACCCCACGTATCCCGGAGGGGCGCCAACGAGCTTGCTCACGGCGTGCTTTTCCATAAACTCACTCATGTCGTAGCTAATGAGCGCGTCCTCACTGCCAAACAGAAACTCTGCCAGCGCCTTGGCAAGCTCGGTCTTGCCTACGCCCGAAGGACCAAGGAATATAAACGAGCCGCCAGGACGGCGCGGGTCCTTAAGGGGAGAACGGCTGCGACGGATGGCACGGCTTACCGCGCTAACGGCCTCGTCCTGCCCAATAACACGCTGGTGCAGTACGTCCTCGCAGCGCAGCAGCTTACTGGCCTCGCCCTCGGTAAGGTTGCTTACCGGCACGCCGGATATGGACGACACAACGTCTGCTATGTCGGACTCGTCCACAACCACCACGTTTGCGTCCATCTCCTTGCGCCAGCTCTCCTCGAGCTCGGCTTTCTTTGTTGTAAGCTCGCGCTCCTGGTCGCGCAGACGGGCAGCCTCCTCGAACTCCTGCGCCTGTGCGGCCTCGGACTTGAACCGCCTTACGCGGGCAAGCTCCTCGTCCACCGAGGCAAGCTCGGGCGGCAGGGCCATCTTGTGCACACGTGTGCGGGCACCGGCCTCGTCCAGAAGGTCGATGGCCTTGTCGGGCAAAAAGCGATCCTGTACGTAACGGTCGGACAAGGTAACGGCCGCGGCAAGGGCCTCGTCGGTGTAGCGCACATGGTGATGCTCTTCGTATGCGGCCTGCAGGCCCTTAAGAATCTCCAGCGTGTCTTCGGGGCTCGGCTCGC
Source organism: uncultured Coriobacteriaceae bacterium (assembly GCA_902793465.1). GTDB lineage: Bacteria > Actinomycetota > Coriobacteriia > Coriobacteriales > Atopobiaceae > RUG440. Next base: position 10,694 of record CADBDT010000046.1, on the reverse strand, counting down.
CAATGTGCACCGGCTGGAACCTGCGCTCGAGCGCGGAGTCCTTTTCTATGTGCTTGCGGTACTCGTCGGCCGTGGTGGCACCAATTACCTGTATCTCGCCGCGCGAGAGGGGCGGCTTTAGGATGCTGGCCGCATCGATGGAGCCTTCTGCAGAGCCCGCACCAATAATGGTGTGCATCTCGTCTATAAACAGGATTGCATCCTTGGACTCCATTACCTCCGCGACAACCTTCTTAAGGCGCTCCTCAAACTCGCCGCGATATTTGGACCCAGCTACCAGCGACGCGATGTCCAACGTCCATATCTGCTTGTTGCGCAGGATGTCGGGCACGTTGCCGCCAGAGATCAGCTGTGCCAGCCCCTCCACGATGGCGGTCTTTCCCACGCCCGGGTCGCCCAGGATAAGCGGATTGTTTTTTTGGCGGCGTGCCATTACCTGCATTACGCGCTCAACCTCGCGGTCGCGCCCAATCACAGGATCGAGCTTTTTGCTGTCTGCCTGCTTGGTAAGGTTGCGGCCAAAGCGCTCGAGCAGCGATCCATCGTCTTGGTCGGCACCCGGCTGGGCGTTTGCAAACGGTATGGGACCAACGTTGCGCACGTCTCCCACGCCTGCCGCCTGACGACCGCCGCGCTCCTGCTTGCCGCTGGATATGAGCTCGTCTACTTCGTTGCGAATGGCATCGCCCGAAACACCCATACGCCCAAGGGCCTCCATCGCACGGCCGTTGCCCTCGTCCACAATGCCCAGCAGCAGGTGCTCGGTTGCAATATAGGTTTGCCCGCGGCTCATCATCTCGCGATAAGATCCCTCGAGCACGCGCTTTGCGCGCGGCGTAAAGGGTATATGACCGCCAGATGTGGGCTCGCCGTCGTCCTTGGAAAGACCGCGAACCGTTTCTACGGTCTCGTTGTAGGTAACGTCGAGCTTAGAAAGCGCCTGTGCAGCGACGCCCTCCCCCTCCTTTATTAGACCGAGGAGCAGGTGCTCGGTACCCACGAACATGCGGCCCAAGTTACGCGCCTCGTCCTGCGCGAGGTTCATTACCCTGCGCGCCTTGTCGGTAAACTTCTCAAACATACGGGTCTCTCTTCCCCTTGGATGCCTTGCGGCAACCTAATTCGATTTGACAAGTGTGGTGTACCCATAATACACATACGCTAAACACCCAACGCAGAACGAACCAAAACCCACGCATGGCCTGCGCACGGTGGCGAACGACGGGTGGCGTGCACGATTCCGGAGTCCCAGCTGTGCCTATTGGGAATACTCCTTGCAGCTAGTGGCATGGGGTGCAGATTGGGGATACTCCCCATCGGGTACATCGCGAGCAGGGCTTTCCTTGTGGACCGGCTCATCCGCGATGTACCCGCAGGGGAGTATCCCCAATCTGCACCCCATCTGCGACGTACCCGTAGGGGAAGCGCCCCTCAGGAGCGCCTCGCACCGCAATGCTACTCCTGCTCGATTGCCTTCATGGCCTCGATTACGCTGCCAAACAGCTCGCCGAGCTCCATGCCCATAAGCTCTGCGCCCTGGGCAATTATCTGTCGGTCACAGCCAGCTGCAAAGCGCTTATCCTTGTACTTCTTGCGCAACGACTTAACGCTAAAGTCCATAACGGACTTGCTGGGCCGCATAAGGATGGCAGCCTGAATGAGTCCAGACAGCTCGTCACACGCCCACAGCACGCACTCCATCTTGCGCTCGGGCTTGGGCAGCTCGTCGTTGTTAAACGAGTTATGCGTTTGGATGGCATGCGCGACCTCGGGATTTGCACCAGCCTCCTCCAGCCACTCAGCCGCAACCACAGTGTGGCGTTCCGGATCGGGGCACTCCTCCCAGTCCAGGTCGTGAAGAAGTCCAACGATGCCCCAGAACTCAACGTTTTCGGGGTCGTATTCCTTTGCGTAGTAGCGCATGAGCGCCTCGAGCGTCTGGGCATGGCGAATGTGGAAGTCGTCCTTGTTGTGAGCGCACAAGAGCTCGAAGGCCTGCTCGCGCGTAATGCCGGCATCCAGCTTTTGGTCCTGTGCCTCGACGTTCTGTGCAGGCTGCTCGGACTTCTTGGGTGCTCCCTCGCGACGTTCGGGACGAAGGTGCGGGAACAGCAGCACGTCGCGAATTGCCGGCTGATCGCAAAAGAGCATGATCATGCGATCCACACCATAGCCAATGCCACCCGCAGGAGGCATGCCGTACTCAAGCGCGCGCACGTAGTCGTAGTCGTACTCCATGGCCTCGTCGTCGCCGGCGGCCTTGGCCTCCACCTGTGCGGCAAATCGGCTCTCCTGATCCACGGGGTCGTTGAGCTCGCTAAACGCGTTGGCGTACTCTTTGCCGCAAATTACGAGCTCAAAGCGATCGGTAAGGCGCGGATCGTCCTCCTTGCGCTTGGCAAGCGGACTCACCTCAACGGGGTAGTCGCACACAAACGTAGGATTTACGATGGTCTTTTCTACCAGCTCGTCGTAGAGCTCGAAGATTAGCTTTCCGGCACCCCAGCTCGCATCCCACTCCAGCTCGTTGGCGTCCATGAGCTCACGCAGACGCTCCACGGGCGTGTCTATGCTCACCTGCTCGCCCAAGACCTCGCTCACCAGCTCGTGCATGGGCGCCGAACGCCACGGACTGGAGAGGTCTACCTTTTGGTCTTGATATAAAATCTTGTTACCCTTGCCAATGGCGGCAGCGCAGGCATGGAACAGGCCCTCGCTCAGCTCCTTCATACCCTGCAGGTCGGAGTAGGCGCAGTAGGCCTCCATAGAGGTAAACTCGGGATTGTGCGTAAGATCCATGCCCTCGTTGCGGAACTGTCGGCCGATCTCGAACACGCGGTCCAGACCGCCCACCAAGCAGCGCTTGAGGTGCAGCTCGGTGGCAATGCGCAGATAGCAGTCCTGGTCGAGCACGTTAAAGTGCGTGGTAAAGGGCTTGGCGTTGGCGCCGCCCAGAGTCTCCTGCAAAATGGGCGTCTCTACCTCGAGGTAGCCCTGGCCCTCCATATAGCGACGGATAGCGCTCACAATACGCGAGCGCTTTACAAACGTGTCCTTTACCTCGTCGTTCATAATAAGGTCCACGTAGCGCTGGCGATAGCGCACCTCACGGTCGGAGAGGCCGTGGAATTTTTCGGGCAAAGGTCGCAGTGACTTGGAGAGCAGTCGCAGACCCGCCACCATAAGCGAAAGCTCACCGCGCTTCGTACGCATTATGGTGCCCTGCGCCTCCACTATGTCGCCTACGTCGAGCTGGCCCGCAAGCTCCCACGTCTGCTCGCTCAGGTTGTTTACGCGACAGAACAGCTGGATTTGCCCCGTGCGGTCCTGCAGGTCAAGAAACATGAGCTTGCCGTGACCTCGTTTGCCACGAATGCGTCCCGCAAGGTAGTGGACCTCGTCCTCGGGACCAAGGCCGCCTGGTTCGAGATCCGCGTAGTCGGCCGCAAGGTCTGCAACAAAGGCATTTACGGTAGACGCTATGGGATACGGGTCCACGCCCGCATCGATAAGGGCTTGTCGCTTGGCACGACGCATCGCGCGCTCGTCGTTGGTGTTTACCACTGCATTTTCTGCCATGGTGCACTCTCCCCCAGGTCAAGTATTGTGCGTCGCGAGCCGTGCGTGCCCACGCGCCGGATATCCATGTTAAAGGATGCTTTTCCACACACGCACAGGCGCATGCACGAAAAGCATCCTTAGGAGTACTACGTGTTTAGAGCTACTCGTCCGAATCGGACGCCTCCGCTATCTCGATGCCCACAATGCGGTACGTGGCCATCTTGCCCGAAGGCATCATAAACGAGATCTCGTCGCCGGTCCTGTGGCCAACAAGCGCCTCGCCCACGGGAGACTCGTTGGAAATCTGGTTAAGCAGCGAGTTGGTCTCGGTGGTGCCCACCAGCGAGAACTCCACCTTATGACCCTGGGCGTCTTCGAGCTTTACCCTGGTACCCACGGCTGCAGTGAGGTCGTTCTCGTTAATCTCGGCAATCTTTGCCGTGGCAATAATGTGCTTGAGCTCATTGATGCGGGAGTCGTTGGCCGCCTGCTCTTCGCGGGCAGCGTCGTACTCGGCGTTTTCGGAAAGGTCACCGAACTCGCGCGCCTCGCGCAGACGCGCGTTAATCTGGTCGCGTGTCTCGCCCTCACGCCTCTTGAGCTCCTCCTCGAGCTTCCTGAGTCCTGCCGCCGTAATGTCGTTCTTGCTAGCCGCCATGGTCACCCCATCTATTCAACTACAAGGGCAAGGGATGCCCCTCTACAAAACACCTACTCAGACTTTGCGTCGGAGTCCTTGGACTCTTCCTCCGCCTTCTTGGCGGCATCCGCGTCCTCGTCCTCATTCTCGTCGTCTTTTCCGTCCATGCCTTCACGAACGTTCTTTACCGTCTTGCCAAGGGCCGAACCCAGTTTGGGAAGGTTCTTTGGTCCAAAAATAACAAGCACAACCAGTAGTATGACCACTATTTCTAGAGGGCCAAGTCCTGCAAGCATTGAATCCTCCAATTGCTAGATTTGCCTTTGACACAAAGACGCGTCAAAAGTCGCACCGCATAGTATAACCGACAAAAAGCACAAATAAGCCAACACACAATCTTTCTGCGCAATAGTATTCTTGTTTTTTCAAGTTTGGGAGGGTCCACCACATGAATCCACAACTTTGGAATACAATCGCGCTCCTCGTAGCCATAAGCGTGGTCTCCACTATTGCCGTCCGCCTACTGCTCCCCCGCATTTTGGCATGGCGTGGCGTTTGGTTTACATGGCATACGCGCTTTGGCCCCGCGCTGGTGTTCGATTACCAGGACGACGACGGCACACCAGTCCGTCTGCTCAATGTGGGCGGAACATTTCAGAGCGTCTGCTATATAGACGAAGATCTTTTGTGGGACCCTGTGTGCGAATACCATCGCACATGGGCGCTTGCGGTGCATGCAATCTGGCCGTTGCGCAAGAACGGACGTAGCAAGGACAAAAACGGGCCTTTGGCACAGAAGCCGATGCGACATGCGCTGGTAATGGGCGGCGGAGGCTTTTCGTTTCCCAAGTGGATGATTGCATACCGTCCCGACTTTTGTTGCGAGACCGTAGAAATTGACCCCAAGATCGTAAGGATTGCCCGCGAAAAACTCTTTTTGGGAGAGTTGGAGCACCGCTTTTGCACAGCCGAAACCGGACGCCTTCGCATTGCGGTAGACGACGCCTGGGGTCACCTTCAGAACACCTGCGAGACCTACAACCTCATAGTAAACGACGCCTTTGGCGGAAAGCGTCCCATGGGTGGAATGGACACCCAAGAAGGCGTGCGCAAGATTGTACAGCACCTTGCGCACGACGGTGTGTATGTTGGAAACGTGCGCACTCCTTTGGAAGGCAAGCGCGCTCAGCCGCTCTACGCCACACAAGACGCCTTGCGGGAGGTGTTTGCGCACGTATGGCTTGTACCCGAACAACCGGATGATCCACTCAAATTGGGAAACAATACCCTAATTGCAAGCAATGTTGCCTTGGATTTGAGTAGTATCGAAGGTGTGCGTTGAGCAGGCGCGAAAGGGGATGGATTATGGCAAGCGACGTAATGAGCGGCAACAACCTACAGGACTGGCTGCTGGAGCCCGACTGCCCTCAGTGCGGCAGCGAGGACGTAGTATGCAAGGAGTCCTACACCGACAACCTGGGTCGCACTGTTAAGGTGTGGTACTGCAACAAGTGCGGCCACACCTGGACTGAAGTTACGGCCTAGGACCGAAGACAAGGGGACGGAGGAGTTTGTCCTCCCGCCGCGAATTCCACGCGCGCCCTCAAGCCCGCGGACAACGGCCGAAACCGCGAGGCGCCATGGAAAGCAGCCGCGCGCAGTTCCGCAGCGCAGCGAGGACTGTTTGAGCACGGCGCTTGTCCATGGCGCCGAAAGGTTTCGGCCGTTGTCCGCGGGCTTGAGGGCGCCGCAACGTGGGCGCAAATCACGAGCGAAGCGAGTGAGCGAACGCCAGTGAGCGCTGAGCGCGCGAATGCTGACGCGGTGCTTGTCACCGCACACACTTTTCCCCAGCCGGCGAATTCCACGCGCGCCCGGCAGCCTCCGGACTTTCTTGCAAGCGAATCACGAGCGAAGCGAGTGAGCGAACGCCAGTGAGCGCTGAGCGTGCAAGAGAGTCCGGAGGCTGCCGGGCGCCGCAACGTGGGCGCAACACGTGGGCGCTTACTCCTGTGGGCCCACGTACTGCGCGGAGCCAAAGCCAATTACGAGAGAAAATATATTGGGCAGGAAAAACAGCCCTACGGCAAATGTGGCGCCCTTGCCATAGGCCTGCGCCGTTTTTGCAGAAAGCATTGCCATATAGAACAGAAGGCCTATGGAGGCAACGAACGACAAGATGCTCAGAATAAAGTTGCCTCCGCCCACGGCCACCAGCTGACCGTCTATTACGATGTATTGGCTACCCAAGATGGTCGTAATACTTGCAATGGCCGCAAGCGCAACGTAATACCAAAAGCTTCTGGCATTCCATACAAGCTTAAAAAGCGTGTAGTCGGCATATATGGGAATAAGGGACTTCCAGCCCTTCTCGCCCGCCTTGGTAAACATGCGCCAGTGGGCAATAATGAGCAGCACCCAAAGAAGCACGGATACAACGAGGATTATTGTGAGCGAAGCAAGCAACGCACCTTGTATCTCGTTCATGCGGGCCCCCTACTCCTCTGTGTCGTTATCCGTTACAGAGCCCTGGTCGTCGCCGTTGTTCTTATTGCGAGAAAACAGGTTGCCTATGCCCTTTCCTATGCCAACAAAGCCAGCTTTAATTACGTCAAGTGTGTTGGGCGAGCGCAGGAGCTTGTCTTCGCCCAAATAGTCGCGCATTGCGCGCAGCGTCTTTTTGTTGTCGCGCGTGGAAAACGAGAAGTGCCCGCCCTGCTTAATAAAGATGGCAAAACGCGGGATCCGCTTTCCGATGACCTCTGCCGACACGTAGTCGATCTCTTCCCAAGGTATTTGAATATAGTCCTCGGGATTCTTTTCGTTATAGAACTCAAAGGCAACGTCGCCTATCATCACGTCGCCATACGTTCCCATGCCGGCAAACGAGGTGGCCTTTATAGTAAAGTCCACCATGGTATTTTGTGACTGGGCCATCGCGTAGATCCCCCTCTGCTCAATGTGTTAAATAAAGAAAGGGGGTACACCTCGCTGAGGCATACCCCCTGTACGAGCTAACTCGTAGTATCTTACATGAAGTTGAAGAAACGGCCAATAATACCCACTGCAAAGAGGCAGAGGATGATAACGATCGGCGATACGTTCTTCTTCAGGAGCCTGCAGCAAAGCAGGGTAAGCAGGACGGCTACGAAGCCAGGAATAAGCTGGTCGAGGTTGCCCTGAAGCGTGGTGACCTTCTCGACGTTGAGGCCGGTGGGTCCAAGAGCGGAGTACTGCTCGAGAGCAGACTTAATTCCCTCGGCGCCTGCAGGAAGGTTAGCCCAGTCGATGTAGGCACCTTCGGCCTGCGTAACCGTAGAGACAACCGGGGTAAAGCTGATGGATACCCAGCGCTGAACCAGGGAGCCGATAATGAACATACCGAGGATGGATGCAATCTCGGTTACCTTGCCCAGCAGACCACCGCTGAGGTCCTTGGCGATCTCGGAACCCACGTTGTAGCCAAACTCCTGCGTGTACCACAGGAAGGCCATGCGGATAACATTCCACAGAACGAAGAACAGGATGGGGCCAATAATGTTGCCGCCCATGGCCATGGAAGCGCCAAGAGCACCAAGAATCGGGCGCACGGTAAACCAGAACACGGGGTCGCCAACGCCGGCGAGCGGGCCCATCATACCAACCTTTACGCCCTGAATGGCGGTGTCCTCAACGGGAGCGCCATTGGCACGCTCCTCCTCGAGTGCGAGGGTCACGCCGATAATGGGGGCGGACACGTAGGGATGCGTGTTGTAGAACTCAAGGTGACGCTTCAACGCCGCAGACTGCTCTTCCTTGCTGGAGTAGAGCTTCTTGATGGCGGGGATCATTGCGTAGCACCAACCGCCGTTCTGCATACGCTCGTAGTTCCAAGAACCCTGGAGGAACTGGTGACGCCAGCATACTGCCATACGGTCTTTTTGAGTAAGCTTAACTTCTGCCATTTTCTTTCACTCTCCTTTCGACGTAATCGGCTTAGTAGTCATTGAGGATGTCGCCGAGCGGGTCGCCCGAGCCACCGCCGGAGCCACCGCCCTGCTTGGCGACTTCCTTAAGTCCAACGTAGATAAGAGCGAGAGAAACGCCAATGGCGCCAAGGGCGATGAGCGTGAGGTCGCCGATGCAGGCGAGCACGAAGCCGAGCACGAAGAACGGCCAGACCTCAGCGGTTGCCATCATGTTGATAACCATTGCGTAACCAACTGCAGCTACCATACCGCCGCCGACGGCCATGCCGCCTGCGAGCCACTCAGGCATTGCCTGGAGCATGGAGGTAACGGCATCGGCAGGAACCATGCAAAGCATGGCGGCCGGAATGGCAATACGGACGCCCTGCAGGCAAATGGCCAGAATCTGCCAAAGCTCTACGCCGCGGAAGTTACCCTTCTCGGCTGCAGCATCCATAAAGTGAACCATAGGAATAGCGATGGTGCGGCAAAGCATGGTAAGGAACAGACCTGCGACCGACAGAGGCACTGCAAGAGCGATGGAGGTGCTGATTGCGGTCTGAACGTCGGTGCCAGGCCCAAGGCCCTTAACCATAATGATTGCGGAAGCAACGGAAGCGAGAGCTGCGTCGGGAGCGACGGCTGCGCCTACGTTTGCCCAACCAAGTGCGATCATCTGCAGCGAGCCGCCCAGGATGATGCCCTCGGTAGGATGTCCGGTTACGATGCCGATGAGCGTACAAGCCACCAGCGGCTGATGGAACTGGAACTCATCGAGAATACCTTCCATACCAGCAAGGAAGGCCACGATGATGACCAGGACGATAGAAATTCCTCCCATTTGTTACTACCTCCTTCTACTGGCCTTGAGCTGCGAGCTCGGACTTGGCCTTCTTCATAATGGCGTCGAAGTTCTCGGGGTTATCGGCAGGTACCTTGCGGACGTCGAACTTAACGCCCATGGAAGCGATCTTCTCGATGCACTCCACGTCTGCTGCGTCCATAGCAACAGCGTTGGTAACGACAACCTTGCCCTGGGAGTGAGCCATGGAACCGAGGTTGACCTCTTTGATGTCTACGCCACCCTCGAGTGCGCGCAGAAGGTCCTGAGGAGTCTCGAACAGGAGCATTGCCTTGGTGTCGCCAAAACGAACGTCCTTGGAGACTTCGATGATCTTGGAAATGGGCACTACATGTACCTTTACTCCCGGAGGAGCAGCCTGCACGATCATGGACTTGCGCAGGTCATCCTGTGCTACGTTGTCGGAGCACACGATAATGCGGTCGGGGTTGACCATCTTGGTAACGGTAGTCGCAACCTGTCCGTGAAGCAGGCGCGTGTCGATGCGTGCGAACGCGATCTTAATGTGGCCGTCGCCAAGAACCGTTCCGGGCGGGATTGCGCCCACCGGGGCGGCTGCGGGAGCTGCGGCTGCGGGAGCTGCGGCACCTGCGGGCTGGATGCTCTCGGGCTTGATCTTAACGCCACCCTGAGCCTCCGGGAAGATTGCCTTTGCGATGTCGGCTGCGGAGTCAACATCACCAAGACGCTCGCCATAAGCGGCTACGAGCATGGGCAGGTTAAGGCCAGTTACCGCTACCCAATTCTCGTGACCCGGCTCGTCCAGGAGCAGGCTGATCTGGTTGAACGGGGTGCCTCCCCACAGATCGACGAGGAAGAGAACCTCCTCTTGATTCTCGAACGTCGAGATGGCGTCGAGCAGCTTGGCACGCAGGTCCTCAGGTCCCATTTCGGGCGTGAGCACGACAGCCTCAACAGCCTCCTGCGGCCCAAAAATCATCTGGCCAGACTGCTTGATACCCTCGGCAAACGCACCATGGCTTGCAAGGACGATACTTACCATACTTTCCCTCCTTTACTACTTTCCGTGTACATTTGAGAGGACGGATTCACGACTTCCACCTCCCGTAGGCCTCCATAAGCCCTACACAAATGAAGATAATAGCCCCTTATTCGGTCTTTTGTAAACATCAAATTTCGCGAAATTTTAAATTTATTTAAAGTGTTATTACTTATGCGCATGCGTTGGTTCTTCTTCAGTTACTCGAACGAGATTCGTAAATATATCAATATATTTATTATAAAAAACTACCTTTTGCGCAGTTGACGCTGGAATTTTGGGTATGCTTGCATTTTATAAATTGTTTGCTTGCATGTTCGAACACATTGGATTGGCTTATTTATATATGTTGTTGGTCTCATTTTTTTGCATGATAGCGATTGCTTTAGACAGAATTGAAGCAAATCCGTTCGGCGAACGGTAGTCCGACCAGCTTTTTCGGGGATTCATGCACACGAATATGGGGTCCTAGGGATGGACGGGGTGCCGTTAGCCCGCCCCCGAGCAGAGGCCAGAACCGCGAGGTGCCATGGAAAGCAGCCGCGCGCAGTTCCGCAGCGCAGCGAGGGGCAACCAAAAAGGCTAGGGGCACCCAACTCGCGCGAGGAGCGGAGCGACCGCGTGTGCAGTCTCCGCAGCGAGGGGCAACCAAAGAGGTTAGGGGCACCCAACTCGCGCGAGGAG
>CADBDT010000045.1 GCA_902793465.1 uncultured Coriobacteriaceae bacterium | reverse complement strand
AGTGTGTCCGGAACGGACACGGCTGCCCGATACCCGTTTTCCGGATCTCTTTCCTTCACCGATTTTTCCTGACTCATCAACCTCTCGATTTCCTTTCTGCTGTAGTCTTCGGTGAACAGGCTTCTTTCACAGGACCGCAAGCTGTAACACTCGCCGATTTCACTTGTAAGAATGTGGTCCTCCAGATCTATTTCCATCAGCTTCGCGCATCCTGCGATTCGTCTGGTAAATTCCTTATCTCCCTTTGTTATGGCCCCAAGAGGTTTGATTTTCGAAAAAAGGATCAGACTATTACAGTTGTTGAGAATTGCCTGACTCAGCATTTTCCGGATCCCTGAGTTGAACATGCAGCTTCTTTTCGGCAGTATCTGGTACGCAAAAGGTTTTCCCTGATTGTTCAGGTACATCGCAATCAGGCCGTTCCCTTGCCAAGAGGCCAATCCGCGATGTGCTTGTAGGGGAGTGTCCCCTTACGGCATCCCGTTTTTGGACAGTCTACCGGGAGGTCTCTCGTATTGCCCAGCTATTCTGCAAACACGCCACTAGTTGTCGAGCTCCTCCACCGCAAGGCGGCGGCGCAGCTCAGCGAGGCCCTTTTCGAGTCCCACGGGATACGTCTGCGGGTTAAGGAAGCGCTTGGTGGCGGGGTCAAGGTGCATGAGCGCGTCCCTGCAGCGCTCTTTTGCGCACTCGATGGAGTCAGGCTCCTTTGTGCGCACTCCGTCGCTCACAATGTGCTCCAGCAGCTCGCGAGGCTCGCAGTCCCTCAGGTGATGCGTGGTTACCGGATCTATGATGTCGGCCATTGCCTTACGGTTGCCGGTGTCTGTGTCGGGATCCACTATCATGTCGCCCACCGGGCATCCGCTGGCGTTCACAAAGCGTAGGATGCTCTGAATTCCCGGAATCGTGCGCTTGTAGAACTGCTCCGAGAGCTTCATTACCGGGCGCCAGGGCTCGTCCGCGTTCGCACGGGTGGCAGAGAGCTTGTACACGCCGCCGAGTGAAGGCTGGGGATCGCAGGTGGCCAGCTTGGTGCCAACGCCAAACGAGTCGATGGGAGCACCCTGCGCAAACAGCGACTGGATGGTGTACTCTTCCAGGTCGTTGGACACGCTTATCTTTACATAGGGCAGACCTGCCTCGTCAAAGGCGGCGCGGGTCTCCTTGGAAAGCTTTGCGAGGTCGCCAGAGTCTATACGGATGGCAGACAGGCGCTCGCCCGCGGCCTCCATCTCCTTTGCCACTATAACGGCGTTCTTTATGCCCTGGTGCACGTCGTAGGTGTCCAGCAGAAGGCAGCAGTTCTTTGGGCTCGACTTGGCAAACGCCCTAAAAGCGTCGAGCTCCGTTGGAAACGCCATAACCCACGAGTGTGCGTGCGTGCCGAACACGGGTATGCCGTAGATCTTTCCGGCAAGGACGTTGGAGGTGGAGGCGCATCCGCCAATGTAGGAGGCACGCGCGACCGCGAGGCCACCGTCGTAGCCCTGCGCGCGGCGCAGGCCAAAGTCGGAAACGGGATGGCCCTCGGCCGCATAGACCACGCGCGACGCCTTGGTGGCAACGAGAGTCTGGAAGTTTACCAAGTTGAGCAGTGCGGTCTCCAGAAGCTGGCACTCTATAACGGAGCCCTGCACGCGCACCATGGGCTCACGTGGGAACACCAGGTCGCCTTCGGGTATTGCCCACACGTCCACATGCATGGAGAAGTCGCGCAGGTAGTCGAGGAACCCCTGTTTGAAGAGCGGACCGCCACCAGGGGCCTGCACGGACGCCAGGTATTCTATGCTCTGCTCGTCAAATCGCAGGTTCTCCACCAGCTCGGCAATCTGCCCCATGCCGCAGGCAACGGCATAGCCCCCGTCGAACGGGTTGTCACGGAAGAACACGTTAAAGCAGCCTTGCGCGTCAACGAGACCAGACTCCCAGAAACCTTGAGCCATGGTGAGCTCATAGAGGTCTGTGTTTAGTGCGACATCGCTTGGAACGGTTTGGTCGGTAAGTGCCATGGGATTGTTCCCTCCGTTTGTGCAAAAGCCCTAGGCCCGCCATGCCTGCGCGGACCATCTTTCCTATTTTGGCGCAAGCAGTATGGTTGCCAAAATGGCAACCACCACGACTGCCATAACTATAAGTACGATTTTTTGGCCAAGGGGCATCGAGAGGTCGTCGCCTGGCTCCATTATCTTTCGCCCACGCTCCCGTGCCTCGCGAATACGTGCGTCCCGCTCGCCTTCCCGCTGCGCGTTGGTGCCACTTTGCCGGGAACGGCTTTTTTCGGCGCGCAGCTGCTCCAGCTCGGCGCGCTCCTGTCGTGCGCGCTCCCGCTCTTCGCGCGCCGCCTTTTCGGCACGCAGCTGTTCCAGCTCCGCGCGCTCTGCATCAGACAACGGTGCGCTTTGATCGGGCATTGCGATCCTCCTTGTAAGACGCGCCTAGTATATCCCAAAATGCAAAAGACCACAGACATGTTCTGACGCTAATACGAAAACGACCCACCAGAAGTATGGCGGGTCGCGGTAAATTTGGTGGAGATGAAGGGGTTCGAACCCTCGGCCTCAGCGTTGCGAACGCTGCGCTCTCCCAGCTGAGCTACATCCCCGAATGCATTAGCCATTGTGACAGGATAACGCGCTTCTGTCAACTCCGTTTTTTGAAGTCAGTTTGCCGGACATGTGCAGGTATCCGCAAAAAAGGATTGTTACGCGGACGCTGCACTTGCTAGAACAGCCGCCTGTGCCACTGCGTTGGATGGGTGCTTTGCCAGCATAATCGCTGCATCTGGGTAGCCCATAATGACGGATCCTCCACGTAGGTGTACTCCATTTCGATGGTCGTTGCGCCGTATCTTGGATTCTCGTCTTCCGCCACTATTCGCACCACATTGCCATGTTCGTCGTATTCTATGGATTCCCTTTCGGCCGCGTTCTGAATGACCTCGCCGGTCTCCCGATTAATCGTCTCTATTGTGCAAGAGACCGGCCGACCAGAGTCGTCGTAGCTATACGAGAGCTCGCAGTCAACGCCACCAGGGTTAAACGCGCTTTCTGCGGCAGTCTTGACTATAAGCCCTTTTTCGTCGATTTCCGTAATGCTGTGCCCGTCTCCGTCGTGCCTCTCCGTGCTTTCTCCTACAAGCCAGCCGTCGACACCCCATTCGTAGTTAACGACCCCTGCATATTCGTCGCTCTGATATGTAACTAAGATAGGGCGTCCCTCTCCGTCCAGCCGCCATGCATAAGGGTATGAGGTCGTATAGGAGCTACTTCCTTGGACAACATCGCCCTCCTCAAGCGTCCAGAGTCCGTGCTCGTCCATGCCAGAGTATGTTCGCTTGGCATCAAGGTCGTACTTAGGGCTGCTCGACTTACGCGTGTGGCGCTCCGAAAGTACGTTGCCATGCTCGTCCAGCTCGTAGTCGTATGTGTCGCGACTGTCGCCCACACTTACAACTGCTTTTGACATTATCCACAGTCCCGTACCGCTGGTGTCCTCGCCCTTCTTGGACTCATCGGCTGCGCTGGAGTTTGCCTCCTTTGTAGAGGCAGCGGGCTGTTTCTGCTGCGTGGCCGATGCGTTCGAGCTGGTTGCGGAGCCGCTTTCGCTTGAGCTGTTGTCCTTTGCCTTCTCTTCCTGGGCCTCCACCGATCCCGTAGCTGTCGTAGAGCTGGCGGGGCTGCCGCCCAGGGCACAGCCAGCAAGTTGAACAATGATTGCCAAAGCTGACAGAAGCACCAAGAAGGTGTGACGAATCCTAAAGCCGGGTATTGCGGTATGCATAGCACTCCCCCAAACAGAAATCGGCCACCCCTGGTTGTCCGGCAATTCGAACGTGCTAATACTGGATTTTATTATAATTTGCACCAATGAAACTGTGGTTACATTTGTACAAACGCAGGCTTGCGTCTGCCAACTCAGTTTTTCTGTTAAGACGATTGCAGGCAGGGTGCCGGACCACAAATAGCCCCGCATCTCGTCCCGACTCACACCATCTCGGGCTCGCTCATCGCGCGTGTGGCATCTACCTTCCGCCTCAACGGTTTACAAGTTGCAATATAGCATCTTTGCATTGCAAAGGTATGCGTGGCAACGAATGCGTAACAATGCAACGATACCCAGGCCATGGACGCGGCGCTCGGCCCCCGCCATCCGATCGTCCGAAGGGACAGCAGTCGCTCCGTCGCCCTGCAGTGCGTTCAAAAGTGTATATTCTTTTGGCGGTCTTCGGTTGCCAACAGGTATTTTGCAAAATGCTACCCAAAGAATGTACACCTCGTAAAATAGCAGGTGTACATTCTTCGGGCGCCTGTCTGCAAAATACCTGTTGGCGAGGAACGGTGTCGCGAAGAATGTACACATTTGCAACGCCTTCCGACAAGCGAGGCACCCCGCCATAACGATTCTCGCGGGAGGCCCGCAAGCGTTCGTCTCCACGGGCCATCAAAGAGGCGTGTAATATGACGAGGGCGCGCCTCCAGGTTTTGGTCTTTGTTTAGGAACAGGGTCCAGGCAGACGCATCCGAATACGTCGCATGGCTTTTGTGACGTTTTACCGCTGGTCTCGAGCTCGGAGGCCCCAGCACTACTAAGAGTCCAGACAGCGGCCCATTACTCTTGCTCAGAGACCTTTTCCCTTATGTTTTTTCGGCCTTCTGCCGAGGAATAGGAGTAGCCTGCGTCTTCCATCTCCTCGTAGGTCAGGCCCAACGACCTACCAATTGCCACGAGGTGCGTTCGCCTGCGCCAAAGCACCCATTCGTAGCCGAACGCCACCCATACGGCAGCCACATGACAGCCCAAGCCTATCGCGGGATCGAAGCTTGTGGCAAACCCCACGACCACTATGAGCACGCACACAGCTATCCTGCCCACGATGTAGCGTATGGAATAGCGATACTCGGGCTTGTTGTATCTGCCCAACAAAAAGGAGGTCATAAGGTACAGCACAAGGCAACCAGACAGGTAAATGCTCTTGGGCATAAAGTCGACCTCTTCCATGGGCATGTACTCAACTGCAACGGTTAAGTTGCCAATCACAACAATAAGCCACGACGAGATGAACATGTAGGTAAGGCCGTCGGTCTTTGCGTGGTGATCGAGCATATGGTCGTGCTCAAAGATGTAAATCAGAAAGAGCCCCACGGCAAGCGTAAACACGCCGATGGGATACCAGACGGACGACATGTTTTGGATGTATGCGGAGATCCCCACGATCATCTCGCCAAACGCAATTATGGTGAGCAGCGCGCATCGTTCGGCTACGTGGTCGAAGCGCCCGGGCTTCTTTCGATAGTAGCTGGATTGCCTCCAAGCGACCATGCCAAATACAAGCGTAACCCACGACATCGCCTCGCTGGGACCGTCGGGCAGCAGCGCGGCCACAAGAGCCAGAAGGGCCTGAACTGCAAGGAGAGCGGCAGACCTTCGCATGATGCGTTGGTCCACCTCGTCGAGGTTCGTGTAGGTACGGAGCTTTATGAGCCACTGCGCGGCGAGGCTTACCAAAATGCCTGCCCACGTGAGGTTGAACACAAGCGACGTCTCGTGCCAGTTGGTGCGTACGCCGTTAACGAGGAAGTAGAGCAAAAACATGTTCACGAAGAGCCCCACGCACTCGGGCATGGAACGGTCGCCATAGCGGTTCATGAGCAACGTAGTGGAAAACCAGATCTGCAGGATAACAAGAAACGAAAACAGGTAGATGAGCCATATGCCCCAGTCCAGAAAGCCGCCCTCGATCTGATGGCAAAGCGACGTAACAACGCTAATGCCATACACAAAGATGAGGTCGTAAAACAGTTCGAGATTCGATACGCCCTTGGCAAGACGGAGAGGTCGCTTTCGCATGTTTTGCTCCTTTACTTTGTCTTGCAATCCCGTTGCTCCAATTAGTATACAAGCTATACAAAAGTGCACGGCCACATGGACCACGCTCTGTCGAACCCGCCCCCCCAAGCAATGACAGACCCGCGGGGCGCCATGGACAAGCGCCGTGCTCAAACAGTCCTCGCACATAGACTGCACACGCGGTCGCTTCGCTCCTCGCGCGAGTTGAGTTCCCCTAACCTTGTTGGTTGCCCCTCGCTTCGCTGCGGAACTGCGCGCGGCTGCTTTCCATGGCGCCCCGCGGGTCTGTCATTGCTTGGGGGTAGACTGCCGGGCCTCCATATGAACCTTCATGCACCCGAACATGCCGTGTGACTTTCGTGACGCACCTGCAACAACGCTCCGCCGCTCGCCGCCACGCAATTTGTGTCCGGTTGTCGTGCCATACTTGTTTACGAACACAGGTTCGAGTATAAGGGAGCCGTACGGTGGATGCGCATCGCAGGATTTTGCATGTAGACATGAACTGCTTCTACGCCTCGGTGGAGATGGCCGAGAACCCCTCCCTGCGTGGAAAACCGCTGGTGGTGGGCGGAGACGAGGAGTCGCGCCATGGCATAGTGCTCACGGCCTCCTACCCCGCCAAACGACGTGGCATAAAGACGGCCATGACCCTCAACGAGGCGCGTCGCATTTGTCCCGATGCCATTGTGGTACCCCCTCGCTACGGCCTCTACATGGCATATTCCCGTCGGGCACGGGAGCTGTACAACCAGTACACCGACCTCGTGGAGCCGTTTGGGCTCGACGAGGCATGGCTCGACGTTACCAACAGCGTAAGCCTTGCAGGCGGCTCGGCCGAGCTCGTTGCACGGGAGATAAGCGAGCGCATGCCTATGGAGCTTGGCTGCACGGTAAGCGTGGGCCTGTCGTGGAACAAGATCTTTGCCAAGTTTGGATCGGACTACGACAAGCCCGACGGTCTTACCGTAATAACACCCAAAAACATGGAAGCCCTCGTTTGGCCTGCAGCGGTGCGGGAGCTTCTGTATGTGGGGCCTGCAACAGGGCGCAAGCTTAACGCCAACGGCATATACACCATTGGCGAGCTTGCCCGTGCCGACGACTACGCAATAAAGCGGCTGCTCGGCAAGATGGGTGAGGTGCTCCAGTCGTTCGCGCGGGGCTTGGACAACGCGCCCGTAAGACCGTTCGTGCCAACGCGCGGCGACATAGAGCACGAGGTCAAGGGCGTTGGCAACGGCATAACCACGCCCTTTGACGTCTGCGACGAGCGAACGGCGCGGCAGGTCGTATGGCTTATGGGAGAGTCGGTGGCACAACGCCTGCGGGCCCACGGCCTGGCCGCAAGGACCGTATCGGCCTATGCGCGCGACGCCCATACGCTTTCGGGAGCCAGCAGGCAAACCACGCTGGAACGGCCGACTCAGCTTACCCGCGAGATCTGCAAAACCGCAGCGCGGCTCGTGTGCGAGGGCTGGGACTTTGCCCACGGATACAAGGCGCGGGCACTTGGAGTAAGGGCCTCCAACCTCGTTCCCGCAAACACGTGGACCCAACTGGACGTGTTTGGAATCGAACAGAAACGCCAGCGCGAACTGGAGCTGGACCAGACCATAGACGGACTCCGTGCGCGATTTGGCAACCATGCGGTACGACGTCTGTCGGAGCTGAGCGACGGGAGGCTCTCCGCAATTGACGCCCAAAAAGACAACGTGGTACACCCCGTGAGCTACTTTGCATAAAGGAGATGAGTCCGGATGAGGGGAATTGCAAGTCGCCAAAAAAAGTACGTGGAGGTCATCTCGTCTACGAACACGGAGGGAAAGGTCACGCCGCTTACCATAGTGTGGGACACGGGCGTGCGCTACCACATAGACAAGGTCCTCGACGCCAGGCAGGCACACAGCCTTAAGACGGGCGGCACCGGCATGCGCTACACGGTGCGCGTGGGAGGCCAGACCACCTATCTGTGGTTCGACACGTATCGGGGCAAATGGTTTGTGGAAGCAAAGGTCGCGGCCATACCCGACTGACGCCAGAATAGCTACCATGTTATGATTTCCATGTCCGTCGTGGTTTAGAAGAGCGCAGAGAGGACCAAACTATGGATTCGTTTGTTACGGAGGCCATGGCTGCAGACCCTGCCAAGAACGACTCCCTGATTCTCGTTGACGGCCTGGACCGGCAGACCGGCGTCGCAAGCAAGTGGCAGGCTCATACGGAAGGGCTGCTCCATCGCGCCTTTTCCGTCGTGCTCGTGCGCGCGACGCCAGACGGTACTCAACTGCTCTTGTCGCGCCGCGCACAGGCAAAGTACCATTCTGCAGGCCTGTGGGCAAACTCCTGCTGCTCGCATCCGAGGGACGGCGAAGAGCTTCTTGACGCCGCGCGTAGGAGACTTTACGAAGAGCTTGGCTGTGGGGCAAACAAGCTCCACGAAATAGGTGCGTTTGCCTACCGGGCAGTGTTTCCGCAGGGACTCTGCGAGCACGAATACGACCACGTTCTTGTGGGAAGCATAGAGGGAACGGTGCAGCCCAGCCCGAGCGAGGTCGATGAGGTGCGTTGGACGGGCATAGACGAGCTGGCCGCGGAGCTTGCAAATAGCCCCGACCACTTTGCCGCCTGGGCCCCCATGGTGCTAAGCATGGCGCTCGCCCACCTAACCTAAGCAAATTCCACGCGCGCGTTGCGGCAGCCAGACTTCTCCCGCAGCGAATCGCGAGCGTAGCGAGCGAGCGAACGCAGTGAGCGCTGAGCGTGCGGGAGGCGGCCGACCCCATCCCGCCGCGAACTCCACGCGCGCGTTGCGGCAGCCAGACTTCTCCCGCAGCGAATCGCGAGCGTAGCGAGCGAGCGAGCGCAGTGAGCGCTGAGCGTGCGGGAGAAGTCTGGCTGCCGCAACGCGCGCCCCGTGGGCGCAACACACGAGCGGGACAAGCGAGTTCGGCGCTCAGTGGCCAACCAAGCCGAGCCCCACCTGTGCTACAGTAAGCCCATGGAACTATCTATGGACACATACACCAACTGCAACCTCTGCCCCCGCCAATGCGGCGCGCGACGCACCGACGGCAAGGCTGGTACATGCGGCTGCGACGCACGCCTAAGAGTGGCGCGCAGCGCTTTGCACTACTGGGAGGAACCTCCGATCTCGGGAGAGGCCGGCTCGGGGGCAATCTTCTTCTCGGGATGCCCCCTCAAATGCGTCTTTTGCCAAAACCATCAAATATCGCATGAGGGCACCGGAATCGAGGTCAGCACAGACCGACTTGCGCACATGATGTTGGAGCTCGAGCAGCAAGGCGCCCTTAACATCAACCTGGTAACGCCCATGCACTACGCACCCCACGTTGCCAGGGCCGCAAAGCGCGCACGCGCGATGGGCTTGTCTCTTCCCTTTGTCTGCAACACCTCGGGCTACGAGCTCGACTCCCTCATACGGGCGTTCGACGGAACAATAGACATATGGCTCACGGACTTTAAGTACGCCTCAGCCGCCGTGGCAAAAGAGCTTTCGGGCGCAGGCGACTACCCAGCTGTTGCCAAGAGAGCGTTGCAGGAGATGCTCTTATCGCTGCGCAGGCACGGCGGCCGACAGCTTGCGGACGATGGTGCAATGTTGCGCGGCATTATAGTGCGCCATCTGGTCCTGCCCGCCCACGTGGAGGACTCCTGCGCTGTGCTGGATATGGTGTGGGACATGTGCCAAAACGAGGTGGATCTTTCTGTAATGAACCAGTACACGCCCAACGAGAGATGCAGAGACGCCGGCGGCCCGCTTTCGCACAGCCTGAGCGAAGAGGAGTACGAGCTGGTATTATGCCATGCCGACGACCTCGGCTTCGAGCATCTTTGGTGGCAACAGGGAGGCACGGTTTCGGAAAGCTTCGTTCCCGCCTTCGACGCAACGGGCGTGCTCGAACCCGCCTTTTAGACAAAAAACACGCCCCCCGCATATGCTCTAATGAACCCACCTCTCAACAGGTGGGTGTCCTCGACGCCTTTTCCAGCTTCCTCAACAAGGAAGGATACCTGTACTAAGCACGAGATATGGACTCCCAAACAAACATTGTCGGTTCACCCAATTTGCACCACGGGGGACGCTGGTTCTATCTTACGTCGTTTGTCCCCGTAGAAACAGTCTTGACATCCAAGCGTTGCGGGAAAAATAATAGAAGGATATGACAGCAGACCAAGTCCGTACTAAGACACTGGGTTTAATGGCACGGGGGGAGCACGAACATGATTGAGTGGTGGGGGCCATTTGTCTTGCTCTTTGCCTGCTCCCTAATAATTGCGCTGCTAGCCACTCCCCTGGCGCGTAGGGTAGCCTGGAGCGCAGGAGCGGTGGACCAGCCGGGCGCACGCAGGATCAATCGTAAGCCCATACCTCGCATGGGTGGAATCGCCATCTTTCTTGCCATCGTCGCAAGCATACTTTTGGGAGAGCTGGGCGCCTCTGCTTTTGGATGGCCACATCTCCTATCGCTTATCGGCCCCTTTGGCATGCGATTCGACTACCCAAGAATCCTCCTTGGCCTTTCGGTGGTGTTTCTAACCGGCGTTATAGACGACATCCGCACCCTTACCCCAAAGCAAAAACTGCTTGGACAAATTCTGGGTACATGCATTACCGTATCGGGTGGTTTGGTTATAGACGTGGTGGTAAACCCCTTTACCAACGAGGGAATCGAGCTCGGATGGGTGGCCTTCCCCATTACCGTAATTTATCTTGTTGCCTATACCAACATATTTAACCTCATCGACGGGCTCGACGGACTCGCAGCGGGAATTGCCTGCATAGCCAGCATTACCATGTGGATTGTGTCCACCATGGCAGGGCATCTGGATGCCGCCGCGTTTGCCCTCGTACTAGCTGGAGCCACGCTGGGATTCCTGCGCTACAACTTTAACCCTGCCTCCATCTTTATGGGAGACTCCGGGTCCCTGCTTATTGGCTTTGCGCTTGGATGCATATCGCTTATGTCGGTCCAGCGCATAGCAGGCCTTACCTCGATCCTTATTCCGCTCGTAATTGCTGGCATCCCCATTATCGATACGTTTTCGGCAATCGTGCGGCGCGGCCGCGCGCACGTGAGCATAGGACAGGCAGACAAGGGCCATATTCATCATCGCCTTATGAGCGAGGGCTTTAATCAGAGGCAGACAGTGCTCTTTATTTATGCATGGACCGCCGTGCTGTGCGTGGGGTCGGTTATGATGACCCAGGTTGAGGTCGTGCCAAGGATCTTTATCTTCTGCATCCTCGTTGTTTCGTCCATCCTTTTTGCCCTACGTCTTCGCCTCTTCCAGCCCGTGCTTCTGCATCATTACAATCCGAGCACCGGGGCAGACGAGCTCGTAACGCCACAGGATCCCGAGTTCGCAGAAGAGGCCGAAAAGTTCGAGGAGCAGCATCCCCACTTCCCGCATCCAGGAGAGTAGCCCTACCAATCTTGCCCCTAAAGAAGTGCCAGATCCGCTGGGCGGCCCAGAAAGCGCCGTGCTCAAACAGTCCTCGCATAGCTGCGGAACTGCGCGCGGCTGCTTTCTGGGCCGCCCAGCGGATCTGGCACTTCTTTAAGGTAACCTATCAAGGGGGAGTACCCCTCTTAATAGTTCCAGGTTGGACAAAAAACAGGGGACAGTCCCTAACTAAGAGACTGTCCCCTGTTTGTGGTTTTCCGCCTGCTATGCAGGCGATTTATACCACGCTACTCCTCGTCAAGAGCCTTCTTTGCAACAGCGGCAAGATCGGCGAAGCCCTTCTCGTCCTCGTATGCAATGGCGGCCAACACCTTGCGGTCCAGCTCCACGCCAGCAAGCTTGAGACCATGCATAAAGCGGCTGTAGGAAAGGCCGTTCATGCGAGCGGCGGCGTTGATGCGCTGAATCCACAGCGAACGGATGTCGCGCTTCTTGTTGCGGCGATCGCGATACTGGTACTGGAGAGAGTGCTGTACCTGCTCCTTCATACCGCGGAAGGTACGCGAACGAACACCGTAATAACCCTTTGAACGCTCGGCCAGTGTGTTGCGCTTCTTACGACCGGCAACTGCGCGCTTAATACGTGCCATATCTAATCAACTCCTAAAATAGTGCCCAGAACGCCGCGGCGCCTAGTTCTTTCCCATGCGCTGGCTTACGACCTTTGCGTCGCCCTTGGCGAGCTCGGCCTCCTTACGGAAGCCGCGGATACGCTTGGGCGACTTCTTGGTAAGGATGTGGCTCTTAAAGGCCTTGGCACGCATAATCTTGCCAGTGCCGGTACGACGGAACCGCTTTGCCGATCCCTTGTGTGTCTTCATCTTGGGCATAACTAGTTCTCCTTCTTTCCGTTCTTACGCGCCGCGCCGCTCTGGTTGGCACCCTCTCCGTCGAAGGCGCCCTTTATGGGAGCGACGAGCATGTGCATGTTGCGACCCTCCATCTTGGGTTGTTGCTCAACTGTGGCGTAGGGACGCAGGTCCTCCGCAAGACGGTCAAGCACCATAAGACCCTGCTCGGGATGAGCCATCTCGCGACCGCGGAACATAATGGTAATCTTTACGCGTGCACCCTTGCGCAGGAAACGCATAACGTGGTTCTTCTTTGTTTCGTAATCACCCACGTCAATCTTGGGACGGAACTTCATCTCCTTGACCTCAACGCGCACCTGCTTCTTGCGTGCGGCCTTGGCCTTTCGATCCTGCTCATACTTGTACTTGCGATAGTCCATTACCTTGCAAACCGGTGGCTCGGCATTCGGTGCAATTTCCACCAGATCCATGTTCTGCTCGTCTGCAATGCGCAGTGCGTCACGGATGCCAAAAAGACCGAGCTGCGTTCCGTCCGAACCTATTAGACGGCACGTACGCGAAGTAATCTCTTCGTTTATGCGAGGACCCTCGTTCTTGGCTATCTTCTACACCTTCCTTCCTGTGCGACGGTTGTTCGTCGCAAACGTTGCGGCATGCCGCAAAAACAACAAATCCCCGCGCCATGGACAGCCGGGGAGACATACTCACGCAACAGCGAGAGGGACACAAAGGTGTCGTATTATAGTCTGACCAGGCAGCTGCACAAGGCGCCGCGTAGGTGGGGACGCTTAGTCCCGCTTTACACAATGTGGTATGTTAGCGTGTGTTCTTTGCTTTGGCAAGTATCAATATGGAGAGAGGATGTGCACGCCATGAAAAGGCTCCTTGCGTTACTGCTTGTCCTTCCGCTCGTGCTCTTTGGCTGTGGCGCCAAGACACCTGAGCCCCCAGAGCCCCCACGCATGGCATCCTTCGAGGCTTCCATAGGGACAAAACTGGTGGAAGATGCCGTAGGATACGCCAAGAGATCGAGCGAGCTTTGCCTAAGCGTGTGGTTTGAGGCGTACGTAACGTCACGCAAGGTGGAGGTTTTGGTTGGCGACCGCGAGCCCGCGTCCTTTGGCCCATGGACTGCCGCCAAGGAATACGGAACCACCGACGCCAAGGACGACGGCAGCCTTACCGAGTGGGCGGACAACTACTACATTACGCACGACTGGTCCGAAATTGGCCAGCAGATACTCGGACTCGTTCCAGGAGACGTAGTTACGGTAAACGGTAGGCAGGCAAAAGTGACCGAGGTGTTCAACTACCCCAAAGACAGCTACTACGACGAAATAATGCAACTCTCTGGGAAGAAGGGCATAGTGCTGCAAACGTGCTACCCGGAATCGGACTACAACAGAATCGTGTTTGCAAGCACGTAGCTTGCGTGCGGTACTCCAAATGCATGGGGATGCGCAGTGTTGCCCCAACTATACGCAATGGCGTGCATTTCCGTTGCGAACAGCGCCCCAGATGCACGCGGGTGCGTGGCGTCGCCCCCAACTGTACGCAATGGCGTGCATTTCCGTTGCGAACAGCGCCCCAGATGCACGCGGGTGCGGGTAGTGAGAATCGACTATGCGCAAAAATGTGCGTTTGCGGCATATCTGGCGTAGCAAATGTGCGCCATTACGTACAACACCCGCTGTCTACACGCAATGGCGTGCATTTTGTTTACATGGGATTGCGGCGAACCGCCGCCCGAAGACTATCCCCTATTTGCGGGCCGCCTCGTCTGTTTGTCGATTTTCCCCAACTGTGCTATATTCTCTCTGTGCTCAAGCCCGAGTGGCGGAATTGGCAGACGCGG
Organism: uncultured Coriobacteriaceae bacterium; assembly: GCA_902793465.1. Classification (GTDB taxonomy): domain Bacteria; phylum Actinomycetota; class Coriobacteriia; order Coriobacteriales; family Atopobiaceae; genus RUG440. The sequence continues at coordinate 112 of CADBDT010000045.1, read as the reverse complement.
AGGTCTCAAAAACCTTTGTCGAAAGACGTGTGGGTTCGAGTCCCACCTCGGGCACCATGTTTGCAAGGCTCCCCAGAACGGGGGGCTTTTTTGTTAGGAAATGCTACAGGGA
>CADBDT010000044.1 GCA_902793465.1 uncultured Coriobacteriaceae bacterium | reverse complement strand
GGCCTGCTGCAACGTAGCTCTTTACGTTGTCTGGGGTAAGGCCCACACGAAACTCGTTGTTCTTGATCTCCTTGACGCATCCGATTTTCATAACGTCTCCTCTTGGTAGGTCTCGGCGCAACGCACCAGAACAGTGTTTTGCACTATAGCGCAGGTACAAGGAGCGTATTTGTTGAGCAGGGAAATCGAAACCGTATGTTGACAGGGGAGAGGTGGGGGAACCTCAAAAGGGGACCACGGACAGGGGACAGTCCCTTAGTTGTGATTTTGCAGAAATCACAACTAAGGGACTGTCCCCTGTCCGTGGCCGGAGTTCCAGTTCCAACTTGTGCTAGATGCGGCCCTCGGAAGTCTCGTTGGCGTAGGACTCGTCCGAAAGGTACGGCTCAGGCTCGCCTTGCCATACGGGATAGCCGTTTACGACGAGCTGCTTGAGGCCCGTAATCATGCGACACACGACGTCTATGGACGGGCGCGAGCTGTGATGATAGTCGGAGATAAAGGTGGTGGAGCAAATGCGGCGGATGGTGGGGAGGTCGCGACTCTTGGAGTGGATAATGGGAATGAGATCGATGCCAATCTCGTAGCGATTGTGGCCCTCGTCCGCCTCCTCGACGAATGTAGACAGTCTGGCATGCGTGTATTCCTGGGACATGTCGTCTTTGGTGTCAAAGGACTCAACGATGCCATCGTTGTATACGAGCAGTACGTTCATAGTCTCTCCAATCGACTTAGAGCAGGTGGTACACCTTAATCAATTATACTGTTCAAAACAACGGTTCAGGGGTGTGTATCCATGTATTGCAAGGATTGCGGCGCAGAAGTAGACGATACGGCAAAATACTGCCAACGTTGTGGGAGTCCCATGGGATCTGCCATGCTGCCCAAAGATAAAGCCGTCTTAGAGGGCCTGCCCATTCCTCCCCCTGGTATTGACGTAGAGTTCTTGCCGTCTGAACGCATGCCTATGGCGCCAACACCAGCAGCGCCCGCCTCCAAGAAGGGCCGTGTGCCAGGTATAACACTTGCACTCGTTTTCTTGTTTATTGCTCTTGGCGTCGTGTTTGAGGTGTTTGGATACCTTATTGGCTTGGGGCTCGGCCCAGATGCAGCAGAGCTTTGCGCCACGCTCGGACTGGGTGTGGGAACCGCGGTGGGAATACTTGCGTTGGGCGGAAAGCGGCTGCTAACGGTCAATGCGTCCATAGTGGGAACGGCGCTTAAGAAGGGGTGGTGGCTGCTTGCCGTAAGCGGAGCCCTTTTTGCGCTAGATCTTGTTGGCATTCTGCAAGAGAACCAGTTTGTGCTGGCAGATAACTGGCCGGTACGCCTGCTATGGACCTTTGTGTTCTGCCTTGCCATTGGCTTTTCGGAGGAGGGGATGTTCCGAGGCCTTCTTCTGGGCGGGTTTATGGACGTGAGCGGCAAGAGCAGGCGTGGCCTATATATTGCCGTAATCCTATCGGCGTTAGTATTTGGAATCGCCCATGTGGATTGGGGAGCGCTCGTTTGGACCGACCCCCTACAGGTGAGTCAGGCGTTTCTTAAGATTATGCAAACGGGTATGCTAGGCTACTTCTTTGCCGCGCTTGTGGTGCAAACCAGAAGTGTGGTGGGGCCAGCGCTTCTACATGCCTTTAGCAACTTTTTGCTTATGGTAGTGCTCATTGGCCTTATGGGCGAAAGCGTGGAGACAAACTACGTAACCACTGGCGAAGAGGCACTGCCCACCATTTTCCTTTACCTAACGATTATCGTGCTCTACATACCCCTTGTGGTTATTGGGACCGGCATGCTCAAGAAGGCGGAGGTGCCAGACAGGGGAGAGCTGCACAAGTAAGAGGGAGTGACCAATCAAGGGGGAGTACCCCTCCTGATAGGTTCCTATCAGGAGGGGTACTCCCCCTTGATTGGTCCATCTCGAAATGCGGCGCTTATCAGTCCGCAGTCTACACGACCTTGGTGGCAAAGTTGAGGTACTCAATCTTTGCAAGGTCGTCGTAGTCTTTGGTGTATGCAGAGTCGGAGCCAAAGGTATACCATTTGTTGTCCGCACCAAGGTAGCTCTTGGTGGAAAGAGCCCTAATGGAGTTGCGGATGTCCAGTTGAGCCGCCTGGTAGTCGGTGGTAGGGGCGCCAATTGCGTCCAGCGTCCTGGCCGCGAGCATGTCGAGGCTTATCTCCTCGTCTGCGTTTTTGGGCGCGTATCCCCCAACGTCGTAGTTTGCCCACACCACATAGTTCGTGCAATAGATTCTGCGTGCATGCACGTCCTCGGGTTCGTTGGCATACCAGAGGTCGTTGTACGTCCAGGAAAAGCCAGGTTGGTGGTCACCAAAGAACACGAGCACTACCGGCCTGTCCAACTCGCGAAGCTGCGCAATAAAGTCCTTTAGGTCCTCGTCCGAACGTTTGATGCAGGAGAGGTATTCGTTTAGGAACTCGTCTTCAATCTCGCCGTCGTAGTTTGCCGGATGGTAGTCAAGCGCGTATTTGGCAGAAAAGTTCTTCTGGTCGTACGAGCCGTGGTTTGCCATGGTTATGTCGAAGATAAACTGAGGCGATTCGTTGTCCTTAAGCAGCTGCAACACCCGGTCGTATGTTGCCTTGTCACTCACGCCACTGTGGAACACCTCGCTGTGAGGCTCGTTGGGCGTAACCTTGTCTACCTCGCAGTCGGGAACACCCCCAAAGTCGTCTATGGACAAAAAGGTGTCAAAGCCCATATGCTTGTAAATCTCGTCCCTGTTCCAGTTGCTGGGGTAGTTGGGATGAATTGCGGTGGTCGTATAGCCCAAGTTCTTAAAGCTGTTGGGAAGCGCATCCACCTTGGCAAAGTCGTAGATGGAATAAGGGTACTTGCCCGCGCCCACAAAGCTTATGGAGTTGCCAGTTAAGAATTCGAACTCAGAGTTGCAGGTACCCCCACCATAGGCGGATACGTTGAGCCTGCCGCGTAATAGCGTGTCGTTAAGGCCGTTCTTAAAGTACTCCGGTCCCTTATAGCCCGCCTGCAGGTCGTCGAATATGGACATGTCGCAAAACGACTCGTTCATAATGGCTATAACAGTTGGGCGTAGGTGGTCAAACTGCCCCGTGGTCTTCGCATGCTCCTCGCTAGAAGCCGCAGTCGTGCGGTAGTGCTCCGCATGGGCTGCCAAAATCTCGCTGGCCTCTTGGTCGGAATAGCCGTTGGGAACATGGATGGGCATATCTTGTTGCACAGCCACAAACGTGGGAATAAAGCCTTGCTTCATGTAGTAGTCAATCGTGTACCAGTACTCCATCTTGAGTCCGAGTTGCCCCATGTAGCTGGGAATTGTAACCACGGCAACAAGGAGGCAGAACGAAAGGACTCCCGCCGACGTGTTTATGGCCACGGAGCGCTTGCGAGCGCTCGTTGTGAGGGCGGGCTCTGGAGGACGGACGAGCGAAAGGGCGCAGATGGCGAGTGCCGTATAGGCAAGGCCACGCAGTGCGAACTCGTTGAGAGAGAACACATACTCGTTGCTCACAGCTGCTGCCGTGCCAAGCGCATAGAGGTCGGTGGGCAGTATGGCAGCGTTCTTGAAGGTCTTAATAAAGTATTGTGCGATACCAATGAGGGCAAATGCAGCGATGCCAAAGGTGCAGGTCCACGCATGACGTTGCCCCAAAAAATAGAGAGCCACAAGAACGAGGCCACATATGAGCGCCTCCAGCCAGGCGTGGCTGGGAAGTGACTTGGTCATAAGGTTGTTGTAGGGCGTCTCTATAATAAAGAGCGGTAGTACAAGAATTACTATGGCAAGTGCCGCGCCAAGCGCAATGCGCGCTGGAACTGGGAGCTTTTCGCATAGGCTCCAGATTCTGTTTCGCAAGAGCGAAACGATCCCGCAAATGCCTATTATAAGCAACGATAGCTGGGCAGAAGACGAGTCGGAAGGTCCCTCTAGGAGTCCCATCTGACCCCAGATGCCCAGGAAGAGCAAGAGCAGGGCGGGCAAGGTTGCCCAGACTACGGATGAGACACTAAGGTCTTTGCCCGCCCTGCGATGAATTAGAACATGCGCGAGTATGGCCAGCGCAAGGATGACAAACTCAGCGAAGCTTTGGATGGATAGAGCCAGCGACATAACGCTTGCTTACCTGCCTGGAATCATGCGTGCGCGGAACACGCCGTCGAGTTTTGCAATCCTCTTTATAACCTCGTCGTCCCACGTGCCGCTGGTCTCCAGCAGTGTGGTGGCAACCTCGCCGCGACGCTTGTTGGCCATGTTTTCTATGTTGAGCTTGGCGTCGGAAAGTATTTGGGAGAACTGCCCGATCATGTTGGGAACGTTGCTGTGAAGCACCACAATACGCTCGTCGGTCTCTATGGGTCCGAGGTCAACGTCGCCAAAGTTGACGGAGTTGGTAATGTTGCCCGAAAGCAGGTACTCGCGCAGCTCCGAGATGGCCATGGCCGCGCAGTTGTCTTCCGCCTCGACCGTGGATGCGCCCAGGTGCGAGGTAACAATCGCGTTGGGCATGTGCGTGGTAAGGGGGTTGGCAAAGTCGGTTACGTAGCGTGACACATGGCCCGACTTAAGCGCATCCGCCATGGCAGACTCGTCCACCAGAACGTCACGTGCAAAGTTTAGGACCACTACGCCGCGCTTCATCTGGGCAATCTGGTCGCGACCAATCATGCGGCGTGTCTTGTCGTTGGCGGGAACGTGAATGGTAATAAAGTCTGCCTCGGCAAATATGTCGCCCATGTTGCGCACGGCGTGCACGTGGCGGTCTAGGCTCCAGGCGTACTTAACGGAGAGGTAGGGGTCGTAGCCCAAAACGTGCATGCCCAGGCTGCGGCCCGCGTTTGCCACCATGGCGCCAATTGCGCCCAGGCCAATGACGCCAAGCGTCTTGCCGGCAATCTCTACGCCGCCAAACTGTGCCTTTGCCTTTTCGGCGGCCTTTGCCACGTCCTCGTCGTCTGCATGCTCCTGTACCCAAGCGGCGCTGCCCAGGATGTCGCGAGAGGCCAGCAGCATACCAGCAATCACCATCTCCTTAACGCCGTTTGCATTGGCGCCGGGGGTGTTGAACACAACTATGCCGTTCTTAGTGCAACGATCGATGGGGATGTTGTTTACTCCGGCGCCTGCGCGCGCGATTGCCAGGAGGTCCTTGGGCAATACCTCGTCGTGCATGTTGGCGCTGCGCACCATTACTGCCTCGGCGTCCTCGAGGCCCTGAGCAGGCGCAAAGGTGCCAAAGAGCTGATCGATGCCAGCCTGCGAAATGCGATTCATGCAGTGAACCTTATACATGTAATTCCTTTCAAAGACGTTTGCCCATACGGGCTGGGTCGCTACTTGAGGATTGCCCTTACGCGGAAGATTCCATCCACGTTGGTAAGGGAGTCCACAGTGCTCTGCTCGAGCGTGCCAGAGAGGTCCAGCAGCGAATAGGCGTAGTCGCCACGGCTCTTGTCCGTCATGTTCTCTATGTTTACGCCCGCGGAGGAGACGGCAGAGGTTATGGCCCCAATTACGCCGGGAACGTTTTTGTGGAACACGGCCAGGCGCATGGGTGTGGTTATGGGACCCAGGTCTACGTCGCCGTAGTTAACGGAGTTCTGTATGTTGCCGTTTATGAGGAAGTCGCGAATCTCGTTTGCGGCCATAATGGCGCAGTTGTCCTCAGCCTCCTTGGTCGAGGCGCCCAGATGCGGGGTAACTATGGCGCGTGCCATTTGCGTGGAGTTGTCGTTTGCAAAGTCGGTCATGTAGCGCGCCACATGGCCCTCCTGCAGTGCCTCCGCCATGGCCGTCTCGTCCACCAGCACGTCGCGTGCGTAGTTGAGCACCACCACGTCGTCTTTCATGGCGGCAATTGCCTCGCGGCTAATCATTCCGCGCGTGGCCTTGGTGGCGGGTACGTGAATGGTTATGTAGTCGGCGTTAGCCCAGATATCCTTGAGGTCGTTTACGTGACGTACGTGGCGGTCCAGGCTCCAGGCGTACTTAACGGAGAGGTAGGGATCGTATCCCAAAACATGCATGCCCAGGCTGCGGCCCGCGTTTGCCACCATGGCGCCAATTGCGCCCAGGCCAATGACGCCAAGCGTCTTGCCGGCTAGCTCGGTTCCCGCATAGCGGTTCTTGGCCTTTTCGGCAAGTGTGCCAACGTTGGGGTCGTCGTAGTGGCGCTCCACCCAGTCTATGCCGCCGCAGATGTCGCGTGCGGCCAGCAGCATGCCGGCTATTACGAGTTCCTTAACGCCGTTGGCATTGGCGCCGGGGGTGTTAAACACCACGATGCCCTGTTCTGCGCAACGGTCCAACGGAATGTTGTTTACACCCGCTCCTGCGCGCGCGATTGCAAGCAGGTTGCTCGCAAACTCCATCTCGTGCAGGTTGGCGCTGCGCACCATTATGGCGTCGGCGCTTGCGGCATCGTCGCTTAGGCAAAAGTTTTCGCCTAGTGCGTCGGTGCCGACTTTTGCAATGTTGTTGATGCAGTGAACCTTGTACATTGACCCTCCTTGGTTCCTGTTATTCAAGCATGTGCATTCTAGCAGTTTGGTCTGGCTACAAGTGGTGCTCTTTAAAGGCACAGAACCGTTACAGAAACAGGCCGGGGGATGATGGACCTTATACTACAAAGGTGATTTTAAGGGAAGTATCACAATCATGGTATTTTAGTCAAGAATTTGTCTGGCAGCGGAGAGATTAAGATTGGCGGTTTGGAGTCGCTGGCATTGGGGTAATATACCGTTCGTGGTCGGACGGCCACAGGGTATCGCGCTTTTGCGCAACGTTTTGTCCTACGGGACGAAGAAAGAAAGGCACGAAATGGCTCAAGGTACTGTTAAATGGTTCAATGGCGACAAGGGCTACGGCTTCATTTCCCGCGAAGATGGCGACGATCTGTTCGTTCACTTTAGCGAGATTCAGATGGACGGGTACAAGACGCTCGATGAGGGTCAGGCTGTTGAGTTTGATATCACCACCGGGCAAAATGGAAAGCTTCAGGCTTCCAACGTCCGTAAGATCTAGATTTAGCGTACAATCTAGCTTGCTAGGCGACTCGGAGGCGGTGCTTCGGCACCGCCTTCTTTTTTAGGTTTACACATAAGGGGAGGACGGACCTCATGAGCAAGGCTCTTGAAGCCCTCTGGCCATTGCAGGCTCGTGCGGCCATATTCGACTTCGATGGCACCTTGGCCGACACGGCAGGAATTTGGCATAAGGTGGACATTGCGTTTTTGAGCCAACGGAACCTGGAATACACGGAGGAGTATCCGCGGAGGCTTTCGGCCCTCGGGTTTGTGGACGGCGCGCGTTACACTATAGACAAGTACGGCCTTAGCGAGTCGGTCGAGGAGATTTGCGACGAGTGGAATCGCATGGGGCGCGAGCTGTACCGCGACTCCGTGGCGCTCAGGCAAGGTGCAGTACGCTACATAACGGCGCTCAGGGACTGCGGAATACCGTGCGCATTGGCAACCACCAACGATCCCGAAGTGTTGGGAAGCATGAGGCATGCGGATGTTAACGAGCTGTTTGATGCGTGCGTGTACGGCGTGGAAGTGGGCAAGGGAAAGGACCACCCCGACATTTATGTGGAAGCGGCAAACCGCCTGGGAGTCGACTGCGAGGAATGCCTCGTGTTTGAAGACATCGTGCCAGCGGTCTTGTCTGCGCGTCGTGTAGGCATGACTACCTGTGGCGTGAGGGCAAACGATCCATCACAGGACGTGGACAAGATGCGCTCTGTTGCCGACATGTGGCTCGAGGACTGGCAAGACGTACCGCTTGGGGATACTCCCCATCGGGTACATCGCGAGTAGGTCGACCCGTTACGCGGAGCACCATTCGCAATGTACCCGCAGGGGAGTATCCCCAAGCGGTACGTCTTGCCATCATAGGTTCTCGGATGAACTCGTGCTAAGTTTATGCAAGTTGCAAAGGGAAAGGAAATTGAACGATGTTAGAGGGCAAGGAGCTTGAGCGCAAGGCACGTGCCTACGTGGACGAGGTATGGGAGGACGTGGTTAGCGATATAGACTGGCTGGTACAGGTAGAGAGCGTGGAGGACAAGGAGCATGCCAGGCAAGGCGCGCCCTTTGGCCCGGCGCCGCTCGAGGCAATGACGCGTGCCTTGCATATTGCGGAGCGTCTGGGACTCTCGCCCCATAACTGCGAAGGCTATATTGGCTACGCGGACCTAAAGGGTACCAGTGAGACCTATATTTCCACCATTGCCCACTCCGACATAGTGCCTCTTGGCGAGGGGTGGAACTTCGACCCCTTGCACGTTACACGCAAGGACGGCTATCTACTAGGTCGCGGCGTGCTGGACGACAAGGGTCCGCTCGTGCTTTCGCTCTACGCCGCACACTTCTTTGCTCGTCTGGTGGGGGAGAGTGGCGAGCTCCTACCCTACACGCTGCGCTGTATTGTGGGGGCCAACGAGGAAACGGGTATGGAGGACGTGGACTACTATCTTGGCCATTATCCCGAGCCCGCCTTCTGCTTTACCCCCGACGCCTGTTTCCCGCTCATATGTGGGGAGAAGGGGCACTTTACGGCAAAGGTGTTGTTTGAGGTCGCGGATGCGAGCGAGCCGCGAATCGTAAGCCTTACGGGAGGAACCGTATCGAACGCCGTGCCTGGCAAGGCCGTGGCGCTTGTTCGTGCGTCAGGTTCTGAACTTGAGACGCGGGAGGGCATTGTTGTAGAGCCCGCGGGAACAGACGAGCGAAGTATGGAGCTGTGCCGCATAACCGCGACGGGTGTTGGTGGGCATGCATCCTTGCCCGAGGGAACGAAGAATGCCATTGGCATGTTGGTGGACTATCTTCTGGACTGTGGCCTTTACGCCGAGGGGGAGCGAGGCATGCTGGAGTTCGAGCGCCTGCTCCTAGCCGACTCGTATGGCCGCGAGCTTGGCGTTGCCTGCGCAGACGATCACTTTGGGGACCTTACGTGCGTGGGAGGCACCGTGTGCACAGAGCGCGACGGCTCTGTAACGCGTTTTGTCCAGTCCATGGACATGCGCTATCCCATGTCCACGACGGGGGAGAGGCTCCTCCAGCAGGTGGTCGACGTCGCGCGTCGCTGCGGGGGTGAGGTGCGGAGCAGCGAAGACGCGAAGCCGTTCTACATCTCACCCGAATCCAACGAGATAAAGGCATTGCTCGACAGCTATGCCCAGATAACCGGCAAGGACGGCAAGGCGATAACCATCGGAGGCGGCACCTACGCGCGCCACTTTGCGCACGCCGTTGCCTTTGGTCCCGACGAGCTAGGCGTCTCCCATCCCGAGTGGGTGGGTGCCGAGCACGGCCCCGATGAGGGCGTACAGGAGGAGAGCCTCAAAAGAGCGCTAGTCATCTACATAGTGGCCTTGGCCCGTTTGATGGAGCTTAACTACTAGTTGAGCGCGGGACGGCGCGCCGTCCCGCGCTCACCCAGCTGGCGACTTCCACGCGCGCGAGCCCTCGGGCTTTTGTCGCAGCGAATCACGAGCGAAGCGAGTGAGCGAACGTAGTGAGCGCTGAGCGTGCGACAAAAGCCCGAGGGCTCGTGCGCGCGTGGGCGCATCACGTATCAAAGGTCGGGCTCGCGCTCGAGCGACATCCGGATTCCGTGGAACACGTCGTCGCCATACAGGACCTCGAGGGCAAGCATGAGGTCTTGCGCGACGGGAAATACCTCTGCGTCGACCGAGGCGGTGGCTCCGTCGTAGAGTATGTACGTTGTGCGCGAGGTTGGTGCCACGGGAATTCCCGCGGATCGCAGCGCCTTTTCCATTGCCACCTGATCCATGGATTGCAGCGACGCGTTTTCGTCCATTTCCAGGAACAGCTGCAGCTCGGTGGCAACGTATGGCAAAAGTGGGGGAAAGAGGCTTACGCCACGCATAAAGCATGCCTGGCTTGCCTCGCTGTTGCCCAGCTGCCAGTGAATGTGTGCAAGATGGTGGTAGGCAACGGCGAGCCCCTGGGGCTGGTAGCCAATGGTAAGCAGCTCGTTGAGTCTCTCTGTTGCAGCTTCGAGGTCTTGTTGGGCCTCCAGACAGGTGGCAACGCTCAGGTGTGCCGGGATGCTAAGGGGAGCAACCCTTAGGGCGGTGTTCGCATGGGCAAGCGCTCGCTCCATGCTCCCACCTTCCTCGGGCGGCAATGAGCCGTAGATGGTCGAGAGTGCGAGCTGGGCAGAAAGATACGCGTCTGGAGCAAGCGCCACGGCCTGCTTGCCGTTTGCATATAGGCGGTTATATAGGACGCGCTCCGCAAAGCTTCCAAAGCATCTGTACGCCAGTGTGTCCGTGTCGCGGTACAAACCCTGGTCGTCTATGGCCCTTACGGCATTTTGCAGAATCTTGAGTGCGTCGTGCGGTTGCTGTGCAAACAACAGGCGTTGGGCTTGGCTTACGCTGCGCGACAACGCGTCGCCCTCCACAAGCTCGTCGTGCAGGGCGTCGGCATCTTGCGGGTCCAACCTGCCGTCTATGAGCTTTGTTGCCACGCGCTCCGCAGCGGACCATACGGAGATGTCGGAGGTGCTCTGCGCCACGTTCATAACCGTGCGAACGCTTCGTTCGGTAGAATTGGCACTAGACACTTTTTCCATGTTGCGAAGCACCTCGTCTGCGGCGAGCGTGCGAGGCAGCTCCTCGTGTATAGCAAGGCCCGACACGCGCGAGGCACCAAGCGACATGGTGGCAGGCGCGGGGAGAACGCGTTCGCTCAGCTTCCAAATGTCATGTCGCCGCGATGGGCAAAAGAGCTCGTCCTCCAAATAGAAGCACGGCGTTACGGGACTAAGGGCGCCATCCTCTTCCGCCATTATTGCCCCAAGACTCCTTAGCGAGGCAAAGGGGTCGCTGATTGCGGCCATGCGCAGACGAGAGAAGTCGCGTCTGCGCATGCATACCGAGTACATGCACTCGTGCTTGGATGGGGTTTCGCGAATGGCGGAAACCCAGACGCGTTGAATGCGCGACGAGGCGCGAAATGCGTGGTTGGCAAGAAGAATGCCCATTCGTGCCGCATATTTAGAGGCCTCGCGCTCCCTCATTTGCCTTGTGGTGGCAACGATTCCGAGTCCCGGCACAAAGGCGGATCGTGGGAACACGCGCTGAGGAGTAACGCCAAACTCTATGGCAACGTCTCCTCCCGACACGTTGCACCTAAACGTTGCCTCGAGTCTATAGGGCACCTGCACCGTTTCTATTGCCTCGGACAGTGCGTGGCGCACCGCCCATTCCCCTCCCGTGGAGGGACCAAACGGACCCTGCCAGGGCATTGCGAGGTACGACCAATTGGCAGTGTCCACGTTGGACACCTGCGCACACACAGAGCTCGTGGTGCGCTGCCAAACCCTAAAGAGGTCTTCCATGCCAACGCCATCTAGGTCGTCGTTGTAGTAGTCGCTGCAAAACCTCAGTGCGTTAAGTGCGGCCTCGATGCGCAGAATACGCAGGTACGTGCCGTACTCCATGGCAGAAGACATTGTTCGCACGTAGAGCACGCCGCTTCGACTGGGGCGCACGAGCTCCACATGTTCGGGTCTCTTTTCGTCGTTGTTCCACAAGAGGCTCTCTTCGCCCAGAAGCGAGAGTAAAAAGAGCTCTGCTCCAGGCAGCTCGTTGCCTTTGTTCTTGCGCTCGCGAATGTCCTCCACAATCTCGTTGAGCGTTTTTAGGAAGTCCGGCGAAAGGAGGAGCGCGCGACAAAAGCCCCTAAAGTCAAAGGACTCGGTGGCGCTTGGGTCCTGGTCGGGTTGCGCCTCGCCTGCAGACTGTGCCTCGCCTTTGGATTCTGACTCTGGCTCGGAAGGGGGTACCTCGTCTGCCTCCGCGGTCGGAGAGCTTGCGCCGTCGTCCAACGCATCCTGTGTGTCTGAGCTGGATTGCTCGGGCTTGTTGCTGGTTGGAGCCTCGCAGGCCTCTGTTGTCTGGTGCTCATATGTGTGCGTGAGCGTGCTCTCGGTACCAGTTGCAGCCTTGTCCTCGAGCTCGCCTTGTTGCACCTTTTTCTTGGTGGCGTGTACAAGTCTCCATATTACGCAGACGCAAACAAACGAGACCAATGCGCTTGCCGCCGCGATTGCCACTGCCACACCTGTTGTGTCCAGCGCGGCGATAAGTGGCAATACCTGTGGGGCATGGGCGGGGAGGACAATTGCATACACGCTACTGGTCACCGCCTCCCTTATCCTGCTGATGCGGCTGCGGCGGCCAGGTCGTCTGGGTGAATCTCCTCCGGCCATGTTGCGCCCTCGGGCATGCCCGACGTTCCAGAGCATATGTCCTCGGGAATGTTTCCGCATGCGCGCATGAGCTCGGATATAGTAACGAACTCGTATCCCTCGCTCTTTACCCGCTCAATAAGCTGGGGAAGCGCCTCTACGTCTTGGTTGCGCTCTCCTCCACCATCGTGCATAAGGATTATGGTTCCCGAGTGGAGGGTCTTTAGAGAGTTGTTTATTATGGCCTCGACGCCCGGCGTCTTCCAGTCCTCGGAGTCTCCGTTCCAGCGTATGGCCGCGGTAATGGAACCTCCCGACCCAAGCCAGCTGCGCTCGGTAAAGTCACCATAGGGAGGGCGAATGTGGGTGGTGTGGACGCCCGTTACCTTTTCTATTGCGTTTTCCGAGCGGGTTATCTCGTTGTAAACGGTGGCGGCATCGACGGCGGTAAGCTGGTTGTGCGCCATGGTGTGGTTGCAGAGTTGATGACCTTCCTCCACTACCTTGCGCGCGAGATCGGGATAAGCCTCCGTGTTGTCGCCAAGGTTAAAGAACGTTGCCTTTACGTCGTGCTCCCGCAGGATGTCCAAATACTGTTGCGTGTAGGGATCGGCGGGACCGTCGTCAAAGGTGAGCGCAACGTACTGTTTGTCTCCTTGGATGGATGGCTCAAGGCAGGTAATCACGCAGTCCTGCGGCTCCTTGGTAACCACGTCGGCGGTCTCTCCCGACTGCTTGCCCACGCGGTGCTGCCGCTCACCCGAGTATCCCCACTGCGAGATGTACTGGATTGAATAGCCAGAGCCCTCCATGCGCAGGTAGGGCTTAATCTCCTCGGAGTCGGCGGTAAACTCCTCCATCTTGTTCTCTCCGTCAGAGAAGTCTATGGACTCGTTGCCACGAACCTTGTAGTTTTGCGCGTCCTCCGGCGAGAGCTTTTGGCCGTTGAGGGTTGCGGTAAAGGCATAGCCCATGTCGGCTTCGAGCACTCGATCGGTTACGCTCACGAGGTCGCCAGGGCTCAATCCAATCTTTTGCGCAGATATTACCTCCTGAAGGGTCGACCCCACGCGCACCTCTGCCGTATTGCCGTTAACCGTAATGGGTACGGGACGGTTTATCCACCAAAGCAGCCCGCTTAGCACGAGAATCGCCCCAACTATAATGGCAACAATGAGGCCAAACTGCCTCTTGCGCCGCGATTGCACGCGATACACCCTGCCAGTCTGAAGCGGAGGGCGCCTCCCTCCTGTGCTCGACGACAAAGGCGTGTAGCCGCGGGCGGGACCCGTTTCCGATGGGGACATGCTAACTTGCTTACGAGTTGGCCTTGTTCCGTTAGACGAAACAGGTGCCTGCTCGCCTGAGCTTCCTGTTGGCGTTTCGCTCGTGCTGGCGGAGGCCATATGTGCCTGGTATCTTGCTGAGTCGCGTGCGGACTGAACAGAGCGACTTCTGGGGCTGGATGAGCTGTGCTGCGCTTTGCGGTGGCTCGACGAGCCCATTACGTGTATGGGACTGGCGTCCTCATAGGGGTTTTTGTTTTCGGACATCGGTATATCTCCAAATTGGAAGTACTGGCAATGCCAGTGTATGTAACGAGTGAATAGCTACTATATTACTTCGATGCGAGATTGGGGTCGTGTACAAACTGGTTGTTATGTGTGGTTTTATTCTGATTGGTACAGCGGACGCGTGTTTTCGTTCATCCTTACACGCGCAATCTGTTCGTGGAAAGGCTTTGATATGAGAAAGCTCATAGACCAAGTGCTTAAGTTTGGCGTGGTTGGTTTTTTGGCGTTTGGTATCGACTACGGTCTGCTTATGCTGTTGTCGCAGGTCGTGGGTATGGATCCCGTAATCTCGGCTGGTATTTCGTTTTGCGTGTCGTTGGTGTTTAACTATCTTGCGTCCATGCGGTTTGTGTTTAAACACCGCGAAGACATGTCGCGCTCGCGCGAGTTCATTATATTCCTTATTCTTTCTGCAATCGGCCTTGGCATAAACGAATTGATTATGTGGCTTGGCGTGCAATTTTTGGGAAACAATGCGTTTGCCGTTACGGCAACCAAGGTCTTTGCCACAGCCGTTGTTATGGTCTGGAACTTTGTGAGCCGCAAGCGCTGGCTGGACGCAGGGGAGTAGGCCGCTCGCGCCTGCATTTGCCGCAAACGAAACCACAGATAGCCCACCCCTAAACAAGGGCCAAAGCATCCCGGCGCCATGGATAAGCGCCGTGCTCAGACAGTCCTCGCATAGACTGCACACGCGGTCGCTCCGCTCCTCGCGCGAGTTG
>CADBDT010000043.1 GCA_902793465.1 uncultured Coriobacteriaceae bacterium | reverse complement strand
CCACAGCCAGACCTACGGCTGGCTGGGCTGGGCCCACGACGGAAAGCCCGCCGGCACCACGGGCCTCGCCAAGCGCGCCGAGGCCATCGACGTGCAGGTGCTCCCGCAGGGCCAGGTGCCCCGCGGCTACGATGCCAGCAAGGCGGCGTGCGTTAACAAGTAGCCACGAGCCCAAGCCCCCCGGGCACGCACGTGCCTACTCGAGCCCCCGCAGGCGACGTGAACATTGCCTGCGGGGGCTCTCCTCCCGGCGGCGTCACGTCGCCTCCAACATGCCGTACGTATGCCCGAAGCCTACGATGGCGAAGTGCTCGAGGCTGTTAGAGTCCTTAGGGGTCTGAACATAGGACTTAAGGGCAACAAAACCGCCTCCCAAACACGGATTGTTACCCTTTAGCGGCGCCTTGTCGTCTGGATGCGCCAGTCATCCAGACGCCCAGCAGCCGTGCTCATTGCGATTTAGCTCAGGTCGTCTTGCATATATATTTCTTAATCTGTGCACTAGACGTCTGCAAAAAGTGGCTCCGCGTACAGTTCTGGGACGGATGGGTCCCTACCGTGTGCAGTTATCGGCCGGAACCGTACGCGGTAGGGAGGGCTTTGTCCCGTAAGTGCGCACGGTGCCCAAGGTCGCGCGCTCACTCGGTAATACGGGCCGTTAACCGGAACGAACTCGTAACAGGAGGAAACGTCGGAGCAGGTCGCAAGACCCCAGCGGCGCCCAGCGCCAGTCACAACGTATACTGTTTATATGCACGTAGAGCCTGCGCTACACGCGTATGGTCGATCGCTCGCTCGCGAAGGGAGATGACATGAAAGGCACGAGTAACAAGGGACATTTTTGGAGGATGCTTAGCGTCGTGTTAGGCGGCCTGCTCATGCTGAGCATATGCGCTACGGCTGGATTTGCCGAGCAGATGGAGCCCGTGCCCGAATATCCACCCACAGGCCAAAATCCCGTTTTGGGGACGCAGGGAACGGGCGAGGAGCTCGGCTTGCGCAGCGCACACTCCATTATCGTCGTCAACAATTACTTGGACGATGACGGAGCAATACAAGATGGTAGCGACTACGGCACTGTAACCGCAAGCGTGAACAACGTAAGCGTGTCGCAGGCAAATGAAGGCGCCACCGTCACCCTTACCGCAACGCCCAAGAGCGACGACTACGCGCTCGGCGAGCTTAAGTACAGCTATTACAATGGTTACGAAGAACACGAGCAAAGCATTATCAACAGTAAATCCTTCGGCATGCCCGACCAAGCCGTTACCGTTACGGCCACGTTCCACAAGCGGCACATCCACGACGGCATCGAGTTCGAGCCGTGGACGAGCACCAACAGTTTGCCTCCCCAAGACCTACCCAAAGACTACTACCTTACGAACGACGTAACGCTCGCCGACACGTGGACCGCCCCTCTTGGTGGGGATCTTCCCACTCGCCTCTGCCTTAACGGCCATAGAATCACCTTGGAGCAAGGCGCTGACGACTCGAAGCCCGTGATACGCGTCAAAAAGAATGATAATAACAGCGCCCCCAGCAAGCTCGTCCTTTACGACACGAGCGAAAACAAAGGCGCCATCACCCACGCAGAGAACAAGAAGGGCACCGGCATATGGGTCGAAAATGGCGGCGTGCTGGTTATGAAGGGCGGCAGCATCTCCAACAACGACGCAAACAATTACGGCGGAGGCGTATACGTGGGAAACGGCGGCTCGTTTACCATGGAAGGAGGCTCCATCGCCCAAAACAAGGCGGATTACGGCGGTGGTGGCGTAGCTGTCGAAGGTGGCACGTTTACCCTAGCCAACGGCACCATCCAGAGCAATGGTGGCGACCTTATTCTGTACGGCGGCGGGGTGTTCGTAAGAAGTGGCGGCACCTTCAACCTGTTTGGCGGCGCCATTAAGAACAACCAAGCCTCATGGGGTGGCGGTGTTGCAGGATATACGGAAGACGGTCCTGCGTATACGATAAAACTATCCGGCAACCCCAAGGTAACGGATAACCGCGCAGAGCGCGTGAACTACGACAATATGGGCGACAACCTCTGTCTGATATGGCCAAATAAAAGTGACATTCCCATCACCATCGACGGTCCCCTCAAAAAGGATGCCAAGATCGGCATCTCCATAATCCGAGACCAGTCTTCGAGCGACGCCCATAATATGAGCTTCGCGTACACCGATGGCGTCTTTACCACGGAATACAAAGCGGCACAGAGCACCGATCCGTGGAACTACTTTACGAGCGACGACCCCGACCGCGCAGTGCTCTGGACCCCCAATGGCACGGAGGCGCAGCTGACGGTAGCACGCCACATAACCGTGGACAAAGGCATTGCTGGTGGCACGGTAACGCTCAGCAGAGACTTTGCCGCCGAGGACGAAACGATAGCCGTCCAAGCGACGCCCAACGTAGGCTGGGACCTTGTGAGCGTAACGGCCAAGGACGCCGACGGCAAAGAGGTCCCGGTAAAGGACAACAAGCTGCTTGTTGTCCCCGCATCCGACGTAGTCGTTTCGGCAACGTTTAGAGAGAAGCCCGCGATTCACGTTACCTATACCGCCCACGTCCAGAAGAAGGGCAACCTTCCCGCCGTGAGCGACGGCGCGGACGCTGGTACCACGGGCGAGGCGCGCCGCCTGGAGGCAATGAGCGCTACGGTGGATGCTGGCGGCATTGAGTACAGGGCTCATCTCCAAGGCAAGGGCTGGGACAACTGGGTGGCCGACGGCAAGCAAGCCGGCACCACCGGCGAGGCCAGACGCCTTGAGGCCATCCAGATGAGGCTCACGGGCAAACCCGCAGCTGACGGCTACCACGTGTGGTATCGCGTGCATTCGCAGACGTACGGCTGGCTGGGCTGGACGTGCGACGGAGAGCCTGCCGGCACCGCTGGCATGGGCAAACGCGCCGAGGCCTACCAGGTGCTCGTGCTGTGGGGCGACCGAAAGCCTGCCGACTACGACGCGTCGAAGCCTGCCTACCGTGCCCAAGCCGTCGCGAACGCGCACCTGCAGGGAACAGGCTGGACGGGCAACGCCTTTGCCGGCACAATCGGAACAACCGGTCAGGCCAGGCGCATGGAGGGCCTAAGGCTCTACGCATCCAACCAGCCCTTCGCGGGAGGCATAACCTACCAGGTACACGAGCAGCGCAACGGCTGGACCGCCGAAAGGAGCGACGGCGCACTGGCCGGCACCACGGGCGAGTCGCGCCGTATCGAGGCCGTAAGGATCAGCCTTACGGGCGAGCTGGCCAACCACCTAAGCGTATGGTACCGCGTGCACAACCAGACGTATGGCTGGTCGGGCTGGGCATGCGACGGAGCGTCGGCCGGTACCGAGGGCCTTGCCAAACGCGCCGAGGCAGTGGACATACAAATACTTCCCAAGAACGCGCCGGCCCCCGGCAGCACCGCCAACGCCTTCCGCACACGATAACCAATCAAAAGGGGTACTCCCCCTTGGTTGGCACCTATCAAGAGGGGTACTCCCCCTTGGTTGGCACCTATCAAGAGGGGTACTCCCCCTTGGTTGGCACCTATCAAAAGGGGTGCTCCCCCTTGGTTGAAACAGCGCTGTGCACATTGGGGATACTCCCCTGCGGGTACATCGCGGATGGGCCCGACTCCAATGGAAGCCCTGCGCGCGATGTACCCGATGGGGAATATCCCCAATGTGCACAGTCCCCTCACGGCACCCTACCTGCATGCGCGCCGTTATTTCGCGCTGTCCAGCTGTTGGCGCTCAACCAGTTCGGCAAAGTAGTCGCCCTGCTCTATGAGCGACTCGTAGGTGCCGTCCTCAATAATCTTTCCGCCGTCGAGCACCAAGATCCTGTCGCAATGGCGAATGGTGGACAGGCGGTGGGCAATTACCAGGCGCGTGCAGCCCATGGCGTCGAGCGATTCGGACACCTGCTTTTGGGTCTTGTTGTCCAGCGCGCTGGTGGCCTCGTCAAAAATGAGCAGCTTTGGCTTGGGGGCAATGGCGCGGGCTATCATAATGCGTTGGCGCTGACCGCCCGAAACGCCGCCTGCACCCTCGGAGATCATGGTGTGCATGCCCATGGGCATAGCGCGAATGTCGTCTGCGATTCCTGCTGCCTCGGCCGCTTCCCAGGCATCGTTTAGGGTAAGCTGCGGCGCCGTAATAATAATGTTTTCCAGAATGCTCCCCTGGAATAGCCCCGCGTCCTGCATTACCGTTCCAATTTGCTTGCGCAGGGAAGGTAGGTCTATTTCGCTCAGGTCGTTCCTGTTGTAGTAGACTGCGCCCTTCTCTGGCTTCTCGAAGCCAAGCAAAAGACGTATTAAGGTGGACTTGCCGCACCCCGTACGTCCCACTATGGCCACGTACTCACCTGGACGGACGTTAAGCGAAAGGTCGTCAAGAATGTACGGGCCGTCTTCGCTGTAGCGGAACGAAACATGTTCCAGCGAAACGTTGCCCGTAATGCTCGTAACAATCTTCTTGTCTTGGCTGGTCTCTGGCTCGGTGGTCAAAAATGGCTCCGCCATCTCCAGGGTGGGCTGAATCTGCGCCGCCGCCATAGCTATTTGCGACAGCATCATAAACGCGCCCATTACCGATCCGTAGGCGGCCGTAAAGGCAAAGTACGAAGACTGATCTATGTGGCTCTCTATGGCCACGGAGTAAAGCGCGATGGTCGAAATAAGCGTAATCGCGGTATTAATTGCGTTGTTTATCTTTATGAACGTCGGCGGGTTGTAGACCGGGTCCACGCTGTCGGCATACACGTTGAGCCATTTGGAAAAAACACGCTTCTCCGCGCTGGCAAGCTTGATCTTTTGGATGCCTGTAATAAGGCTGTAGCTCATGCCGGATTCCTTGGCGCTCAGCTCCATTTGCCTGCGATTAATGCGCGCTTGTATAAGGGTGGTAGCAATGGTTACGCCCACGGTAATGGCAATAACGCGCAGCGAGACCCCCACAAGCGCAGGGGCAAACTTAAAGATCTGACGGATGTAGATAAGCGAGCACAAAGAGGTGAGTCCCGTGCTCAGCACCATGTTAAGAATGGTGTTGCACAGCATGCCAATGGACTCGGAGCGGTTGAACAGCTCGCCGGGGCTGTACTTTCTAAAGAAGCTAGCCGGCAGCGCAAGGAGGCGCATTGTCATGGACGCCTCTACGCCCAAGGATATCTTTGAGCTAATTCTTGTTTGGATCATGTCTTTAACGCTGCTTGTGAGCTGAGAGGTTATGAGCGTGCACAGAATAAAGATTCCCATGGCCACCAGCGCGTCAGCCCTGCCGCTCGAAAGAATGGGGCCTGTTAGCATGCGACTGGCTTCGGGCAAAAGCAGGCCCACCACAGAAACCGCAACCGCCGACACAAGCACCAATACAAAGTCGCTTAGGGAAACACAGCCCTTCATGTACACAATTAGGTCGGATATAGAGAGCTTCTTTTGCGGCAGCGGCTCGTAGAAGCAGATTCCCTCCGAGTCAAAGAGCTCGGCGTTTTTTGCGTTTACCTTTGTGCGCTCGCCCGTTTGTGGGTGGGTAAACCAATAGCCCGAAAACATATTTGGCAAAAGCGCCACGGGCGTAAGGTCGTCCTTGGTAAAGGCCATAATGGCCCCAAAGGCGTCTTTGTACCAACCCTTTTCCAGCGTTATGTTTCGACGCATCATGCCGTAGTGCCTAAGGGCATAATCCAGCTGTTCGTCGCCCGTTTTTATGCTGCCGGGGTACTCCACGGGCTTGCGGTGGTAGTACTTAAGAATCTCCTCAATAACGCCCGCAGCAACAATTCTTTTGTCGTTGAGCCGAGCCGCCGTTTGCCTTCCCAGCACGACGCCCGCTATCTTTTCGAACGAGTCTTCCAAATCTCGCTGTTCGGCATCTCGACGTTCGTTGATCTGCTCGTCAAACAACCCCATCGCTGTGCCCCCCTACTCGCTCGCCACGAGGTCGGCGTAAGCGCCGTCCTTCTGTATTAGCTCGTCGTGAGTGCCCCGCTCCACAACCTTGCCGCGGTCAAGAACAATAATCTCGTCGGCATCGCGCACGGTCGACAGCCTGTGGGCAATAATTATGCAGGTAATGCCCCGTTTTTTAATGGCGCTTACCACGTCGAACTCCGTCCGCGCATCCAGGGCGCTGGTGGCCTCGTCCATTATTATGATTGTGGGTTCTTGCACCAGCACGCGAGCGATTTCCATGCGCTGCCGCTGCCCGCCCGAGAGGTTTTTTCCGCCCGAGGCAAGCTTGTGCTGGTAGCCGCCAGAAAGCTTGGTAATGTCGTCGTGCAGCTGCGCGTCGCGAGCTGCCACAACAACCTCAAAGTCCTTTATGGACGCGTCCCACATCTTTATGTTTTCTGCAACGGTGTCTTCAAAGAGCATGATGTCCTGGTCCACCACGGCAAGCGATCCCGCAACCACGTCGCGCGTATATGCGCTGCGCGGCTTTTCGTCAAACAGAATCTCTCCGCCCCAAGGTTGGTATAGGCCAGAAACCAGCTTGGATATGGTGGACTTGCCGCAGCCAGACGCACCCACCAGCGCCACGCATTCGCCTGGTTCGAGTTTGAGTGAGAAGTCCTCTATCAACGGCGGCTCAAGTTTGGAGTAGCCAAAGGTCACGTTCTTTAGCTCCAACTTGCCCCACAGCTTGTCTACATGCTCCGCATCTGGGTCGGCGTCGTCCTTGTACATTTTGATGACGGCGTCGTCCGGATACTCCATTACGTCTTCCACGCGCTCCATCTGCGTGCGCATTTCTTGGATGGTTTGCCCAGACGTAATAAGGTCCTGTGCGGGCGTCATAAACGACGTAAGCAAGCCTTGGAACATAAACACGCCGCCTATGGTGTATTCGCCGCGCATGGCAAACAACACGCCCAGCACCAGAATGGCGTAGTTTGCCACCTCGGTAAGGAGCACGGGCACCTTGCCAAGAAGCATGTTGGTCTTGTTTGTTCTTACGGTTTGGGTGTTTACGGATGCCTGATACCCCGCCCACTTTTCGAAGAATCCGTTTTCTGCCCCGCTGGATTTTATGGTTTCTATCATGGCAATGCCGCTGGCCTTTGTGGAGGCAAGCTTTGCCATGTCGCGCATTTGCACACGCGTAATGTTAACGCGCTGATTGGTAATATAAACGGACACGCCAACGTTTAACACGAGTGCGGCGAGTCCAATAAGGGTGAGCAACACGCTTTGGCTGAGCATTACAACAAGGTAGAACACAACAATGCAGGTGTTAATTAGAAGCGGTGCGAGGGTGTTTATAAACGTGCTCGCAATTGTGGAATTGAGAGCCAGACGGCTTTGGATGTCGCCAGCTTGTCGCTGAGAAAAAAAGTCCATGGGCAGCCGAAGGACCTTCCACATGTAGGACGTGCTGCCTATAACGGCCATCTTGCCGTTTATCTTGAGCGAGTACACCGCCTGTATCCAGGCCACAACAATCTGTATTATTGCCAGCCCAACCATCATGTTTATAAACGGTTCATACCATTCCGGGTTTACACCAGTAAGAAGCCGGTCCATAAAGATGCGGGAGGTAAACGAGTTTACGATGCCAAATAGAGAGCCTATGGAAGAAAGGATCATTACAAACGCGACTGCCGCACCAGCGCCAACGAGGCGCTTTCGCGCAAAGTCGAGCATGCTCTTGGGCTTGCCGCTCGGCTCGAAGTCGGGACCGGGAGTGGGCACGATGGTAACGCCGGTAAAGCACTCGTCGAACTCCTCCATGGTTATAACTATGTTGCCGCGAGCAGGGTCGTTTATGTATACCTTGTTTCCCCTAAAGCCGTCCAGCACCACAAAGTGGTTCATGTTCCAGTGGATGATGCAGGGAAACACTGCCTTTTCCTGTATGGACTTGGGGTTAAGGCGAAACGCCTTGACCTCAAACCCGTACCGCATGGCTGCCAACGCAATGTTTTTTGCCTTGCTGCCGTCGCGGGACACGCCGCAGTCCGAACGCACCTGCTCGAGCGGGACCCATTTGTCGTAGTAGGCCATTAGCATTGCAAGCGATGCAGCTCCACACTCAAGCGCCTCCAGCTGCATTATTACAGGGACCTTGGCCACACCTTTTTTAACTGGTTGCTTAATGTTCTTCTTTTCCATTTTTGCCTCACTTGCTTGTTAGCAAAAACTGGATGGGATGAATAGATTCTGTAACCAAAACACCGTCGTACATGCCATCCGGGAGGTCTACATCGGCCGTCCCCACGGTGCGACCGTAGTTGTCCGTCGACGTAGAAAGAATTACCGTCTCTTTGCCGCCCACGCGCAGGGGCATGTCTTTATCCATCATGTTTTTGTCGCTCTTTACCGCCACTACCGCGCGATGGTTTTGCGTCGACACGCCTACCGGGACGGTTGTTTCCAAAACACCGACCGACATCCACACAAAGAAGCCCGCCATCATAATTACAATTGCCGCAAGAACCAGCCAGACACCGGGGTTGGTAACGCGCAGGTAGTCCGTTAGCTGCTCTGGCGAAGAGATGCGTTCCAGCGTCTTTTCTCGGAATATACTCGGCTTCTTTTGATCACTCATAGTACCGACTCCTTTGATAGTAGCAATTGCAGGAACGGCGTAAATCCGCCAGACAAACCCTATTGCGGTTTCTATAGTAGCCCATGTACCTCGCTTTTTGCCCTACGCTGGTCGACGGCATTCGGCCGAGTGGCGCGGTGTGGCTGCCATCCGAAGACAGGGTGCCGCGCGCGGTCGCGGCCACCGTTACTGCCGGCGTGCGCGGTCGCGGCCACCGTTGCTGCCGGCGTGCGCGGTCGCGGCCACCGTTGCTGCCGGCGTGCGCGGTCGCGGCCCTGACGGCGCGCGCAGTCGCCGCCGCGGCCCCGGGCGCCGTGTACAGTTTTGGGACGGACGGGTCCCTACCGTGCGCACTTATCGGCAGGAACCGTACACGGTAGGGAGGGTTTTGTCCCGGAAGTGCGCACGGTGCCACCGTGTACAGTTATGGGACGGATGGGTCCCCACCGTGTACAGTCGCCTCCGCAGCCCCCACCGCCGTGTACAGTTACGGGACGGATGGGTCCCTACCGTGCGCAATTATCAGCGCGGCCCCGGATGCCGGATTCGTGCCCACAACTTAACTTAACGGCGTCGGGATGCTCCCCAAGCGACACCTTGTCCGACACGAGTTTTCGGACGACCAGGCGGGAGCGCGAACAGCAGCCTGGCGTACGTCCCGGGATGGCGCTACGCTTCCTCGGGCTTCGGTTGGTCGGCGCTGTGTATCTCGCGTCCCGTATCAAAGACGGTCAGCATAATTGCTCCCACGCGAGATCCTGTCATCACGTAGTCGATAATCACGTTAAAGGCAGTGGCCACGGCAAGCGCTTCGGCAGGTATGCCCAGCTTCGCAAAAAGGAGGCCAAAGCACGCAAGCATGCCGCCTGGCACAGGAGGCGCCACCATGGAATAGAGGAAGCACATGAGCGCCATGCTTACGTACCACGTAACACCTGCCGCCAGACCAAACGTCTGCATGCTGTGCAGCATGAGCACCACCAGCATAATAATCGTGGGCGGCTGACAGAGTACCATGCCCATTGGGACGCCAAACGACGTCTGCTCCTCGTCCACGCCCAGATCGTCTTGGCACCCAGAAACCATGGAGCCAAACGCCGCACACGACGAGCCCGTGGTAAGTCCCAGCATCATTGCAGGTCGCAGGGCCATAAGGAGCTTTTTGGCCGAAACATGGCGCCTCACGCTCGTATAGACAAGCTGCAGGAAGAAGAACACGACAATAAGAACGACAGCCAGCAAAAGCGGCAGCCAGGCCGTAAGCAGCGATGCAAAGGTGCCCGACCACACCTGCGAAAGAACCATAAGGAAGATGAAGGCGGGAACAAAGCGACAGAGCTGCTCCATAAGAAACTGCGCGAGGGCATTGAGCTCCTCGATTGCCTTGCGCACCCCTTCGCACACGTTACCCAGCACCAACGCCGCAATGCCCACAAACACGCCAAGTATTATGAGCTGCGACGTGTTGCCATCCACGAACGCCTTAAAGATATTCGTGGGAAGCAGACCTATGACCATTTGCATAAGGTCCCCAAAAAAGTCCCCGCTTTCCTGCGCGCCCTCTACTGGCAGCGAGAAGAAGGGGATGCATATAAGGCAGGAAAAGATTACGGCCAGGACGTTGCCGCCCAAAAACTTTTTAACGAGCAGTTTTCCGCTGCGGCCGAGCGCCGTTACGTCGCCTACGCCGCAGACGCCCCACGCAACGGTAAGGAAGATGAGGGGGCCGGCTAGACCACTGAGCATGGCCATAAACACGTCGGACAAGGGCGTAACTACCGTCTGGAGCGCATAGGCGCAACCTTCCGCGGGAAGAAGGAAGTTGCCCAACAGCGCCACCACAATGCCAAGGACAAACGCGATGCCAATCTGCGCAAGCGAGCTAAGCGGCGGACGCGGGCGCGAAAGAGTAACGATGTTTTGGCCACCGCGATAGGAGTAGGTTGGAATAAACCCGGAGGTCTCCAACATGGTGCGCGCTATGGGCGCGTATTTTTCGCCGCTCCTGTCGACGGTTCGAGGGTCAAAGCGCTTGCCGCGCACCGACACCATAAGGCGTTGCTTGCCATACCGCTTTACCATTTGTATGGTTACGGGAACGTTGTCACCGTAGTGCTGGCGCCACATAAGCAGCACGTTCTCAAACGTCAGACGCGCGGCAATAATCTCGCGCCTGCTCAATCCCGAATCCGTCAGGAACTCGTTTGCCTGTTCGCAAGCACTGTCTATTCCCTTGGCGTCGAGCACCAGCTCTGTCCTCATGGCAGTCCTCATCCGTCGCAATTGCTCAAAACATATATGGTACGCATGTTTTTGTAGCGCAGGCATATCGTCATTCTTTGGTAACGATATGGGCGCGGGCGGCGGGCGGCGTGCGGGCGTGGCGGGCGGGCAGCGTGCGCAGTTCTGGGACGGATTGGTCCCTACCGTGCGCAGTTACGGGTCGTTACCGTACACGGTAGGGATGCCCTCGTCCCGGAAGCGCGCACGGTGCCACCGTGCGCAGTTCTGGGACGGATTGGTCCCTACCGTGCGCAGTCGCCTCCGCGGGCCCTGCCGGCGTGTACAGTTACGGGACGAATTGGTCCCCACCGTGCGCAGTTACGGGTCGTTACCGTACACGGTAGGGATGCCCTCGTCCCGGAAGTGCGCACGGTGCCACCGTGTACAGTTCTGGGACGGATTGGTCCCCACCGTGCGCGGTTATCGGCCGGAATCGTACACGGTAGGGAGGCTCGCGTCCCGGAACTGCGCACGGTGGCCCGGGCTTGTCGTCTCGGTATCGCGGAAGGTCGCCGTACTTATCAACAAATGCATACGATTTTTCCCGCGCTGCTTAAACCCCTAGTTTTAGACCTCATACATACCGTTCACAGCGTTATACATACCGCTCACGACCAACTTGGCCGCACTGCATTTATCAGTGTATTTCATTGCCGTTTTTGCCTCGTTTTTTATACGGCGCATACGCTTGTCTTATGCTAAATTCGGGGCGCTAGCTGCAATGTATGCACAATATTGCTGCAACGCGTATTTGTTTACTCGCGTCGTGGCCTCCTTTTTCGTCGTAGCATTTTTTGCATGGATATTTACTTGGATGAAAACACCTCACTTCTTTTGGTACGCGCCGTGGCAAATAACGATGCCCTTGCGCTAACGCCCTCCAGCGTGTGCGAGCCTGCCGCGCTTGACCTCAAGCGGCCCAAGCTCCACCGGCTCGACGCGGGTAGCCTGCTTGCCTACCTTGGTGTCCCGGAGTCGCGCCCGCTTGGCATCGTTGTTCCACGCAGACAGGACCGACTCCGTGTGCGCGGAATAAGCTGCAGCGTCGACGCGATGCGTCGCGAGGGCGCCCCGTTTATGCAGCTCGGTTCCGCAAGCGCTGAGGACCCGTGTCCGATCGTCCCAAGCGAAACGCGAGTCTTCGTGCAGCATCCCGCGCATATCGTGCTTTCCATGGCTCGCAAGCTCAGGCGGCTACAATTGGAGAACAAGCTGAGCGACGTCCAGACGACCCTCATGCTGGTAAAGCTCTGTCTGGAGCTGTGCGGTACGTATTCGCACGATCCCTTCGAGCCAAACGGCGGACGGGTGATTTATGGTATAGGGCAAAGGCTCACGTGCGATACGTTGCGCGAGTACTTGAAGCCCGCAGGATCGGAGCAGGGCCTAACCCTGGCGCGAAAGGCCGCGAGCTTGGCGTACGACCTGTCTGGCTCACCGCAGGAATCGTTTATGGGGCCGGCGCTCTTTTTTAGCAGTCGGCTCGGTGGGCTTGCGCTGTGCGACTACGTGGCGAACAAGAAGCTTGAGCTTTCCGACGAGGAGCTCTCTTCCATAGACTGTCGCCAAATTACACCAGACTTCACGCTCGAGGACTACAACTCGGTGGTCGAGTACCTTGGCGAGATTCACGCTATGAATGACAACCCGCACAAAGACCATGCCCGATCGCTTGACTACCAGACTTTGGGAAAGCGCCTGTTTGAGTTTTGGTACACGGACGTGGACACGCAAAAACACTTCATGAGAAGCGCTTCGCGCATCGTGTCGGTAATCGAGCAGTACGACGGCCCGGCTGTACGCAAGCGCTTCGAGCGGCTTTCGCGCGACCCGAAGTTCCTTGCGCGGCAGCAAACGCTGTTCTCGGTGTTTCGTCCGTGGCTGCGCGGACGATAGCGGCTTGCCGCTAGGCGGGCGATGGGCACGTACCGTGTACGGTTCTGGAACGCGAGCCTCCCTACCGTGTGCGGTAACGGCGCATAATTGCGCACGGTGGGGACCAATCCGTCCCGTAACTGTACACGGTGCCGGGACGCTCGGCCAGGCGTGGCCGCGACTGCGCACGGTAGGGAACGTTACGTCCTATAACTGTACACGGCGACTGGCGCGTGGCCGCGAGTGTGCACGGTAGGGAGGCTTACGTCCCGGAATCGTACACGGCACCAGCTCGGGGCACCGCACGCCATTCTGTCCTGAAGACCTTTGGGCAACGCTCTCAATTGCGTTCGCACTTCGTCCTTACCATTTGCATTAGAATCCGTCATTTAATTAGGTTCGGCCTATTTTGTTATAATTTACGCTAGTTGTTAGATTATCCTTAGTGTTTGGTATTGTCCTCTTTAGACAGCCAGGGAGAACGAATGGCGACCATCAACAATCCCTTTAACCCCTCGTTCGGCGGCAGGCCTCAGTACTTCTTCGGCCGCAAGCAGGAGCTCAGCATTGTTTCGGACGCACTGGGAAACCACAACAGCCCTTATCGTACTCTCTTCTTCACAGGCAACAGGGGGTGTGGTAAGACCGCCCTTCTGGAACGGCTCTCGGGGCTTGCCGGCAATGCGAAGTGGCTGACTATAGACGTCCACTCGGCCAACGCCTCGCAATCCATTGTTAGAAAGCTCATAGGGGCGAACTCGATAACAACCGAGCGCACGGCCGAGTCATCCTTGGGGTTTGCGGGAGCAAGTTTTAAGGCTGGCTCTCTTAGGACGTCTGAAACCGTTAGCTACGACGCGTTGGACCTTTCCGACACGCTTCTGGAGACTTGCAGTTCGCTAAAGCGTCATGAGGGCATCTTTATTACGGTGGACGAAATTCAAAAGATACCCGAAGCAGACATGGAGAATCTCTGTGCGGCCGTGCAGATGTCTATGCGCAAAGGAATGCCGATAGCGCTTATGCTGGCGGGTCTTCCGGAATCGAAGGAGCTCGTTTCGTCGTACAGAGGATGCACGTTTATGAGACGCGTCACCGACATACGGCTAGACAGCCTCCTTGTTACCGAAACCTACGAGGCGTTCCAACACCTTATGGGACTTGTCTCCAACGTTGATGTGTCCGAAGGGGCAATAGACGAGATGGCGCGCTATAGCCAAGGATACCCGTACCTCATGCAGCTGATTGGCTACTACACGCTGGAAGAGGCCCCGTTGCCCGCGTTGCCACAGGTGCACAAGGTGGGAAAGAATGATGTGCGGTTCGCCAAGGCCTATGCCTATGAGCAGTTCCGCACAAATGTCTTAGAGCCCGTGGTTAACGAGCTCTCTTCTGGACAAAGAGCGTATCTTCGGTCCATGGCAATAGCGCTTGACGACGATGGGCAGGCCCGAACCGGCGATGTCGCGCAAATTATGGGCAAGAATCAACGGCAACTGAGCGTCGTAAGAGACCGCCTGATTAAGAAGAGGGTCATTGTGCCGGGCGATCGTGGGTGCGTTCGATACAACCTTCCAAGGATGCACCAGTACTTTACCGACCCTGTGGCGTTTCCGGCTTTTGATGCTGCCGACACATGGAAGCACGTGTAGCCTGATAGCCTTAAGCGCGGCAGCGCTGGCCGAACACGACAACCGCTTCAAAACTGGTATAGTGGGTCCCAGCGTCGAAGCACCCGCCCGGTCCTGAACACCTGTGTATGTCAACTGAAAACTGTGCCACAAATTGCTTGAAAAGTGTGCCACTCGCTCCTAAACTGCAGAGTCCTCCTTCCATGATTCCTTGAGCCACCT
>CADBDT010000042.1 GCA_902793465.1 uncultured Coriobacteriaceae bacterium | reverse complement strand
CCAATGGGCAGTCCAAAGGCCTCGCCAAGCTGGGCGCGTACGGACGGGGCGGTTTGCACGACCACGTGTTTTGTGGGGTCGGCGATGGCCTCCATAACCTTGTCAGTGTCGTCCTTTACGGTAAGGGCACCAGTGGGGCATACCACCGTGCACTGGCCGCAGGAGATGCACGGAACGTCGTGCAGAAGCCTGTTGAAGGGAGAGCCAATGTTGGTGTCAATGCCACGGTCATTGGCACCAATTACACCAACGAACTGCTCGTTGCACGCCGCAACGCAGCGACGACAAAGTATGCACTTGTTGTTGTCCCTCACAAGATGGGGTACCGAGTAGTCGATTTCGTACTCAGGCTTAAAGCCTTCGAACGCGTCCTCGTCCACGCCGTACTCCAGGCAGAGCTTCTGAAGCTCGCAGTCCGTGGAGCGCGGGCAAGAGAGGCACTTTTTGTCGTGGGTCGATAGCATGAGCTCGAGGGTGGTCTTGCGATACTTCCTAACCTTTTCGGTGTTCGTCTGGATTTCCATGCCCTCGGCAACGGGATATACGCAGGCGGTCACAAGGCCCCTGGTACCGGTCGCCTCAACAACGCAGATGCGGCAGGCACCAATCTCGTTCTTTTCCTTCATAAAGCAGAGGGTCGGAATCTCGATGCCCGCCTTACGGGCCGCGTCGAGAATTGTGGAACCCTCGGGTACGCTTACAGCGATACCGTTAACTTTAACATTAACCATATTCATACCTACAAGGCTCCTTCTACTGCTTGCTGATTGCTTTGAACTTACAGTTGCTCATGCAGGCACCACACTTGATGCACTTCTCCGCGTCGATGCGGTAAGAAGGACGCTTGTGCTTTGGTGCCACGTAATCAGTCTGCTCAATTGCGTCAACCGGGCAGTTTCGAGAGCAAAGGCCACAGCCAATGCACTTGTCGCGGTCGATCGTAAACGTAAGCAGGTCCTTGCATACGCCAGCGGGGCACTTCTTGTCCTTAACATGGGCAATGTACTCGTCGCGGAAGAACTTGAGAGTGGCCAGAACCGGGTTGGGAGCAGTTTGTCCAAGACCGCAGAGGGAGTTGGTCTTAATGTAGTTGCAAAGGTCTTCCACGCGGTCTATGTCCTCCATCGTGCCTTTGCCGGAAGTAATCTTGTCCAGAAGCTCAAGCAGCCTCTTTGTTCCCACGCGGCAGGGCGTGCACTTTCCGCAGGACTCATCTACCGTAAAGTCGAGGAAGAACTTAGCCATGTCGACCATGCAGTTGTCCTCGTCCATTACGATAAGGCCACCAGAGCCCATCATGCAGCCAATGGCGGTAAGGTTGTCGTAGTCAACCTCGGTGTCTATGAGGCTTGCGGGAATACATCCGCCGGAAGGTCCGCCAGTCTGCGCTGCCTTAAACTTCTTGCCATTGGGAATTCCGCCGCCGATCTCGTAGATAATGTGCTCGAGCGTGGTTCCCATGGGAATCTCCACGAGTCCGGTGTGGTTGATCTTTCCGCCGAGCGCGAATACCTTGGTTCCCTTGGACTTCTCTGTGCCCATGGAGGCAAACCAATCTGCGCCGCGCAGAATGATCTGCGGGATGTTTGCAAACGTCTCCACGTTGTTCTCTACCGTAGGCTTGCCAAAAAGACCCTTTACGGCTGGGAACGGCGGACGAGGACGAGGCTCGCCGCGGTTGCCCTCGATGGAGGTCATGAGTGCCGTCTCCTCGCCGCATACGAATGCGCCGGCACCAAGCCTTATTTCCAGGTCGAAGTCAAAGCCGGAGTCAAAGATGTTCTTGCCCAACAGACCGTACTCACGAGCCTGTTCGATTGCAATCGTAAGACGCTTAACGGCAATGGGATACTCGGCGCGCACGTAAACATAGCCCTTGGTGCATCCGCATGCATAGCCGCAGATGGCCATTGCCTCAATTACGCTGTGCGGATCGCCCTCAAGGACGGAGCGATCCATAAACGCGCCGGGGTCGCCCTCGTCAGCATTGCAGACCACGTACTTCTGGTCTGCCTTGTTGGGAGCGCAAAGCGCCCACTTGCGGCCCGTGGGGAAGCCGCCACCTCCGCGACCACGAAGGCCAGAGTCCGTGACTTCCTGTATTACTTCCTCGGGGGTCATCTCGGTAAGAACCTTGCCAAGCGCGGCATATCCGTCCATGGCAATGTACTCGTCTATGTCTTCGGGGTTAATTACGCCGCAGTTACGCAGCACCACGCGGTTTTGGGTCTTGTAGAACGTGGTGTCGTTAAGGGCAATATTGCCGAACTCATCTGCCTCGGCCTTGCCGTGATCGTCGTACACCAGACGCTCAACGCGACGACCCTTAAGAAGATGCTCGCTTACGATCTCCTCGACGTCATCCACAGAAACGCGGCTATAAAAAGTGCCGTCGGGATAGACGATTACCACCGGGCCAAGCTCGCACAGGCCAAAGCAACCGGTCCTCACAAGCTTGATCTCGTCCTGAAGATCGTTCTTCTGGATTTCGACCTCAAAAGCATCTTGAATCTGCTGACTGCCCGAGGAGGTACATCCGGTACCGCCACAGATTAGGACTTGTGAACGAATCACAACATACCTCCAAACTTATGCCGAAATGGCGCCAATAGTATACTCGCCAATAACCTGTCCGCCCTTAAGATGCTTCTCAATAACCTCCTGGGCCTTTTCGGGATTCATTTTTACGTACGTGGTCTTTTCTTTGCCGGCCTCAAAAACCTCTACAACAGGCTCGTACTGACAGATGCCAATGCATCCGGTCTGAGTCACGCTTACCTTGTCTTCCAGGCCCTCCTTGTTTACACCCTCAACAAACGCGTTGAGCACAGGACGAGCACCAGCCGCGATGCCGCATGTTGCCATGCCCACGACCACGCGGATACCTTCCATCCCGTCGCGCAGGACAACCTTGTCCTTCATCCTGCTCTTGATTGCCTGCAATTCAGCCAACGATTTCATACAGATTCCTCTCCTCTATTAGACACTTGTCTAAGACAGCGCCTCGTACTGCTCGCGCAGATACTCCCCTATCCACTCCATAACATCATAGCTGTTCAGTGGTACATCTTCTAGCACCTCTCTTAGTTCCCTCGTATCCAATTTCACAACCCGTCCATTCTTTTTGTGCATAAACAGGAAATCCGTATCTGGATGTCCCTGAATTAGGGTAAGGATTGATGCGCTCACATCGCCAAGCGGAGTAAAGTCTATGTGGTCCGTGTGGAAGGTCGCCGTAACGTGGGTACCGTGATTCACGGGATCGTTTTCCTGCGTTATGGACGAAATCGACAGCTCACCTTCCGTTTGTTCGCATGCAAGTTTTAGAAGGGGAATCCCCATCCCAACCTTTCTGGTTGTCCTCGTGGTATAGAAGGGATCCACGACGCTTCGTACCACCTCTTCGCTCATGCCACATCCGTCGTCCACGATCTCTATCGTAAGCAGGTTGTCTTGCTCGGTAATTATGATCTGCGTGAGCGTAGCCCCAGCCTTTACCGAGTTTTCTGCTACGTCAAGAATGTTGAGTGACAGTTCTTTCATCTTTTGCTCCTAAGCCTTGAACGACCTAAGGCTGTCGAACAGCCTCTTACGCATAAGCTCCGCGCTAAACGGCTTGTCTTCAAGCTCAATCCAGTCGTTCTCGTCTCCGTCCCTCAGCTGGTTGAGGTAGTGTGCGTCCGAGCTAAACAGCAGCCGCATGCCCTCGAGTCCATACTTCTTCGTATACTCTTCCTTATTGCTGCGGTCGTGTAGTTCCGCAATCCTAAACCCGGCATAGTGTGGAAAAGACCCCAAGATCTCTATTGCGCCGTTTGCTTGCCTATCTATGTGCGCTGGGTAACATATGCCACCATAACCCTCCACGATCTGTGTGGCCTCGTCCAGAGATATTGTGGTCGCATTTATTAGAAGGTCTTCCTCTTTCCCAATAACGTTGTCCTCGCCGTCCATTATTAGCTGCTCGCCAAAGATCTCCTCGCGATTGCGAATTCGTATACGCCTTCTGTCAACTTCGTCGTTAAAGGAAAGCGCGTCGGCCAGCGTCTCAAAAAGGCACACCACGTGAATGTCTTCCGACGTGGTAAGCTCCATGCCCGCAATGGGTACCACATTATACCTTTTGGCTGCCTCAAAAAAAGCGGGGCAGTTCCTGGAGGTGTTGTGGTCCGTAAGCGCCATAAGGCGCACGCCGTTTAGAAACGCCATGCCCGCCAGGTTGTTGGGCGTGTTGTCTGCGTCTCCGCACGGAGATAGGCACGAGTGAACGTGGAAGTCGTAGTAGCACCTGCTCATAATTGGGCCTTAGTTAAGCAGCGCAGCCAGCTTTACTGCCGTCTCGTATATGGGATCGTCGCTTCCAAGTATGTTTACATCCTTGGCCTCAGCGGTCTCCCTAACATCTTCGGGCAGGGCCACGCCTTCGGCAAGAATCACGCACGACGTGTCGGCAAGGCTTGCGACAGCAACCACGTTTACGTTGGACATAATGGTTATCCAGGCGTTGTCCATCTGCGCGCGACCCATTACCCAGCTAAGCAGGTCGCCTACGTACACCCCATCTATCTCGCGATCCCCATCGGTCAAACAAAGCGCCTTGAATCCGTGCGCGAGCAAGTCGTTTACCTTCACCCTAATCTCCCTGACCATCCAGAATCTTGCAGTCTTTTATGCTTGCGCGTCCCTTAACAATGTCTTCTGCCAAGGCCCTGCAGCTCGGAGCTCCACAAGCACCGCAATCGATGCCAGGCAATGTGTTTCGCAGCCTTTGGATGTCGGCCATCATGCGCATGGACTCAGCCATGTTCTGCGAGAGTTGCGTTATGGGCTTGTATGTTGGCAGCTCGTTGAACAAATACAGCTCGGGTATATACTCCCGCTCCTCCTCAGACAAAAAATTCTTGGACACGGGAAGGTATCGTCTTAGTGACTGAAGTCGAGTCTTGGCAATGTATGGATTCTGCACCGTTAACACACCGCCAACGCATCCCGCAGTACAGGCGTCGAGCTCAATGAACTTAACTGGCGGAATGTTTCCGTTTTCAATTTGCTCAAGTACGTTAATTACGTTTTCAATTCCGTCGGCAGCAAGATACTGGTCGTTAAAGAGGGCCGTTGCCTCCCCGCCGGAGGTGGCCCAACCTATGCCCACCATACCGGACTCTGTCATCGAGACGACCTCATCCTCACGCGACATCGTACTAATAAGATAGAAATACACGTCGCTCATGGAAACGACTTCGTCCACCTTGCTCGTATAGCTTGCAAAGCCGTTCTTAACATAGCTTGCCTTGGCCGGGCAAGGCGAAATAAAGCAAACGCCAATATCGCTGTCGGAAAGCTCCGGATGCTTTTCTTTGGCACGCTGCCGTGCAAGTGTTGCAGCGACCTCCATTGGAGGAAGCATGTGCATTACGTTGTCGTTGAGCGAGGGAAAGCGCAACGCTATTAAGCGTACAACAACGGGGCAAGCGGAACTAATGACCGGCAGCTTTATTCCTTCCGTCTTAAGGTACTTCCTCGTATACGCCGAAACGAGCTCCGCTGCCTTGGATACCTCAAACACGTCATCGAAGCCTATCTTAAGCAGGCCATCTAGCACGTAGTCCACGTCGTCAAGGTTATCGAACTGTCCATACAGCGAAGGAGCTGGCAATGCAATCTTGTAGCGGAAGCGCATCATGGACTCCAGCTTACCCACTACCGCTTTTTTGGCGTTGTTGTCGCAGATTCGAATGCATTCGCCGCAGTCGATACAGCGGTTGTCGTTTATAACCGCATGTCCGTCGCTAATGCGAATCGCTTCTGTTGGACATCTTCTTAGGCAGTTCGTACAGCCAGTGCATCTGGTTACATCCAAACGCACCGAATGCTCATATACGCTGCTAGTCATAATACCCCCAGCCATAGAATGGGGCTCATTCTACTTCAGCTTAGTTCATGCGCCTAATTTAGGTTTACGCGCATGGTTATAGTGGTGCCCTCCCCGACTACGGTGTCAATCTTCATCGAGTCGGTATATCGCTTCATGTTGGGCAAGCCCATTCCGGCGCCGAAGCCCAAGGACCGTATGCTGTCTGTAGCGGTAGAGAAGCCCTCTTGCATTGCCTCTTCGACGTTCTTTATTCCAGGGCCGCTGTCCCTTAGCACTATCTCGATGTACTCCTCGGTAACCACTACGTCTGCTGTTCCGCCGTTAGCGTGAATTACCATGTTTATCTCACCCTCGTACATGGCAATCGAGACGCGTCGAATAATGGCGGGAGAAAGGCCAAGCTGACGCAGGTTTTTCTTCACCTGCGTTGAAGCCTGGCCCGCAGAGGTAAAGTTGTCGCCATCGACGTCAAAATGAAAAACAAGAGAATCAGACATGAACAGCCTTTGCTCCTATCAGTCCGTTAATGTAGAGCGTACCGCACGCGTCGTACATACGCTTTTCCGTTGCCATCATAACGATACCGTCGTCCTCCGCCATAGAAATCATGGCTTCGCTTGGCCTCTTGGAGCGAACGAACACGATGCAAACCATGTCCATCATCTCTGCCGTCCGTATTACCTGCGGATTAACGAGACCGGTAAGCAACACCGCCTGATCTTTAACGTACGCAAGCACGTCGCTCATCATGTCGCTGCCGCACGCGGAGTACACGTCGTTGTCAAGGCTTTCCTCGCAACAAAGAACCTCGGCATCCAGCAGGTCCCTAATCATCGAGATCTTCATATTCTCTTTCCCTCTGCGTAGAGCGCTTTACACCTATTCGTCAATTAGCTGGCGTACTTGGCCAGAATGTCGTCTACGTCGTCGGGAACCAGGCGACCAAAAACCTCGTCGTTTACGGTAAGGACGGGTGCCAGGCCGCATGCACCTATGCAACGGCAAGCCTCGAGCGAGAACTTCTCGTCCTGTGTGCACTCGCCCACGTCTATGCCGAGCTTCTCCTTGAGCTTGTCCAAAATGTCTCCCGAGCCCTTTACGTAGCATGCAGTGCCCAGGCATACAGAAATGTTGTACTGACCCTTGGGAGAGAGCGCAAACTGGGCGTAGAACGTTGCAACACCATAGACCTTCTCTAGTGGAACGCCCATACCCTCAGAAATCATCTCCTGGACTTCCAGCGGAAGGTAACCATAAATGTCCTGAGCCTTTTGCATAACAACCATTACGTTGCTCTTGTCGTGGCAGTTTTCGGCGATAACCGCCTTTAGCTGCTCTTCCTGCTCCTTTGTGCCCTTAAACGGGATGTTGCTAATCTTCTTTTGCATTAAACCGAACCCCCTCGTCTAATTTGCATACCCACCACAGGCTCCATGATGTAGTAGTGTATTGCGTATTCAATCCTCTTCCCATCGTCCACGCAATCTATGAAACACCGCCACAACGCGGGGCCTTTTGTACTATTGCCGCATACGCGACTCAGTTTGTACCTCTCTAACAAGCAGAGTCGCACACTACGCAATATGTTACCAAACTTGAATAATAGCAGATGTAGCTTGGCTCCGTTTCGCCGTTTCTTGCATCCAGTGTTATGCACGAGAGTATTGAGCCGTATCTTGAGCCGTGTTGGTCTGTCTGCCCCCTTTACATATTGCCGTGAGTAACCGCACTGTAACGGAGACATAACAAAACGGAACAAGTACCCTTTGTACGATTGTATCTTGGCAAATGAGTTGTAAAATACCTTTGTTTGTATCTCTGCAGAAAGGATTACCAATGGAGCCCGAAGCGAATCTCTCTCAAGACATCGCTCCCACCGATGCCATTGAGCCGTTGGAGGAGACGCCTGTTGCTACAGAGGAGACCGCAGCTCCTCAGCAAGTTGACGAGACAAAGGAACAGTCTGTTAACGAGGATATTGAGCCGTCTCCCACAAATGACGAGACAGCTGATTCCCTACCCAAAACTTCTGAGCCCCAGGCTTCTGAGTCTGTTGAGGAGCAGCCCGAAGAGGCTTCCGCAGGACAAAGCGATGTGGTTGTGGCAACAGAGGACGTCGCTCCCGCACGCTCGCGTATGGACCTTGCCCGCATTGCAAAGGAGGCGTTGGTCGAGCGAGCCAAGGAGCTTTCTGACTCAACGGACTGGCGAAAGACCTCCGAGGCGCAGCGTGAGCTTATGGAGCAATGGCGCAAAGCAGGATATGCTGGCAAAGAGGTAAACGATAAGCTCTGGAACGACTTCCACGAAGCGCGCCAGGAGTTCTTCTCGCGTAGAGAGACGGAAGTCGTAAAGATTAAGCAGGCTATAATCGCGGAGGCACACGACGCCTCGGATAACGTTACCAACTGGATCGGCGCCGCAAACAAGCTCGATGCGCTTATGGAGCGCTGGAAGGCCGCAGGCAACTCCGGCAGCGAGAGTGACAAGGCTCTTTGGGAGGAGTTCAACGGCATACGGCGCGACTTTAGGAACCGTCGCAAAGCAGACTTGGACAAGCGTCGTGCAACGGCGCAGGCAAATGCCGCTGCCAAGCGCGAGATCGTTGACGAGGCTGCACGCATTGCCGAGGCAGCCGAGTACACGCGCGAGAACAGCGACCGCATGAGGCAGCTCGACAAGGACTACAAGGCAATCGGGTTTGCCGGAAAGCCTGCTAACGACACGCTGTGGGCAGAGTTCACCGCAGCAAGAAACAGCTACTGGAGTGGCAACTCGGCGTTTATGGACGAGCAGCGCAAGCGTCGTTCGGACCGCCTCCAGGAGGTTGTTGAGCGCAAGGCAGACCAGATTGAGCACCTCAAGTCCCAAAACGAAACCCTAACCACTCGTCTTGGCTCTACTCTCGACCCCGAGAAGAAGGCGCTCATCATGAGCTGGATAGCCCAAAACGACGAGCGCGTTGACGACCTCACAGAGGACGTAGAGGATATAAAGAAGAAGATCTAGCACTTCTTTATATGCTTTGCACGACTTGAAAACGACCCCTCAGTTGTATACCTTGCAACTGAGGGGTCGTTCTTTGTTCTTGAAATAATATAAGAACGTGTGCCCATATGGGCTAGGCGAGCGGAGGAGCGCGTGCAGCGCGCAGTTCCGCAGAGCAGCGAGGACTGTTTGAGCACGGCACACTCCGCGGCGTCGCTACGATTGGCATACCTTCAGGGCATGGCGGCACGCTGCACGCGCTCCTCTGCTCGCCTAGTTCTCTCCCCTATTTGCCAACTCGCTGCGCACTTGCTCCTGCCATGCCTTCTCTGCCTCGCGTATTGCCTCTGGGTCTCCAGAATCCTTGGCACGCCTATACGCGTTCATCGCATTAAGAAAACCCAGCTCGTCTTCCATCTCTTTGCTGTTGTCCATTCGAATTCCTCCCAAACAAAAAAGGACGGGTACATAATATACCCGTCCTCGGTCTAACCAGCCGTTAAGCTAGAGCCACGTTATACGATGCCCTGGGCCATCATTGCGTCGGCAACCTTGAGGAAGCCCGCAATGTTTGCGCCGGCAACATAGTCGCCCTCGGTGGCATACTCGCGTGCAGCGTCGTCGCATGCATGATAGATGCTCTTCATGATGTTCTGCAGACGGCCATCTACCTCCTCGAACGTCCAAGAGATGTGCCCCGCGTTCTGGCTCATCTCCAGACCGGACACCGCTACGCCACCGGCATTTGCAGCCTTACCAGGGAAGAATGCAACGCCGTTTTCCTGGAGGTACTTGGTTGCGTCAAGAGTGGTGGGCATGTTTGCGCCCTCGCCCACGATCTTGCAGCCGTTGGCCACGAGCTTCTTGGCGTCCTCCAGGTGAAGCGTGTTCTCGCGCGCGCAGGGAAGGGCAATGTCGCACTTGACTCCCCAGACGCCGCGGCCGTCCTCCTCGTGCCACTCTGCATTGGGACGATACTCCAGGTACTTGGCAAGGCTTACGCCCTTGTCGTTGCCCGAACGCTTGGCAGCATAGATTCCTTCGAGCGCCTCGACAGAGATGCCCTCGGCGTCATAGATCCAGCCCTTGGTGTCGGAAACGCATACGACGGTTGCGCCAAGCTGCTCTGCTTTCTGCACCGCGTAGGTGGCAACGTTGCCGGAGCCATGTACAACTACGGTCTTTCCCTCAAAGGAATCGTCGTGGCACTTGAGGTACTCTGCGACCATGTATACAAGGCCATATCCGGTGGCCTCGGTACGCGCCAGCGAGCCACCAAAGGTAAGTCCCTTGCCGGTAAGCGTGCCGGTAAACTCGTTGCGAAGACGCTTGTACTGACCAAACATGTATGCGACCTCACGACCGCCTACGCCCAAATCTCCTGCAGGTACGTCGGTATCGGGACCAATGTGGCGGGAGAGCTCAGTCATAAAGCTCTGGCAGAAGCGCATGATCTCCATGTTTGACTTGCCCTTGGGGTCGAAGTCCGAACCGCCCTTTCCGCCACCCATGGGAAGCGTGGTAAGGGAGTTCTTGAATGTTTGCTCAAAACCAAGGAACTTGAGCATGCCAAGGGTTACCGTGGGATTAAAGCGCAGTCCGCCCTTGTAGGGACCAATGGCCGAGTTGTACTCCACACGCCATCCGCGGTTTACATGAACCTTGTTGTTGTCGTCGGTCCAAGGCACGCGGAACTGGACCACGCGCTCTGGCTCAACCAGACGCTCAAGAAGCCCGGCCTCCTCGTACTCGGGATGGGCGTCGAGTGCCGGCTGAATGGTCTCCAGAACCTCAGTTGCCGCCTGAACGAACTCAGGCTGGTCTACGTAGCGCTCCTTGAGCTCTGCAAGAACCCTCTCTGAATAGGACATGGCTACTCCTCTCTTAGATCTTTACAGCGATACAAGCTCGCTCTGACCAACGAGGGTTAGCATACGCTTTAATGCTCCATTTGCTGTTTGAGCAACGAGCATGTAACTTCCTTTTGCTTTGAGCGAAATGTTTTGTACACGGTTTGAAAATGTCGGCAGAAGGTGCGTGTATCCGTTTTCTCTACCATGAGCAGCTAGATGGAACGATTACTTGCAGCTCACTAGGCAACACGTCGATTACAAATTGCCGTGCAACGACTTCTTCTCCATCTGCCTGACACGGCGGCTGTTCATCACCAAAGAACTCGAGCTCCATATGCTTTAGCCTTCTGAGGCCCACCACAGGCGAATGCGTGTGCTTTCCAAATCTCATAAGCCCAAGGAGTGCCAGCGACTTAACCCTAGATGGCTTATCCAAGGTAAAGCAGAGATCCAACATCCCGTCGTTCGGAACAGCACGTGGGCATATGCGGAACCCACCTCCATAGGTGGGGCCATTTTGCACAGCAAAGGCAATCTCCACTCCATCAATTGCCTCGCCATCTATATTTGCACGGTAGGACCATCCTTTAAGATCTGCGGCAACATGGCGCACACCAGAGAAGAAGTACGGCAGCAATGTCTTCTTGGGCTCACGACCATTCCACCGACTTTTTACTTCGAGCGCTGTTGCCGCATCGATACCAAAGGACAGGGTCTGTATAAAGAACGTTTTGTTAACCCTTCCCAAATCGAGCGGCCTTCGTTCGCCTTCCATAATCTCGTCAATGGCTTTTTCGGGATCGTTGCTGGTAACGCCTATCGTTCGCGCAAAATCGTTGCTCGTTCCAACAGGTATTATGCCAAGACTGGGGCGATTGCTCTGGGGTATGAGCATAAGACCGTTTACGACCTCGTGAATGTCGCCATCGGATCCAAGGGCGATTATTGTGTCGTACTCAGACGCTGCGCCAGCCATGGCCTTGGCATCCCCTTCGCCCTCAGTCATGCGCACCGTACACGATCTTGCACCTGCATCATATTTGGAAAAAAAGCGCGTGGCAAAGATTGCCGCAGCTTCGCCCCGCCCGCTGTGCGACGCAGGATTTGCAATGATGAGCGTTTTGCCTAACGATTGCGGAGACATCGTTAACCCTCGTTGATCGTTCCTTGTACCTACTCCGTTCCTCAGAGCACATTTTATTGGCAAACACTTACCTAAAGAACCCATAAAATGGCAAATGGTCATATAAGGCTATTGCCAAAGTCGCGATTGTGCTATAGAATAGTAATGTTCGGGGCGTGGCGCAGCTTGGTAGCGCATCTGCTTTGGGAGCAGAGGGTCGCTGGTTCGAATCCAGTCGCCCCGACCAGTGTATTTGCAGGTCAGACTGAGTGTCTGGCCTTTTTTATGCAATTCGTTTGCCCTGTGCAGGATTACAGTTACTTGCTGGCATATCTTCCATAAACCGTATATGGTGCAGCATTGATACTCAATCTGTCCGCACACGGAAAAGTACGTTATGTTTGCGGCCAATCGGCGA
This sequence comes from uncultured Coriobacteriaceae bacterium, assembly GCA_902793465.1. Lineage (GTDB taxonomy): Bacteria > Actinomycetota > Coriobacteriia > Coriobacteriales > Atopobiaceae > RUG440. The sequence goes on along the minus strand of CADBDT010000042.1, from coordinate 2,805 downwards.
ACGTTGCCATAGTTTCTCATTTGTCAGCTTATTAGCTGCAACATATGTGATTATTGCGCTCGTTATCCAAATTGTGTGCAAGTGTTATTTATAAGATAGCTGGCAGGGCGCCAAATAAATACCGCGTTCAGAAGCACGCTTATACTGCTTGAGAGCGTTAACACCACAATATTGGGCCTGCCAGTGTATTATTTTGTTCTAAGGAACGGTGGAACAAAATCATTATGAGGGCTAAGAGGACAGAGAGATTGCCATGGCACGTCTAATATACCTTGCAGACGACGACCCCGCACTACTTGAGGTCTTTGGCACGTTTCTTGAGCAAGCGGGTTACGAAGTACAAGCGTTTCCGACTGGAGACGAGCTTGTGGCCAAATTCGAGCTCAAGGAGCCGGACCTGGTAATACTTGACGTAATGATGCCAGGTACCGACGGACTCACCATATGCAAGAATCTTCGCGCCGTTTCTAACGTGCCCATTGTTATCCTTACGGCAAAGGATACCGAGATGGACTATCTCTATGGCTTGGGACAAGGTGCGGACGACTACCTAACCAAGCCGTTTAGCCCGGCAATGCTAGTCATGCGTGTGCGCGCTCTGCTACGTCGCGTGGACATGGGATCCGCGTCAAACACAAGCGATAATTCAACTTTGCAGTATGGTGACATTAGCCTTTCCGAGCGCGACCACGAAGCCCATGTTGGGCAAAGAGGGCTTACACTTACAAAGACCGAGTTCAGTCTCCTCGAGTGCCTGCTCAGCGCGCAAGGAAAGGCTGTTTCGAGAGACGACCTCCTAAAGCGCGTATGGGGCATTGACGCAGCCATGGAGACGCGCGTTACCGACGAATGCGTAAGACGTCTGCGTCGTAAGCTCAAGGAGGCACAGAGCTCGGTGTCCATAAAGGCCGTCTGGGGATACGGATACAAGCTGGAGAAGGCAAATGCGTAGCCCAAGGAGCAACCTTGCACCGTCCGCCCGTCTTTCGCTCATTGGCGTTCTTGGTGTAGTAGTAGTAATGGCATTGGCGTTGGTGGCGTTCAACGTCTCCGAACGGCTGCATCTAAAGAGCGAGTCCGAAGCATCGGTCGACGAGGCTTTGGGCTGGCAGGCCAATGGCAACGTTCCTGCCACTAGATCGGTCAGCATAATATATCTTGACGAAGACTGGCGTCCTGTACAAACGGACGATTTTTTTTACAACGAGCTTGACCTAGAGGTGGCATCGTGGTGTGCGCAGAATCAGACCCTCGACGAAGTGCACGAGCTCAACCTGCAAAAGGCCACCTGCTATGTTGAGGTTTCTAACAACGTATTTGACCAAGGCGGACGCAGATCGAGTGCTGAGTATGCCGTTGCATACGCAGACGTTACTCCACAGCTCAGCCTTATAGCTACCATTACTTTTGAGTTCGTGTTTATTGCGATCATCGGTGCCGTTTGCGTTGGAGTGGCAGGGTGGCATGCAGGAAAGCGCATCGAGTCTGCCCAGGAGGCGCAAAAGCGCTTTTATGAGAACATGTCGCACGAGCTAAAAACTCCGCTTGCGGCTATTCGCGGCTACTCGGATGGCATCCTCGCAAAGGTAATGGAGCCTGAGGAATCGGCGAAGGCAATCTCTCGCGAAGCAGATCGCATGACCCGACTGGTCGAACAAATACTGGATATATCGCGTCTTGAGTCGGGAGTGGTGCCCCTAAACCTCGAGCACATTGAACTCTCTGACCTCGTGCAGGATACGCTTATGCCATTTGAGGGCCTTGCACGTACACGCCAGCTTGATGTCGAACTCGATGTTCCAGAAAACGTGATGGTAAACGTAGATGTGGATCTATTTGGCCATGCGTTGGAAAATGTTTTTTCGAATGCGTTTAGGCATGCGTCGAGCACCATCCGCATTTACTTTGACGATGATAGCCTAAAAGTCTGGAACGATGGAACGATGCCGACGCAAGATGAGGTGGACCATCTGTTTGACAGATACCGCACAGGAACAGGCGGATCTACCGGTATTGGCCTGGCGCTCGCAGAGGAGGTTGTAAACCTCCACGGATGGAATATATCTGCTCGGCTCCAAGACGGTGGAATGCTCTTTACATTCGTTTTGCCACAGTCCACGACGTTTAATGAATAAAAAAGACCCGATCGCCCCGAAATTCCCGAAGCTCTCCGATCCTTCCTATCAGGATGCAATCGGCGCGCCGGAGAAGGAGAGCGACACGGCGCCTGCCGACGCCGATCCGGGTCTTGGCTATATCTTTTCGCACACCGCGGGCAAAAAATGCCTCGTTTTCTGCAATTCCCGAGAGGAATGCGAGGTCGTCTGCGCGACGCTGCGCAAATACTGCGATCTGAAAAACGAGCCGGACCGCTTTTCGATCCACCACGGCAACATCTCGCAGTCGCTGCGCGAGACCGCGGAGGACGACATGCGCGACGACGACCGGATCCTGACGATCTGCACGACCGCGACGCTCGAGCTCGGCATCGACATCGGGCGGCTGGAACGCGCGTTCCAGATCGACGCGCCGTTTACCGTCAGCTCATTCCTGCAGCGCATGGGCCGCACCGGCAGACGCGGAAGCCCAAGCGAAATGTGGTTCGTCATCCGCGAGGAGCAGCAGCTCCCGACGGCGCCGCTTCCGCAGCTTGTGCCCTGGAAGCTTCTGCAGGCGATCGCGCTTGTGCAGCTCTATGTCGAGGAGCGCTGGGTCGAGCCGCCGAAGGCGGACAGGCTCCCGTATTCGCTTCTTTATCACCAGACTATGTCCGAGCTTGCAAGCGCAGGGGAGCTTTACCCGTCC
>CADBDT010000041.1 GCA_902793465.1 uncultured Coriobacteriaceae bacterium | reverse complement strand
AAGGGGGAGTACCCCTCTTGATTGGTACCAATCAAGAGGGGTACTCCCCCTTGATAGGTAACGAGTTTAACCCATTTACTGTTTATACCTACCTTGCATTGGCGTGAGCTGCTGGAATAATTGCTACGTTTCCAAAAAGTATTATGTTGGACGCCCAAATGCGACAAAGGGACATATAGCTGTACCATAGCCTGTGGTATTAAGGAGGTATGCATGCATACTGAGTTTTTGATGGGCAACGAGGCAATAGCGCTTGGTGCGCTTGCGGCGGGTGTCCAGGTTGTGGCGGGATATCCTGGCACGCCTTCCACCGAGGTGCTGGAGACTGCAGCAAAGAGAGGGGCCGGCAGGATATACGTGGAGTGGTCTTGCAACGAAAAGGCCGCAATGGAAGTAGCTGCCGGAGCGGCATATGCCGGAGCACGGACGCTGGTTACCTGCAAACAGGTTGGGCTCAACGTGGCGGCGGATCCGCTCATGAGTCTCGAGTATGTGGGGACAAAGGGCGGCATGGTTGTGATGGTTGCAGACGATCCTGGCCCCATTTCGTCCCAGACCGAACAAGACACCCGCACGTTTGCTCAGTTTTCCAAGGTGCCCGTATTCGATCCCTCGTCGGTAAAAGAGGCATACGATATGGTACGGGAGGCCTTCGAGCTATCCGAGCTTGAAGGCACGCCGGTATTCCTACGGGCAACAACGCGTGTAGATCATGGGTATGAGGCAATTGAGGTTGCCGACGAGCAGGATTGGAAGACGCACGATGCGGAGGGGTTTGTAAAGGACGCTTCGCGTTGGGTAATATTCCCCCGGCTGTCTGTGGTAAACCATGCAAACATCGAGCGTAGGAACGCACGCCTAGCAAAGGAGTTTTCCGACTGTCCCTTCAATTCGGCCTCCAATGCTTCGAGTGATCTTCCGTCCGCGTTTGCCCGCAAGGGAATTGCCACTCATGGCATAAACTACTCCTATACGCAAGAGGCGCTTGCCGCCCTTGGGCTCGAAGGGCTTCCTGTGCTTAAGGTGGGCACGCCGTTTCCGTTTCCCGAGGACCTTGCGCTGCGCTTTTTGCAAGGTGTAGACGAAGTGCTATGCGTAGAGGAACTCGACCCAGTTATCGAGCGGTCGCTGCTTCAGGTCTGTGGGAAACACGGGCTGAGGGTTGCTATAAAGGGTAAGCTTACGGACAACATGGCCTTATCGGGAGAGAATACCATTGAGTCCGTGCAGAGAGCCATAGCGGACTATCTAAACGTGCAAGTATCGGATATAGCGACAAAAGACCAAGACATGCCACCCCTGCCCGTACGTCCCCCCGTACTCTGTGCGGGATGTCCCCATCGTGCAAGTTTCTATGCCGTAAAGTGTGCAATGGGCAAGAAGAAGACGGTGTTCTGCGGCGACATTGGTTGCTATACGCTCGGAAACGCCCACCCGCTCAACATGGTTGACACGTGCCTTTGCATGGGTGCGGGCATAACGGTTGCGCAAGGCATCTATCATGTGGAGCCCGACACTAAGTGCTTCTCGTTTACGGGAGACTCCACGTTCTTTGCCTCGGGGATTACCGGTGTGGTAAACGCTTACTACAATCAGGTAGACCTTACCGTTATTGTGCTGGACAACTCCACCACCGCAATGACGGGGCACCAGCCACATCCTGGTACCGGAAGAACCATGATGGGAGATGCCGTTGCGCCTGTTAGCATCGAGGCAGTCCTACGTGGCATTGGGCTTAAAACGGTAGAGACCGTAAACCCGTTTGATCACGAGCTTGCAGTAAGCACCGTGCAAAGAGTGTCCGAACTCCCAGGTGTCAAGGCAATTATCTTTAAGTCTCCCTGTGTTATGCTGTCGAAGCCAAATGCAAAGAGCGTGGTAAGCGCATCTGACTGCATTGGATGCAAGCGCTGCATAAGGGAGCTGGGCTGCCCCGCGCTGTTCTTCGAAAACGGAAAGGCCCGTATAGACGAAACACAATGCAGTGGTTGCACGCTCTGTGAGCAGGTTTGTCCTGTGGGTGCCATCGCGGGAGGGGAGAAGCTATGAGAGACAACATAGTCCTTTGTGGCGTAGGGGGGCAAGGAACCGTTTTGGCCTCACGACTCCTTTCGACTGCGGCGATGCTTCGCAACGTTCCTGTAAAGGCTGCCGAGACCATTGGAATGGCGCAGCGAGGGGGGAGCGTGACCTCGCATGTGCGCATAGGAGAAGGCGTGTCTTCGCCGCTTGTGGCAAAGGGGACGGCAGATTTGCTTATGGCATTTGAACCCGCAGAGGCAGCTCGACAGTTGTCCTACCTAAAACCAGACGGTGTTGCCGTGGTAAGCAATCGGCCGGTTATTCCTGTAAGTTCGGTAACAGGTGGTCCCGCCTACGACTTAAACGCAATTATGGATTACCTCAAAAGCCACGTTGAACGGCTTATTGTGGTAGACGCAGATGCGGCATCTTCTGCCCTTGGTTCCTCTCGCGTGCTCAACGTAGTGCTTTTGGGGGCGGCTTTGCACTCGGGCGCCCTGTCGATGGACGCAGACGTAATGAGAGAGGCCATTCACGCAAGGCTTCCGCAGCGTTTCTTAGAACTCAATCTCTCCGCACTCGATTACGTTAAGCAAGTATAGGGAGGACAGAATGAAGATTAGCGAGCAACAGCTGCAACAAGTAGACCGGCAGATAAAACGGCTGCTAAAGTCAAACAACTTCTACGGCACACGTTTGCGTGAGGCGGGAATAACGGGCGTGACGTGCGAGGAGGACTTCTATAGCCTGCCGTTTTCGGAAAAGCAGGACTTGCGCGACGCATATCCGCTGGGACTTGCGGCCGTCCCAAACAAGGACATCGTGCGCATCCATTCGTCCAGCGGTACTACAGGTACCCCAGTTATAATCCCGTACACCCAAAAGGATGTGGACGATTGGGCAATCCAGTTTGCACGCTGCTACGAATATGCCGGCGTTACATCCGACGACCGCATTCAAATTACGCCAGGATACGGGCTGTGGACCGCAGGTATTGGTTTTCAGGCGGGTGCCGAGCGCCTTGGCGCCATGGCCATTCCCATGGGACCTGGTAACACAGAAAAGCAGCTGCAGTTTATGATGGACATGGAGTCCACGGTGCTTACCGCAACCGCCAGCTATGCGCTCCTGCTTGCAGAGGAGATCGAGAAGCGCGGCCTAAAGGACAAGATCCATCTAAAGAAGCTCATTACCGGATCTGAGCGGTCGGGAGAGAAGATCCGCCGTCGCATAATCGATTCGCTTGGCGTGGAGTACTACGACATCTATGGTCTAACGGAAGTGTACGGCCCTGGCATTGGCATCAACTGCGATCATGGTCATGCCATGCACGTGTGGAACGACTTTGTGTATTTGGAGATAATCGATCCGGATACTGGCGAGGTGCTCCCTGACGGAGAATGGGGCGAGATCGTTCTTACCACGCTGGTAAAGGAAGGTGCGCCGCTTATCCGATTCCGCACGCACGACCTGAGCCGCATAGTACCGGGTCCATGTGGGTGTGGGCACGACGAGCATCCGCGCATAGACACCATTACCGGTCGCTCGGACGACATGATGAAGATTCATGGCGTCAACGTGTTCCCCGCTCAGATCGAGGAGATTCTTGCGAGCTTCCCAGAACTCTCGAGTGAGTACCAGATCCGCCTTTCTCACCTCGAAGGCCGCGATACCATGCGCATTTATGTGGAGACTGACGGTACCGTGGACTGGGAGGACCTCCGCATGCGAGTTGCCAGACGCGTAAAGCATGGCATTGGCTTTACGCCATTGGTTAAGATCGTGGAGCTAGGCGTACTGCCGCGTAGCGAGAAGAAAACGAAACGCGTATACGACGAGCGTTACGACTAGCAGGAGAATCTTAAGCACGAGAAATTGCCACAAACGGCGTGCCCCAAGCAGGGGTCAGAACCTTTCGGCGTCATGGACAAGCGCCGTGCTCAAACAGTCCTCGCGAAGACTGCACACGCGGTCGCTACGCTCCTCGCGCGAGTTGAGTGCCCCTAACCTCTTTGGTTGCCCCTCGCTGCGAAGACTGCACACGCGGTCGCTACGCTCCTCGCGCGAGTTGGGTGCCCCTAACCTCTTTGGTTGCCCCTCGCTACGCGGAACTGTGCGCGGCTGCTTTCCATGGCGCCTCGCGGTTCTGACCCCTGCTTGGGGCACGCCGTTTGTGGCCATCGTTGGGTCGCCGCTGCAAATAATGATGTAATATGATTATGAGCTTAATCATGTATCTAAACGGAGTACCCATGCCGATATTCGCAAGAGGTTTGAAGGATGGCCTCACAGGCTTGCCCAATAGGGAGAGCTTTATGGGCAATGCTCGCAAGATTATTGCCAAAGACCCTCACACGTCGCTGTCGGTTGTGTATATGCGTCTTATCAACCTTGCAATATTCAACGTTCGAGAGGGCGCGGGTGCCGGTGAATCTGTTATTAAGCAGGTTGCGTCCAAGCTCGTAAAAGAAATCCCCACAAACGCAGTGGGAAGTTTGGAATTAGGTACCTTTGTGGCGCTTATGTCAACAGAGGAAGTCGAGGGGCTGCTCGAGCAGATTAATATGGAGCTCCCCGAGACTAGCGAAAAAGATGGTTTGGCGCTTAAGGCGGGATATTGCTCAATAAGGGATGGTCAAGAATTAGAGGACGCCTTTTTGCGTGCTCGATATGCGTTCGAAGACATTCAGTTTGACAGCCCAGCGTACTCTCGGTTCTTTGATCCAGGACTCGAGACAGTTTACAATCGTCGGGCATATGTGGTTGAGCATCTGGACGATGCCATTGAGCGTGGCGAGATTCGTGCCTACGCACAGTCGATTGTTCGCGTGCTAACGGGCATGATTTGCGAAGTAGAGATTCTTGCCCGTTGGGAAACAGAAGAATTCGGATTCCTCCGACCGGACGAGTTCATACCAGAGCTGGAGCGCCACCAACTTATTCACCAGCTCGACGCAGAGGTAATACGCTTGGCTTGCAGCCAGTGGAAGGAAGCCAGTGAATTAGGCATCAACGTGCCATTTGGCATAAACCTTAGCAGGCTGGACTTCGAGCTTTGCGACATATTCTCGGTTGTAACCGAGTTGATGGACCAATACGGGGTGCCTGTAGATCAGGTACATATAGAGGTGACCGAAAGTGCATTGGCACATAGCGATAATCTGCTGCTAAATGGCATACGGCGTTTTCGCGATGCGGGCTTTGAGCTTTATTTGGATGACTTTGGAAGCGGCTATTCCAGCCTCCAGGTTCTTGAGGGCACGAGCTTTGACGTGGTAAAGCTGGACATGTCGCTTCTTCGCGAAGTAGAGGAGAACGAGCGTGCCCGAGTAATCGTGGCCGATGCAATAAGCATGGTAAAGCGCCTTAATCTTCAAACGCTCTGCGAAGGAGTGGAGACGCTAGAGCAGTTTATGTTTCTAAAGGCCGTTGGTTGCGAAAAGGCGCAGGGGTACTATTTTGGCAAGCCGGTAAGCCATGAGGAAATAATGTCGCATCTTAGCGAGACGGCAGACTTGCACGAGACTACTGAAGACCAGCGATACTACGACTCCATAGGTCGCGTTAACCTCATAGACGGCACGAGGAGCAGCGTGCACGGTGTAGAAGCGGCGCATTTTTTGGGAACACAGCCTTTCGCGCTCGTTGAGGTTCGCGGTCAAAGCATAACGTTCTTGTCGGCAAACACCGCTTTTGCTCGATTTGTGGGAAGATCTAGGGCACATACGCTCGACGGGCTTGTTGATATGCTAAGTGGAAGCCTCTCAAGCTTACGCAACACGGCGCTGTATTCCGCCTCTAAGGCAATAAGCACAAGAGAACCCCAGCGCTTCGATTTTGTAATTGAGGGTAACATCTGCACATTTGGTCTCACACATGTAGAGAGCTCGCCTGGTCGTGAGGCGTTCCTTGTTGAGATACTCAGCATTACCAAGTATTCGCAGTTTAACGATTTTAAGCTGCTCGAGGACTCACTAAGGTTCCTCTACTCCATATTTAAGCGAATAGACCTTTTGGACATGACCGACAACACCTGGAGAAACATATACCTCAACGTTCCGCGATACAACGCGTTGCGCGCTGGTGAGACCCCGCAAGACGAGATCGTTGCCTTTTGTGACACGTTTATACACCCCGACGACAAGCGCCGGTTCTTGGACTTCTACGACCTCAATACCGTTGACGAGCGCCTTACCCACGTACAGACGGCGCATCTAACCGACATTTTCTTTGCGCTTTCGGACAACAACCGCTACGAAGATCAGCTTTTTATGCTAATTCCTATATCGATGGACGGACACAAGCAGTTTCTCTCGTGCATGCGCGACCTAGACATTGAGGGCCTAGCACGGCAGAGGGCTGGATTCAGCAATAGGATTTCGGACGATGTTCTTCTGTCCGGCATTTTGGACGTTACCGAGCGCCTTATATTTTGGAAAGACGATCGACGACGTTTTCTTGGTGCCAACCAGCGATTCTTGGACTATTACGGCTTCGAATCCATTGAGGACATACTCGGAAAGACCGACGAGGACTTGGGATGGACACGCAATGCCCACTTTCCCACTGACGAGTGTCGTGTGCTGCGAGGAGAGCGCGTGCTGGACGTTATGGGTAAGACGGTTTGCAAGCAGGGCACACGCAGCATTCGGGTTTCCAAGATGCCGTTGTGGCGCGAGGGCAAGGTTATAGGTATGGTGGGCTTTTTGGTCGACGAGGGTCCGTGGTAATCGTAGCTTAGGAACCAGATGCAAGCTAGATTACTCACTTGGAAGCAGCCCCTTCTCCTGTAGCAATTCCAATGGCTCCGGCTTGCTAATTAGATAGCCTTGTGCGTAGTCGCAGCCAATGGACGAGAGGAAGTCCAGATGCTCTTGCGTCTCCACGCCTTCCGTAAGGCTGCGGGCTCCCAGGCTTTGTACGAGCTGGACAACCTGTTGGATAATGGTACGCGATCGCTCGTTGCGGTCGAACGAGCGCAAGAACATAAGATCGAGCTTTACCACATCGCAAGGGAAATCCTTAAGAGTGGTAAGCGAGGAGTAGTCGCTGCCAAAGTCGTCGAGCCATATTTCGAAACCACGCTTCTTTAGGAGATCTACTACCCCAATGAGCTGGTCAAAGTCGTCCGATATGGCAGATTCGGTAATCTCCACGTGTAGGTGGTTAACGGGAATCTCGTATTGCGTAACAAGGTTTACGAGCTTCGACTCCACATCACAGAGTTTGAAGTCCAGCCGCGACAGGTTTATGGAAACCGGTAGGGGAGCAAAACCTTTGTCAACGCGCCTCCTGTAATCGGCGCATACCTGCTCTGCAACCCACATATCGACCTTATGTATTAGATGGGCGTCCTCGAGCGCGCCAATAAAGCTAAAGGGCGAAAGAAATCCAAAGGTTGGATCGATCCAGCGCACGAGTGCCTCGCATTCGACCACTTTGCCAGTTTGAGCACTTATGATGGGTTGATAATACACACGCAGCCATCCATTGCTCACAGCATCGTCTACATGAGATATCACATAGGTACGTTGCTCGTCAGACTTGCGAAGTTCGTCGTCGTAGAGCCGCCAGTCTACGTCGTACCGCTCCTTTATGCTGTTGCAGGCGGTGCGAGCTCTATCGCACGCCACGTCTATTTCCTCGTTTTGATCTTCGTAGAAGTAGACACCTGCTTTGAGGGGCATCCCAAACGTGTCGTGAATGCCGTTGGCGGATTCAATGGCACGCCTAAGGCACTCCTCGTATTCGTCCTCGTAACACATTACAACAAAGTGGTCGTCTCCAAAGCGTGCCACAAGACGCTCGGGAAACGACTTCCTAAGCACTTTTGCAACGTCGCGCAAAAGGTCGTCTCCCGCCTGGAAGCCATAGTCCTCGTTGTACGACTTGAAGTTCTTTATATCAAGATATATAAGGACCACTGTGTCCTTGTCACGGTCCATGGTGTCGAGTAGCGTGCTGGCCCTTATACCAAACGTCTGCATGTTTGGAAGTCCCGTTAACAGGTCGATGCTATCCGACTGGAGGTTGCCTCCAAAGGCGTTTGAATAGTCGTACGAGTCAAGCGGCGTGTGATCGAACTCCTTGCCACGAATCTGAGACTTGCCCGCATGGCGGGCCTCGCCAAGACGCGCCTCGCAATGGTTGAGCATGAGCTCAAAGTCGTCGATGTCCCTTGTTGTGCCGTACATATAGCCAACGCAGCAGGCAAGGCGAACACTATGCTCTTTTGCGGTGCGTCCGGCAAACTCTGCAAGGAAACACATTATGGTATGGGTAAACGTCGCCTTGCTAGCGTTTGGAAGGATTATAACGAATTCCTGCTCGTTATATCTGTAGCAACGTTGATGGCCAACGGTATCGCTCAGAGTCTGTGCGCATATGCGGATTATGTCGTCACACAGCAAGCTGCCAAACATGTCCTTAAAGAAGTGCAAGTCGTCTATGCGAACTATCCCAACAGTAAGATGAGTACCTTCGTAGCGTGCGTAGTCCCGCTTAAGGGCATATGTGTTCTTGAGCCCGGTTTGAGTATCCGTACGGGCGTTTTCTTCCGACTCCACAAAGAGCTTAACGCCATCTAGGCGTTCAAGCAAAATGAGGCCAACAGTAACGAATGACGCCGTTATAAGTGGAAGCAGGTACGTGAGATCACGAACAAATACGTCCGTTGGTTTGCACAGTACAGATATTGTCACATAGGCAACAATCCATGTTGCAGAATAGCCAAGCACACGTCGTGGACGATCAAGTATGAAGAACGGGAGAAGCGGAATAAATATGTAAAACGTTATAGCAAGGTTATTGGGGTCGAGCAGCGAGCCCAACAGTATCCCAACAATCCAAATTGGTGCCTGCGCTATGTAAAGGACCAACGTGGTCTTGTTGCCAAATCTATTTAATATGCGCCTGTGCGTTAGAGCAAGAAAGAGCGACCATATAAATAATATTGAAAAGGGAACCACAAACGCGCCACCCCTAAATATGAGGCGCGTAATAATACCCATAGACGACATTGCCATCCCAAAGAACGACAAGTATCGCAAAAGCTTGCCGTTACGTTTGAGCATTTCGCCCTGATACAGGTCGTAGTATACGGGAGAAAGCTTGGCAATGAGTTCGGTATCGTCGTTCATCGCGATTCTCTTTCGTTAGCTACAGTACATTTAACGCTATATATGAAAGAGGGCATAGTCAACGCTAATTCGGCAACAATGCCGTTTAAGCGTGCTTACAGGTGCATGGAACAAACATGGAACGTCGCGTCTTTTAGGTAACCTTAAGCTTAGATTGATATCTTATGTATTAGTTCGACACGAAGGGAGACTACGATGAAAGATGTGCAAACTACGCGCAGGGGATTCTTTGCCATGTCTACATCGATGGCAATGATGCTTGCGGGTTGTGCGGCGCAGAGCAATGCTGGACAGAGCGCTAGTTCGGCCTCGGGAAGCGCAAGCACTGCGAACGCAGAGCGCAAGTCCATAAGTGACTCCACCAATGGCGGTCATGCCATAGCCGTAAGCGGCAAGGAGGAGACCTACACTTCTGTCGATATAACCAAGACTGGTGATGACGACGGTGATGAGGCCGACTTCTATGGCACAAATGCTGCAGTATATGCAGAGGAAGGCGCTACGCTCAATCTTGACGACATAACTGTGGAATGCAACGGCCAGCATGCGAATGCCGTATTTAGCTATGGCGAGGGAACGACGGTAAACATTGCCAACTCAACCATAAACACTACGAGCAACACGTCGGGCGGAATAATGGTAACGGGTGGGGGAGTGCTTAACGCCACAGACGTTACCGTACACACTACCGGCAATTCCTCCGCTCCCATACGATCCGACCGTGGCGGTGGCACACAGGTTGTAAAGGGCGGCTCGTTTACCAGCGACGGTAAGGGCTCGCCAGTAGTCTATTCGACGGCAAACGTCGAAGTGTCCGACGCAACCATGAAATCGAATTCGTCGCAAGGAGTGGTGGTTGAGGGAAAGAACTCCGTTGCGCTTACCAATTGCAACTTGACGGCAAACAACAACTCGAAGAACAGCGACAAGTCCGACTGGTATCAGGCCGTAATGATTTACCAGTCCATGAGTGGCGACGCTGCGGTCGGCCAAGCAAGCTTTAGCGCAAAAGAGGGGTCCATTACCAACGAGAACGGCGACGTGTTCTTTGTAAACAATACGGTATGCAGCATTTCGTTACAAGGCGTTGCCATTACGAACAACGATACAAGCGGAAACTTCCTTCGCGCCGCGGCAGCCGGCTGGGGAACGGAGGGCAGCAACGGTGGGCAAGTTACCATAAACGCGTCCAAGCAGGAGATTGCCGGCAACATGCTGGTGGACACTGTGTCTAACCTCAACCTCCACCTTACGGACGGCTCCGCTTATGTGGGAGCCATAAACCCCGAGGCAGGTGGCGAGGTATTTGTAGAGGTTGCCGACGGATCCACCTGGGAGCTTACCGGCGACTCCCACATAAGCAGTCTTACCTGTGCTGCAAACGGCATTTCGCTAAAGGGCCATACGCTCACCGTTGGCGAAACCCCCTACGTTGAGGGAACGGAGTCTTCGGGAACCGCGATCGAGACAAAGGTCTCCGAGTCCACAGGAGGGCCGGGAGGCGGGGAGCCTCCTTCGAAGCCAGGTGAAGGAGGCGGCGAGCCTCCCGCCAAACCAGACGGAGAGGGCGCAAACGGTGGTCCGAACGGCGGAGGTGAGCCTCCTGCCAAGCCTGGCGAAAGCAGCTCGAGCAGCGCAAGTTCTGCCTCCGCAAAGTAGGTGTTACAAACCTATTAAGGGGGAGTACGCCTAAACAACGTGCAAGCCTTAAAGGGGCCGTGGAAAGAAGCCGCGCGCAGTTCCGCAGTGAAGCGAGGACTGTCTGAGCACGGCTCTTGTCCACGGCCCCTTTAAGGCTTGCACGTTGTTTAGGGCCAGGTCGATAGGTCAGCCGTACGCCCCAGCTCATCTCCAGATTGTGTAACTCGGGTAGATGCACAATGCTTGATATACAATCGTCATGTGTTCATTTCTGGAGGTAGATATGGCAAATTCGTCCTTGTACATCCTTCGTCACGGCGAGACGCTCTTTAACGTGCAAAACAAAACGCAGGGTTGGTGTGACTCTCCGCTTACGGAACGAGGCGTGGAACAGGCACGCATTGCAGGGCGTACACTTGCGGCGCGTGGGATAGAGTTCGACCTGCTGTATTCGTCAACTTCCGAACGATGCTGCGACACGCTGGAATTTACACTGGCTGCTGGGTGGGGCACTGTTCCAGCTTACGAGCGCAAAAAAGGACTCAAGGAGATGAACTTTGGCGCATTTGAGGCAAAAGACCAGTTTTTGGAGCGCTTTCCCCATGGTGACTTCTATGCCAAATATGGTGGAGAAACTCAAGACCAGGCATTGGAGAGGTTTTCGAACGAAGTTCAGGGCATCATGCGTGCGACGAAAGATGGTCAAAACGTTTTAGTGGTTTCGCATGGAGGCGTTGGTGTAATGCTGTTCCATGCCTTGGTTCCGAACCCAGAGCCTGGCAGCGTTCCGTTTGGCAACTGCATCTGTTACCACTACACGTACGAAGGTGGAGAACTGGTGTGGCAGGAAACAATCGTCCCAGACTTTTCTTCGCTCGATAAAGAAGGCATGCCTCCCCAGGTTCGCTATCGCTAGTCTAGGGAGTGGGACGTATGGACATCCTCTACAGAAGTGCTAACAAATCCGACATAGACGCCCTTGCCGAGCTTCGCATCGCATATTTGCATGCAGATTTTGGCGCAATCGAAAGTGCCAGCGAAGATGCCATCTTGGCACAGCTGCCCGGTTACTTAAACGGACACTTGCAAAACGACCTGTTTGCTCCTGTGGCAGAATGCAGTGGAAAACTGGTGGGGACATGCTGGCTGCTAGTTGTAGAAAAGCCTGCGAGCGTCGCTTTCCCTCACGGACGCACTGGTGCCATATTCAACGTATACGTTGACCCGGATTATCGCAGGCGAGGAGTCGCGCGCAAGCTCATGCTCATGCTTATAGACAAGGCCAAGGAGCTGCATCTCGATCGCCTCGAGTTACGCGCTACGTCTATGGGACACGAACTATATCGTTCTATTGGCTTTATGGACGACGAATCGTCGCATACGGCAATGAATTACATGCTTGGAGAATAGAGAGTGCAGAAGTCAGTACTTCGCAAGCAAGCGCGTAACGTGCTTGCGTGCTCGCCCTTGGACGCTCACCTGGAGCAAAACGTTGTACAAATACCCGAGTTTAGGGCCGCGCAATACGTATTATGCTACCTGAGCTTTGGGAAAGAAGTTCCTACGCGTGGCATTATATCCGCGGCGTGGGATGCAGGCAAAACAGTTGCTATCCCACGTTGCGAAGAAGGTCCGCGGCGACTCGACTGGCACGTTATTCACGGGTTTGACGGCCTTGTTTCGAGCTCTTTTGGCATAGAGGAGCCCGCACCCGACCAAGGTACGCTCCTTAGCTGCAATACAGGAGAACCGTCGGCTGCCATTGTCCCCGGCCTAATCTTCGACGAGCAAGGCTTTCGTTTGGGGTATGGCGGAGGTTACTACGACAGGTTTTTGAGTGCGTTTGCTGGTACAACCATAGGCGTATGCCGCGAGTCCCAGATGCGCAAAAGTTTGTATGACCTTGGGGTAATAGAGCCCCACGACATACCCGTAGACATAGTGGTAACCGAGAACCAAATAATCTATACCAAGCTATAGATTAGAATCCCCCTTATCGGTTGTAAAGGTGACGGCCCTGTTGCCACTTATGTCTGGCGCGAATCACGAGCGAAGCGAGTGAGCGAACGCAGTGAGCGCTGAGCGGCCAGGCATAAGTGGCAACAGGGCCGTCACCGTCCACGCCGTCCCATTTGCGCCCTGGCAAATCGAGCGAGTATTACCATGCAATATTACTTGAACGGAAGCGTCACCGTCTTTGCCCATAGTGGCTGCAAAAGTGCAGGCGCGCACCACCACTTATGTCTGGCGCGAATCACGAGCGAGGCGAGTGAGCGAACGCAGTGAGCGCTGAGCGACCTGGCATAGGTGGCGGTGCGCGTCTGCGCCGTCTGCGCCACCCCTCATACAAAAGAAAAGCTCTCCTAAAGTAATGCAGCAGTTTGTCCAGAAGTCCTCTATAATGTGCCCGTTACGCAGCGCATGAGGAGGGAACAGGCAATGTCTGAGCTCAAAAGCGACATTCAGATTGCACGGGAGGCAACCATGCTTCCCATATCTGAGGTAGCCGCAAAGGTTGGCATAGTGGACGAGGAGCTCGAACACTATGGCAAGTACAAGGCAAAGGTAGATGTAAACACGCTGCGAGAGCGACCCAGCAAGGCAAAACTCATATTGGTTACCGCCATTAACCCAACGCCTGCGGGAGAAGGCAAGACCACGACCTCCGTGGGTCTGGCAGACGCACTCAACATGAGTGGCCACAAGACGATGCTGTGCCTTCGCGAGCCGTCGCTTGGGCCGGTGTTTGGCATAAAGGGAGGAGCTGCAGGAGGCGGCTATGCCCAGGTAATTCCCATGGAAGACATAAACCTGCACTTTACCGGCGATCTTCATGCCGTAAGTGCGGCAAACAATCTTTGTGCGGCCATGTTGGATAACCACATAAAGCAGGGGAATGCCCTTGGCATAGACTCGCGTCGCGTGGTGTGGAAGCGCTGTGTAGACATGAACGACCGACAGCTTCGCAATGTTGTTGACGGTATGGGAGGAATCAACGACGGCGTTGTGCGCGAAGACGGCTTTGACATTACGGTGGCCTCCGAGGTAATGGCGTCGTTCTGTATGGCAACGGACCTGCAAGACCTAAAGGAGCGCCTTGGACGTATGGTCATTGCCTATACCTATGACCAAAAGCCGGTTACCGTTGCAGACATTAAGGCGCAGGGCGCTATGACCGCCTTGCTCAAAGACGCGATAAACCCCAACCTCGTGCAAACGCTTGAGCACAATCCCGCATTCGTGCACGGCGGGCCTTTTGCCAACATCGCACATGGGTGCAATTCCGTTATGGCTACGACCACCGCCATGAAGTTGGCGGACTATGTGGTCACTGAGGCCGGGTTTGGCGCAGACCTTGGAGCGGAAAAGTTCCTAGACATTAAATGCAGAGCTACCGGCTTGGTGCCAGATGCGGTCGTAGTCGTGGCAACCGTGCGTGCGCTCAAATACAACGGTGGCGTGCCGCGTTCCGAACTTGTCAACGAGAATCTGGAAGCTCTTGATTCCGGGATGGTAAACCTGCTCCAGCACGTGCAAAATATCAAGGAGGTATTTGGCCTGTCGGTTGTTGTGGCGCTAAACGCATTTCCCACCGACACTCAGGCGGAACTGAATTTGGTGCAGACGCGTTGTGGCGAACTTGGGGTAAACGTGCGCCTCTCGGAAGTATGGGCAAAGGGTGGCAAGGGAGGTCTCGAGCTCGCGAAGGAGGTTATACGTCTATGCGAACAGCCAAAGAGCTTCCGCTTTGCGTACGATGTAAGCGAGTCCATTAGAACGAAGCTCGAGCACGTTGCAACCAGGGTCTACCATGCTGAGGGAGTTGACTTTACGCGAGGTGCGGAGCGCCAGCTCGAACAGCTTGAGTACAATGGCTTTGGCCATCTTCCGGTGTGCGTGGCAAAAACGCAATACTCGTTCTCCGACGATCAAACGCTTTTGGGTGCGCCGCGCGACTTCCGCATAATGGTGCGTGAGCTTCGGGTGAGCGCAGGCGCCGGCTTTGTTGTTGCTCTGACCGGAAACATAATGACCATGCCTGGCCTGCCTAAGGTTCCGGCTGCGGAAGGCATCGATGTGGACGAGAGCGGGCATATAACCGGATTGTTTTAGGCGGATGCCAGTCGTTGCGAATGAGGGGATGCAACATGGAGTTAGATCTTGTAAAGAGCTCGTGCGCAGACTTCGCTGCGGTGCTTGCTGCAAAAGAGGCAGTGCCCGGCGGGGGTGGCGCGGCAGCATATGTTGGGGCCCTTTCTGCAGCTCTGTGCTCCATGGTTGGAAACTACACCAGTGGCAAAAAGGCCTATGCCGCGGTGGAAGAAGACATAGCGCGCATGTTGCAAGAGGCAAAGGCGGTGCGTTTACGCCTTCTTGCGCTGGTTGCCGAGGACGCTAGGTCATTTTTGCCCTTAAGCAAGGCGTATGCTATACCAAAGAACGATCCCAGACGTGCGGAGGTCTTGGAAAAGGCAACCAAGGACGCATGCGCTGCGCCGTTAGAAATGATGCGCCAAGTTGCCAAAAGCGTCGAGCTTTTGGAGGAGATGGGCAAAAAGGGTTCGAGGATGCTGGCGTCCGATGTAGGATGCGGGGCTCTTCTCGCACGCGCGGCCTTGGAGTCTGCTGCAATGAACGTCTTTGTTAACACGCGCACCTTAAAGGACGTCGAATTTGTAAAGGCCGTTGAGGACGAGGTCGACGGAATACTGGACACCTACGTTCCGCGTGCGCAGCAGTGTGCGGATACCGTAATGAATGCCATTCGAGGAAAGGACTAGCATTGGCCAGAATCCTTAGGGGAAAACCAGTTGCACAAGCACTCGATGCTCAGGTCGGCGACCGCGTAAGGGTCCTTAAGGCCAAAGGCGTCGTACCGACACTTGCCATCGTGCGTGTGGGCGAGCGCGAGGACGACCTCGCGTACGAGCGCGGAGCTACAAGGCGATGCGAATCGCTTGGGATTGCAATTCGTTCCATTACTCTTGAGGAAGGCTGTACGCAAGACGAGCTGCTGCACGCAATTAGTGCAATCAATGAAGACGTAACCGTCCATGGCTGCCTTCTTCTAAGGCCCTTGCCACCTCATATGGACGAGCATGCAGTGTGTAATAAGCTCAGCGAGAGCAAGGACGTGGATTGTGCGACCGACAAATCGTTGCTTGGCGTGTTTGTAAACCGAACGGAGGGATTTCCGCCCTGCACGGCTGAGGCATGCATAGCGATTCTGGACCATTATGGGTACACCCTCGAGGGTGCAAACGTTTGTGTGCTGGGAAGGTCGCTTGTTATAGGCAAGCCGGTCTCGCTTATGCTTCAGGCTCGAAATGCGACTGTTACCATGTGCCATACGCGTACGCGGGATCTTAGTGATTCCTGCTCAAATGCAGATGTTGTTATAGTTGCAACTGGTCATCCCAAAACACTGACGGCAGACTATGTGCATGAGGGGCAAGTGGTCGTGGACGTGGGGATAAACTGGGATCCTGTAGCAAATAAGCTCTGTGGAGATGCGGACTACGATTCTGTGGAACCCGTCGTAGAAGCAATAACGCCTGTTCCTGGGGGAGTTGGCTCTGTTACGACTGCCGTGCTGGCCAAACATGTGGTAGAGGCGGCCGAAAGGATGGCACGTTAGTATGAGCGAGAAGCAAATAGACAAGCCGCGTCTG
>CADBDT010000040.1 GCA_902793465.1 uncultured Coriobacteriaceae bacterium | reverse complement strand
CCGCACGTATGCCCGAAGGGCGTACGTGCGGCGGGCGGCACCCCAAGACGCACCTCTTTTTTCGTCATGCATGTGGAACAGGGGACATGTTTTGCGTTCCATTTTGCTGTGGCAAGCGCCCTGTTGTGTAGTTGTGAACTCGCACCGAAAGCCGCAGAGTTCACAACTACCAGAAAGCACTCTCACAGGCAATTGCGAACTGGGATTTTACCGAAATTTATGTCTTAGTTAGGTAGTTGTGTTCTCGGAAAACATCTGCGGAGAGCACAACTACCAAAACGGCCTCTCGCAGGTTTTCGCGACCTGCGGTTTTGCGGAAACGCATCGTAATTGTGTGCGCGAAACAGGGGAGGACCGGGCATTCATCTGCGCATCCGCGTCAAAGCGCACTGCCGCTCCCGGCGCGCTCGCCTATACGGACGCAAGGAAGGCCAGGTACTCGTCCTTTGGAAATGGGTTACTCACGATGTACCCGTAGGGGAGTGCCGCCAAACGGTACGGCTTGTTCAGGCAGCTGCGGTTCCCATAACCTTTGCCCCCCGCCGTAGTTAGTCAAGGTTTTGTGATAACCTTGACTAACTACGGCGGGGGGCAAAGGTTATGGGAACGCTGCATAGGGAAATATGGACCTCAAATGGTGCGGGAAGCTCGCGACGCCAAAGAGCGAGCGGCGTCTATTATTGGTTTCTTCCCACGAGACTCCTCGACATGAGTGTTGCGTTGGACGCAGATGTTGTTTCGGATGTTGCGCGCGCCGAGCGCGCTCTTGTTAAGGTGGATGCTAACGAGCTGTCGAATACCGAAGGAATTGCACGTCTGCTCCTGCGCTCGGAGGCGGTGGCGTCATCACGCATTGAGGGCTTAGTTATTGGATCAAACAGACTGCTGCGCGCAGAGCTGCAGGCACGTGAGCCGGGCGCATTGCGATACGACAGCAAGGCGGCAGCAGTACTGGGCAATATACACGCCATGGAGCAGGCAGTGCACCTAGCTTCTGACGCCCGGGAAATAACAATAGAAACGTTAAAAGAGGTGCATAGGGCTCTTTGTGCAAACACCAGCCTGGAAGAATGGGGTGGGATCATACGTCCCATGCAAAACTGGGTGGGTGGTGGTGGCTCCAACCCGCTCAACGCAGAGTTCGTACCTCCCGCTCCACAAGAAGTCGAGGCACTTTTGGATGACCTATGTGAATATGCCAACAGGACCGATGTTTCTCCCGTAGTGCAAGCGGCACTCTGCCATGCGCAGTTTGAAACAATTCATCCGTTTGTGGACGGCAATGGTCGCGTGGGACGTGCGCTCATCCAATCGGTCCTGCTCAGGCGTCGCGCTGTGGGCAATGTTGTGCCACCCATCTCCTTGGCCCTCGCAACGCAGCGCAAAGACTACTACGCCTCTCTTAATGCTTACCAACATGCGCTCGATGCCAACCTCGAATCCAGAGCAGTAAACGATTGGGTTTCGTGCTTTTGTGGTGCGGTATGTGACGCAAGCGTAGACATAGAGGAGATATCCAACGACTTGCAGCACATTAAAGATGACTGGCGCAATAAACTCCCACGCGTGCGCGCTGACTCTACGCTCGAGCTCATGCTTGCAAAGATGCAGGCCATGCCCTATTTCACAACAGAAACAATGGTTGCGGCCACAAAAAGATCCAAGCAGGCAGTTGGTCAGGCTGTTAACAAACTGCTTGAAGCACAGATCATTTGTCAAACCAGCAGGGGCAAAAGATCCAGAGTGTTCGAAGTGCCCGATATACTTGAGGAATTCAACGTGGTTGAGCGTAGACTTGCAAGCCCCTCACGAGACACGAGCGTCGACCTGCCTGTGCGGCCGGTGCCAAACAAGCATATTTGATATATCCCCTCTGGGCACACCCAATCAAGGGGGAGTACCCCTCTTGATAGGTGCCAACCAAGGGGGGTACTCCCCCTTGAGAGGTTAATAGGTACATGAGTGGTATCCTTGTACGTATTACGATTAAGAATCGAAAGGAAACACTATGGCAGGATTTGTACCGGCCCTTAGAAGCGCACGCGCGAAGACCAAAGACAAGGTCGACTACAGCGCGCGCGGCAAGGAGATTATTGGCATCCTTAAGAACTACGACTTTAGTGATGGCCTTACGCCCGAGATGACGGTAAGTATCCTGCAGGACCTTGGCCCCACCTTTGTAAAGCTCGGTCAGATTGCCTCCACCCATACCGACATGATTCCCGTGGAGTACTGCGACGCGCTTGCATCGCTGCGTTCGAGCGTGGCGCCTATGGAGGCCAAGACCGTTCACGAACAAATTGAGAAGTACCTTGGCGATACCACCGACAATCTGTTTGCCTCCTTTGAGGACGAGCCCCTGGGCTCGGCCTCCATCGGACAGGTGCACAAGGCCACGCTCAAGGATGGTACGGTTGTGGCCGTAAAGGTCCGCCGCCCCGGCGTGGTGGAAACCGTGGCTCAGGACTTCGCTCTTATCGAAAAAATTATTAGCGTGGGCGACATGTTCAGTGACTCCAAAGACACGGGCATGGATCTTATGACCATGGTTAAGGAGCTCGAGGAAACCTCCACGATTGAGCTGGACTTTACCAACGAAGAAAAGAACCTCGTTCGCTTTTACAACAACAACGTGGACCGCGAGGGTGTTGTGGTTCCCAAGTGCTTTAGCGAGTTTAGCAACGAGGCAATTCTTACCGAGGAGTTTGCGAGCGGCCACGAGGTGGGCGACACCGCATACGTTGAGTCGCTTTCCGACGAGGAGCGCGACCGCCTGGGCAACCTGCTTGCCGACAACTACGTTGCGCAGATTCTGGAAGACGGCTTCTATCATGCCGACCCCCATGCCGGCAATATTCTGCTTCAGGGCGACGGCTTTGAGTGGATCGACTTTGGCATGATGGGCTATGTTTCGTCCAAGCAGCGCCAGACGTTGCTCGACCTTATTACCGCCCTCGTAAAGCGCGACACCTACCATCTCAAGCGCTGCGTGTTGCAGATTGCCAAGCCTCGTGGACCCATTGACCACGGTGCGCTCTTGGACACCTGCGAGCGCATGGTCGACGAATTTGCCGACACCGACCTGGAGAGCTTTGACACGGGTGCTCTTTTGGACAGCATTACGGGTGGTCTCGAGGACGAGGGCTACGACATTGACCCGTTCCTTACCAACCTTGGCCGTGGCCTCATTACCATCGAGGGCACCATTAAGGCGCTGAGCCCGCGCGTAAACATTATGGAGTGCATTACCCGCAACATAAACACGGGCTTTGACCCCGAGAGCATGGAGCGCATGCTGCAGGCATTTTTGCTCAAGGGCATTCAGGGCGTGGACGATCTTGCGGGGCTTCCCACCAAGGCGGTCGAGACGCTCGACATGCTCCAAAAGAGCCAGCTCAAGCTGGGCGGCGACTTTGGCGTTGATCCCAAAACCGTAAAGGCCGCCAACTACCTGGCACGCAACGTGGTGTTTGCCCTCATGGCCGCGTCGCTGTTCCTTGGTGCGTGCGTGCTGTGCTCCGCTGGTGCCACCGCCGGCAACGATGCGCTCGTTGGTGCAGGCTACGCGTTTGGCGCCGTGGGCTTCGTGCTTATGGTCTACATCTTTGTAACCATACGCAAGGACGGCAAGTAGTTGCCAATTGATAAACGCGGCGTGCCGCAAGGGGCACTCCCACTGCCATTAAGCTAGCACTGTGCACATAGGGGATACTCCCCTGCGGGTACATCGCGGATGAGCCGGACTCCAACGAAAGCCCTGCTCGCGATGTACCCGATAGGGAGTATCCCCTATGTGCATAGCTCCCCCGGACCCTTATCTAAATGGCGGTGGGAGTGCCCCTTGCGGCACGGCTCGCTGCCACGTGTTTTTGAATGGTCCGGCAAGAGACCTGTGTTATCCCTCCACGCACGAGTACTTGCCAAGGAAGGCCAGCTGGCCAGTGTCTTCCAACCGCTTGATTTCCGTGTCGGTAAAGCCGTCCTTACGCGTGAGCTCTATTACGTAGCGATACGTGCCGAGCGCGGAGCCTTCGGGCCTGTCGTGCACGCATACGAGCTCGGTCCCGTTCTCGCACGCCTTGGCAAGAACGCCCGGCAGCTCGTTGGCGGCTATGCTGGCCACAAAGGCGGCGCGCTCGTATCCATCAAGCGCGTTGGCCTTCTTTGACACAACGTAAAAGCGGGTCTTGTTTGCCTCGGACTGCGATACGTTTTCCTGCAGCACATCGAGCTTGTAGAGCTCGGCTGCGCCGGGTGCCGCAATGGCTACGGCCGACGTATCGCCTCCCTCAGCGACGCTCTGGGCTGCCGCTGCGGTGCTCGCGGCCTCAACGCGCTCGGCATTTGGCAGATTTTTGTCGAGCCAGGCAGCGCTTTGCGCCAAGCCCTGCTTGTGAGAGTACACGGTCTTTACCTGGGACAGATCCGTGCCGGGCAGGCCCATAAGGGTTTGTCGGATGGGGAGCACCACCTCGCCTACCACACGAGCGTCTTTGGCCTTTAGCAGGGCGTCTATGTAGTCCGTAACGGGGCCGCCGAGCGTGTTTTCCTGCGGAATTACAGCATAGGTTGCTGTTCCGTCCTCCACGCGCGCAATTGCGTCTGCAACGTTCTGTTGCGCCAGAAGCTCGTCGTTGTTTCCAAAAAAGAGCTTTGCCGCCTCCTCGGTGTACGTGCCGGCGGGACCAAGGTAGGCCACCGAGGTTACGTCGGCAATTTCGGCTGTGGGCGTGGGAGCTTGGGAGGATGCCGATGCCGCACTTGTTTGCGACGCGGAGGCGTTGGAACTCTGTGTTGCAGAGCACGCCGCCATGGGCGTGCCGAGCGCGAGGACCAGCGCTCCTGCTAGCAGAGGCCGTGCTATACGGGTGTGTTTCTTGTTGCTCATCGTATTCCCCAAACATCCTTCGTGCGTAACGGTTACGACACCATAATAGAGCATACGAACCTATTTAGAGGGGTACTCCCCACGCCATGTGATTAAGCCGGGGGAGTGGAACTGAGGGGATATTCTCTACAGTTCCCCACGTGCCCGTCGTAGCTACGAGCGCTGAGAAACTGTAGGGAATATCCCCTCAGTTCCACTAACTTAAACGGCGGCGAGGTGCTCCCCCTTGATGAGTAGCCTCCGCAAGGCGTCGATTTGAGCGCGATTTAGCTGCGCGGTGTAGTTGTGTACTCCCGAGTCGTTCGCCGGAGTTCACAACTACACATCGGCAACAAGGCGCAATCGCCCTAGCTGGGGTTTTGCAAAACGCCGGGTGTCCGATTTGGTAGTTGTGCTCTCGTAAAGAATTCTACGAGAGCACAACTACCAAATCGGGCGATTCTTGCAGTCGCCAACTGGGGTTTTGCTAGCGCCTCGCGCAGTTGTGTACGCTGACGCTTGCACACACGATGCCAAAACCGTGCGGGTGTGGGACGCAGCGTGCGCTTTTACGTATTAGAGTGTGAGTACGACACCAAGGTGTACATCTAGCACGGGCGAGTTGCTAAAGGAGATGGGAACAATGAAAAAGGTTGCATCGTTTGTGCTTGCAGGAGTAATTGCGGCGTCTGTTGCGCTTGCGGGGTGTGGGGGTGCTGCGCCTGCCACACAGCAGGGAAGCGAGCAAAAGGAGGTGCCCGCAAAGGCCTCGGCCCAGCAGGTCGTAGGTGGCTGGCAAATGTTCGACGGCACCACGCCTGCATATACGGAAGAGGAAAAGGCCGCGTTCAACAAGGCAGCTGGTTCTGTTGACGGCGTTAGCTACGAGCTTGTTTGCGTGCTGGGAACTCAGGTGGTCAACGGAAGCAACCTCGCTTGCCTCGCGCGGGGAACCACTGTTACGGCAGATCCCATAACCTCATGGTACGTGGTTGTTGTTCATCAGGACTTCGATGGCAGTGCATCGCTTATGTCGGCAAAGCCCATCGACCTTGCCGAGCCCTTGGTAACCGACGAGACATCCTCCGCCAATACGGTAGGAGGTTGGGAGATTCGCAACCCAAACAACTCCATGCTCGAGCCCAAGGAGGCAGCGGAGGCCTTTAACAAGGCGGCCGAGTCGTACACAGACGTAACGCTTAGCCCTATTGCAACGCTTGGCTCGCAGGTGGTTTCGGGCACCAACTACCTCGTTCTTTGTCAGGGTACACCCGCCACGGACGGAGCGCGGCCTCAGCTCTACCTAGCTACCGTTTACGCCGATCTCCATGGCGGGGCGCAGATAACGGATGTGCGCGGGTTCGACCTGCTTGGGTACATGAACTAGTGGGGTGCCGCTTGGGGATATTCCTCTACGGGTACATCGCGGTTGGTCCTTTCATAACGAGATGGGCTTCTCGCGATGTACCCGATGGGGAGCATCCCCAAGCGGCGCGTTTTCCTCTTCGTACCCGATGGAAATATCCTCCAGGTACATCTCACGCAGTTACCCGCTACTCCCAGTCGAAGTTCTCCTTGCCAGCGGCAACCTCAAAGTGGTACTTGGCAATCCCAAGGTCCACGCGGGTCTGAGTTCCGCGCTTGGTCGTTGCGCGCACACGGGGCTTCTCGTCGCCCGTTGCCGGCACGTACTCAAACCGGAACTTCTGCTGGTTTACGGCGGTGGGGGCCAAAAGCGCCGCGGCTACGCCCTGCTCAAACCAGTCCGGTGCGTCGGCGGGAGAAGTGCTTACGTCCGCAACCGACTTGGACTTGCGGGGTTTGCTCGGCGCTGTGCCGTAGCCAATGGAAGCAACAAGGGCCAGCTTTTCGCCAGGATCGAGTTCGTAGCGCGTGCGCCTCTT
Organism: uncultured Coriobacteriaceae bacterium; assembly: GCA_902793465.1. Lineage (GTDB taxonomy): Bacteria > Actinomycetota > Coriobacteriia > Coriobacteriales > Atopobiaceae > RUG440. The sequence continues at coordinate 11,556 of CADBDT010000040.1, read as the reverse complement.
GTTAAAGGTAAGCGCCACCCAGCACGAGCTAAGCCCCAGCTGCTGCGCGCGCAGTATAATGCGCTCGCCATAGTAGCCAATCTTCTCGTCCAGATCGCTGGTGTCGGGACCAACAAAGCACAGATAATTGCGCACGCCCTTAAACTGACCGTACTTAAAGAGGCCCGTACCAAAGGCCTCTGGCTCGTCCAAAATCAGCTGGATGTGCAGCCCACCTTCCGCGTTGCAAGCATCGATTTCGGCCGAAAGCGCCTCGAGCACCTCGCCATCGATGGGTTGGTCGGTGTACGTGCGTACAGAGCGGCGCTGCTTCATGGCTTCGAATATATCCATGTGAATCCTCCTTGTTAGTCTCTTTGAGCGATAATGAAAGAAGGATATCAGACTTGTGGCCGCCGCGGGCAATGCATTACGCCAGCATGTTGCGTATGGCCTGGGCGGTTGCCTGCTGCTGTTCGGATGCAGAGATGGACGCCTCGCCGTCTCCTGCCTGCGGGCCATAGTTGCCAAACTGCGCGTGGTTGCCGCCCTCTATGGCCAGCTCGGTAACGTTGGGGGAGGCGGGCAGCTGGTCGCGCGCCTGCTCGTACTTGTCTCTGTTAAGTACCTTGTCGTTGGTGCCTGCCGCAAGGAGCACTTTGCCCCCAAAGTCCTTAAGGTCGGCCGCGGTGTAGGCGCCCAACAGCGCCAAGGCGTCAAACGAGTCCTTGTGGCGAGAAAGATAGTCCGCTGCCATTACGCCTCCGAGCGAGTGCCCGCCAATGGCCCACCTTTTTACGTCGGAAAACTGCTCCCGTATGCCGTCGGCGGTGTTTGCGTCCAACACGGCAAGATTAAACGGCGGGCGCGTTATAACGCAAAGGATTCCGAGCTCCGCGCATTGCTCCATAAGCGGAGCGTACGACTCGGGCTCAACCTTTCCCCCGGGGTAGAAGATAAGCCCGGCAACGGGCTTGTCTGGCACGAACGCGAGCTCGCCCTTGCTAAGCGTGCGAACCGTTACGTCGTTGGTTTTGCTGTCGTCCACGTAGCTGAGGGCGGTATTGTCTGCGTGGTAATAGTCGTTTACGTACCATATAGATGCACCAACCATTAGCACTACCAGTATGGCAATTGCCACAAGGATTCGTCTAAGAATTACACCCTTGCGGCCTTCCTCGTTTTTTGTCATCGCGCACCTCCGCTCTCCTTTTGCCATTGTACCTGATAAAAAATGAACACCTTCTATTTTATAGGGTGTATATTCTTTGCGTTGCGTTTTGCAAAATGCCTGTTGGTATCTGTGGACGGGCGAAAGAATGTACACATTATTCTTGGCATAAGCGGCGGGGAAGGCAAATAACCCCGGAAGCGGTAAAGGCCCGGTGTGCAGGAGGAAGACCTTTACGTGCGTTCCTTGCCGGCAATGCTTTTGCCGGCAAGCCGCTACTCCCTGTTGGGGCGTATAATGGGGGACGTTACCCCAAATGAAGAGGAGCGAGTATGCAGGCACGAGTTACCAGAAGAAGCTTCCTAAAGGGAATCGGCCTGCTTAGCGCCTCCGCCGCGCTGGCTGCCTGCAACCAGGCGAACGGCGGCGCGCAGGGCAACAGCGCGTCCAGCGCGACTCCCTTGCTCGCCATCATCCACACCAACGACACGCACGGTCACGACTTAGAGACGAAGGCTGCCGACAAGGAGCCCGGCAACTTCTCGATGGCGGCGGTGCCCAGCCTCAAGGCCGAGTGGGAGGCCAAGGGCTACGAGGTCCTGCTCGTGGACGCGGGAGATGCCTCGCAAGGAGCGCCGCTGGTGGACACCTCGGAAGGCTCGTCTGCCATTGCGTTTATGAACGCCTGCGGGTACCAACTTATGACGGTAGGCAACCATGAGTTCGACTGGGCTGCCGAAAACCTCGATAACTTGGAAAAGCAGGCAAAATTCCCGCTCCTCTCGGCCAACGTAATTCGCAGGGACACCGGTGAGCGAAGGTTTACGGCAAACAAGATCTTCGAACTCGCAAGTGGTACCAAGGTCGGATTCTTTGGCCTAACGACGCCAGCCACAAGCACGAGCGCCAGTCCAAAGGATGTGGAGCCCTTCCGCTTCCTCCAAGAAGAAGAGCTTGTCTCTTGCGCTCAAGCGCAAGTGGACGAGCTGCGCGGCAAGGGCTGCGACCTGGTGGTATGCGTCGGCCACATTGGCAACAATACGAATGGCGAGCTGAACAACAGCCGTGGCCTGCTGCAGCACGTAAAGGGCATCGATTTGTTTATAGACGGGCACGATCATCTGGAGGTCGAGGAGGAAGTCCAGGGGGACCCTGCTCGTGGAGACCGGCTGCTACCTTCACAACATTGGTGTGGTGGCCATCGACGGAGGCGTGCCCAAGGGCGAGCTAGTTGCATACGGCAGCTTCGACAAAATCGACAAGTCCGTCCAGGCGATTATCGACCAGGAGAACGAGCGTGTTCAATCCCAGCTGAACGTCGTTCTTGGCAGCACGCCGTTCCTGCTTGATGGCAATCGTGCTCCGGGCGTGCGCACGCAGGAGACCAATCTTGGCGACTTTATTGCAGATGCCTACAAGTGGACGGCGGAGCAGGAACTGGGCACGAAGGCCGATACCTGCATCGTTAACGGCGGCAGCATAAGGCAGTCCATCGAGGCCGGTGACATCTCGCTTGGGAATATCAAAACGGTGATGCCCTTCTCCAACGAGCTTACGATAATCAACGTGACCGGCGCACAGTTGCTCGAGGCGATTGAGTCCTCCTGCCAAGCTGTTGGCACCAACGAGGTGATTGGAGGGTTTCCGCAGGTATCGGGCATCACTTTTACGGTCGACGCTGCGATTCCCTACGAGAAGGGTCCCAACTATCCCGAGACCACCATCGCCTCGCCGGCCAAGCCAGGCTCACGCGTGACCATTGCCGATGTGGGTGGGAAGGGCTTCTCGAAGGATGCCACCTATTCCGTGGCCACGAACAGCTTTGTGAGTGCGGGTGGCGACACGTACCACGCCTTCAAGGAGGCGGCGGACGCCCAGGCGCCCGTTATGTTTAGCTTCGACTACGAGGCCATCGTGGGCTACCTGGTAACGGCCTGTGACCACACGGTTCCCAACACGTATGCCGAGCCACAGGGTCGTATAACCATCCTTGGGGCCTAAACGGGGCGCTCACCTAATGGTTACGTTGGTCTCGCAGTAGGGGCATACCACGGTCGTGCCGCGCCTGCCCTTTAGCGAGGCGTTGCATGACGGGCAACGATAGGCCACGTCGGGTTCCGCCTCGGCCATCTTTTGGTTGAACGCGCTCTCAAACGATCCAAAGATGCTGCCAAACGTCTGGGCAACGGCGTCGCCGTCGGAAAATGCGCCGGCTCCCGTCGACCTAAGGTTCTCCTCCGGCGCCCGGGCTCCCGTAAGAAGAACGCTTATCTCGTTCACCCACTGGCGGACTTCCTTCTTTGCATCCAGACTGTCAAACTCAAAGCTCACGAGCTCGTCGTTGAACGAGACCTCAAGCTTGTGCGCCATAAACTCGGAGGAGTCCAGCCTGCATTGCGGCACGCCGTCCACTATGCGAATGCTGGAAAGCGGCCACGTGTGATACCCCTTTACCTTGCCAAACATGCCCTTGCGCGGAAACACGATGTTCTGGTTCGTAAGGATGAGCTCCGCCGACGACGAGAAGAACGAGGAGTTGCCGTTAACCTTTACGTCCTGCGCTCGTAGAACTACCTTCTCGTTAGGGCCAAACTGATATCCTGCCATGCCTGCCACCTCCCCGTCGCATAGGCGTCCAAACGCCACCAGTATACGACAGGCTGTCCGAAAAGTACGTGCCTACCGAAGGGGAGTACCCCCTTCGGTAGGCACCGATCAAAGGGGAGTACCCCTTTCGGTAGGCGCAGGCTTACTGCTTGCGGATATGGTAGTTAAGGTTGATGGCAAAGCCGGTGGGGGAAATCATAAGGGCGGCGCGCGAGGAGCTGGTCTCGGTAATCTTGTCGCCCTGCGCGTTCTTGAAGCCCTTGGACACAAGGAAGTCGTACGCCTCGTCGAAGTCGCGCACGTTCATGCGAATTGAGGTGATGTCCTGAGGCACGACCTCGGACTGCGCCACGTCCACGCGGAAGTCCTCGCCGTACTTGAGGTCATAGCTTGTTACGTGGCCGTTGATTCCCTCCTTGGTGTGCGCATGCTCGAAGCCAAGCTCCTCGAACAGGGCAACGACCTCTTCGGCCTTGGTCGAAACGATAAACGGATTGAACGCGGTGATTTTCATGGACTTACCTTTCTGGGAATGACGCGCCGGACGGTTTGCATGCGAGGGCTCTCGTTTGCGCTCTGCCTATTATACCTATATGTAATTGCGTTGACTGCTCCCAGACGGACGACGGGACGGAGGCAATTGTCCGTGGCAGCCGACTGCACGCAATGGCGGCGGTTTCCGTCCCCGCTGTAACACGTGAACTGAATTTTGGCCGCATGGCGTTCACGTATTAACTTTTTGCTCCAGGAGCAAGTCGTCTAGCTGGTACTTTGCAAAACGAGCGTGCCCAAAAGTTAATACGTGAACTCTGGGGAGGCTCCCAGAGTTCACGTATTACAAAACGCATGGTTCCGAGCTCCCGCGAGCTGGGGTTTTGTGCTTCCGCGCCAGGAAAACTCTCATTCGTGAGCGGACGACCTGACGCAATAAGCGCACGGGTTTGCGCTAGCGCAGACCGAGCGTCTCGCGCAGAGCTACGTACTGCCTTGCGCCAGGTGTCGTGTCCTCAAGCGTGGCATCAATGCCGTTCTCTTGCAAAACGTCCATGTATGCGCGCAGGTATGCTTCGGTGCTGCCTCCCTGGTTAATTGTTATGCAGAAGCGATCCGGCATGGCCACCACCTCAAGCACGGGAGCGGTGCCGTACGCAGGCGTCGTAAAGTAGAAGCGATCCACAAGCTCAAGGTAGTCCTCGTCGGACAAGCGCCCCGCATAGGAGCAGTTGAACGTAAAGGGAGGACGGTCGGTGCTCGACGTCTGCGTCATCGCCGCTTCCGTTTGGGCATAGGGCATGGGCGGGAGCATGTCCATGTGCGTGGCGAAGCCCTTTACGGTGTAGAGCTTGGCCACAGGGGACGTAACCTTAAGGATGGTCTGGTTTACCTTAGCGGCAATCTCGCTAACGCCGTCGCCTTCGTCCACCTCTATGTCGTACATGGCAGGCGGCATGGCGCAGTTCCTAAATGTGTGCGGGATGCCCAGCGCGGACCTAAAGTTTACCGGCATCGCAACCCTCATGCGGCGCGATTGGGGATGGACCTTCTGGAACGCAGCCGCATACAGTGTTACGAGGGCCGCGGAGACCTTGATGTCCAGCTTGTTCGCAAAGTCCAGCAGGTCGGCGGCGTTTGCACCAACAAAGAAGGTGCGCGAGCCGTCGCCAGCGTCGGCCATTAGATCGTGGGCCGCATACTCCTCCCGCGACAGTCCGGCGCCCATGGCCTGCGGGTCCCATGGAATCCCCGCCGCGCTTAGGGCCTGGTCGACCGCCTTCAGGGGCTCGGCCTCCGCGTCGGGATAGCTCGTGCCCTCTGCGGCATAGGCCTCGCCTCTGAGCAATGCCGCATAGCGGCTCATGGTTGCGTTCACAAAGGAGATCAGCCCAGCTCCGTCCGTCAGTCCGTGGAACATGCAGAAGCGGACGTCCCTTCCCTGGTAATAGACGCCCAGCAGGTGGCCGTCCGCCTCCTTGCCACCCAGAACGGGTGGGTTGTCGTCGTCCCACTTGGCAGTTGTTATGGAGTGGGGAAGATGGTCGCTGTAGTAGAACAGCCCGTTCTCCTCGCGGACGCCATACGTCGCCCACGGGCACTGGCTAACGGCTCCGTCGACAGCCTCTTGCAGCAGCTTGATGTCGAGCGGCGCCTTGAGCGTTAGCTTTGCGGACGAGGCGAGAAACGCCGCGTTCCCGTAGAACATCATTCGTCCCGAAAGGATTGGCTCGCTGTTCATCGATCCCTCTTTCTCATTTGCCTGCAGATGGCTGCCGGACCGCGCTATGCGTTGAGTCCGTCCTGGATCCTGCCGACGTCGGCGAACTCGTAGTCGGTGCCGCGACCCATGGCGTACGTCACCGCGCCGCAGGTTACGTTTGCCAGCAGCGCCTGGCACTTTGTGAGGCCCTCCAGCACCGCAATGTAGTCCAGCGTCCGCGTGTACGGATTGGAACGCTCGCGCCCGAATATCTCGATAAGGAGCTTCTCCTGGTTGTCGTCCTGCTGGTAGTCGATCCTGTTCTGGTCCACGTAGATCAGCTTGTCGGCCAGCTCGCTTGCGAGGAAGAGGTCGAGGTATGTCTGGTCCTCGGTGCACAGATACACGTGGTCGAAGTTTCCCTCTCGTACGTAGTCGATTGCCTTTGCGAGGGTGGCCTCGGCAGTGAGGCCGTGCGGCACGTACTTGGACACCCTTGCGGCGTTGTAGTCGGTGCCGCGTACGATTACGCCGAGCACCCGCTTGGCGTCGGCGGGGAACACCTTGGCAAGCGTGGCCTCAACATGGGCGCGCACTGCCTCGTTGTAGCTAAAGTCGTCGCCGTACTGCATCTCCGCACGCTTGTTGGAGAATACAAACTCGGTCATGTACGGGTTAAGGTTGAGGTTGGAGTTCTGGTCCAAGATTACGTGCTGCGAGTTGTAGACCTCCTTGAGGTCGTAGTCGGAAATCTGATCGAAGAACATGGACCATACGTCCTCGCCCGAGGTGCCGGCAAACTGGTTGGGGTCGTTGGCGACGCCCAGGTCGACCACGGGGATGAAGTCCGGACGGATGGCGCGGATCATCTGCTTGGTGCCCACCACGTTGGCGATAAGCGCGGTTAGGCCGTTCTCCTTTACGGGCTGCTTAATGAGGTAGAACGTCTTGTTTGGGTTCAGTGGTCCGTAGTAGAACTCGCGCTTAACCCAGTACATACTCGTCATAAGCAGGTAGCTGGAGACGTCGTTGGTAAAGACGTCCTGCACGTCCCACCTGATCTCGGAATGCACGCGCAGGGTGCGCAGGTCCTTGAGCTCGGGATGCACCTCAAACAGCTTCTCCTCAGAGTCCGCGATTATCAGCCGCTCGTCCTCGTCAAAGAAGAGGGCGGCGGTCTTGTCGGTAAACGCAATCGTGGCGGAAGGGTTATGCTTGCGGATCATCCGCGCCGTGTGGTAGCTGTACTCCTCCAGCTCGCCGTACACGAACAGCTGGAACCTGTCTACATACGACCAGTCGAGGTCCTTGTCGTCCAGCGAATATTCCCAGTAGTTGGAGAGGTGCATCTGCACCATTGCGTTGGTCTCTGCGTCTTCCCAGTTTACCGGCTTGTTTTTCTCGAAGCCCAGGCAGTAGGCAATGCTGCCGTCCTCGCCGTACACCACAACCTTGTGGTGGCGGATGTCCTTGTTGCGGTGAAAGAAGTCGCGGGCGGTAATAAATACGTTTTCGTCTTTGGCAGACGCATGCTTTCGCACCTGCTTGGGAGCTTCGCTTGCGGGGTAGACCTTGATCATCTTGCATCCTCTCGAGAGAGCTTTGAACGCTCGTTCTGTGTATGGGCGCCAACCGACGGAGGTGCCGCCGATTTCGTTGCCTACGCGATTGCCGCCCTTTGCCTACGTTCAAATGTTACTTAAGAAGCTGCTCGAAAGCCCGCTTAGAGAGAATTTGCGCAAAACGTATAGAGCAAAGACGTCTTTGAGGTCGCGGCTGTTACTGCGACAAACCCACCGCTATGATGGAATATCTCTTGAGATATCTTTTGGAGGAAAACATGGCAGTACTAAACAAGCCAAGAGTGGCTGACGAGAGGCGGACGAGTCTTAAGAAGTGGGGCACCTCGCAGGCAGTACGTGTTCCCAAAGTCGTGTGCGATGCGACGGGCATCGGGACGGGAAGCGATCTCATAATGGAGTCTGGAACAGACGAAGCCGGGCCGTTCATACTTCTGCGTCCCGCCAATGCCAGACACAGAAGCTTTGCCGATGCGCCCTACGTCTCCATGGAAGAGCTCTTTGAGGGATACGAAGGCGGCTATACTCCGCGCGAGGCCGACTGGGGTCCCGATGTGGGCGCAGAGGTGGTCTTGTGAGCATGCTCGAACAAGGCGACATAATAGAAGTAGACTTCAATCCCTCGGTGGGGCATGAGCCAGCCAAGGCCAGGCCCGCCATCGTTGTTGCCGACTGGGCCTTTAATTCACGATCATCGCTCGTGGGGGTGGTGCCAGTACAGTCCACGGACTCCGGTTACCCGCTTCACGTTCCCGTGTCGGACGCCGGGCTGCAAGGATTTGCTTGTGTGGAAATGGCACGCAACATGGACGTCGAGCAATGGGGCTATCGCATTGTTGGCTATGCCAGCGACGCAACCATGCGCCGCATTATGGGTCTTATACGCGGCATGTACGGGCTGCGGTAGCTGTAACATCGGGGCAGGCCGCCCAAAAAGTACGCGCGGGGAATGGTCTATTATCGAGCGTACTGCCAGCAATGTGGGGAAGAAGTATGGACGACACCAACCAAAAACGGAGCGGACTATTATCGAAGCTTGTGGCGCTCTTTGTTGCCACCTTTACGGTTAGCTGTACGGCGAACTCCGGCTACGCCATCCTTGCCGTAATGAAGGACGACTTTGTTAAGAAGCGCAAATGGCTTACCGAGGAAGAGATGGCCGACTACATAGCCATCGTTCAGAGCTCGCCTGGTCCCATGGCTGTGACCTCGTCCACGATTATTGGCTACCACGTGGCGGGGATGCCCGGCACGCTCGCGGCTGTGTTTGGCGTAATCCTCCCGCCGTTTTTGGTAATGGTGGTCGTTACGCTGTTCTACGAGGCAATTGTGGGCAACCCCTACGTTAGCCTGTTCCTGCGCGGCATGCAGATGGGCGTGGTGGCCATGCTCATTGACGTAATTATTGGGCTCTTTCGCAACGCAACCGATAAGGGCTGGGTGTATCCGCTCGTAATTATGGCGCTGTCGTTCGTGTATGTGCGCTTCTCGGGCTTTTCGATTGCGTGGCTCGTGGTGGCCTGCATTGTTGCGGGCGTTGCCAAGGCGCTGCTGGTAAAGCGAAGCGAGGAGCGGCAATGAGTCTTATTCTGCAGGTATTTCTCGCGTTCGTACGTATTGGCGCCATGGTCTTTGGCGGGGCGTATGCAGCCATTCCCATTGTTGAGCAGGAGGTCGTGGACGTCCAGGGCTGGATGACATACGCCGAGTTTATGGACCTGCTCGCGCTCGATGAGGTAACGCCGGGACCGATTCTCATAAACAGCGCAACCTTTGTAGGGATGAAGGTGGCGGGGATTCCCGGCGCGATTGCGGCGACTCTGGGTTGCATTCTGGTGCCAATGGTCGTGGCGTTAACGCTGTTTTTCATTTTTCGAAGATACAAGGACACGCCGCTCGTGCAAAGCGTTATGACCTCGCTCAAGTGCATGGCCGTGGCGCTTATTGCCTCGACATTGCTCAAGCTCGGCCTTGCCGCCATCGTGCCGGAGGCGCCGTCGGTCGACGTGGGTTACAGCATCTATGTGTGCGCCGTTATTGTGGCGGCGTTCTATCTCATGCATGTGCGGCGCGTGAGCCCGCTGCCGGTCATGCTGTGCTGCGGTGCTCTCAACCTGCTCATATTTGGTCTGCTGGGGCTCTGACCTATCAAGGGGGAGTACCCCTCTTGATAGGTGCCAATCAAGAGGGGTACTCCCCCTTGATAGGCCAATGGTAAACTGTTGGCGGAGGTGCCGTTGTGTCGAACATCGACCAAACATACGCGCAGATGACTGCAGCCGACGTATACGACCTTTCGTTTGAGGCGCATTTTAGGCTCGTAACCATCCATCCATGGTCGGACGGGAATGGCAGGGTTGCTCGGTTGATAATGAACCTTGTTCAGATGGAGGGCGGGGTTGTGCCCACGTTTGTGCAGAGCGATCACAAGGTACGTTATATAGAATCCCTGAGGGAATCACAGGAGTTGGGCGCGTTAGATCCGTTCCTCGACTTTATGGCGGACGAGCTTGTTGATGCGCTCTCACAGGCGGTGGACGAGTATATGCGTGACCTAGAACGAGACGTTCCTTGGCTGTCGACCGACGCTTTGCCTGTGTCCGCCCCCCAAGTCACCCCCCAAGTCACCCCTCAAGTCACCCCTCAAGTTAGGCGGTTGCTTTCTGCCCTTGGCAACGAGGAGCTAAGTGCTGCCGAGCTGAGGGAGCGTCTGGGGCTCTCGGATGCAAAAAGCTTCAGGCAGCTTTACCTGCGTAGAGCCATAGATGCCGACCTGGTTGAGATGACAATCCCAAACAAGCCCCGAAGTAGGAACCAGAGGTATAGGCTCACGGAGCTGGGAGCCAGGACCAATGCGACAACGCGATTACGGGAGACGACCGATGGCAAAGAAAAAGAAGCGCTCGGGTGCGCAGAAGCCAAAGATGACGGTGCAGGAGTTCGTTGCAAGCCTCATTGAAAACAAGGAGTTTAGGCGACAGGTTCTCGTCTTCTGCTACGGGCGAGAGTTTGAATCGGGCAGTACGGATGCGCTTCCCAAGTGGCTCAATTCTGGCGCCCGTCTTATGGGCCATCGCTTTTTCGAGAAGGACTTTGTTGACGAGTTTAACAGCCAGATTGCGGCGCTTGGGTTCTTTAAGCGCACCAGAGTGATGGGGGCCCTTATGGGTGCCGCCTCCGCAGCAAAGAAGGCCCAGAGTTAAGGGTTGAGGAGTGCGGTCCACGACCTATCAAAAGGGAGTACCCCTCTTGATTGGCGCCAATCAAGAGGGGTACTCCCTTTTGATAGGTCATAGTATTGATATGCGCAGGCTCACCGAGCCCTCGTCAAACCATCGGGATGTTGACCGGCTCCTTGAACGCGAACACCGAGATATGAGCTGCTCCATGGGCGAGGCGACCCCTGTATTTCAGAGCAGGGGCAGCGCAGCTGCCGTCGCGCCGGCCTGCACCGCCCCGAGCGCTGCCAAACCGAGAGGGATGAAGTCGAGTAGCAGATGGACGGCATACGACGTGAGTATGTTCTTCGTCTTGAGGTACGCGAACACGTTGATGATGCACCCCAGTCCCTGGACGAGCAGTATTTGCACGATGGAGCCGTAGGCTGCATAGTGCGCGAGCCCGAATACGAGCGCGGTCGCGAACACGGCGATGACAACGGCGCTCTTACGGTTGTTTGACCTGCGGAATAGCAGCAGGAGGATACCGAGCAGCATGTTTGTCTTGAACAGCTCCTCGCCGAACAGCTGCACGAAGATCAAGGCGATACGCCCTGCGTCTATCGTCTCGCCCATCAAGGGGTTCCCATGCGTCGACCCGCCGGTGATAAGGCCAGATAATGCACCCGCCGCAAGCGAATAGACCATCGAAAGCACGGTCACGATGAGTATCAGAGGGATGTCCCCGAGGCGCGGCTTCTTGATGATCGTGCCGATATTGCCGTGCGCCACGAACAGGAGCGCCGCTAGCGGAAGCAGGAACACGAGGAAGGCCTTGAAGGCCGCCCCGCCCACCTGGAGGAAGGC
>CADBDT010000039.1 GCA_902793465.1 uncultured Coriobacteriaceae bacterium | reverse complement strand
GGACTTTCGTCAAAACGTGCGAAGTAACGGCCAAGCATAAGGAAATCCGCACCCATTGCCAGCGCAAGAGTCATGTGATAGTCGTACACAATGCCACCGTCGGAGCATACGGGCACGTAGACGCCTGTTTCCTCAAAGTACTTGTCGCGCGCGGCGCAAACGTCTATAAGCGCTGAAGCCTGCCCGCGGCCAATGCCCTTTTGCTCGCGGGTAATGCATATGGACCCGCCGCCAATGCCAACCTTAACAAAGTCTGCGCCAGACTCAGCCAAGTACCTAAACCCTTCGGCATCCACCACGTTTCCGGCACCGACCTTAACCTCGTCGCCGTAGTGCTCGCGAATCCAGTCTATGGTTATCTTTTGCCACTCGGAATAGCCCTCGGAGGAGTCGATGCACAGCACATCGGCACCAGCGTCCACGAGCAGCGGCACGCGCTCTGCAAAGTCGCGCGTGTTTATGCCCGCGCCAACGAGGTAGCGCTTGTGGGCGTCCAAGAGCTCCAAGGGATTCTCTTTGTGCGAGTCGTAGTCCTTGCGGAAAACGATCGAAACCAGATTGCCCGCATCGTCCACTATTGGCAGGGCGTTGAGCTTATGCTCCCAAATTATGTCGTTGCAGTCGCTAAGCGAAGCGGTCTCGGGAGCGACCACGAGCTTTGATAGCGGAGTCATAAAGTCGGCTACCAGCTTGGTTTCTGGATCGCGGCTCGGACGCCAGTCGCGACTGGTTACGATGCCCAAGAGCTTGCCGTGAGAAGTTCCGTCGTCTGTAACGGGCATGGTAGAAAAGCCACTCTCGCGCTTGAGCTCCTTAACCTCGCCCAACGTCATCTGTGGCGTAAGGTTTACCGCAGACACAACAAAGCCTGCCTTCGAGTCCTTAACCTCGCGTACCATGGCAGCCTCGTTCTCGGGCGTCTGAGATCCATATATGAACGAGATGCCGCCCTGCTGTGCAAGCGCGACCGCCAGCCTTGGTCCCGAAACCGACTGCATAATTGCGGATGTCATGGGAACGTTGAGCACAAGCGAGGGCTGCTCGCCACGGCGGTACTTAACCAGGGGCGTGCAAAGCGAGACGTTTTGCGGAACATTCTGCGAAGAGGAGTATCCGGGTACAAGCAGATATTCGCTAAAGGTATGGGATTCTCCCTCAAAGAACGTTGCCATAAGCTTTGGCTCCTTTCGCCGAAAAAACATTGTGTTTTATTGTAGCAGTTAGTAGAGCGCTACAAGGCGAGGAAGGAGACCTCTATTCGGTGTTGCCCACAACGTCCTCAAAGTTAACGGCAATGTCGTGCTTTGTGGGAATCCACTCCACCTTCTTAAAGAGGGCGATTACTGCCATGGGCATGTAGGAGAGCATAAAGATGGGGAACGTAAACAGGTTGGTAAATATGCGCCACTTCTTTTTTGCGTGGATGCTCTTGCGCTCGGTTATGGTCGTAATGAGGCCCATTATAAAGAATAGACAGTAAGCAGACACAAACGTGGTAAGAATCGACCCCGTGCAAAGTATGAGGTCGCTCGTCGTGGCAAAGTAGCCATGGCTCAAGAATCCCAAGAGCAGGTAGAGCGAGTTAACCAAAAGCGAGAAGAGCGAAAGCAGCATGCCCGGCGCAATGGTTACAAACATGTCGTAGGACGCAAAGCGATGGCGAACGAAAATGCCGTGCATAAGGTTGTTAAAGTAAGAGAAGAGCACCTGGTAGAAGCCCTTGGTCCAACGCATGCGCTGTACCCAGGAAGCTTTAAAGGTAAGCGGCTGCTCGTCGAAGAACTCCGCGGGCGCATAGCCAATTTGGATGCCGTGCGCGCAGCAGAAGGTGGAAAACTGGATGTCCTCCGTAAGCGTGTGGAAGCGCCAGCCACGCATCCCGCGCACGATGGAAAGCGAAACAAGCCAGCCCGAACCAGATATGGCGCAGCTGGTGCCGTTCATCATACGCACGTTGTTGAGGTAGCGCGCCTCGCGCAAGAACCACGTGGCATATGCGGAGCTAACCCAGCTCGAATCGAAGTTCTTGGAGTTACGGTAGCTCGTGCATACCAGGTATCCCAGGTCAAACGCCTCGTTCATTCGCTCCACGTATGTCGGCGCAATAATGTTGTCTGCGTCCATTACAAAGAAGCCTTCAAAGCGGTCGCCGTACTCGTCCAAAATCCGACGAAACGCGTAGTCCAGCGCCCAGCTCTTGCCCTTGCGCACAAGGTCATCGCGCTCCCATGCAATGGCGCCGGCTTCTCGCGCAACCTTTGCAGTGGAGTCCGTGCAGTTGTCTGCCACAACAAAGCAGCATATGTCACCGTCGTACTCCTGCGTAAGAATGGAACGCACCAGGTTGGCGATTACCGGCTCCTCGTTGTGCGCCGCAATAACAAACGCATAGGAGTGCTTCTTCTTTGCCTCGGGAAGCTTAATCATTCCTTGGAAGAACCCGCGCAGGGCAAAGATAATCTGATATAGGTACAGGAGCATAAAGAACACCCAAACAAAAAAGTTGAGCGCTACGATAGGCGTAAGACCCGAAAAATTGAATTCCAACAGAAGCCACCTTCCATCGCCAGACTCGCCTATTCTAGCATGGATAAGCTGTTCACGCTCACGCCAGACCGCAAAACGACCGTACCGCTAGGGGATACTCCCCCTAGCGGTACGGTTCACCGCCCAATAATGGGACAGACGCGCTCCCCCGCCTCGGTTCTGCCCATTGAGCGCGACTCCAACGTCTTTAGGGCAGAGCGCAGGTCGTCTGGCAGGCTGTCCTCGCAATGGATTCTCTCCCCCGTCTGGGGATGGTCGAACGTTACGCTCCAAGAATGCAGGAATTGTCTACGCAGATCCAAGTCGCGCGACTTCGAGCGTTTGGAACCCACGCCGTAGAGCTGGTCTCCCACAACGGGATGGCCAATGTGGCGCATGTGGACGCGAATCTGGTGTGTGCGCCCGGTAAACAGATGGCACTCCAGCAAGGAATACCCGTCGTCTCGCGGCCCCGCCTCAAAGCGTTCGAGCGTCTTAAACGTGGTTATGGCTTCGCGGGCCAGCGGGTCGTCCGTTACCGTCATGCGTATGCGGTCCCTTGGCGAACGTGCGATGCCCGTGGTTATGCCGCTCTCGTCCGGAGCCACATACCCTTGCACCAGCGTTACGTAGCGACGATCGAGAACTCTCATTCGAATGAGGTTCTGCAACGCACGCTGCGTTTCGTCGTCCTTTGCGGCAAGCATAAGCCCAGAGGTATCCATGTCCAGCCTATGGACAATTCCCGGTCGATCCTCTCCTTGCAGCATGCCCAGGTGCTCGTACCCACAGTGGGCAACCAAGGCATTTGCCAGCGTGTCGTCCACGTGCCCGGGGCTCGGGTGGCACACCAACCCGGCCTGCTTGGACAAAACCAGCAGGTAGTCGTCCTCAAACCTAACGTCGAGCGGGATTTCGTAGTTTGGCAATAGGCCTGCTTCTTGTCTCTGCCTTGGCACGCGCACCTGAATGCGGTCGCCCATCCTCACGCACTCGGACTTGCTTCGGGCAATCGTACCGTTAATGCTTACCTCTCCCGCCTCTATGAGCTTGGCACATGCCGAGCGCGTGGGGCACGAGTCCACAGATCCGAGAAAGGCATCCAGACGCATATCGGAGCAACTCGGGTCCACCAGCACGTTTACGAGCTCGAAGGATTCTTCTCCACCGCCACTAAACATTGCCACGGCCGTCCAGGTCTGTGTCTTCCGAACGGCTGTCCCAAATCCAGAAGCCAATGGCGCAGAGCACGATGCCCACAGTTACGCATATATCGGCCACGTTGAACACGGGAAAGTCCATAAACGCGGTGGAGATAAAGTCGGTAACCGATCCGCCGAGTATGCGGTCAATCATGTTTCCCATGCCTCCACCGGCCACAAGGCCTAGCGGCACAACCAGACTAAAGGGAAGGCTTGGATTCTTCCAAACGATTCCCGTTGCAAGGACTATAAATACGATGGCCACGCCAATAAACAGGACCCCAGCTCCTTCTCCAAAAGAGAAGGCCGCGCCGGTGTTTTCTACGTGTACGAGGTTAATAACGCCAGGAATCAGTACGCGCGGGCCATTTTGAAGCACTTCACGTGCGGCAGCCTTGGTCGCTTGGTCAATGAGCACCGACAGAATTACGACGATCCAATATACGCCAATTCGTCCGGCACGATCTCCGACTTTGCCAAACCGCGTTTCCACACGCCCTCCTTGCATGCATCCTAATCCGACGGCGCTCGTACGACGCCGGACCAGAACAGTTTCCCACTTTAGATTTCAAACGAGTTCCTATGGGAACGGCGCGGAGCAAAAACTGCCCGAGCGCAAACTTCTCCGCGCCGTCCTACCGGCTGGTTCATTTTTAGAACCATTCTCCTACTCTTCGTATGCTCCAACCGCCTCGTGACAACGATGGCACAGGTGGTCATCTTCCAGCTCTCGCCAGTTCCAGCAGCGTTCGCACTTTTGGCCATCCGCGGGTATCGCCTTGCACGAAAGCTCGCTGCCCTCAGAGATTCGCACCTCCGAGCAAACGAACGGCTCTGCCAGGTTGCACCCCAAACTTCCGGTAAGCAGCGCATGCTGCTCTGGCGTAAGCGTGAGCTCGGCACATGCAGCCTGCGTGGTCTTTTCGGCAATGGAACCGCTACCGATGGCTTCCTCGTAGGACTTGGTAAAGGCGGCGCGTGCATCGATTACGGCCTCGTATACCTGCAGGTACGGCGTATATTCGCTCTCACTTAGCGGTGCCTTCCACCAATCGAGGAGCGCAGCGAACTTCTGACCGTCGCGCATGCTCTCTGGCAGGTACTCCATAACCTCGTCCGTGGTGTACACGAGTATGGGTTGCAGGTCGCGCACGAGCATGGACAGTATGTGCGCCCACACCGTCTGTGCGCTGCGACGCACGCGGCTTGTTGGCGCCTCGCAGTACACGCGGTCCTTGGTAGCGTTTAGATAGCCATTGGAAAGCTCTGTAATAACAAAGTCGTACAGGGTGCGATACGCCTGGTTAAAGCGATACGCCGCATAGGCGTCGCTCACCTGCTGGTGCACCTCGCAGAGGCGCGCGAGCATGAGCTTGTCGTAGGCCTCCAGCTCATCGAAGGCAAGGCCGTCGACCGCGGGGTCAAACTGGTCCTCAATCTCGCCCAAAAGGAAGCGGAAGGTGTTGCGGAAGCGACGATATGCCTCGCCAACGTGGTTTAGGATCTCTGCGTCGCACGGCACGTCCACCGAGGTGTCCACGGATGCCACCCACAGGCGCAGCACGTCTGCGCCGCGCGTGTCGCATTCCTTGTTGGGATCAATTACGTTGCCCAGCGACTTGCTCATCTTGCGACCCTTGCCGTCGAGCGTGAAGCCCTGGCTTACAACGGCTTTGTACGGAGCCACGCCATAGGCACCAATGCTCGTCATGAGCGAGCTCATAAACCAGCCGCGATGCTGGTCGGAACCTTCCAGGTACATGTCTGCGGGGAACTCGAGGTTGTCGCGATGCCTGCACACCGCCGTGTGCGACACGCCGGAGTCCCACCACACGTCCAGGATGTCTCGGTCTGCCTTGAGGTTGTGGCTTCCACAATTGGGACAGGTGCAGGCATCGCCAAGATAGCTTGCGGGGTCGTCGGTAAACCAGTGGTCGGATCCCTGCTCCCGGAACAGCTTTATTACGGCGTCCAGGGTATCGTCGTTCATAACGGACTCGCCACAATCCTGGCAGGTAAACGCCGGAATGGGCACGCCCCAGTTGCGCTGGCGCGAAATGCACCAGTCCGGACGCCCCTCCACCATGGAACCAATGCGCTTTACCGCGTGCGCGGGATAGAAGTCCACGTGGTCGAGCGCCTCGCGCGCCGTCTTGCGAAGACCCGTGTCGTCCATGGAAACAAACCACTGGCTCGTGGCACGGAAGATTACGGGGTTCTTGCAGCGCCAGCAGTGCGGGTAGCTGTGGCTCATGTCCTCGTGCAAAATGAGCGTACCGCGCTCGCGCAGCCACTCTATGATGTGCGGGTTTGCCTCGTTTACCTCCATGCCGCCCCACGGACCGCCGGTGCCCATGCCCTCGCCCTTAAAGAAGCGGCCGTCGTCGTCCACGGGCATGACCACGGGAACGTCGAACTTCATGCCGGCAAGGTAGTCGTCCACGCCGTGGCCGGGTGCGGAGTGCACGATGCCCGTGCCGTCCTCGAGCGTTACGTAGTCGGCGTAAATGAACTTACCTGTCTCGCCCTGGTCGCCAAAGATGGGCTGCTCGTAGCGGTTCTCTGCAAGCTCGGTGCCGCTTGCGCGCCAAGGCTCGCCATCCGTGCCGCACACGAGCCGTGCGTCCTCCCAGCCAAACTTCTCCGCGCACTTTTGCCAAAGCGCCTCGGCAAAAATGTAGGCGCGGCCGTCGTGCTCGACGGCAACGTAGGCGGCCTCGGGATGCAGGATTACCGCGTCGTCGGCAGGCAGCGTCCAGGGCGTTGTGGTCCAAATGGCAACGTCGAGCTTTCCCTCCCACGCCTCGAGGCCTGCGGGGGTGGTGGTCATCTGGAAGCGCACAAAGATGGCAGGGCTTACCTCGTCGCCGTACTCGATCTCTGCCTCGGCGAGCGCTGTGTGGCAGTGGCTGCACCAGTGGACCGGCTTACGACCGCGGTAGATGGCTCCGGCATCGTAGATAGCCTTAAAGATCTCTATGTCGGTGGCATCGTAGTCGTTGGTGTAGGTGAGGTAGGGGTTGTCCCACTCGCCCAGGACGCCCAGGCGCTTGAAGCCCTGACGCTGGGTGTCCACCTGCTCCACGGCCATCTCGCGACAAAGGCGACGGATGGTGGCCGTAGGAAGCTCGCGGAACTTCTCCTGGCCCACCATGTCCTCCACCTTATGCTCGATGGGCAGTCCATGGCAGTCCCAACCAGGCACGTAGGGAACCTCTCGGCCCTGCATCATCCAGTAGCGATTGATGATGTCTTTGGAAATCTTATTCTGTGCATGTCCCAGGTGGATGGGTCCGTTTGCATACGGGGGGCCGTCGTGCAGAACGAACTTCTTATGTCCCTCGTTCTTCTTTAGTGCGAGCTCGTATACGCCCGCCTCCTCCCAAGCTGCAAGGCGCTTGGGCTCGTTCTGTGCCAGGTTGGCACGCATCGCGAAACGCGTCCTTGGCAGGTTGGTGGTCTTCTTGTACTGATTCGCCATCTGCGCACGTCCTTTCTGCGGTTGCCCGCAATCCTTGGGGCACAAAAAAGGCACCCCGTCCCGCACCCTGGGACGAAGCGCCATGCGTTAACACTTCGCATAAAACCACCCAGCGAGCGTAAAGTTTCCGCCATACTCGGTTGGCCTGTGTCGGCGACCATTCCCGTCGGTGCCTACTTAGAATCCCGTTTTGGACTCCGTTGGGACCGCAGCTCCGGGGCGATCTTCCTTCGGACAACACCGCGGGCTCACACCGTCCCCGCTCGCTCTGCGTGCCGCTACCCGAAGTACTCCTCCCCTTCACAGCCTTGGTGCGAAATTCTACCACGTATTGCTACCTCCTGCAGACAAAAAACAGGATGCGCCCGCGGTGCGCCCGACAACCCCCTCGCGCTCTCCCACGTGCTCAGCCACTTTGGGGCGCCCGCCAGCCACCCGCCCCAAAGAAGCGTCTGATCCTTCCGGCGGCCCAGAAAGCGCCGTGCTCAAACAGTCCTCACTTCGTTGCGGAACTGCGCGCGGCTGCTTTTTGGGCCGCCTCACGGATTCGACGCTTCTTTGGGGCGGGATGGATGGCGGGCGCACATAGTTGGCTTTCGGGAGAGCCCGGGGGTTGTCGGGTGCGCGTGGAGGTCGCCAGCTGGCTGGGGGGAAGGACAATGGTCGGGTGTAAGGGACATCAATTTAGCAACCTGCGCACTAAATGGTCCGAAAAAGACATCCTCGTGTACACTACAAGCCACATAGTGCGCACGACGCGTTTCTCATGGAACGATTAGTGCGCAGGTTGCGTTATTTATGATTGTGACCTATCAAGAGGGAGTACCCCTTTGATGGGTCACTTGACTTCCAGCTCGTTTCCCGCCAGGCGTACCGTGTGCTGGCCGGTGTTGGTCGTAAGCACAACGTAAGCACCGCTGGCATCCTCCCGCAGCTCAACTTTCTCGATCTTGTTCGTGTTGTCCAGGTAGCCGGACACATCGAGATTGCTGTTAAAGAGGCGAATCGAGTAGCCGCTTGGCGCCTCGTCTCCGTTGTTGTTGAAGTCCAACCACATGTGCTCCAGTATGCCGTCGCCATTGGCGTCCCACAGGTATGCACCGTTGTGCTCCACGAGCTCCGTACCTGCCTTGGGCATGTTTTTCTTGGCGAGCTCCGCAGTCTCGTCGTAGAGCGCCTGAACCTCGTCGGGATTCTGCACGGAAAACAGCTCGCCAGTGTTGAAGTCCGCGTATTTGTTTGTGAGGAACGGGAACGGAATTACCTCTTTTCCTGAGTCGAAGTCGAATGTAAAGCCTCCGGCATCCGACTCCTTCTTGCTGGGATTGTTGAGGTCAATCTTTATCGCGCAGAGTTCGTTCCACGTGGCCACAATAACGTCCTTGTCGTACACGTAGCCGTCGAACTCGCCCGACGCAATGAGCCTCAGACTCTCCGGTATCGCCGTGCCGCTCTGAATTCCCTCGTTGAACTTGTCGAAGTCGCTGTAGTGCTCGTACAGGTAGTCGGCCATAGTCGCAGAGGTCGCAGGGGCACTGGAAGACGAGGCGGCAGACGCGGAAGCGGAGCCCGTCGCCACAGACGCACTCGAGGTCGGCGCCTGCCCACATCCGGCAATGGCCAGCACGGCAGCAAAGAAAAGCCCCATGCAAGTTGTCACGATTGTTGTTCTCCTCATTTTTCTTCCTTTCGCCGCCCCACCCTACTACCATAGCCAACCTGTAAGCCTATTCGGGCTAACAATCGGTGCATAGCAGGTAATCCATGCACCAGCAGACAAAACAGGAATTGCTGTGCAATACGCAACCACATAGCCAACACTTTGGAATCCGCGTATTAATAAGCCATGCAAGCGGGTACTATAGAACCATTATGTATACCTTCGAGGAGCAGTGATATATGGAGATGGATAACAAAAAACGACGGCGGTCAATGTTTTTGTACGTAATAATTGCGGTCGCCCTCATATTTGCCATTCAACAGTCGGCAAGCCTCATTAAGCAAAACTCAATAAAGAGTGTGAGCTACAGCGAGTTTCTTACCATGGTCGAGCAGAACAAGGTTAAGGAGGTCAACCTTAACACCGGCACTGGCAAGATAACTTTTGCCGACGGCGATACGTCCAACAAGGACGCAAATGTGCAGGTATACGAGACCTCGCTCTTTCCCAACGACGATGGCCTTGTTCCGCTCCTGCAAAAGCACGAGGTAAAGTTTAGTGCCCAGATTCCAGACCCAAGCAACGACATGTGGCTCTACCTCCTTTTGAGCTACGG
Source organism: uncultured Coriobacteriaceae bacterium (assembly GCA_902793465.1). GTDB lineage: Bacteria > Actinomycetota > Coriobacteriia > Coriobacteriales > Atopobiaceae > RUG440. Next base: position 25,790 of record CADBDT010000039.1, on the reverse strand, counting down.
CCTGCCCATAGGCGTAATCGTGTTCTTTGGCTGGCGCCTAAACCGCCGCATGAAAAAGGCTGCGGACGGCGACGACCCCTCCATGAACTTTGGAGGCGGCTTTGGTGGCTTTGGCATGGGTGGCCTGGGCAAGTCCAACGCCAAGATTGTTGGTGAGAAGGAAACCGGCATTACGTTTGCAGACGTTGCCGGCCAGGACGAGGCAAAGGAGTCGCTGCAAGAGATTGCCAGCTTCCTGGAGAATCCCGCAAAGTACACGGAGATCGGTGCACGCTGCCCGCGTGGCGCGCTGTTGGTTGGACCTCCCGGCACGGGCAAGACGCTCCTTGCCAAGGCCGTTGCCGGCGAGGCAAAGGTCCCCTTCTTCCAGATTTCGGGTTCCGAGTTCGTGGAGATGTTTGTGGGCCGTGGCGCCGCAAAGGTACGCGACCTGTTTAAGCAGGCAAACGAAAAAGCCCCCTGCATCGTGTTCATAGACGAGATAGACACCGTGGGCAAGCGCCGCGACGCCGGTCTTACCACCAACGACGAGCGCGAGCAGACGCTCAACCAGCTGCTCACCGAGATGGACGGCTTCGACAACAACAAGGGCATTGTGGTGTTGGGCGCAACCAATATGCCGGATTCCCTGGACATAGCTCTTACGCGCCCCGGTCGCTTTGACCGTCGCATACCCGTGGAGCTTCCCGACCTTGCCGGCCGCGAGGCAATACTCAAGATTCATGCCAACGACGTAAAGATGGAGCCCGGCGTAGACCTTTCTGTGGTTGCCCGCGCGACACCAGGAGCATCTGGTGCAGACTTGGCAAACATGATAAACGAGGCGGCGCTTCGTGCCGTGCGCTCTGGTCATCGCCTGGTCTCGCAAGAGGACCTGGTCGAGTCGGTAGACGTGGTAATTGCTGGCGAGAAGAAGAAGTCCACCGTTCTTTCCGAACACGAGAAGCAGGTTGTTGCCTACCACGAGACCGGTCATGCAATTGTTGCAGCCTCTCAAAAGGGCTCGGCCCCGGTAAGCAAGATAACCATCGTCCCGCGCACCTCTGGCGCCCTTGGCTTTACCATGCAGGTGGACGAGGACGAGCACTTTCTTACTACCGCAAAGGAGATGCGCGAAAAGATAGCCGTGCTCTGCGGCGGACGCGCGGCCGAGGAGCTCATTTTTGGCGAGGCAACCAACGGCGCGTCTAACGACATACAAAAGGCCACACAGATTGCCCGCGCCATGGTTACCCAGTACGGCATGACCGAAAAGTTTGGCATGGTTGCCCTGGGTCAGCAGCGCAACCGCTACCTTGGTGGCGGTAGCGAGCTCACCTGCTCGGAAGGTACCGCGGAAAACATAGACAAAGAGGTGCAGCGCCTCGTTGAGGAGGGTCACCAAACCGCCCTGGAAGTCCTGCGAGCGCACCGCTTTAAGCTGCACGAAATAAGCCGCTACCTCCAGCGCAAGGAGACCGTTACCGGCGAGGAGTTTATGCGCATCTTTACGCGCGAGGACGGCTTTGCACCAAACCTGCCAACGACGCAGCAGTAAACACTGGCAAAGAGGCTGCCCGACTCTCTGTTTGACTCAGCGTTCGCTTCGCGATTCGCCAAACAGAGAGTCGGGCAGCATTTAAGGGCGGAGTGATAGACAGGGTGCCGCTTGGGGATACTCCCCCTGCGGTACATCGCAAGCGATGTACCGCAGGGGGAGTATCCCCAAGCGGCACCCGAAGATTAGAACGTAACCGTGCGGGGAGGCTCGGTAAAGGACGAGAACGTGGCCTCACCGTCCTGGATGTAGAACACCACAGTGTTGCCGTCGCCTGCCGCATACATCTTTTTGAGCGAGGGATATGCTTCGAGCATCGACTCCTGTGCCTCGATGCGCGGGTCCTCCACCAGCGTGCCGCTTACGCGAATCCACGAGCCCTTGAATCCGCAGATCTCGAACTTGGGGTTGGCCTTTATCTGGTTGTACACCTCTTTGCTCATGCCGGTCTGGATGTAGAGCTTGTCTTCAAAGATATGCGCGGTACCAAAGGGACGCACGCGTGGCTGGTCGCCGTCGACGGTGGCCAAATAATACGTCCCCAACTTCTTAAGAAAGTCGCACACCTCGTTGATTGCTGCCATGTTTGGGCTCCCTTTTTTCCGAATGCCTGTACCGTTGTGTTGGCGCCGCGCTAGACGAGCAGCTCGGCTATCTGGACGGCGTTTGTTGCCGCTCCCTTGCGAATCTGGTCGCCGCAGCAGAAGAACGTAAGCGAGCTCACGCCTTCCGGCGCAGAGAGGTCCTTGCGAATGCGCCCCACGTAAATGAGGTCCTGGTCGCTCGTTTCCAGCGGCATGGGATAGCGGAGCTCTGCGGGGTCGTCCACCACACGGACGCCCGGAGCGTTGCCAAGCACCTCGCGTGCCTCGTCGGGCGTAATGGGGCGCTCGAACTCAACGGTTATTGACTCGGAATGCGAGCGCATAATGGGCACGCGCACGCAGGTGCAGTTTACGCGAAGCTCGGGCAAATGGCAGATCTTGCGTCCCTCGTTTTGCAGCTTGAGCTCCTCAGAGGTATATGCCTCGTCCTTAAAGCCGCCAATCTGCGGAATGAGGTTTGCCGCAAGCTGGTACGCAAACGGAGCGGTGTCCCCCACCTCCTGGCCCGCTGCCACTGCGGCCATTTCGCGCTCGAGCTCGTTGAGGCCGGGCATACCGGCGCCGGAGGCTGCCTGGTAGGTGGATACCACCAAGCGCGTCATGCCAGCAGCCTCATGAAGGGGCCACAGCGGCACAAGCGCAATAATGGTGGCGCAGTTTGGGTTGGAGATAATACCCTGGTTCCATTCCACGTCCTTGGCATTGATTTCGGGAATTACCAGGGGTACCGTGTCTTCCAGCCTAAACGCGTGGCTGTTGTCTACGCATACGGCGCCACGCTTTACCGCCTCGGGCAAAAGCGCCTTTGCCGTGGAGTCGTCGGCCGCACCGAGCACGATGTCTACGCCCTCAAACGCCTCTGGAGCAGCCTCGCGCACCACCACGTCCTCGCCAGCAAACTTTAGCGTCTTTCCTGCGGAGCGCGCACTGGCCAAAGGAACCAGCTCCTTAACGGGAAAATCCCGCTCCTCAAGGCATCTAAGCATCTGTTGGCCCACCACGCCTGTGGCACCAAGAACGGCAACTACCTTGTTGCTCATACCGCATCTCCTCTCAACGGCACCAAGGGAACAATCCTTCGTGCCAAACACACCTTACTATTGCTCTCTTACTACCACCGCATCGCCAAAGCGATCGTAGATTACGTGTATTGCCTTCTCGAAGTCCTCGTTCTGCACGCCCACAATAATGCTGATCTCCTGCGAGCTCTGGGTAATCATGCGAATATTGATACCCGCCTCGCCCAAGACGCCAAATATCTGCCCCGAGGTTCCTGCACGTCGGCTCATGTTTCGCCCTACCACGCTAATAAGCGCGAGACCCGGGAGCACGTTTATGGAGTCGGGCTTTATGTCGCGCTGGATGTCGGCAACTATGGAGTAGATGGACTCCTTAACGTCTGCGCCGTTAACCACAATGGAGAACGAGTCCACGCCCGTGGGAATGTGCTCCACCGATACGCCGTAGCTCTCCAATATGCTAAGCGCGCGACGCACAAAGCCGACCTCGTTGGACATATGGGCCTTTTGCACGTAGATGCCCACGAAGTCCTTCTTGCCGGCAATGCCGGTAATAAGGTGCTCGCGCGCGTGCTCGTTTGCCGTCTCGCGAATAATGGTGCCAAAGTCGTCGGGCGCGTTGGTGTTCTTTATTTGGATGGGAATGTTTACCTCGCGCACGGGGAAGATGGCCTCCTCCTGCAGCACCGAGGCACCCATGTACGAAAGCTCGCGCATCTCTTCGAAGGTAATGCGATGGATTCCGCGCGGGTTGTCCACAATACGCGGATCTGCCGCAAGGAAGCCGGAAACGTCGGTCCAGTTCTCGTAAAGGCCTGCGTCTATGCAGCGGGCAAGTATTGCGCCAGAAATGTCTCCGCCACCGCGCTTGAAGAGCTTGAGCTGGCCGTCCACCGTGCTGCCATAAAAGCCTGGCAGCAAAAAGCGACCCCCTGTGTGCACGGTTGCCTCACGAAGGCGCGTCTGCGTGCGCTCCATGTCCACCGTGCCGTCGTGGTGAAACACAATAACGTCGGCCGCGTCCACAAAGGGATAGCCCAGATACTCCGCCATAAGCTGTCCCGTAAACCACTCGCCACGCGAGACCACGAATTCGGGCGTCGCGTTGGGCAGATTGTCCACAAAGCGGGCAAACTCCTCGGATACCGGGAACTTAAGGTTGAGGTCGCGCGCAATCTCAACGAACCTCTCCTCTATGGAGGCAAGAAGAGAGGTGCAGTCCACACCGTACTGTATGTGGGCGTTTACCAACAACAGCAAATCCGTAATCTTGTTGTCTTTGCTAAAGCGCTTTCCAGCTGCAGACACGACCACAAACCGACGGTCAGGATCGGACTTTATAATGTCCGCGACCTTTTTGAACTGCGTCGCGTCCGCAACGCTCGAACCACCAAACTTACTAACCTTTATCACGGTCTAACCTTTCTGCTGAAGCGCCACCATAAAGGCAGACGCATCCTCCCTTTGTACCTTATTTAGCATTTCGCGAGCTTGCGGCGGCGTGAGGTTGCGCAAGAGCCAGTAACCCGGCGCCCATGCCTCGGTGCTCACGTCCACAACCGTCGAGCGAATAATGTAGTCGCCCATAAGGAGCGCGGGGTCGTACTCCAAGCCGCGCGAGAAGTCGTAGCGCTGCTTGCGACCACACTGCACGTCAATAACATCCTGCACAATCGCGTTTCCAGTAGGCAGGCTTCCCGCCCCTTGCCCGTAAAACTTTAAGGGACCAACGGTAAAGCCTTCCAGCGAGACGATATTGAAGTTAGAGGGCACGGACGCCTCCAGCGAGTCCAAGGGAATCGCTACGGGCTCCACGGCCACGGCATAGCGTCCCTCCTTGCTCTCGCCGCGTCCAAAGAGCTTAATGGTAAGCCCACGCGCCGCAAAGAAGTCGAGGTCGGACTTGGTTAAGGTACGAATGCCCGTTACGGGCAGATCGTGCACGCAGTCCACGTCAAATGCCACGCAGGCGCTAATAATGGTCTTGTTTGCCACGTCTATTCCGTCGATATCGGCAGAGGGGTCGCGCTCGGCATAGCCAAGCTCCTGTGCCCGGCCCAGCGCTACATCGAAGTCCAGGTCGTCGCGACGCATGGAGTCAATAATGTAGTTGGTCGTGCCGTTCATGATGCCAGAGAACGAGCGGATCTCGTCTATCCTGCGGGCCTTTTCTATGCTCGCAATCCACGGAATGCCTCCGCCTACCGCCGCCTCTATAAGAAAGGACACGTCGTTCTTCTCTGAGAGCTGGGCAAACTCGCCAAAGTGAGCGGCAACCACGGCCTTGTTGGAGGTTACGACGTGCTTTCCCTCATTGAGGGCGCGAACAATAAACGTGTGCGCTGGCTCTATACCGCCCATGCACTCCACCACGAGCTCGATGGAGGGGTCGTTAATAATGTCATCGTAGTTCGATGTCATACGCGGGTTTGTAAGCCTGTCGGGAAGCTCCAGGATGCGCGTGACCTCTACTCCGGGGATGTTGGCGCGAACAATACCGTCTACGCCGCGACCCACGGTGCCGTATCCAAGTATGGCGATGTTCATAGATAACCTCTCGTATACGCTTTTTACGTAAGTTACCACCATACACCAACACCACAAAAAAGGCTTGCCCAAAAGTCCATATGTAACACCTTGTTCCTCCTGCACATCCCGTTCGCTATACTGTTACGGGTACATAGGCAGCTAGGCACAAGGGAGTAACCATCGTGGAAACGTTGTATCACAGCACGCGCGACGCATCTGAGCGCATGAGCAGCAAGCAGGCAATCCTTACCGGCATCGCTCCCGACGGAGGCCTGTTTGTGTCCGACGAGATTTCTCTATCCACATTGGACCTGGCCACCGTATGCGCAAACGACTACCACGCAAACGCGCGGCTTGTTCTTGGCACGCTTCTTCCCGACTATACGGCAGACGAAATAGCAGGCTGTGTGGAGGGCGCCTATGCCGAGCAGTGGGACACCCGCGCCATCACGCCCGTCTCCCCCGTGGGCAACGACTGGCTTCTTGAGCTCTACCATGGCCCCACCTGCGCCTTTAAGGACGTGGCGCTGCAAATGCTCCCGCGCCTTATGAGCGCCGCCCGAACCGATGCTGGCGGCGGTCGCAACGTAATGATTCTTACCGCCACATCTGGCGACACGGGCAAAGCCGCCCTGGACGGATTTGCCAACGTAGAGGGCACCGGCGTTACCGTATTCTATCCCGACGGCAAGGTGTCCGACGTGCAGCGGCTCCAGATGGTTACCCAGCAGGGCAACAACGTGGCCGTTTGCGGGATTCGCGGCAACTTTGACGACGCGCAGACCCAGGTAAAGAGCATCTTTGCAAACGAGGACGTTGCCGCCCGCCTCCTGGAACACAACACGGTTCTTTCCAGCGCAAACTCCATTAACGTTGGTCGTCTGGTTCCGCAGGTAACGTACTACTTCGACGCATATGCCCAGCTTGTGCGCAAGGGCGTCCTTTCCTGCGGTCAGAAGCTGGACTTCTGCGTACCAACGGGAAACTTTGGAGACGTTTTGGCCGGCTACTACGCAAAGTGCCTCGGGCTTCCCGTAAACAAGCTCATAGTTGCCTCCAACGAAAACAACGTGTTAACCGACTTTATTACCACGGGCACCTACGACCGCAGACGTCCCTTCCACAAGACCATCTCCCCCTCCATGGACATCCTGGTTTCCTCCAACCTCGAGCGCCTGCTGTACTATTTGGCCGACGGCGACTGCGAGCTGGTGGCGTCATACATGAACGACCTGGCCTCCAAGGGATCCTATACGGTTTCCAAAGACATCCTTAGCAAGCTCAACGACAGCTTTGCGTGCGGGTTCGCAAACGACGACGCCACTCGCGCCACCATTCGCAGCACTTGGGAGGACCTTGGCGTACTCATAGACACGCACACCGCCGTGGGAAAGGCGGTCCTCGACAAGCGCGAGTCCGACGGCTTCCAACGCGTTTGCCTTTCCACCGCATCGCCGTACAAGTTCTCTGCAGACGTCCTTGCCGCTCTGGGAAGCAGCACGCAGGGTCTGGACGGATTTGCCTGCATGGATGAGCTTGAACGCATAACGGGCACCTCGGCTCCCTCTCAGCTTTCTGGCCTTCGCTCCGCGGAGGAACTCCACCAGCTTTCTGGCCTTCGCTCCGCGGAGGAACTCCACACGAGCGTATGCGACCGCGACCAGATGGCCGCCTTCGTGGAGGATGCCTGCGCACGTGTGTTCTCGTAACTGCTACGGCACAAGGCACACAGAGGGGTGCCGTGAGGGGATACTCCCCATCGGGTACATCGCGGGCAGGGCTTCCTTTGCGGACCGGCCTATTCGCGATGTACCCGATGGGGAGTATCCCCTCACGGCACCCCCTATTCGGTCAGCCTACCGCGCCTGCTCCTTCGCTGCCCGTGGGCAATTAGCAATGCGATAGCCAGTCCAAACACGCCTCCACATATGTCCAGGAACACGTCCGTAACGGCACCCGCCCTGTCGGGTACGTGCAGCTGAATGAACTCGTCTATGCATGGAACGGCCACTATTACCAGAATCGTGAGCAACACGACCTTGCGCGAGTTCCCAAACCAGCTGGTAAACATTGCCATAGCAATTACAGCAAGGATGGCGTATTCGCTAAAGTGCGCCGTTTTGCGTATTACAAACGTCATTAGAACCTCGTCGTTGCAACCAAAGAGCTCGAAGAACGGGCGCACCAAGAATACGAACCTAGAGGACTCAAACGAAGAGAGGTCGCCCGCCATAAGCGAGTGACCCCATATTATGCATAACCATATTACGAAGGCTACGGTCCACTTTACCCTAGCCGCTTTGGAAGTCGGCACAGCACTTCCCTCTTGCAAGCGTTACGCCTCCTTAGATACCGTTTGCATGTGACGCGGACGGTATGCAAGCTTCTTCTTTGCAGCGCCAAGATCGCCAGTTCCCTCAAACATGGTAAGGTGCGCACGAGAGTAGCGTCGAGCCGACTCGCTGCGGTTGCGCTCCATCTCGTCGTGCACTAGATACTCGACGTAGGACGATGCGTCCGTGAATTCCGGCTTGTTCTGCTCGGGTTCGGAAACTGCAACGGGCGCTACGTCCACATTGGTGGCCTGCGTCGAAATGGTTTCTTCCATGGCACGCATGGCAGTCTCGAACATGTCCGCACCAGTTTGCTGCTCGGTCGTGGTGTCGGGATACAGGCTCTCGTCAAAGCGAGGAACACGGCGGTTTATTAGGGCGGCACGCACATTAGGCTCAAGTTGACGGTTGTATCTGCGGGCAGGAGCCACGAATATGGGGCCTGCCGCAGCACGAACCTCTCCCCTGTCGATAACTGGTATGGACTCAGAGAGATTGCCCTTAAAGCGGCTGCCACGCATACGCTTTAGGCGGCCGGTCTTGTCGCCCTGCATCTCCTCTTTGCGTACCACGGCAGAGCGAAGGTCGTTTGTCTGGTCGGCCACATGAGAAGTGCTCGGCGTCGTATGGGCAGGTTGCTGGCTAATGGACTCGCTGTCAACCGAAGGCACGGATGCTGCAACAGGTGCAGGCGCAGCAACGGGCGCGGGCGTAGGAGCAGCCATTGTGGTGGAAGGAGCAGCCTCGCTCTTTTTTTCTGCCGCCTCTTTGGCAATGCGCTCGTGCTCGGCAAGCAGTGCCTCGGCGCGACGCGTTGCTGCTTCGGCACGTTCGGCAGCTTGTACGACCTCTTCTATCTCGTTCTTAAGGCGCTTTTTGGAACGATGTCCCGACAAGCCCACAACGAGCCCGCCTACAACGGCACCCACTGCACAACCTACGCCAAACGTGGCGAGCGGGCTAGAGGTAACGGTCTCAACGGCATTTGAGGCAACAGCCTTAACCGTATCGTCAATTGGCATTGCCTGAGCATATGATGCAGGAGTAATCAGAAGCGTGGTAGCACAAACAAGAGGCACAACACGCATAGATGGCAATGGCGTACGTTGTACAGAATGGTACATTTCTAGCTCCGGTTCAGTCGCGTTTTCGCACAGTGATAGCCATGCACGTATATATTAATACAAACAATCGAAAATTTTGGAAAAAAACGTAAGCGGCTCAATTTGTGCATTTGGGAGGTACCCCGCCACTTTTCTCCTTAACAGGCATGCCGATTGGAGGCCATATACCAGATTCGGTCCTCTCGGCGTTCTGCGACGAGAGCGATGACTTCGGAAACCCCGAACATCTACTACCATGGCGACATCTTAAAGAGCAGCCCGGACTCACCGCCATCATGCAGCCTCAAAACAATCTCGTCATCTTCGATCAGGCTCTCTCCTTCAGCGATGATGAAGTCTGAATCAATCGCTGTCACGATCTGCTGGACGCCCTCGTCTGCGTAGCGTCTCATCACCCTTATCAGCCTTCTCTTCTTACGAGGATCTAACGAACCAAACACGTCATCGTGGTATACAAACGACGGAAATCCATTCGGGTCATGGGAACCAATAAGCGCCAGATCGAAGGCAATACATAGCAACTTCTTGTAGGTGTCCCCCTCGTCCTCGCTAGTAACCGAGTCATTACCCCGCTGAAACCCCGCAAAGAACGACGCGTGATTCTCGTCGTTAACAGTAACGGTAAGAACACCATACTTATTAAGAACTTCCGATCGTGTCGTAAAAGTTGGTGTGAGCCCGGGACTGACCCCTAGGTAGGAGAAACGGCCATTACCTAGAATCTGAAATCGCGACAAGTCAGATTCTAGGCAATGGCCACACCCCTTTAAAACGGCGGTGTCTGCGCAGGACTTTCGCTTACACCAACTTTTGCGATACGAGCTGGCTCGTGAGCGAGCCAATGGGGCACCTTTCTTGGAAGAGTGCCCCACCGGCGTCAGCCGACGAGGACCTCCTTGCCGCGGAAGGCAATGCCGTAGGTGCGGATGCGCTCCGGCGCGATGCCGCGTGCGGCGAGGCCCGCGGCGTAGGCGCGCTCCTCGATCTGGGCGCGGGCGCGGGCGACGGTGTCGGCCAGGGTCTCCTCGCGGCGCGGGTCGAACACCTTGAACTCGATGACGATGGCGGGGTCGGCGCCTTGGGCGCCGACCGTGGGCACGAGCGCCACGTCGTAGCGGCCGTAGCCGCTCTCGCGGTTGGACTCCACCGAGTAGCGACCCCGCAGGGACACGAGCAGCCCTAGCACCAGGCCATGGTAGAAACGCTCTGGCTCGGAGCGCTCGGAGGGCCGCGTCGCGGAGTCGAACGACGACGCGCAGGCGAGCGCCACCTCGGAGAGGTAGTCTCCCATCGCATCGGCGTCGCCGGCGAGCAGGGCGTCGGCGAACTCCCCGTAGTCAGACGCCGCCTCGTCGAACCAGCCCTGCACCATGCGGTCGAAGGCAAGGCGCACCTCCTTGTTGGTGAGCCGCAGGGGGCGCGGCGTGGTCTCCACGAACTTCGGCACCGACCCCGGGCTCGTGATGTAGCCGGCTGCCAGCAGCAGCGCCCACACGGCGTTGGGCACCGTGGCGAGCTCGGAGAACACCACCTGCTCGTCGATGACCTTCTCCACCTCGCCGCCCGAGAGCAGCACCTCGAAGTCGGCCTTGAGGCGCCGGTCGCCGCGGCGCACGACCTCGCTCACCAGGCCGTTGCCGCTCGTGTTTGCCCAGTAGGCCCGGAACTCGCCGAACTGCAGGAACTGGGTGAGCGACCAGGGGTTGTAGATGTGCGCGTGGCCGTCGAACACGAACCCGTCGTACCAGCGGCGCACGTCGTCACGCCTGTCGGCCAGGCCGTACTCGTCGAGCGCCGCGTCCACCTCGGCCTGGGTGAAGCCGAAGCACTCCTGGTAGAGCGGGGTCGACGTCGTCACGACCACCAGGTTATTGAGGTCCGAGAAGATCGACTCGCGGCTCACGCGCGTCACACCGGTGATGAGGCCGCGCCCCATCGCGGGGTTGGTCTTGAAGGTAGCGTTCATGAGCTGGCGCATGAAGGCGGAGGCCTCGTCCCAGTAGCCGCGGGTCCAGGCGACCTCCATCGGCGCGTCGTACTCGTCGAGCAGCACGACCGGGGACGTGCCGTGGTGGCGGCGCAGCATGGCGCAGAGCTGGTTAATCGCGTCGACCGCCACCTCGGCGGGCATGTCGTCCGACACGCGGTCGAGGAAGGCGCGGTCACCGTCGGTGAGGGCGTCCGACTCCCGCAGGTAGCCGTGGGCCTCCACCGCCACGCGGATCACGCGCCTCAGGCCCGCGAGCGTCTCGGCGTAGGTGGCGCCCTTCACGCGCGCGAAGCTGAGCGACACCACCGGCACGTTGCCCTGGAGTTCCCGCATGCCGGGGTCGGCCCAGACCTCCAGACCGCCGAACAGCTCCCCACCGCGGCCGGCGAGCTCGGTGGACAGGAAGCAGCGAACCGTGTCCAGGTTGAGCGTCTTGCCGAAGCGCCGGGGGCGGCATATGAGGGTGACCACGTCCCCGGAGCGCCACCAGTCCCGCACGAAGCCGGTCTTGTCCACGTAGAAGTACCCGTTCGTTCGCAGGTCCTCGAACCCCTGCGCCCCTATGCTGATCGTGCGTGCCATCGTCTCCCTCTTTTCCTGCGCTCCTTGCACCAAGTTTAGCACGCGCCCCGCATGCCGCGGCTCGCCGCCGAGCCATGAGTGTAGAACGGCGCACTCGCAGAGCCATTTCTGGCCTCGCAACGCAAATTAATTCATACGAATCCGCGAAGGCACATTGGCTAATCTGACACCAGGCGGTGCAAGGGCGGCCCCGTCGTGTAGAGTTCTCTATTGGAAGAAGAGGACGGGGAGGCGCCCGACTTGTTTGGCGACAGCGGCACCTCCCCCTGGTCCGGACGACGCGAGGGCGCCGCCTGCCGTTACACCAACTTTCCCGACACTACCGAATGCGAGCTGCCGCACGGCACAATCGTTGCGTGCAAAGAGCCAGCGATTATACGAGGCCGCCCCGTTGTCCGTTCGGTCAACGGGGCGGTTGCTGTGTTCCTGAGCTATGGTTGTCAGCGAGGGCTGCCTTTCTGGCGAATACTCAGGTACCCCTCCTGCCGCAGAGATAAAAGCAATAGCCGGCCTTCACAATTAGAGGAAAGAGGCACATCGTTCGGTACGCCGCACCCACCTCACGTCTGAGGGTCACCGTCTGCCCGCAGAATCCCTCCCAAAACGCAGGGCTCCCCTGGGTACAGCTGGCCGGCATAGCCAACGGCCACACTTCCCATCCTCCCGGTCGTCTTACGGTACGCGTACCCACACACAACGAGGTCCGCATACTTAGCTCGCCGGATAGCCCCAACATAGAGAAAAAGAGGCAAAGAGAGCCCTCTTCAAGGAATGCAGTCGCCACGGCCTCTTCAACACCAGATAATCCTATGTTCTAGCGATATGGAATCATTGTTTGTACATGTCCAGCAATTCGGCCCTATTGCGCCTGACAACCCGCTCGATTCGAGCGCCGCTTGCGCTCTCGTACCAAGAAAGGACGTTGTTGATGTTTGGGACGTTAACGCCAAATATGACCGCCATCTCAGAAATAACCTTAAGCCCAACCCCGAAGTCCGCTGTAAAGTAGCGAGACTCGAAGTCCGGCACCCACACGCCCGCAGACATCTCGCGCATGGGCGAGCCAAGTCCTTTGAATGCGGGAATATGGGAGATCTTCTTCGTCATTGCCTTCGCGTCCGGACTCTCGTAGTGTTCAGTGAGAGGACGGACCGCGTTCAGGTCCACGTCGCCTGCCAGTTCGATTTCGCGGCAAAGGTCCTGTAGCTCTCTGTCACAAGCAATCAAGAGCTCGGAAGAGGCATCGTCCCACGATTCGTAGAATAGGATGTTCTCCGGATACGACACTCCCTCATACCAGCCAGAGAACATCGACGCGAGCCGCGCGGTGTGGAGAATCGGGTTGGACGGCGTCAGCGTCTCTATGAGGTAGTTGGGAAGGGCCTCCACAGGCATGTCGAGCATGTGGGACAGCTCCCCCGCTTCATGACCTGCTTGGTCCGACGGAATTGACGCGAGCTGGACGGAGGGCTTCCTCCCCAACTGATATACGCTCCTACCCCGCTCCCTCAGACGCGCTATGCTGTGCACGCGCTGCAGGCCCAGGAGCGTCGCCCCCCTGTCGACCACATCGGCAAAGAAGAGCTCCGCGTCCGCGCCTGGCACCACGCATATGCGCTGGCCGGCTTCCACTAAAGGAACGAGCACCGGTGCCAGCACGCCGAACCTCGAGGACGGGTGGGTCACGAACACCCAATCCGCGCCGCGGACCGCCTCGGCAAGGTCATCCGTCGCAAAGGCGAGCCTTCCTCTGTACAGCAGCTCGTCATCAGGACTATATACTTCAATTTCACGGGACCAACGCGGAGCGTCAGATGCGAACATTCGCACCTCGTTGCCCCTGAAAGCGAGCTCCGCGGCCAAGAGCGTCCCTATGTTGCCTCCGCCCACGACAGCCACGTTCGTCATCGGCAACACCTCTCACTAAGCTTTTGTAACGTCATCATGCCTAATCCCGTAGCAGAAGCGATGGCCGAGACGAGTCTCGCGTTCTCCTCCTCAGTTCGTATGGCCAACCTCACGAACTGGCGACCGTCGCACCGCACCTTCGCACTGAGGTCCTTCACTAGAATTCCGTCCTCCGCCAGAAGCCTCTCGGTAAGCTCGGTAGCCGTAAGCGTCTCGATGAGCTCGACCATGAGGTAGTTCGCCTGCGAGGGGAATACATGCAGGTGGGGGTTCTCAGAAAGCCTTTTCGACATCTGCGAACGGGACTTCCGCAGCCTGACAAGCGCCTCGTGGTAGTCGGCCTGGTACTTCTCGGCGATCTGCAGCCAAAACTCACCGAAGGAGTTGATGTTCCATATGGACTCGTCCGCACGCACATCCTCCACCAGGGCCTCGTCCGCGGAGGCGAGTACACCGAGCCTGCATCCCGGGACACCATACGATTTTGAAATTGACTTCACTACCGCCATACGCGGGTATGCAGCTAGGACGTCGTCGTTGAGCATTGAGTTGCCCAGCTCGTCCGCGAAGTCCGAGAAGCTCTCGTCGTACACCAGACGTATGCCGCTCTCTTCGCACCAGCCAGCCAAGCGAAGCACCTCGGTTTTTGGAAGATAGTTGCCAGTCGGGTTGTCAGGGTTGATGAGCACAAGCGCATCGAGGTCTTTGTCTCCGAAGAACGTCATCAGGTCGCTTGCCGTGTAGGAGAAGTCGTCGGACTGCGACGCGAAAGAGACTTCCTGCCCTTCGCGGAATCGGTTGGGGTACTCCTCAAAGGTTGGCCGCACGACGCCGATTCGCCCCTCGACCTGCGCTGCGAGTGACTTGATCAGCTCCGCGGCGCCGTTGCCCACCGCAACGCGAGACTGCTCCACGCCGAAGAGCTTTGCCGCGAGGAGGCTGTTCACGCGCATGCCGGAGGGATACTGCGTGAGCAGCGTCTCGAAGCTCGCCCGCATCTCGTCGACCATCCGCTGGGGCGGATAGTATGGGTTCACGAGATAGCAGAAGTCGAGCATATGCGGGTATCGCCAGTATCCGCCGTAGCGCCCCTGCAGGCGAGCGAGCGCCTCGTCCGTCGTGGGGGCAAAGATCGACTCCGCGATATCGAGATCCTGCAGATCGTCGATCTCGTACCACTTCTGGCCAGAAAGACGCTTTGCCCTGAGCTCGCTGTCGTCCACGAGCGTTATGACACGCAACACCTGCTCGTAGTACTCGTTGAGGCCGAGGACCTTGGAGTATGCCTCGAGGAAAGGCACATAGTGGTTAGCCGAGAAGTCCCTGCTGAACTTGTAGATGTTCACCGTCTTGTAGTAGTCTTGCGCCTCATCGAACCTCATCCTCTTCCCAGGCACGAACGAGTATATACGGTCCTCGGCATCGAGCTTTACGACGGTTCCGTCCATCCAGGCCTCATATTTGTCGACGAGTGCGAGCGTGGGCCTCGGATCGTCCACGAGCTCGCGCAGGATACCGTCCTCAAAGATAAGGTCGCTCTCAAGCAGAAGCGTGTCGTCTTGCTCGAGGTAGCCGGATGCAAGGTAGAGTGAATAAATATTGTTCGTCCTGTCGTAGACCGGGTTAAGCACATACTCAACGGGTGTAGAGACCTCGAGTGTCGACAGATACTCCTTCAGCTGCTCAGCATGGTAGCCCACAACCAGAACGACTCTCTCGAGCCCAAGACTATCGAGTTGTGAGAGCATACGCTCGATAAGCGACACCCCGTTAACTCGCACCATGCACTTTGTGTTGTTGGCCGTGAGCGCCTTGAGGCGCTTGCCCATGCCGGCGGCAAGTATTATCGCTTGCATATGTACCTTGACCTCCACGATAGATTTTCTAGACTGTTACTTTTACTGGTTTGTGGCGACACGTGCGCTCTTCTAACGGAGGTAATTCCATATAGTCCCCGTAGATTATGGAAAGCAACTCTGGGTAGTCTTTAAATGACATGAAGCTCTTGCTCTCAAATGTCAGCTTCGTATAGCTTTCGCACGTTGACTTTGGGAATAGTATTGTGTCGATATTGGTCAGCGTGGACATACTGACCCACACATAGCCGTCTCTTAGTGATCGACATTGCTCTTCCAAGTATCTAGTCCGCGATCTCAGTAGTCGGCTTCTAAAAGGTTTTGGAATTACACGGACCAAGTTACGGGCCAGTTTTACCACCGTTGAATCCGTGGTCCTATCCACGTTGGCCCTTGTCAACAATATTAGCTGCCTCCCGAACTTACGTACTTTCTTCTTGCCACTTCCTAACGGCATTTTGTCTAATGGGAAGACGTCTAGCCAAATCTCGTGATGTCCAGCCGAATCGATATCTCCCTCTTGCAAAAACAGCGTATTCAGTTTTCGAAGCTTTCCGTGGCACGTCCCACACAGTTGGTCCGTCTCATAGTTCTCAAAATAGTAGCCTTCCATTTGGCAGCTTGAGAGCGAGTCTTGAAACTTCCTGTACTCACAACGCGTCATGCAGACATCAATATCGTCATCCCATGGAATAAACCCTTTGTGTCTCACCGCGCCAAGCATAGTCCCTGCATATAATGAATATTTAATGTCATGCTCTTTGCAGTATTCATCAAAATCTTTGAGGATTTCCAATTCGACATGATGAAGGACATTGATATATTCTGCATCCATCCTCGAATCTCCCTAATTGTGTTATGAGCATCATTTTTATGTCACTAGCGATGCAGATCGCTGAATCAAAGAGCGCGCGCAATAATCGTTTACTACCGCACATTGAGTAATTCTGGGGAGCCATCATGCCGCAAGATTATCACGATCGCCAAAACTGCACTAAGAAGCGTAAAGTCCAAGGTGGCCACAATGAGGGAAGGGCTGAATACAGCATCCCATATTATGCGGCAGCAGATAGTGACCGCGGAATAGGTGAGGTGACAAAGCTTTGGCTACGCTATACAGCTCTGATCCTCCACGAGGTTTTGTTTCTTGAGTACACTCCGATATGTCTTGTATATCCTTTACCTTGGACGGCCAGTTATCACCTTCTCCACCCTCCCTACTCCAAGTTTGTGGAACGAATGATTTATTTCTTGGTCTGGTCAGCAAATCCATCAAAACCTTAAACTATACTCGGAGGCAATCGAAACTACACTTAGGTACTCACGCGACTAATAATTTGTAATTCGCGGTCCAACCCGAGCACTCTCTCCTTCGATATACAAACAAATCTACCGAAGATGGACTCCCGTATTAGCCCGTGAAAAAATAGACCTGTTTACGGAGCCAGAACTACCCTAATACGACATGGTACGTCCTCGGGATGCTGGAGGACACGCTTGGCTCAGGCACGCCATCACTTGCTGAGTAATAGAAGTCCCTCGTAGTACTCCTGTAGCCACTCGGCGACGTCGGCTATGTCGTAACCGGCCTCACGTGCCGCCCTAGCACCTCGGCCATCTCTTTTTCCGCCGGCACGCGACAGCACTACATCGGCCCAGGTATCGACGCTATCGCTAAGGTCTAGCCTCTCGAAAAGATTCGCGCCGACATCCGCCAGCGTCGGCACCGCCTTGGAAGCAATTACGGGAAGCCCAGATGCCTGCGCCTCCACGGCGACCATGCCGAGGCCCTCCCAGTGCGAGGGGAACAAGAAGACATCCATGGCACTGTAATAGTCTTCCACGTTAGGGTGTGCGCCTGCAAAGATTACCTTGTCGTCGATTCCCAGGCTCTTTGCAAGCGACCTAATCTCTCGTTCACGCTCACCCTTGCCGACCAGCATCAGGACGGCGTCGATTCGCCTATTGGCTACGCTGGAAAACACAGTAATAATCTGATCGTGGTTTTTTGGGGGGGAAAGGCGACCGGCGTGTCCTACGACCAGCGTGCTTTCGCTAATTCCGAGGCGCGTCCTGACTTCAGCTCTCGTGACAGGACTGTACTCAAACTTCTTGACGTCGATGCCGTTCTTCATGACATGGAACCGGGAAGAGTGCGCGACTTTCGAACCAAACCTGTCAGCTCCTGCCTCCTCAGAGCATGCCAAAAATTGCTGCGCCACATGGCGCGTTGGCCACGAGTTCAATTCCCAGGCGAGCGTACGCGGAGATCGGTCTGGGTTCCTCGTTCCGTGGCTGTGCGCGATGGACACGCGTCCCGCACGGTTCGCTTCATGAAGGCACACCGGTGCGACACTGCCCTGATGACAGTGGACTATCTGATACTCAGGATGGTTAGCGAGAAACATGCGCCACCACCGCGAATAGCTGGGATAGTTCTTGACAAGGTACTTCTCCGTCCTGAACACGCGGCCACCGAGTTCCCGAATCTCGGACTCGTAAGCACCCTCGTCGGTCGAGTGGACCACAAAATCGAACTGATATCGGGAACGATCAACCTTCCGATCCAGGTTCATAAGAACCGTTTCGGTGCCTCCGATATTCATGGAATTAAGGATGTGGAGTATTCTCTGCATGCGTCAGCTCCTAACTTGGATGGCGCCAGACTGGTTAACGTTCTATGTGTGTTTCTTTTGCAAACGATTAATTGCATTCTGCGCTCCCCGTATCAGCTCTTCGTAGCCGGGGAAGTTTCGGAATGCCACGTGATATAACCCCGCCGAGAGAATAAGGCTAATCAGTGCCGCCACTGCTACCGAGAAAAATGACACTTCGCCCCACACAAAGGATGTGCCTATATAAGCGCACACTGCAGACGACGCCAACGTTACTAAGGCCACCCGTAGGTATGTTAAAAAGTACGATTTAATGCCTGGTCCCAAGGCATAACGGAAAAGTACCAGCGGCTCGATCCAGAATGAGAACGCAAGCTGCGAGACAATCGTCCCGAGCAAGACGCCGTCTATTCCGAACGTCTGCGCGAGCAAAACAGATATGACAACGTTAGTTAGCGACTCGCCCACTGGTTTGTGCTTACAATGGACGAACAGGCCATACGCCTCGTCGAATGTATAAGCGCAGCGACGCATAATCGCCATGAATGTCATCACGCATACTAAGGCCAATGTGTGAGTGGGAAGGAGAAATTCCCGACCAAGCCAAGCCACAATCAACGGTTGAAGACACGCATATAAGCATACAGTAGTAACAGAAGCGAGAAAACCAGTGGCAAGCAGCGTTTTCGCGAACACCTTCGATGCATGCTCTGCATCTGCGTTAGCGCCAAGGTTGCCAACGCTTGGGGTCAGAGCAGTGTAGAACTTCTGCAGCATTCCAAGTGCCGCCGTTGTGACTAGAAGGTAGTTGGAGTACATTCCCACTGCCACGATACCAACGAAGCGTGATATCACGATGGAATCCAAGCCATTCTGCACGGTCCAGCCAATTTTATTCAGAGCAGTTGCCGCGACATTGTCTGCAATCGCTCGTACCTCAGATTTCGGCAGCCTTTTGCTCGGCCTCTCAACAATGTAAGGGTACCTTCTTCGTGCCAAGAAGGATGCGCTTACATTGGTCAGAATTGTGCATGCTATCGCCACGCTGAAATAGCATATGTAGTCGCATGTCAGGAAGAGGACGACGATCTGTATGATGTTCTGCACTATGGTAAATACGAACGAATTAACGTAGACGATGAACTGCTCCTGCGACACCACTAGGATAGATGTTTGATAGACAAAGAAATAAGAAACGGCCGTGTTGAATACGTACATCGAGAATATCAGTGGCAAGTTAGCGACATCGGGCGCTTCCCGGAAGACTCCCCCGAGAAAGGGAACCATTGATAATCCAACCACAAGAATCAGTGCCCCTATGACGGTGTAGGCCTTCTTGTAGAGAAGCATCAATTGTGAGAGCTTGTACTCGTCACCTTCAGCCATTGGCCTGTACATGGCATATGTGAGAGCGCTTCCTATGCCCAGCTCAAAAAGGTTCAGCAACTGCAGGATGTTGCTAAAGAGCCCCTCTATGCCGAGGTACTCGACTGGCATTAGCTTCACCAGTACTGTTCTCTGCACAAACATGATGCCAAGCTTGAGGATTTGCAATAACACCATGACGGAGGAGTTCTTGATAACCGCCTCTGTTCTAGACTTGTTCACTTTCATCTATCCCAAAAAAGGTAACATTAGTTATTCGGACTCTGTGCATGAGCATTACTGGCATCAGTCTGTTATGCTTTTTCATGTATAACAGTGGATCACTCACATCTATATCAATAATTTATTTATCATTCAATATGAGAATCGCCAAGCATTCTTTATACTAGTAACCTCTTGTTCAGTATTTGTAGGACATATCTTCGTATGAAATCTTGTCAATTCTATTTAAAAGCTGCATTATCTAGATTGTTCCAGTTCACAGCCGACAACCGTTATATTGTAAGCCATACATAAAGTCTAAGATGGGTCCAAAAATGCCAACGCAATACTGTTTTGCTGTTTCAAGGAATGATTCACCAATAATGAATTAGCATTCCTTTTAGGTCGTATCAATATAGCAATAATATTGATGAGTATGTTACTCACCAAGCTAATTTGGCTATAGACCAAATAGCTTGAAAATGATTTATCCTAAGTGCTTTATTGAATCGACAATGCTTGCAACGTTTGATGTAGACACAGAAGTATATAGAACATCGCACAATCTTTCTGCGGAATGTTCGTCAAACTCATTCCAGCTTATCTGCAGTAACTGCCGTGCGACCTCGGGCGCAAATCGGTCTCCGACCTTCTTCGCTGGAACGCCAGCAACTATGGAATACGGCTCGACATCGCGAGTCACAACTGCGCCCGCTGCAACAACCGCCCCTTGTCCAATTCGCACCCCGGAAAGAATAGTCGAACCGAAGCCGAACCACACGTCATCAGCAACAACGATGTCACCTTTAGAGCCTGCCTCCGAGCTTCCCGATAGCAACTGCCGTTTGAAAGGGTACGTGGAGACATTTGACATATCGTGCTCTCCTCTCACGATAAACGTCACGTTCGAGGCAATCGAACAGTAGCTGCCAATCGTTAGGTTGGCTTTTCCTGAAAACATCACAATATTTAGGGTGCCGTATGTACCGCGTCCAATATGCACCAATTCCTGATCGAAGAAATACTCTCCTATCACTGTGCTATTGCGCACATTTCTCTTTCGCCACTTAGATTTGAAGATCTCTTTGTGAATAATTACTTTGCAGTCCTTCATAACTTGGTACAGCATCATTTCCCCTTTGTGAGCAGATATGATCGACGGAAATCGAAGACCCACTCGAGAGCCAGAAAGCAGCGAAAGGGGAAGGTGTCGAGGACATGTTTTCTAAGACGCTGCTTTTTGTTCAATTCCGATTCGTTTGCAACGAAACCCAATGCTAGGGCCTCGGCCTCGCGCCAGAAGAGGGGGGCATACGGGTGGGTGCAGTTCTTCGAGTAAGGTTTCAGATAGAGGAATCCGGTGAAGTGTACGATTGCTGGGTTCTCGACAGCTTCATTAATCTCGCTTTGGCTGTAGTACTGCTTGAAGCCGAATCGCTTCGAGAGCCTCTCCGCTGACTTCAGATAAAACATTTCCGCGAGTACGCAGAACCGTGCATCGAGCCGCAGCACTCTCCCCTTGCACAGTTCGTTAATCACTCCCTGGTCATAGTTGAGGTTGATCTTGGTTTCGTGCAGGCGATCGACGGCCCTGTTCTCGAAACCCTCGGCTCTCCATTGAGCAAGGTTGCACAAGACCATCCCGCCATTGATGTAGACGTCCGACTCGCTTAGCTTGGATGCACGCCTATGGTATGCGGGGAGGCATTCTGGCACACCAGCGATAAGGTTCCCTCCCATGTCTAATTTAAAGAGTTCGGATAGGTCATCGAGCACCAGCGTATCGGGGTCGAGGAAGAGCACCCTGTCGTCATCAGGAAACATGCTTGCGAAGAAGAACTTTGCCCACGTGGTCTTGCTTGCGGCAAAAGCGGGCAGATCTTCCAAAACGGGAGGCATATCGAATTGCCGGAGCTCTATTTCCATCCCTCGCTTCTCCACGATTTCACTGAGGAGTCTGAGGTGCTCTTCGGTCACATCTTGATGAATATAGCAAATCTCTATCGGATTCTGAGAATTGCTCTTGAGTAACGTCGAAACAGATACGGCTACATACGTGAAGTAATTGTCATCACTTGCATAAATAATCTTCATTGGATGCCCTTGTCTGTGCAACATGTATTTACGAATGCCATGAAAAGAATCAGTAGGTATGAAGCAAAGAGTTCTGACCCAATGCCAAGTAATATAAATAACAGGACGACGTGGAGACCAGCCCTTTCCCTGTTTCTCGACAGGCTGATCAGTACCGCCAGAAAGAACAGAGCCGTACCCAAGTACCCGAAGCGCCAGTAGAATAGCGGTATCGAAGGGAGGTAATGTATGACCTGGCTATCATCGAACCCATGCCCGAAAACCCGGATAGCT
The DNA here is from genome assembly GCA_902793465.1 of uncultured Coriobacteriaceae bacterium. GTDB lineage: Bacteria > Actinomycetota > Coriobacteriia > Coriobacteriales > Atopobiaceae > RUG440. Next base: position 3,738 of record CADBDT010000039.1, on the reverse strand, counting down.
TGATCGCCCACGACTCCAGGCTGGAAAACGTAGTACCCGTCGAGCCGTCCCCTGACTGAACCGCCTTCTGGGTCAATCCTCCTCACGAATGTTGCGAAGACTTCCGTATTCGTGAACCAGGCCAGGAATGCGGGAAGGGTCAACGCACTGGCTATGCCTCCCAAGAGACCTCGGACATCCACAACCCCTGTCTTCGCAGCCGAAGTGAGGCGGCTTGCGAAGTAGACGAACCACACCCAGGCGAGGCCGATGTAGCCTAGATTCGAAACCGAGAAGACTAATGCGGCTACAGCGAGCACAAGCCTCCTCCGTCTCTTCGAGACGCCATAGACGTCGAGGACTAGCTGAATGTAAAGCAGAACGTACGCGGCAAAGTGGGCTGGCTCGCCGAAGAATGATCTCACCCTTAGGACGCCAGATCTGTACCCCTCCCCATAGGTAAGCAAATCCTCACGCATGATGGGTAGGAAGTTGAGCGTTCCAGGTATGTATCTCCCAAAGGCGTAGATTCCAATTGCCTGAACGATCGCCCAAGCCGACGCAGCGATTACAGCCTTCTCGAGGACTACGACTCCATACGAAAAGTCGAAGTAATTCGGCGTCAGCCAGGCCACAGAATACAGATATGCGAGGAACCGTAAGCCTGCAAGCATTTCGGAAGATGCGTCCCCGAGCATCACGGCAAACAGCACGTAGACAGCGAAGGGAATCCACTCGGGATAAAGATGCAACTCTCGCGTCCCCACCATCCGCGTTAAGTCGTAGGCTATAAACACCGCTAGCATTACGTCCGCGACAGATACGTTCGGCAACCCAATACCGTAGAGATGCAGTATCGGGTAGAGAACCACTAGCAGAGTGAATGCTTTGCAATCCCACGGCAGAATATGCTCGTTCATTACTTCCTGCCTATTGTTCTAATACTATATAAGAAACCAGTCTTCGAGTGCAGCTAAATGGAAGCTTGCACTTTTAAACTAGTTCACATTTGTAGTCTTCATTACATATTCGGTATTTCAGTCTATATATTTTAGCCACCATCACTTTGTTAAGCGCATATAGACAGAACGCCGAAAAACACTCCCTACTTGCCACACCTACCACCTCGCGTTCTTCCAAGGAGTACGCAATCAGCTACACATGCGTCTTTCCGACCCCGATCAATCGCTTTAGATAGAAATATATGCGGTACCCGCTGCCGGACAAGTCGACATTGGCCTAGACTCTTTCCGCATCACGCGAAAACTCGCACGCAATCGTCATTGTGAGCACTACATGCTACGATTCCTGAAATGACGAGTACACAGAGCAAACCGTGGAGATCAAGACGCCTGGGAGTTCTTCCCGCACCCCATAAGTCTCGCTCTATACTTAGTCCCCATGCTTTCGATGAGTTCTTCTAGCAGGCTATGCAACGAGACTATCCCACAATCACAAAGTACGGAGACTCCCGCAACATGGGTAGTGCCTCTATAACCTCACCGAATTCCTTCCTCCTTGACGTTTTGTGTCACACAACACCGTCTCGTACACAGACGCAACAGCCAAAAGGGCATGCTCAAGATCAAATTCTCTCACATGCAAACGAGCATGAGCCGCAAGCAACGAGCGGAGCTCGGGATCGTGTATAAGGCGCCCGATCTGAGCGGCCACGCACTCCGCATCGGACTTCTCCAGCAGGAGTCCTGTGACTCCGTCCTGTACGAGGTCAACACAGCCACGAATCTTTGGGCAGATAACTGGCAGGCCCGCTGCCATAGCCTCCATAACTGCCACGGGCAGACCCTCCTGTAGCGAAGGGAACACAAATGTGTCGCAAGCAGCCATCACTTTAGGCACATCGTCCCTATACCCAAGGAGCGATACACTCTCTCCGACTCCAATATCACGCGCCAGGGACTCGAGTGTCTCTTTAAGTGGACCGTGACCGCAAACGATGTACCTGAGGTTCCCCAGCTCGCCTCGCTCCTTGAGCAGGCCGAGGGCATGAATCACAACCCGGTGATTCTTGCGTGGGATGAGCTCACCCACGGACAATAGCGCATAATCATCGTCGGCAAGACCCAGCTCCGCCCTCATCGCCTCCCGCACGCCGGGCTTTGGCGCGAACCTCTCTACGTCTATTCCGACGCCGGGCACGTAGATAATCTCTTTAGCATGAAGCAACCTCTTAGCGCGCTCATAGTCCTCCTTGTTAATCGTTATGAGCACATCGGTAAGCCAAGAGCATGCCCACTCAACGGGAAAGTATACGAGCCAGTTTAGAGGTGGCGCGCCTTTGAAGAAATGGAATCCGTGCGCTGTGTAGACGATCGTTGTCTTGCCTTCGCGCCTCCACGCTCTTGCTGCAAGTCTACCCAGCATGGCACCTACTGGGGTATGAACATGAACTATATCGTAGTTTCCCTCTTCGACGATGTCTTTGAGTTGATGATATGCGCGGATATTGCCGGGTTTAAGCGGGTTACGCTCGAAGGGAACGTCAAAGTACTCGTCGCAATATGGTATCACGCAATCGCTTGGGTCTTCGTAGTCATTACGCGCGGCGACAGCGGTCTCCCAGCCCATATCCTTGAGCATCTTCAAGTAGGGCACATGGAACTCCATAATATGCGTCTTAACCACGGTAGCCACGTAAAGCACCTTGGGCATTACTGTCTCGCCTTCTCTATGAAATCTACTTGCTCGAATTCGTTAGCCGCTGTCTCCAAGGCCGTTCCCTCCAGCGCCGTCACGCCCTTCACACCCTCGGTGCTCTCGGCCTTACCGAGTATCGCGAGCGTGGCAAACATCAGCCTGAGGTCTGTGAGCGCGGACATCTCGCTTATGTAGAGCAGGTCGAACTCGAGCTTCTCGTAGGGGTCGGTGCTGTACTTGCCGTACACCTGCGCGTAGCCCGTGAGGCCGGCCTTCACCTGCAGGCGCAGCCTGAAGTCGGGAATCTGCTCGTAGTACTGCTCGGCAATCTCGGGCCTCTCCGGACGTGGGCCCACCACGCTCATGTCTCCCGCCAGGATGTTGAAGAGCTGCGGCAGCTCGTCGAGCCTGCACTTGCGCGCGAACCTGCCCACGGGCGTAATCCTGCTGTCCCCCTCGCCCGTGCTCAGCCTTGCCACGCCGTCGGCCTCGGCGTCCACGCGCATGGAGCGGAACTTCCAGATCTCGAACTCCCTACCGTCCTTGGTAAGGCGCACCTGCTTGTACAGCGCCGGCCCGCGGTCGTAGAGCTTTATGGCGACGGCCGTCACCGCCATTATGGGGCTCAGCAACACGATACCCGCGAGCGACGCGCATATGTCGAACGCGCGCTTGACGATGCGGTACTCCGGCCTCAGCCTCGAGCGCCCCACGTAGAGCACCGGCGAGTCGAGCGTGGTCACGTGGAGCGCCTCGCGCATTATCACGTCGCCCACGTGGGGAAGGAAGAGCACGGGGATGCCGCGCTCCTTGCAGTGCTTTATTATGCCGTTGCGGCACCCGTGGTTCACGCCCGCCACGAACACGGCGTCGTAGCCGTCCAGCCGCTCCCTCAGCCCCTCGAAGTCGCCGTCGTACTGGACCTCCTCCACGACCTCGTAGAGACGCTCGACGGGCTTGCCGCTGATGCTGCCGAACCTGCGCCTGTCCTGCTCGCTGCGGTAGACCAGCACCGTTCGCCTGACGGGGTTGAAGCAGAAGTAGCACCAGTTTCCGAAGCGCGACCAGAGGGCGTCCACCAGGAACTGGCCCGCAAGCATG
>CADBDT010000038.1 GCA_902793465.1 uncultured Coriobacteriaceae bacterium | reverse complement strand
GAGTGCCCCGAGGACCAGGAGCTGCACGTCGTGCGCCACTCCGCGGCGCACATCATGGCCCAGGCCATCAAGCGCCTGTACCCCGAGGCAGACTTCGCCTTTGGCCCCGCAACCGAGAACGGCTTCTACTACGACATCGACCTGCCCGAGGGCACCAAGATCTCCGAGGAGGACTTCCCCAAGATTGAGGCTGAGATGGCCAAGATCTGCAAGGAGAACCTCAAGTTTGAGACCTACGAGCTGCCCCGCGCCGAGGCCATTGCCCACATGCAGGAGCGTGGCGAGAAGTACAAGGTAGAGCACATCGGCGACCTTCCCGAGGATGCCCGCATCACCTTCTACAAGCAGGGCGAGTACGTGGACATGTGCGTTGGCCCCCACCTCATGTACACCAAGGCCCTCAAGGCATTTAAGCTCACGGGCGTGAGCGGTGCCTACTGGAAAAACGATTCCAACAACAAGATGCTCACCCGCATTAACGGCGTTGCGTTCCGCTCCAAGGCAGAGCTTGCAGAATATGAGCGTCTGCTTGAGGAGGCCAAGCTCCGCGATCATCGCAAGATTGGTCAGGAGATGGAGCTCTTTATGTTTGCCGACGAGGGTCCAGGTTTCCCGTTCTGGCTGCCCAACGGCATGCGCCTTAAGAACGCCCTTATGGACTACTGGCACGAGATGCAGGAGAAGTACAACTACGACGAGGTCACTACGCCCATCATTCTCTCGCGCAAGCTGTGGGAAACCTCCGGTCACTGGGACCACTACAAGGAGAACATGTACACCACGCTCATTGACGAGGAAGACTACGCAGTAAAGCCCATGAACTGCCCTGGTGCCTGTCTTATATACAAGTCGCGTCCTCGTAGCTATCGCGACCTTCCGCTCAAGCTTGCCGAGGCGGGCTTGGACCACCGTCACGAGATGCGTGGCGCACTGCACGGGCTGTTCCGCGTACGTTCGTTTACCCAGGACGATGCGCACCTTTTTATTACGCCCGACCAGATTACGGAGCAGGTTACCGATACCGCGCACCTTATTACCGCCTACTACGAGCAGTTTGGCTTCCCGTATCACGTGGAGCTTTCTACCCGCCCCGCCGATTCCATGGGTTCCGACGAGGACTGGGAGCGTGCCGAGGCCGGCCTCAAGAAAGCGCTCGACACCATGGGTGTTGACTACATAGTAAATGAGGGTGACGGTGCCTTCTACGGGCCCAAGATTGACTTCCACCTTAAGGACTGCCTTGGCCGTACCTGGCAGTGCGGAACCATACAGCTCGACTTCCAGCTTCCGCATAACTTCCAGCTCGAATACACCGGTGCGGACGGCGAGAAGCACCAGCCAATAATGATTCATCGCGCAGGCTTTGGATCCTTCGAGCGCTTTATTGGCATGCTTACGGAGCAATACGCCGGCAAGTTCCCCACATGGCTCAGCCCATGCCAGGTAAAGGTGCTCCCTGTTTCCCAAAAGACGCGCGATTACGCCCTCGAGGTAGGTGCCAAGCTTCGTGCTGCAGGAGTTCGCGTAAAGGTGGACGAGCGCGACGAGAAGATTGGCTACAAGATTCGCGAGGCGCGCTCCATCGACCGCGTGCCATACATGCTTATTCTTGGCGAGAAAGAGAAGGAAGCGGGCAACATTAGCGTACGCGACCGCACCAACAAGACGCACCAGACTACCCTCGAGGAGTTTGTGAAAAGCATTACTGCCGAGATCGCAGAACGCCGTGGGTAGCGACTTCGACCTGCAAGAGCTTGCCAATCTGCGAGAAACGCTTGGTCAGCAACGCTGGCGTGCTGTGTCGGACGAGGCGCAGGTGGTGGCATATTATCTAAGATGCCATCCTAAGGTAGAGTGCGTTCGCTATCCTGGTATTACTTCAGATCCGCAGTTTAGCGAAGCCGCCCATATGCTTGTGGGCGGCTTCGGCCCTTATGTGCGTTATAGCGTTTTGGGGGCGTGGTGTATGCTGCAATGCAAAGGCGAAGACCCCAAACAAACGATACTCAGACTGGAACAGTCGTTGTAGCCCGCACATCAAGCTTACAACCAGCTTACGAGCTCCTGTAAGTTTTGTATCGTGCATGTGCGTTGCAATGGTGCCATATGCAAACAATGGCTATCATATAGCTATCTGTGCTTTACCAGTTTAAGGAGGAGCTATGGCAGAACTCGAACGGGTAGTAGACACCGTAGATGCCTTGGAGGAACGCATCGCTCAGATGCGCGTTGCCCAGGCAACGTTTGCCACGTTCACGCAGGAGCAGGTGGACAAGATCTTCTACGAGGCAGCGCTTGCTGCAAACAAGGCGCGCATCCCACTAGCCAAGATGGCCGTAGAGGAAACAGGCATGGGTGTAATGGAGGACAAGGTAATAAAGAACCATTATGCCTCCGAGTACATTTACAACAAGTACAGGAACACCCAGACCTGCGGTGTAATTGAGGAGGATTCTGTTGCCGGCATAAAGAAGATCGCCGAACCCATGGGTATAGTCGCGGCCGTAATCCCGACCACAAACCCAACGTCGACGGCAATCTTCAAGTGCCTCATAGCCCTCAAGACGCGCAATGCCATAGTCATAAGCCCTCATCCGCGCGCAAAGGGCTGCACTATAGAGGCGGCGCGCATCGTTCGCGACGCGGCAGAGAAGGCCGGCTGCCCCGCCGATATTATTAGCTGGATAGACGTGCCGTCGCTCGAGCTTACGAACACCGTTATGCGCGAGGCGGACATAATCCTGGCAACTGGTGGACCTGGAATGGTTACCGCCGCATATAGCTCGGGCAAACCCGCCTTGGGCGTTGGGCCCGGCAACACCCCTGTGATCATAGACGATACGGCAGACATTCGTATGGCCGTTAACTCCATCATCCACTCAAAGACTTTCGACAACGGCATGATCTGCGCTTCCGAGCAGTCCGTTACCGTGGTGGGCGACGAGGCGTACGCCCAGGCCAAGGCAGAGTTCGAGCGTCGCGGCTGCTACTTCCTTAAGGGCGATGAGCTCGACAAGGTGCGAAAGACCGTAATTGTAAACGGCAACGTAAACGCAAAGATAGTGGGGCAGACGGCCCATAAGATTGCCCAGATTGCCGGGGTGGAGGTTCCCGAGCGAACGAAGATTCTTATTGGAGAAGTTGAGTCCGTTGATCCGTCCGAGGAGATGGCCCACGAAAAGCTGAGCCCTGTGCTCGGTATGTACAAGGCAACGGACTTCGACGACGCCATTGCCAAAGCTGAACGTCTGGTTGCCGATGGCGGCTACGGCCACACCTCGTCCCTCTACATAAACACGGACGAGACCGAAAAGATGTCCAAGCACGCTGCAGCCATGAAGACTTGCCGCATCCTCATAAATACCCCCTCCAGCCAGGGCGGTATTGGCGACCTGTACAACTTCCAGCTCGCACCTTCGCTCACGCTGGGCTGCGGCTCCTGGGGCGGGAACTCCGTCTCTGGAAACGTGGGTCCCATGCACTTGCTCAACATTAAGACCGTTGCAGAGAAGCGAGAGAACATGCTGTGGTTCCGTACTCCCGAAAAGGTCTACTTCAAAAAGGGCTGCATGCCTGTGGCCATTGACGAGCTGGGAACGATTATGGGCAAGAAGCGTGCCTTTATCGTTACCGACAACTTCCTGTACAAGAGCGGCTTTACCAAGCAGATCGAGGCAAAGCTCGACGAACTGGGCATCGTGCATGCATGTTTCTACGATGTTGAGCCCGACCCCACCTTGCAATGCGCAAACAGGGGAGTCGAGCAGATTCGTTCCTTTGAGCCCGACACCATTATTGCGGTTGGCGGCGGCTCCGCCATGGACGCGGCCAAGATCATGTGGCTTATGTACGAGCACCCCGAGGCCGCCTTCGAAGACATGGCCATGGACTTTATGGACATCCGCAAGCGCGTCTACACATATCCACGCCTTGGCGAAAAGTGCTACTTCGTGGCCATTCCTACAAGTTCCGGCACGGGCTCTGAAGTAACGCCATTTGCCATCATTACCGATGCGGACAGTGGTATTAAGTGGCCGCTGGCCGACTACGCCTTGCTTCCCAACATGGCAATCGTGGACACCAACAACATGATGAGCCAGCCCAAGGGCCTTACCTCGGCCTCTGGCGTGGACGTTCTTACCCACGCGCTCGAGGCGTACGTGTCCATTATGGCGAGCGACTACACCGACAGCCTGGCGCTGCGTGCAGGTGAGCTCGTATTCAAGTACCTGGCTCGCGCCTACGACAACCCCGACGACGTGGAGGCCCGCGACCACATGGCCAACGCGAGCTGCCTCGCCGGCATGGCCTTCGCAAACGCGTTCCTGGGCGTAAACCACTCCATGGCCCACAAGCTCGGCGCCTTCCACCACATCCCGCATGGCTGGGCTAATGCCGTAATCCTTACGCGCGTTATGCGCTACAACGCCGCCGAGCGCCCAACAAAGATGGGCACGTTCCCGCAGTACGCCTACCCGCATGCCAAGGAACGCTATGCGGAGTTTGGACGTGCCTGCGGCTTTACCGGTGCCAACGACGACGAGGTGTTCGAGAACTTTATCGCGGGCATTGAGGAGCTTAAGGCCCACGTGGGCGTAAAGCCAACGATCAAGGACTTTGGCGTGGACGAGCAATACTTCCTCGACACGCTCGACGACATGAGCGAACAGGCCTTTAACGACCAGTGCACCGGCGCCAACCCGCGCTATCCGCTCGTAAGCGAGATTCGCGAGCTGTATATGGACGCCTATTACGATCGTGAGGCAACTTCCTACGAAGACTAATGGGAACGGGGGAGGGCCTTCGGTATAAACGCAAGACCCTCCCATTTCTCGAAAGGAGCATCTATGATTCTCTCTAATACAAAGGTTGAGCTCGTAACCAGGCACAACAAGGCGGTATATCGCGATGGCAACAGGCTCGTTAAGGTGTTCAACGAGCGTAAGCCTGGCTCCGATGTGTTTAACGAGGCTCTAAACGACGAGCGCGTTTCCGAGGCCGGTGGCCGCGTGCCTCACGTCCTGGAGGTAAGCCAGGTAAAGGATGGAGAGTGGGAAGGCAGCTGGGCGTTGGCCCTGGAGTATATTCCCGGTCGCGCGCTTGACGACATAATGGCTGACGACAAGCAAAACGTCGAGAAGTATGTTCGCCAGTTTGTTGAGCTTCAGCTTCAGGTCCAGTCTGCGGACGCACCTCTGCTTAACCGCCAGAAGGACAAGATCCGTCGCATGATTAACAGCGTAAAGTCTGTTGATCCGTCTGTTCGCTACGACCTCCAGATGCGCTTGGACGGCATTAAGGGTGGTACCAAGGTCTGCCATGGCGACTTTGTGCCCTCGAACATCATAATGCCAGAGGATGGCAGCGAGCCGTATGTAATCGACTGGGCGCACGTGACCGCTGGTATTCCCGAGGTGGACGCAGCTCAGACGTACCTGCTGTTTAAGATCGATTACCCCGAAATTGCCGACACGTACCTGTCTGCGTATTCAAAGATAAGCGATACGGCAAAGCAGGTAATAATGAACTGGGTTCCCGTTGTTGCTGCGGCAGAGCTTGCGCGTGGTCGACAGCAGCGCGAGAAGTTCCTGCTTGCGCAGGTCGAGGCTGTATTCGACTATCTGTAAGACGTATTGGCACTCAAGTGATGAGCAATTTCAGAACATATATGAAGTTTGTCTTCTTGCTGTGCTGTGCTCTTTGCTGCTCGTTCGCGCTTGGCCTTACGGCTTGTGCGAACGAGCAGCCTGCTATAGAGGTTGTTTCCGATCAAGAAGTTATAACCAAAGGTATACAAAAGACCCTCGATCCGCTTGCAACTCCAACGCGGGACGGTTTGGAAGAGTTTATTGGCGCCAATACGGTGGGAACCGGGTCTGCGACGCCTACCGATTCCAGCCTAGACGTATACGAGCTTCTAGCGCATGTGCTGCGAGGGTTTTCCTATACCGTTGACGCTATTGATGTACAGGGCAACAATGCTGAAGCCACACTCACGGTCAAGCATATAGATACTACCGAGGCAATGCATGCCGCAGCCGAGTCTACCAAACAGGAAGACTCACTACAGCAGATTGCAAACCTGTTTAATTCTGAGGACCCTGCCATGCACGTTGAACTCGGCAAGCAGCTAATTCAGAGGCTCTACAGTAGCTTGGATGCATCGCAAAGTATGGTAAGCGACAAGGTTACCCTTACGCTTACAAAGAACAACAACGAGTGGGTGGTCAGCGACTCATCGGCTACGATGTTGGTGGACGCAATCTTTAGCGAACGTAGGTAACAAAGGAAAAGGGGATTCCCGCCTTGGTAACTCCGCCTTCCTCGATTGACTCCACATGCCACGTGGGATCCTCGTCCAGATTGGGAAAATAAGCGTCTGCGGTAAGCTGTACAGCGTTCTTTGTAACAAGCGCGCGATTGCACATGGGCAAGAGCTGGCGATAAATGCTTTCACCACCTATTACCCACACGTCGTTGGAATCCGTGTCGTGCAGTGCATTGAGCGCGTCGTTGATGCTGGCGAATACCTCGATACCCGGTGCTTCGAACGATGGGTCGAGCGAGAGAACAATATTACGCCTTCCCTCCAGGGCTCCACCAGGGAAGCTCTCAAAGGTATTCTGTCCGCATATTACGGTGCCACCCATCGTATTATTCTTAAAAAACTGCATGTCAACACGGTTTCGGACCAAAAGCTCACCTTTGTAGCCAATGCCCCAATCCTCAGTTACCGATACGATTGCGTTCATGGGGTGTCCTCCTAAATGGCGATGGGTATGTTCTTAATCTGCGGACCGTACTTGTAATCCTCCACAATAAGGTCGTCGGTCGTAAATGCATAGAAGTCCGTAACGTCGGGGTTGAGAGACACCTTTGGTGCTTCGTACTGCGGACGAGATATGAGCTCGCGAACGAGCTCCACATGGCGATCGTACACATGCGCATCGGCAATCATATGCACGAGTTCGCCCGCAACCATTCCCGTACTCTGTGCAACCATCATGAGCAGCAATGCGTACTGACACACATTCCAGTTGTTTGCGGCCAAAACATCCTGGCTACGCTGGTTTAGCACCATGTTGAGCGTAAGGCGTCCGTCTTCGCGTTGGTCGTCGGTTACGTTATAGGTGCAACTATACGCACAGGGATAAAGGTTCATAAGGTGCAGGTCGTCAAAAGCATACAGGTTGGTGAGTATGCGGCGAGAGAACGGCTCCTCCTTAAGATCCTTTAGGACGCGATCCATCTGATCGTAGTTACCATCCGCATACGTTGAGACTCGACCTACCTGATACCCATATGCGCGTCCTATTGACCCGTCAGCGTCTGCCCAAGAATCCCAAATATGTGGTGCCAAATCCTTAATGTTGTTGGACTTGCGCTGGTATATCCAAAGAATCTCGTCCATGCAGCTCTTGAGCCCTGTACGACGCAGCGTCAATGCGGGAAACTCGCTGCGCAAGTCGTATCGATTGCACACGCCAAAGCGCTTGATGGTATATGCTGCCGTACCATCCTCCCAATGCGGCCTTACCTTTTGCCCCTTGGTCGTAGTCCCGTGCTCTATGATCTGCGTGCACATATCCACAAAGATTTGGTCTGCCTTGCTCATATGCTACTCCCAACAAAGACGTTGCTATTTGTTTGCGGACTGTTCCATAGCCGTTACCAGAAGCTCGCCGGCTTTTTCGGTGGACTGGACCACGGCATCATCAGCCTCCCAGAGACGCCTGGTGCTTATTGATTCGGTTGTATTGAGCAGACCGAGCTCCTCGTGCAGTGCGTCCCAGCGCTTCGATACCTCGGCTTTTGCTGTCTCCAGTGCGTTTTTTACCGCCTCGTCCTTGTCGTTTGCGATTGCGGGTATCTCTAGAGCCTCGATGGCCTTCTTTGCCTCATCGCATTTTGCTATTGCCTCGCCAATCTTTTGGGTCTGAGCCTTTTCGTCCAGCGCGGCATCGTAGAGGGCATTAACTACCGCTTCGTTTTGCTCCTTGTCGGTGCTAACCACCTTGCGCACAAAGTCACGCACCTCGTTTGGGGTGCCAGCATAAGCAGACGCGCTTACCTCTTGGTCCACGTTTATGCTATAGGGAGCTATATCGAAGTCCAGTGCTTCAGAAACAGAAACGGTTCCTTTGTTGTTCTGTTGCGAGCTGCTTGAGCTTCCGCCAGTGTTTCCATTGCCATATTCTTGCTCGTATTGCTTTAGGAACTCGTCTAGATCAAAGTCTTCGAAGTTCTGGGTATCATCAAACTGGTTATGGGGAACGCTAACGCCTCCAGTGCCGTGGGTAGTGCCTGCATCGGCCGCCGCAGCCACTATGGCAACGGTGCAGGAAGCCATACCAAACGTGCTAAGCAGTACTACAACGAACACTACTGCGGTGATGATATATGCAAAGGGACCAGAATTCTTGTTGTTTTCCGAAGAGGTGGTTGCGCTTGCCGTCTCCACAACGCGATCTTCGCGCTTCTTATTTTGATTGTCGCTCATGATACCTACCTTTCGTCAGGCTCCCTGTATTCTATAACATAGCCATGCGACAGGAACTACGCGTCCTACTTACGCTAGACAATCGCCAAATTGATTCGTTTGTAGATAGAGAGGACTCCCGAGCAAGGGTGGACCCGTAAGGCGCCGTGGGAAGCAGCCGCGTGCAGTTCCACCGCGCCTTACGGGTCCGCCCTTGCTCGGGAGGTGTGGCGCCCCAGGTGTCTAGAAGTGCTGTGACATAAACACTTGATCCCATTGCGTTCCCAGCAAACGTGCAACCTCTGCGTTCGCATCCAACCACTCCACGTCCAAGAGCTCCGACCGTTCGAGCCACCTAAGCTCAAATTGTTCCTGAGACTTTAGATCTTGTCCTGGCAGCAGCATGCACACGAAACACTGCATCTCGATATCTTGGTCTGAATACGTACAACGCATGGTTTGCAGTAGCCATGCAGTCGAGACACAAGAACCCAGCTTTTCCAATACTCCACGCTTGCATGCAATCAGCGCGTTCTCTCCGTCGGCGATGTTGCCACAGGGAAATTCCCAAAGCCCCGAAGGGTTGTCCGACAGGCACCTGCACGCAAGCACCTTGTTGTCTTGCCATATGATGGCAGTGGCCACTTTATATATGTTATTTTCCATGAGCTAGCGCTCCCGTTTTTTGACCATAGATACGTGATAAGTGTACACTTAGCATCCAACTTTGCTTCTGCGACAGGACGGAACAACCACATGGCAGATGGATTTGACTTCGACGTGTCAACTGGGTATCAAAATACCGATACGTATAGGTTGGCAAGCCCCGAACGAAGGCGTCAGTTTAACCGGTACAAGAAGGACTGCAACATTTCGGACGAGCACATGTTTTTAATCCTGTTCGAGATGGACATGCAAATGGTTCCCGAAGACCAGCGCAAAAAGGGCGACACGGCAACGACCGCCATGCTTGTTACGGGATTCCTCCTGCTGTGGACATCGCTGCAGTCCTCAATGAACAATCCTGGAGGGGCAAACGTACCCCTCATATTCCTATCGGTCGGATCGTTCGTATTGGTTGCCATTGTGTACTTTATGGGTCTGCTCAACCCATACAAGCGCACACAGCGCCGTCTTAACAGAGAGCTCAAGAAGATGCCTGAGGTCCAGGACTTCTATGAGTGGGAGCGCTTACATCCCTCCAAGGAAGAGCGCAAGCAAAGGAAAGCATCCGGCCGCAATAAGGGACGCAAATAGGTGTAGAGACACACTTACTGCCTCGGACCACAAGACCCTGTACTTTTGCACCGACGCGAACCACGAGCGCAGCGAGTGAGCGAACGTGTGAGCGCTAAGCGATCGGGCAAAAGAGCAGGGCCTTTATGTCCGAGGCAGTAAGTATGTCAATGGGGATTGACGGGGTCGACTTTCTATTCCGCACGCTGCATACGTACCACGGCGTACGATGTGCCTTGTCCGTCTGTAAGATCCACGGCAAACCCGGTCTCCTCCTCATAGAGGTAGGGGAGTATGGTGTCTCCAAGCTTGGCCGCATTCTTGTACTGTACGTAAAGCTTGCTAACACTAAACTCGTCGTTGGACGCAAGCACCAGGTCGTTGGCCATCGCTATGTACTGGCCGTTGTTTACGTGGCGGTTGGTGTCCAAATGGTGTTCCGTAACCACAATCGGTGCAAGTTCGCGACCTTGGCCCGTAAGCTTGAGCTTTCTGCGGGTGGGAGGCAGGCTCACAGCCACCTCGTCCACCATAAGCACGTTTTCCGATTCCGGTATACGAATCGGACGCTCCTTTACCGTGTCAAAAGGAAACCAGAGTGAATCTGCTTCTACGAGCGTCTCGCCATCGGTTGTGGCCATAACAAAGTTTCTATGTGCCATGGTAGGTCGCGCTGCGTAGCTATAGGTGCTCACCTCAATGCTTTCGCAGAACCGCGGAAGGCGCGTGATGCCAATCTGCCACGCGGCAACAAACCATGCAAAGTGGTTCTTTGCACAGTGTTCAATGCCGTGGCCTATGCTCTCCGTATGAAACGTAGAGCAGTCTTGGAAGTAGTTTATGAGGGCAGGAATCGTAAGCACCGAATCCGTGTTGCATTCGCTGTATCGGACCTTGTTCGTAATTGAATACATAGTTATCCCTTTGCAAACACTGTTTCTAGAACGAAATAAAGCAGGTACTATGATATAAGAAATACGGCAACGCGTTTACCAAACGGCAAAGGAGCACTTATGGTACAGGGCGTAATATTTGACATGGACGGACTCATGTTTGACTCCGAGCCTATTTGGGGGTCAAGCTGGGCACCCGTTTGCGCAGAGTTTGGTCTTGAACATAAGGTAAACGATCAGATGATTGCCGGAGTCCGCGGCCGAGCCGGCGAAACCATGCTTGCTGCCTTAAGAGAGTATCTTGGGGAAGACGCGCCTGTAGAGCAAATATGGGAAAACGAGAAGGCACTTGTACACAAGCGCATTCGCGATGAGGGTGTTCCAAAAAAACCTGGTTTGGACGACCTGTTGGAATACCTGCATGACTTTGCTGTACCCATGGCAGTCGCTTCGGGCAGCACTCAAGATGCCATTCGGACCAATCTTTCCAAGTCCGGAATAGACAGCTACTTTGACGTGCTTCTTTCTGGAGAGTCACTTGGTAAGGGCAAACCCGATCCCCTAATATTTCTCGAGACGGCCAAGCTCCTTGGAACACAACCGCGACGGACAATGGTGATTGAAGACAGCTTTAACGGAGTGGAGGCTGGTGCAAGGGGAGGGTTCATTACCATAATGGTTCCAGATCTCGCACAGCCCACCGAACGCATCCGTTCGCTCGCAACGCACGTCGTTGATAGGTTAGACAAAATAATCGACCTCATGGAAAGCGGGGTCGTTCGATAGCATATGCTCGCTCTACTGCAACGTTGCATAATATATACCGTTTACGGAATAAAGCTACCGCATACCGAATGCGCACAATACTCAATACGTATTAACTGTATTAGCTAATGTATATAGATGCAAGAGCGACACAAGAATGGAAGTGATTGCGATGGCAGCAAACAAGAGCAGTGTGTTTGGCGCCAAATTCCTTCCCGGTAAAGACCCGAACGACCACAATGGTGCCACGCGAGCCATGGAGCGCAATTATGGCGGACAAGTTGGTAATCCATTCAATTCTGCTGACAGGGTATGGCACGATGAGTTTACGTCGTCCAAAAATAGCGCCCATAAGGACTTAGATAAGGACCGCACCTCGATTTCGAGCGGAATGACATTATGGCATGCTAACCGTTTGCAATGGCGCCCATTACCGTGTGGTATGCGTCTTGGTAACCGATGTGCGCATCCTTGGCCAGTTTTGCAACGGAATCGAATTCGGGATACACACGCTTACGCCCAGACGGCAGAACCACCTGCTTGCATAACACCGTGCCTAGGGGAGTGGAAACCTCCACGGCCTGCCGTGGCAGCGCGGTCCGGTCCATGGGATAGCGACGTACGCCAATCGTGGTCGTCTCCTCAAACAAGACGTTCTCTATTGAGCCAATATCGTCTTCGTCGCAGAGGACCTCAACCTGATAACCTGGTCGATTTTTCTTCATGAACACAGGTATATAGTGCGCCTCGCATGCGCCGGCCTCATACAGCTTGTCGAGCACGTTGCCAAGGGCCTCGCCCGTGCAATCGTCCATTTCGGTCTCGAGCTTCCAGAGATGCGGCGTAAAGTGAGAAATGCTTCTGCGCTCCGCGCGGGAGGTCTCTGCTGGCTCTTGGTGCGTATCCATGTCGTTGACGTCGAGTATCATTGCTCGAACGGTGCTCGGCGGGTTATAGGCACGTTTGCCTGAGCCATATCCCACCTTGGCAATGCGATAGGCTTTGGGCAAAGCGTCTTGTGTGCGTATTGCCGCTGCAATCGCAGCGCCGGTAGGCGTTACGAACTCACCTTTTCGATGGGTTTGCGCAATCGTGAGCCCCTGTGCCGCTACGATGTTTGCGACTGCAGGAACGGGAACGCTCAGAACGCCGTGTGCGGTGCGCACACGCCCGTATCCCTCCGCAAGGGGAGAAACGATTCCCGCCGTTATGTCTAGCTCATCAATGCAGTATGCGGCGGCTATTACGTCTACTATTGAGTCGACTGCGCCCACCTCATGAAAGAGCACCTCGTTTGCGGGGAGCCCATGCGCCTTTGCTTCCGCATCGGCCACGATGCAATACACCCTATGCGCTATGGCCTTAGCGCGAGGCGCAAGATCCGCTTTGTCTATTATCGCGTCGATGTCTGCACGCGAGTGGTGTTCGTGGTGGTGCTCGTGCTCGTGGTGATGGTGCTCATGGACGTGCTCGTGCTCATGATGGCGGGTGTGGTGGTCATGCCCCTTTGCGTCCAAGTTGTCGTACAGGTAGTGCATGTCGTGATCGTGACCGTCATGCTCGTCGTCCAGAATCACGTTAAAATCACACGCATCCAGTGCGCCCGCCTGTTTCCTAGTAATCTGTATGTCAAAACCGGCAACGTCAATCGAGGAGAGAGCGCGTCGCAATCCAGCCTCATTGGCCCCTAGGTCCAACAGCGCACCCACCACCATGTCTGCCGAAATACCAGTTGCGCATTCCAAATACAGCGTCTTACCCATAACTCTCCCTATGCCAACACGTTGTTCATTGAACCAGATCTAAAGCCCAAAAGGTCTGCGCATACATACGCGAAGCCGAAACCCTTAAGAGTCAAAACGACCTCTTCGCGCTCTGTTTCCGAATTAAGCCTAGCGATATCTTTTGCCTCTACCTCTATGCGAGCAATCTCGCCTTTGCCTCCGTGTACACGAACGCGTACTTGCGTATAGCCCTTGTCGTGCAAAAATTCCTCGGAGGCCTCCACGCGTCGCAGCAAATCCTCGCTAATGGAAACGCCGTAGGCAATTCTGGAGGCTAAACAGGCCGAGGAAGGCATGTCCCACGTGGGGAGGCCCAGCTCGTGCGAGATCTCACGTATCTCTTCCTTGCCAATACCCGCCTCCAAAAACGGGCTGTGTATGCCCAGCTCCGCCAAAGCTCTCATGCCTGGGCGGTAGTCTCCGCGGTCATCTAAATTCGACCCATCCAACACATGCTCGATGCCGTATTGGCGTGCAGTATCCACGATTCGCTTAAAGATTGCACGTTTACACACATAGCATCGATCGGGTGGGTTGTTGGAAAAACCCTCTACAGATAGCTCGTCAAAATCCAGAACTTCGTGACGTATACCGTTTTCCTTGCAAAACAGTTGCGTTCGACTGATGTCACGTTGCGTGACCACCTTTCCGGCAGAGGTTATGGCAACCATATTGTTTCCCAAGACATCGTGCGTAACAAAGGCCAGCAGTGTTGAGTCCACGCCGCCAGAAAATGCAACAGCTGCCGAACCGTATTCTCCTATATGCGTCTTTAGATCTTTGAGCTTTTTTGCTGTACTAGACTGCAATGCTATTCCTCCAAAGCTTACGCCTGGCAAACCTCTACACTTATTATGTCCCAATAGTATCATCTGGAGTTTTTAAGATAACAGCTCTTGCATGTCTACACGAGGATTGCGCCACAACAAGGCCAAGGACGAGCGGCCTTGTAAATGATATAACCTCTATATGGACGGCAACGCAATGTAAGGGGGCACTTATGGAAGCAGAGCACCTTACCCATACCATCGATCCAACTTATGACTCAAATAGCACGGTTCTGCTTTTGGGATCGTTTCCCAGCCCTAAGTCTCGCCAGTATGGCTTTAACTACGGTCATCCCCAAAACCGCTTTTGGCGAGTCCTCGCGCAGCTGGCATGCGAAGATGTGCCTGTTACCAACGATGACAAGCGAGAATTCTGTTTGCGCTACGGCATTGCCCTTTGGGATGTTATTGCAGAGTGCGACATAGAGGGTGCATCGGATGCCAGCATAAGAAACGCGAAACCCAACAAGCTATCGTTCATAACCAAAAGCGCTCCCATCGAAGCGGTTTTTTGCACCGGCGCCAAGGCGTATCAACTGTACGTGAGGCTTGGGTGCGAGCAAGAGTGTGGACTGCCTGCAATTAAGCTTCCCTCAACGAGCCCTGCAAACGCAGCGTTTGGAATGGAGCGCCTTGTTGAGGCATACAGTAAAGTATTCGAGCATACGCGCAGCGTATAACGTATGGTATATGCGGAGTTAGTGGGTTGAGTAATAAAAAAGCCAGACAAAGCTGGCTTGGAAAATCTGGCTCCCCGGGCTGGATTCGAACCAGCGACACATGGATTAACAGTCCACTGCGCTACCACTGCGCCACCGGGGAATATGCTGTTGAACACGATTAGTTACTCTACTCGATAAAGTTCTTCCATGCAAGCACTTTTTTCAAAAAAATGTTTGGGATTCTCTTTTGCCCTTTTTACGGCAACATAAGCCTCCATCCCAACGTGCCTGTGGAGTAGCCGAGCATCCCACTTACATCTGGTGCGAATCGTAAGCGAAGCGAACGAGCGAACGAAGTGAGCACTGAGCAGCCAGATGCAAGTGGGATGCTCGGCGGACAGCCGGATGCGCTCCACAATGTCGCGATACTGTGCGCTCTATAACGCTGTGATAAAATGCTTAAGCCCCAAGAATAGTAACGTTTTGTGAGGTTATGTTGAAAGAGGAAGTTGGTCAGATAACGCACGACGATGCTAGCGACGCATGGTATCCCGAAAGGAAGAAGTCCTTATATATCCTGCGCCAGCTTGTTGTACGCGACTTCAAACTCAAGTACAGGCGCAGCGTACTTGGCGTAGCGTGGAGCGTTCTAAACCCGCTGCTCATGATGCTCGTTATGGCGGCTGTGTTTTCTACCATGATGAAGTTCTCATCGGATGGTATTCCATCCTATCCTCTGTACATTATTCTGGGCAACGTGAGCTTTACCCTTATGAGCGACTCTACCAGCATGGGTCTTAGATCCATTATCGATGCGGCGTCGCTTCTTAAGAAGGTGCGCATAAAGCGTCTTGTATTTCCGGTAGAAAAAGTGCTCTTCGGCTTAGTGAACTTTGCTTTTTCGCTTATTGCGGTGCTCATTGTTATGTTTGCTGTTGGAGTGTACCCAACGTGGACCGCGCTGCTTCTTCCCTTGTTTCTTGTTTATTTTGGCATGTTTTGCGTGGGGCTTTCGTTGTTGCTTTCCACCCTTGCGGTGTTCTTTCGCGATGTTATACACCTATGGTCGGTCATACTCACGGCCTGGACATACGCTACGCCTCTGTTCTACCCCGTAGACATCCTGCCCGGTTGGATGCTTTCACTCGAACGCTTTAACCCCATGTTCCACTTTGTTAACTACATACGCGAACTATTGCTGTACCAGCGCCTGCCCTCGCTTAAGCTCAACCTTGCCTGCGCCGTTTGCGGCATTTTGATGCTGGTCATCGGTTATTTGGTGTTCCGCAAGAACGAGCGGCGCTTTATCCTTTACATATAGGAGGTTTGCACGATGAGCGAAACAACATCGGCCTCCACATGGATGCCTGTGGCAGTAATCGACGACTCGCAGCTTGAGTCCGACGGATTCGTGCAGCTTCAGATTCAAATTAAGGGCAATGCGCCTTCGGAGCTGCACTACAAGTACATTTGGAAGAGTGCCCTGGGCATCGACAGGGGAGATACGCCCGTCCAGGTTTTGAACGTGTTCAACTTCATACCTCCACACGACGGCCGCTTTTTCCTGAGCGCAAACGTAACGAGCGAAGATGGAGAGACAAAGACCGCCGGATGTTGGTGCAATATTGGCGATGTAGACGAGATAGAGTTCGAGCGTCCGCCAATACCCGACGACTCAGTTGAGGCAGTAATTGAGGTGGACGACGTATCCATGGTGTTCAACCGTGCGTCGGAGCAGTTCAACTCCCTCAAGGAGTACTTTATTGCCCTTGCCCGCCATGAGCTCAGCTTTAAGGCGTTTAGGGCGCTGGACCACGTGAGTTTTACCATACGACGGGGCGAGGCGTTTGGGCTTGTTGGCACCAATGGCTCGGGAAAGTCCACGATGCTTAAGGTAATTGCCGGCGTACTGGAGCCAAGCGAGGGAGAGTGCAGGGTCGTAGGGTCAATTGCGCCTCTTATCGAGCTGGGCGCGGGCTTCGACATGGACCTTACCGCACGCGAGAACATTTACCTTAATGGTGCGCTGCTGGGCTATCGCAAGGAGTTCATAGACGAGCATTTGGACGAGATCGTGGAGTTCGCGGAGCTCGAGGACTTTATGGACATGCCCCTTAAGAACTATTCGTCGGGCATGGTGGCGCGAATAGCATTTGCCATTGCCACTGTTACCGAGCCGGACATTCTTATAGTCGACGAGACGCTTTCGGTCGGAGACTTCCTGTTCCAACAAAAGTGCCAGCGCAGGATCCAGGAGCTCATTGGGTCAGGTAACGTTACCGTACTGCTTGTGAGCCACAGCATAGACATTGTGGAGAGCATGTGCGACCGCGTATGCTGGATAGAAAAGGGCGTACAGCGTATGATTGGACCTACCGACGACGTATGCGCGGCATATAGAAATCTTGGGCAGTAGCATGTCTTCTAAAGCAAGCATTACGGTTGTAGTTCCAACATACAATACCCAGAGGTTTCTGGACCAGGCCCTTACGTCCGCCCAGCAGAACTCATCGAGCAATCTGGAGATTCTTGTTATAAACGACGGCTCCACAGACGGGTCGCTTTCCATAATGCGGCAACACGCACGCCTTGACGACCGCGTGCGAGTAATAGATAAGCCCAACGAGGGCTATGGCGCCACCGTGAACCTTGGCATAGAGGAAGCACACGGCGACTACGTGGCCATACTGGAGCCCGACGACTATGTTGTTGCAGGCGCGTACGACTGGTTATGTGAGGCTGCGGCGCATTACGGTATGCCCGAAGTGCTCAAGACCTCGTATTGGCGCGTAATGTCGCACAACGGTGCGGATGCCAGTGTTTCGCACGGTTACCTGAGCGGTCGCATAGCGTCTGTTGGCAAGCGTATATGCCTTGCAGAAGAGCCTCAGCTCATACAATATCATCCCTCTGTATGGGCGGGCATCTATTCTCGCGAGTTTTTGTTACGCGAAAACATACGTATGCTGGAGGTGCCGGGTGCAGGATGGGTAGACAACCCCTTTTGTGTGGAAACCCTTGTTGCGGCCAAGAGCATCGTATTTTTGGACGAGGCCTTCTATTGCTACCGAGAAGATCTTGCGAGCGGCTCTAGCGCATCTGCGTCCGCCCAGCTTATGATAGACAGGTGGAACGACAGGCAAAATGTCCTTGATACCAGAGGGGTTTTGGACAGTGGGATTCGGCAAGCCAATGCCGTTGTGGCAACGCGCTTCTTGGGTCAAATGATTTCCAACGGCGCGCTCGACAACCCAACAATACGATGCAATGTGGCAGCCATGTTACGCAGGATAGACCGAGGAACACTTGAGTCAATTACGTGCGTGAGCCCAAGTATTGTTTCAACAGCGCTCGAACTTGCCGGATATTGTGAATATAGTGCGCCGCGAAAGACTGCCTACGCCGTCCATCTAATAAATGAGGCAGAATGGGCGCTAAGGGCCAATGGGCCGTCGTTTCTTTTGCATAACCTTTCGCTTGCGGCAAAGAGGTAGGAGACATCATGAGAGACTTCACCCTGTGCAATCTTGTATTTGACAACGACGGATTCTTTGACAGTTTTCCGCAAATTGCCGTGCGGGCTACAGAGGGCTGCGCAACCTATGACACACAAGGCAAAGAGCTCGAGATACGTGGCAGCGCAGACTTTACAACGTACCTTAACGCCCTGTCCATTGGAAAGTGGCGCAAATACGCAAGCGTTGGCAACGCGTGTTTGCATCTATGCGTAAAGGGAGCGGCGTTTGATTTATACGCCACGAGGGTATATGCAGACTATCCCGAGGTCTTTCGCGGACCAAAGCCTCTTGTCCACGTGGACGGCCAAGAGGAATGGCACGATGTGGATGTTGTTATCCCGACCACAGACGATGCCCACATTGTTTCCTTTGCCATCGAAAGCAGTGATGAGCAGAGCGTATTTAAAACGGTATCTGAAAAAGATGCCGGAAGATTACAATCTGCCGAATATCATGATGACGACGTATTTTGTAAAATATAAAGAAGCAGTTGCTTTCAAAGCAATTTCATTTAAGCCGAGACAGGCAGGAGTGAATTCAGTGAATATTCCAAAGATCATAAAGATCGGATGGAAAGCATTGGGAGATTTCAGAACCTTTAAAAAGGATATGAAAAAAAATGGACATAATTAAAAAGCTTATAAATAAGTATTGGGATGTTATTCCGTATTTGTTTTTTGGAGTATGTACAACAATAGTAAATGTAGTAGTTTATTGGTTCTGTTCCCATTGCATTCATTTAGGGTTGAACATAAGTACTGTTATTGCGTGGGTTTTGGCGGTTTTGTTTGCATATATCACTAATAGAAAATGGGTGTTTAAGAGTGAGGCTCATTCTGCTGTTGAGATTTTTAAAGAAATCATATCTTTCTTTGGTTGTCGAATTGCGACTGGAATACTTGATTGGGGCTGTATGTTTCTATTTGTAAAGAAGCTGAAGTTCAATGACATTATAATAAAGGTTCTGGCGAATATTCTTGTTATTATTTTGAATTATGTTGCAAGTAAAATCATCATATTCAAAAAGAAGGATTTTAAGGAGGATAATAATGGGATTATTCCGGAAAACAATAAAACTCTATATTCTCTACCATATCCAAATGTTCCAGAAGCTACTGTTACTGGGTTTTTCATTTCTCTATCGCGACCAATTAAAGGATAATGAGGATATGATAAATCTGCCGATTTTAGCATTTATTATTCCGATAGTTATTATAATGATTTGGGCGTTGTTGTCTGGACAATGTGGATTATTTGTTCAAACATATGATTGGCATGGGAGAAATGCTGTACTACGTGACTTAATAAACTATTCATGGCCGGTGTATTATCCTAAAACAGGTAATGCATTGAATTTTTATTTTGTTTTTTGGTTAGTGCCTGCCTTGGTTGGAAAAGTATTAGGTTGGAAGGCAGCTTATCTGGCGCTGTTTATATGGGTAAGTTTAGGCGTGAGTTTAAGCTTTCTGTTAATTTGTTTTTGTATAAAAGCAGAGAAACTCCGAGATACAATATTAGTTATAGTGATTTTTATTATTTGGGGCGGAGTGAATATATTTGGAATGCTTCTTGCGTATTCGGCAAATGTTGTGGAAACATTAAATGTTATCGGAGGAGACCTTTGGCTTCGTGATCAATGGTTTGGTGAACCATATAGATATAATTATGAATATAGTTCTAATAATACTCTTTTGCAATGGGTGTTTCATCAGTCTGTAACTACATGGGTGGCAACTCCACTATTCTTGTCAAATAAAAGTATAAGAAATTATATTTTCCTCGGATTATGTTTGTTTGCGTTTTGTCCAATACCGTTTATTGGTTTAATGCTTATGATGATCTGTTCCGGATTTGAACAGCTGATAGAATCTATAAAAAATAAAAATATTGCTAAGATATTTAAAGATGTTATAAGCAAACAGAATATAATGGCATTGTTGGCAATTGTTCTGCCGTTTTTTCTATTCTATTCGTCTAATCCAGCAGTATCTGAAAAGAGTATAGGAGGAGGAATCAAGTTTTACTATCCGATAGAGGCTTTTACAATTAAACGTATTATATTGTTGCTGATATTTTATCTGATATCATACGGCGTATATATGTTGGCTATAAAAAAGGATCATAAGAAAGATAAGTTCTTTTATGTAGTAGGAATTATTCTTATGATTATTCCATTATTGCAAGTTGGAAAAGGTCGGGATTTCTGTATGAGAGGGTGCATAGCCCCACTGTTTGTAGTAATGATATGGGTTATTCAGTATATTATCAAACGCACGCGTGAAAAAAAGTTTGATGCATCAATAGTTACATTGATAATATTGCTTTCATTTAGTTCTTTTAACTTTACAGCAACATTGTTTAAATGGACACGAGCTTATATAAATAACGGTGGTCCGATAGTGTGTGACGATTTAGAAACATATGGAAACAATAATCCGGAAGATGAGTCTGATATAACGGATTTTATCAATTGTTTGATAAAAGAACCTGAGAATACTAAATTTTATAAGTATATTGGAAAAGAATTGAAATAGTGTTATGGCTGCAGGGGCCGGGATGGAAAGGTATGTTTAATGCGGATGACGGATTAAGTCATACGGTTAATATTCTGAAAGAAATGATCATAGAAGCATAAGGTGGTATTTGGAATGAAAAAACCAATTCGGGTAATACATGTAAAAGGACAACTGGGTCCTGATGGTGCGACCATGATACTGCTCAACCTTGCCAGATGTTTAAAGGGGAAAGTAGTATTCGATTTTGTGTTGTGGGCGGATAACGATTCCGAGCAGGAGAAGGAATTCAGGAAGCTTGGCAGCAGGATCTATAAGATCGGAATAAAGACAAAGAATCCTATCAAACGTGAATTGGATAAGATATTCAGGTACACTAAGTTCTTCAGACATCATAAGTATAGGATTGCTCATTTTGCTACCGATTCTCCGAGGAAGTTTGATATGATCCTCTGCGCAAAGGTGGGAGGAGTCAAACAACGTATAACCCATTCACATAACAGTTTTTGTGAGCGGGATAATGAGCATATCAGTAATAATTT
>CADBDT010000037.1 GCA_902793465.1 uncultured Coriobacteriaceae bacterium | reverse complement strand
CCCATCGGGTACATCGCGAGCAGGACTTTCGTTGGAGTCCGGCTCATCCGCGATGTACCCGTAGGGGAATATCCCCTATGTGCACAGCGCTAACTTAATGGCGTTGGGACGCCCAACTCATCCTACCTGCTGTGCCAGCTTTCGTCGGCATGGCTCTTGTCCACGCCATGCGAGTGGGTCTTGTCGTCAACCACGCCGTCGCGCGTGCGGATGAGCTTGCGCTTGATCTTTCCACCAACGGTCTTGGGAAGCTCGTCCACGTACTCCACGATGCGGGGGTATTTGTAGGGAGCGGTCTCGTGCTTGACCCACGTCTGGAGCTCCTTGGTGAGCTCGGGCGACGGCTCGTATCCGCGTGCCAGGACGATGGTTGCCTTTACCACCTTGCCTCGAATGGGGTCGGGCGCGGCGGTAACGGCGCACTCCACCACGGCATCGTGCTTTACGAGCGCGCTTTCCACCTCGAAGGGCCCGATGCGGTAGCCCGAGCACTTAATAACGTCGTCGTTGCGGCCTACGAAGAACACGTAGCCGTCTATGTCGCGCCACGCCATGTCGTGAAGGTTGTAGTACTCGCCGCCAACGGCCTCGGCGGTGGCCTCGGCGTTGTTTACGTAGCCCACGAACAACCCAGGCGGATAGGCCTCCTTCAAGCCGGTAACGCAAATGGCGCCCTCGTCACCGTCTTCCACCTCGTATCCGTCGTCGTCCAGAAGCTTTATGTTGAGCAGGGGAGACGGCTTTCCCATGGAACCCGGCTTCGGCTCGATCCATGGGTAGGTGGCAAGCAGCACGGGCCCCTCGGTCTGCCCAAAGCCCTCGCGGATCTTCTTTCCCGTGTACTTTTCCCACTGGATGGTAACCTCGGCGTTCAGGGGCTCTCCCGCCGTGGCGAAGTTCTGGATGGAGGAGAGGTCGTAGGACGCAACGTCCTCCTGGAGCATGAAGCGATACATGGTGGGAGGGGCACAGAACGTCTTGAGGTCGTAGTCCTGCATGTGCTGGAGTAGCTTAGTGGGCACGAACTTGTCCATGTCGTAGCAGAAGATCTCGGCACCCGCTATCCACTGTCCGTATATCTTGCCCCACCCGAACTTGGCCCAGCCGCTGTCGGTTACGCTCATGTGCAGGCCGTTCTCGCGTACCTGCTGCCAGTATTTGGCCGTGAGGATGTGCCCCAGCGGATGCGCGAAGTTGTGCATTACGGCCTTGGGGTTGCCTGTGGTGCCACTGGTAAAGTAGATGAGCATTATGTCCTTGGAGGAGGTGGCGTCGTCTCCCGTTGGCCGTACCCATTCCTCCGACTCGTTTGCCAGCAGCTCGTCGAACGAGAGCCACCCATCGCGCGTGCCGGCGACCACCACCTTGTTCTGGATGGTGGGCGCACCCTCGATGGCCCCCTCCGCCTGCGTGCACACGTAGTCGTCGTCCACGCACACGAGCATGCGAACGTTTGCGGTGTTCGCGCGATACTTTATGTCGTGTGTGGTGAGCTGCAGCGTGGCAGGTATTATGGTGGCGCCTATCTTGCAGAGCGCAGATGCGACCACCCAGTACTCCCACCTGCGGCGGAGTATGCACATAACCACGTCGCCCTTGCCGATGCCCAGCCGAACAAACGCGTTTGCCGCTCTGTTTGACAGGCGGCTTATGTCGGTAAAGGTAAACTCGCGTTCCTCGCCGGCGTCGTTGCACCACAGAAGCGCCTTCTTGTTTGGCTCGACTCGCGCCCACTCGTCCACCACGTCGTAGCCAAAGTTAAAATCCTCGGGCACGTTTATACGAAAGTTCTCGTAGAAATCCTCGTAGCTATCAAAGTCTATACGGGGGCAGTACTTGTTAAGAATGTAATTCATAGTGCTTGACTTCCTAATTGCTTGCGGCTTTCCCTACTCGGCTATAACGGTCACAAACCGTGCGGGTACTCGCCCTACACAACGCTGCCCATGGGGCACGCTGGGATTGAAGTAAATGCTGTCGCCGGGATTGAGCGTAAACTCCCGGTCGCCCCAGACGACCAGCAGCTGGCCCTCGAGCACCAGGTTGAACTCCTGGCCCGTGTGCTGTACGAGCTTTGCCGGTGCGTCGGAGGGGTTGATGGTAACCTCCAGCGGCTGCATGATCTTGTTCTGGTAGCGGAATGCGAGGTCCTCGAAGTGGTAGCCAGGATAGCGCTCCACCTCGCGCCCTTGTCCAGCACGCACGACCTGGTAGGTGTTGAGCTTGGCCGCGGTACCGGTTAGTATTTCCGTAAACTCCACGCCAAAGCGCTGTGCCATGTGGTAAATCGCAGATATGGGCACGTCGGCGCCGGACTCCTCCCACTGGGTATAGGTCTCTAGGCTAACCTCCAGATCGGCCGCCATGTCCTCGCGTGTTACGTCGCATGACTCGCGCAGTCCCTGAATACGCTGGCCAATCTCGTGCATTGCCTTCTCGTCGCTCGACATTAACGCCTCCTTGCCGTTAGTTGCATACAATGCATAATTTTGCCGCTTTTGGGACCGAATGCAAGGCGACGTAACAAGTTGGGCATATTGATTGCATTTCCTACCCAGCTGGCAACATCTGTGTCCGGCTGCTGCGACGGGCGCGCGGGCACGAAACGTACTGCTTTATGAAATAGGCCCTTGTCGTATAATCGGTTTCACATTCGAACGAAAGGGTCTATTGCAATGCGGCTCAGTGGATCAGAAATCGTGGTGCGCACCCTTATTGAGCAGGGCACCAATACCATATTCGGCTTTCCCGGGGCAACGGTCATAGACATATACGACGCGTTGCTAAAACATGAGGGCGACATACGGCATGTTCTTGTGGCTCACGAGCAGGGCGCCGCGCATGCGGCAGACGGTTATGCTCGCGCGACCGGCAAGGTTGGCGTCTGCCTTGCGACGTCTGGCCCTGGCTCCACCAACCTGGTTACGGGAATTGCGGCGTCGTTTATGGACTCGACTCCGCTGCTCGTTATAACGGGAAACGTCTCCACCAGCCAAATTGGTACGGACAGCTTTCAGGAGATAGACATAACGGGCGTTACGCTGCCCATAACAAAGCACAACTACTTTGTGGAGAACGTGGACGAGCTGGCTGATACTCTTCGCGAGGCATACTGCATTGCCATGTCGGGCAGGCCTGGTCCTGTGCTGGTAGACATACCCAAGGATGTGCAGCAGGCAATGGGGGAGTTCGCGGACGCAGGCCTGGTTGAGCCGGAGGAACCGCGCCTGCTTGATGTCTCGCAGATGGAGGCCGCCGCCGCGTGCATAAACGCCTGCCATCGTCCGCTCGTCTACTTTGGCGGCGGGGTGGTTTCGGCACATGCGGAGCAAGAGGTTATGCGGTTGGCAAAAAAGGCCGACGCGCCCATGGTCTGCTCGCTTATGGGTGTTTCTGCCGTGCCCACGCAGCATTCGCGCTTCTTGGGCATGGAAGGAATGCACGGACACTATGCGGCCACCATGGCAATGAAGAACGCGGACTGCATAATTGCCCTTGGCTGCAGGTTTAACGACAGGGCCACGGGCGACCGCGACAGGTTTGGAGCGGCTGTTCACATAGTGCACGTGGACATAGACGGCTCCGAAATAAACAAGACTACAAACGACGACTTTGGCATCGTGGGCGATGTGAGGCTGGCGATTGACGCGCTTCTCCCACTGCTGGAGCAGGCGGATCACAGGGGCTGGCGCGAGCTTTTGGTAAAGCTTCGTGCGGACGAAAGATCGCAGGTGGACGCTCGCCAGGGCCTTACGCCATACAACCTCATGCGTACGGTGGATGCCAGTCGCCAAGAGGGCGCGCCGGTTGTAACCGATGTCGGACAGCATCAGATGTGGGCAGCTCAGCATTTGGCCTTTACCCACCCACGAGAATTCGTGACCAACGGCGGCCTGGGCGCCATGGGCTTTGGACTTCCTGCGGCAATTGGCGTGTCTATGGCTACGAGCAACAGGACCCTGCTCGTGGTAGGGGACGGTGGCCTGGGCATGAGTGTTCAGGAGCTGGCTACTGCGGTTTCCGTTAAGGCGCCCATAACAGTTCTTCTTGTTAACAACGGGACGCTGGGCATGGTGCGCCAATGGCAACGCCTCTTTTATGACGGTCGCTATTCCAGCACCACGCTTGCGGGGTATAGGCAAACGGACTACGTTGCCGTGGCCAAGGCGTTTGGTGCCAACGGTACCAGGGTAGAGACCGTCGACGCGCTTGCAAATGCGCTGGACGAGGCCTCGCAGGCCAAGGGGCCGTACCTCATTGACTGCGTGTTGAGCGAGAACGAGCTCGTGCTGCCCATGCTTGCACCCGCAGGTGGGCTCGACGACATTATTGTGAGGGTGGGGGAGTAGGATGAACCGCTACACGTTTGCAATTCTGGTGCGCAATCGGTTTGGCGTGCTCAATCGCGTTACCAGCATGTTCCGCCGCAGGCGCTTTAACATTGCCTCGCTCACCGTCTCCGAGACCGAGACCGCCGACTATTCCCGCATTACCGCCGTGTTCGATGGCGACGACGGTTCTAAGGAGCAGCTTATGCGGCAGCTCTACAAGCTGCCCGAAGTGGTGGTGGTGCGCGAGCTGGACAGAGAGGCCACGGTAAACAGCGAACTCCTTCTAATTAAGCTCGCCAACCGCGACAGAAACAAGCGCAATGACATTCTGGACGCTGCCAGCGCATTTGAGGCAAAGATAATGGAGTACAGCCGAGACGCTATAATTCTGCAGCTGGTGGGCGACACGCTGCTCATAGACAACTTTGTGGACCTTATGCGCGACTACGAGATTCTGGAGAGTTGCAGGACGGGCGTAATATCGCTTTCGCGCGGCATGAGCACCATGCGCGATGGCGTAGGCGGAGAGCGGATGTAAGGCCCGCACATAGGCGGTGTGCCGCAAGGGGATACTCCCCATCGGGTACATCGCGGATAGTTCTCTCATAATGAGAAGGGTCTCCCGAGATGTACCCGTAGGGGAGCATCCCCTTGTGGCACACCATCGCAATATATTCGTAGGGGGGGAGTGCGTCTTAGTCACTCGGCTGGCGTTGCAGACCTTCTATTCTGCGGCAGCGCCAAATGCTACCCTCGGTAACCAACACGTCGACGGCTATGTCGTGCTTGTCGTGTGGCAATGGATTGCTGCTAACTTGCACGGAACGCACGAGTCCCACCTTGTTGCCGGGATAGAATGCCAGGAACTCGTCGTAGTATCCGGCGCCGTACCCCACGCGGTTGCCCTCGCCGTCAAACACGAGTCCGGGAACGAGGCAGAGCGAACCAAGGAAGTCCTTCTCGCCAAGCGGTACGGCGGAGTCGGACGGTGGGCAGGCCATTCCGCGCGACCCGGCCTTTATGTTGTCGAGGGTTTTGACCTCGTAGAAAACGAGGGTGTTCTTCTTCTTGTCAAACACGGGCAGAGCCACGCGCTTGCCGTCGCGCATTGCATCGCGCAGTAGCGGCATGGTGTCTATTTCCTCGTGTATGGGAAGATATCCAAGCACCAAGTCGGTTTGCTGGTACAGATCCAGGAGGGGGAACATGGAACGTATGGTTACGTCCACACGCGACGTAAAGTCCTTTGGCATTCGTTCGCACAGGTCGAGGTATCCGCTTCGCAGCGATGCCTTGCTCGCGTCAGATCCGGTCGAACTTGCCATACACACCCCTTTCGCATAACGAGCATATAATATGCCATGCAGCGGCAATGCTTGCCCAAAATGTCAGTTACTATAAATTTTACCAGAATGAACGGCGAATGAGGGGAGTATGTGTTGCCAAAGGGCATGTGTTATGTAGTCGATGTTAACGGTATTGCCATTACCATTACGCACAAACGCGTGCGCAACGTAAACCTGCGCATTGGTTCCAACGGGGATGCCCGCATGAGCGTTCCCCTGCATATGTCCCGTGCCAGGGCAATGGAGGTCGCTCGAAGCCATGAGGACTGGTTTCGTACGCATGCGGCGAGGGCAAATGCCCGCAGGAGCGACGGTCCCATGCTGTGGGAGACGGGGGAGTGCCTAAACGTCTGGGGCACAGAGCGCAAGCTGAGCGTCGAGCATACACAGGACGTGCCGCAATGCGAGCTCAACGGAGAATTGCTGGTTATACGCGTGCCCGAAGGAACGACACCAGAGGGAAGGGCAAAGTTTGTGGAGCGGTGGCTGTGCGAGCAGATGCGCGGGCGGCTTAAGGAGCTGGTGCCGGCCTTCGAGAAGCGCGTGGGGGTGCATGCCGCCTCCATAACGCTTCGCCGGATGAAGTCACGCTGGGGTTCGTGCACCTCGTCTACCGGGCGGATTCGCCTTAACACCGCCCTTGCCGAGCAGCCGCCCAAGTGCCTGGAAATGGTGCTTGTCCACGAGCTGTGTCACCTTTTGGTTGCCAACCACGGCCCTCGGTTTAAGGCACTCATGGACCTGCATTGTCCCGACTGGCGCGTTTGGCAGCGCCTGCTCGACGAGCACCCGCCGCGGGCATAGATGTGTTGCGCCCACGGGCGCCCCTGCAGGCCCGTCCTGCCCCTAAACAAGGGCCGTAACCTTTCGACGCCATGGACAAGCGCCGTGCTCAATCAGTCCTCGTTTTACTGCGGAACTGCGCGCGGCTGCTTTCCATGGCGCCTCGCGGTTTCGGCCCTTGTTTAGGGGCGGGACGGTTTATGGACGCGTGGAATTCGCCAGCTGGGGGAGGAGCACAGTCTTTGGCGGTGCCGATAGTCGCATACGTGATATGATGTGCGGGTTAGATTGCAAGCGAAAGGACACCTTTATGCCTAACGAAGGAAGCTACGATGCCGCGCTACGCCGCAGCAACCAGATACAGGCGGATCTTCCCCAGCATCCCGACAAGTACGTAATGCTTACGGGTGACCGTCCTACGGGACGGCTGCACTTTGGGCACTACTTCGGAACGCTCGTGGAGCGCGTGCGACTGCAGGACATGGGTGTTCAGACGAACATCATAATTGCGGACTACCAGGTAATAACCGACCGCGACACCACCGAGCATATTGCCGACAACGTGCACAATATGGTGATTGACTATCTTGCGTGCGGAATCGATCCAGCCAAGACCATGATCTTTACTCATTCCTCCGTGCCCGCGCTCAACCAGCTCATGCTTCCGTTCCACTCGCTGGTAAGCGAGGCGGAGCTGCAGCGCAACCCCACCGTTAAGGCCGAGCAGGAGGCAAGCGGACACGCGCTAACGGGCCTTCTGCTTACCTATCCGGTGCATCAGGCCTGCGACATCCTGTTTTGCAAGGGCAACATAGTGCCTGTGGGACGCGACCAGCTGCCCCACATAGAGCAAACGCGTCTTATTGCGCGTCGCTTTAACAAGCGCTACGGAAAGGTGTTCCCGGACGTCGACGGGCTGCTT
The DNA here is from genome assembly GCA_902793465.1 of uncultured Coriobacteriaceae bacterium. GTDB lineage: Bacteria > Actinomycetota > Coriobacteriia > Coriobacteriales > Atopobiaceae > RUG440. The sequence goes on along the minus strand of CADBDT010000037.1, from coordinate 12,342 downwards.
ACCTCTACGCCAATGCTTCCTGGCCTCGACGGCCGCAAGATGAGCAAGTCGTACGGCAACGCCATATCCATTTCCATGACGGAAGACGAGACCGCAAAGCTCATTAGGAAGTCGCGCACGGATTCCGAAAGAAACATTACGTTTGATCCCGAAAACCGTCCTGGCGTGAGCGCCCTGCTTACTACCGCAGGCATATGCACGGGTCGCGACCCCCAGGAGATTGCCGAGGAAATTGGCATGGGCGGCGCCGGACAGCTCAAACGCTACGTTACCGAATCCGTCAACTCCTACTTTGCGCCGATTCGCGAGCGTCGCCGGGAGCTCGAAAAGGACATGGACTACATTCGAGACGTGCTTGCCGAGGGCAACAAGCGCGCAAACACCATTGCCAATGCGACCCTTAACGAGGTCCGCGAGGCAATGGGCATGTGCTACTAGGCTATAGAGTGATGGATTACGAATAGGGAGGGCAGCCCCAGACCCTGAACAAAGGACGAAACCGCGAGGCGCCATGGAAAGCAGCCGCGCGCAGTTCCGCAGCGTAGCGAGGGGCAACCAAAGAGGTTAGGGGCACCCAACTCGCGCGAGGAGCGGAGCGACCGCGTGTGCCGTCTCCGCGAGGACTGTCTGAGCACGGCGCTTGTCCATGGCGCCGGGAGGTTTCGTCCTTTGTTCAGGGTCTGGGGCTGCCCCTTTACCTGCGGTCGGTTGTGTTCTCGCATGCCTTCCATGCTGCCTGCACTGCGATGCGATATCCCTCTATGCCCTGGCCAGCTATGGTGTTCATGCAGGTAGAACCCACTGCGTCGGTCTCAATCTGGCTGTTAAGGCTTACTTCCAGCGCGGGTATGGACACGGCGCGCAGCGCATCGCGCAAGGCGAGGGAGGAGCCGTAAGCACCAGGGTTAATAACTATGGCATCGTAGATTTCGTACGCGTCTTGGACCTTGTCTACAAGATCTCCCTCATGATTGGATTGGAAGCAGTCGCATCTTTGGAAGCCGGCCTCGCTTGCGGACTGCTTGCAGAGCTCGAGCAGGGCGGGATAATCGCTCGCTTCGCTGTTGTCTGCACGCGTGGATATTCCAAGCATGTTGATGTTGGGCCCATTGAGCACCAAAAGGCGCCTGGCAGCGGTTTCCTGAGCGCCAAACATGCTTTCCAGCATGCTCATTTCGTTTGCATTTATAAGTGGCTCGTCGTTTGCGCTCCGGGGAGGCTTTTGAGAAGACTTTTTTGTGCGAATGTGCACGCGCATACTGCTGTCCTGCCGAGACATGGGAAAGAGGTCGTCGGCCCTGCCCGCAATGCCCGTTAGCTGAATGAACGCATGATAGATACCGTCTATTACGCGAGGTCCAAATACCACCTCGAGGCCGTTGTTTCCACGCGTTGCGGTTCCCAGCACTCCGTAAACATCCCCAAGCTGCTCGTAGTCCACGCTTTCGGGTTCGTTGAGGGTTACGCGAAGTCGGGTCATGCAGACGGCATTGGAGAGCACGTTTGCACGTCCACCCAAAGCATCGAGCACTGCTTGAGCCGTCTCGTTGTTGTTCACGGTCCACCCAAATCGAAGTAGGAAACAATTCAACCACTGTTGAAAATTATACGTTCTACATGCAGGTGAAATAACACAATTCGGTTAGCGTCGGGCGAGTGAGCGCCATGGCGCCGCGAGCGTGGAGCTTCTTTGACCTATCAAGGTGGTATGCCTATTGGGGATACTTCCCTACGCTATGTTGTTACGCCGGGGGAGTGGAACTGAGGGGATACTCCCTACAGTTCCGCAGTGCTCGTAGCTGCGACGGGCACGCGGGAAACTGTAGGGAACATCCCCTCAGTTCCACTAACTAGATGGCGGTAGGACCCCCCAATAGGCACACCACTCACGACATATGCGTAGGGTCATATATCTAAGTGCCGTCCCTAGAGCCCCAACAGCTCGCGGATAAGAAGGGCGTCTCCCTCCGACGACCCTGTGCACTTAATACGCAGGTCGGCCCATGCGTTATAGGCATCCATGCGCTCCGCGGCAAGTTGGCGTACCCCCTTGGTTTGCGAGAGGGGGCGGTCGTCGCTCGACAGCTCGTCGAGCGGGCGGTCCAAAAAGACCAGTGTTCCGTTTTGGTGCAGTAGGTCGTAGTTGCGCTCGCGCGTAACAATGCCGCCGCCACAGGCAATAACAAGGCCCGAGCCCGAGCCATAGGCTGCGGCAGTCTTTGTTTCCAGCCGTCTGAACTCGTCCTCGCCTTGCGTGCGAATGCATTGTGCGGGGGTCGTTTTGTGGTCGATCACAAAGGTATCGTCTAGGTCCACAAAAGGTCGTCCCACCATGCGCGCAAGCTTGCGGCCCGCAGACGTCTTGCCGCACCCCGGCATGCCAATAAGAACTACGTTGCGTGTCTGCCTGCGCAAATCGGCCTCGATCTTGTCCACAAGCGACTCGTCCAGGTCGTGTCCCAAAAAGGACTGGCTGGAAAAGAAGGCCTGCGAAACGAGCATGGCAAGGCCGGACTCGCAGGGGATTCCCAGACGCTCCGCCGCCATGCATATGCCGGTTCTTTCGGGGTTGTATACCACATCCACAACACCGCGCAGGTTGCCCAAGGCTTCGAGCGTATGCTGGGATATGGGCGACTTGGGGCACTTGGGATACATTCCAACGGGGGTGGTGTTTACGATAAGAGCGGCATCGGAATGGCGCTCCTCGAGCGTGGCGTAGGTCTCGTTGCCGCTTCGCGAGATAACCACGATTATCGCGCCAGCGTCTTCGAGCGCCGCGCGTACCGCTTGGCTGGCGCCGCCCGAGCCAAGAACCAGCACCTTTTTGTTTTCCAGCGCCTCCCGTGACGTTTGGTCAAGCGAGTTGCGCAAGAAGCGCTCCAGCATCCAAGAAAAGCCCAGGACGTCGGTGTTGTCGGCCCATATGCGGCCGTCGTCCATTCGCACGAGCGTGTTTGCGACTCCGAGCCGCTCCACGCGTGGGCTGCGCTCGTCTGCAAGCAGCGCGGCGTCTCGCTTGTAGGGAATGGTAACGTTTATTCCCCGCCAGTCGCCGTTGCGCACGAAGTCCTCCACCTCGTTGGGCTCGCGCTCAAAGAGCGCATAGGGTGCGCTGCCCAGCGTTGCGTGTATTCGCGGGGACCAGCTGTGGCCCAGCGTCCTTCCAAGAAGGCCAAAGGGAGCGCCTGCGACCTCGCGTGCGTTCGGACGCATTACACCACCTCCGTATACGAGCCCAGGTACCTAAACTCCTCGCATACGTCGGCAAGCGAGTCCATAAGCACGCCGAACTCCGGCGCGGCGGCCGGGCAGTCGATGTCGAAGTAGAACATAAACTCAAAGTCGCGGTTGGGTATGGGGCGGCTTTCGAGCTTAAGCAGGTTTATGTCGAGCGCGTTAAAGCGGGCCAGCACGTTGTACAGCGCTCCTGGCTCGTGACTAGTCACGGCCATAATCGAGGTGCGCTGTGCCCCCGGATAGATTGTAAGATCCTTGGAAATGCAGGCAAAGCGCGTGTAGTTGTTCTGGTTGTCCTGCACGTTTTGGTCGGCCACTTCGAGCCCGTAGAGGCGCGCGCACGAGCGAGAGGCAATTGCCGCCACGTCGTTGCGCTCGCTTTGGGACACCATCTCGGCGGCCTTGGCCGTGTTCTCGCATACGTGAACGCGACAGTTGGGGATGGAGGCTATGTAGTCGGCGCATTGGTTGATTGCCTGTTGGTGGCTGTAGACTATGCGCACGTCCTCCTTGCGCGTTTGGGGTTGCACCAGAAGGCAGTGGTCGATCTTAAGGCGACAACTGCGCACGATGTAGAAGTCGTGGCGCATCATAAGGTCGTACACGTGGTTTACGGAGCCGGCCGTGGAGTTTTCTATGGGCAGGACCCCAAAGTCCGCGTCTCCTTGCTCCACTGCGTCAAACACCTTCTCGAAGGTGTTGTAATACGTTAGCGTTGGCCTGCGAAAAAGGCGATCCACGGCAATCTGCTGATACGCTCCCTCGACGCCCTGGCAGGCAACCCTTGCCTTGGCTGGGAAGTATGCCGGGGCGGCGTCTAGCGCCTGGGCGACTTCGCGAGATACCTCGCTCCGTTGTCCCAGCTGCTTGTACTGCGCGTCACGCGACGCCTGCATAAGGACAGACTGTATTACCGCCGCATAGCTCGAAAGCTCCATGGGAACGCGCTCGCAAGCGGCGGCTATGTTTGCCCGCTCGCGCTCGCGGTCGTACACCGGCTTGCCCGTTGCACGCTTGTACTCGGCAACATCGGCCGAGACGTCCATCCGCTCCATAAACAGCTGCGAGATTTCGGTGTCTATGTGGTCTATGCGCTTGCGAATCTCGGAAAGATCCTTCATGGTTTGCCCAATCTCTCTGTCCTCTATGTCCATTCGCTGCTGGAAGGCGGGAACGTAAGCCACGAATCCAGTATGGCCAGCGCCATTGCCGCCTCCGCTATGGGAACGGCGCGTGCCGCGACACATGGGTCGTGGCGGCCCCTTACCTCGAGCGTGGCCTCTCTCATCTCCTCGAGGTCAACCGATTGCTGGGGGAGCGCGATGCTGGGCGTCGGTTTTACCGCCATGCGAAACAGGATGGGGGCGCCCGTGGAAATACCGCCGAGCGTGCCGCCCGCGTTGTTTGTTGTGGGAACCACCATGCCATCGCGTATTTCGTAGGGGTCGTTGTTCTGCGAGCCAGTCATGCTCGCGACGTCAAACCCCGTTCCAAACTCCAGACCCTTAACCGCGGGAATCCCAAATACCACGCGTGCAATACTGCCCTGGAGTCCGTCGTAGCGCGGGCCTCCTATGCCTGCCGGCATGCCGCGCGCCACGCATTCCACCACGCCGCCAACGGAGTCCCCCTGCTTGCGCGCCTGCGCGATGGCGTCCTTCATGTGCTCGGCGGCCGTGTTGTCTATGGTGGGAAACGAGCGCGACTTCCATCCGCTTTGCAAGGCGTCCATCTGCTCGTTTAGGTGGTCGTTGGCGGCAGGGGAGTTAACAAGCGCGTCAAAGGGCTCGTCTTTTTTGTCTGCGACCTGCAGCACGTGCGCGGCAATGCGGATTCCGTGCTGCGCAAGGAGCTGCAGGGCAATTCCTCCAGCCACGCACAGGGGTGCCGTGAGCCGGGCCGAAAAGTGCCCTCCTCCCGGAACGTCCTGGCTGCCGTGCCACTTTGCCCAGGCGGTAAAGTCCGCGTGGCCCGGCCGAGGGACGCGGCGGAGCTCGTCGTAGTCGCCCGACCGGGTATTGGTGTTGTATATGAGGGCTGCAAGGGGCGCCCCACACGTCTCGCCTCGGTCGTTTAGACCGCTTACGATCTGGGGTGCGTCGGCCTCCTTGCGCGGCGTTGACCACGCGTTCTGGCCTGGCGCCCGACGGCTCATAAACTCTTGCAGCGCGTCCTCGTTAAGCTTGAAGCCCGCAGGCAGGCCATCGATTACGCAGCCGATTGCCTGCGAGTGCGACTGGCCAAAGATGGACACGCGAAGGGTGGTGCCAAACAGGGACGACATGGCGCTATGCCTCGCTTTCGTCGGTCATGCTCACCGTGCCGCCCAGCCGTGCGTAGTCGTCCCAGAACGTGGGGTACGACTTTGCCACGCATTCGGCGCCGCATATGGTTACGGGGCCAGCCGCGTGTGTGGCCATAACGGCGGCCATCATGGCAATCCGATGGTCGTTTGCGGTACGAACGGTGCCTCCCGCCAGCTGGCTAACCCCATCTATTACGAGGTCGTCTCCCTCTATGTGTGCCTTGCCGTGCAGCGCGCGAATGGCACTGGATACAGACTCAAGGCGATCGGACTCCTTCATGCGCAGGCGGCCGGCGTTTTGCAGGCGGCTTGTTCCCGGAGTGGTGGCCGCCACGGCGGCAAGGGGAGGGACGAGGTCGGGTATGGCGCTTACGTCCAACGACATGCAGCGCCTCGCATCGGCGGTGGCTCGCGCGGCGTTGCCCTTTCGCGCAATACGCGCGCCGAGGGCCGCAAGTGCGGCAAGAATGGTGCGATCGCCCTGCGCGCTTAGCATGTTAAGGCCGCCAACCGTAACGCCTTCGGGCTCCATTGCCCCTGCGGCAAGCCAGAAGGCGGCGTTGGACCAGTCTCCCTCCACAACGCACGACTCGGGCGCCCTCAAGCCGGGCTCGCGAACGAGAAAGCGCTCGTACTGCACGCCGTCAAGCTCCACGGAGGAGCACGCGACCTCCTGCCCAAACTGGCGGAGCGCCTCGATGGTGAGCTGCAAATAGGGGCGCGACTCAACCGGCTTTTTTACGAGCACCTCCACCGGCTCGTTCATTACGGACGCAGCCATAAGAAGCCCGCTAGCGTACTGGGACGAAACGTTGCCCGGTAGCACGAATCGCCCGCCACGCAGCCTGCCAGAAACAAGGATGTCGGTGCCGTTTTCCTGGATGCTTGCCCCGTGGGAGCAAAGCTGCTGGTCCAGCGGATGGAGCGGGCGCTCCGCAAGCCTGCCGCGACGAACCAGGCGTGCAGATACGCCCAGCGCGCAGGTCACGGGCAGCAGGAAGCGCAGCGTAGAGCCCGACTCGTTGCAGTCGAGCGTTGCCGGCTCGCTCTGGGTGCCAGTTGCGACCATGCGTGCATGTGTGCACAGGACGTCGAGGCAACGCGCGGTTGCCTCGATGTCCTGCGAGGATGTGTTGTAGGACACCTCGCATTCCTGCGGTGCAAGCGCGCCAAGAATAAGAAGCCGGTGCGCCATGGACTTGGACGACACCGCGTCTATGTATCCGCCCAGACTGCCGGGTTCGACGACTGCAATCATCGGTTGTCCCCCTGTGTGCCGCAGCCAATGCGAACGACCTTTTCAAGCTCGTCCAGCGTGACGGTGCGAATCTCCACCTTGCCAATGCGTATTGGAACAACGAGGTTTACCGTGCCCCCATGCCGCTTTTTGTCGTGGGTCGCATAGCGCATTATGGTCTCGTGGGGAAGTTGGGTGTCGGTTGGAAGGCCATGTGCCTCGCAGACGCGCTCGATGTGCCGTGCGATCCCTGCCTCGGACCAGCCCAGCTTCTCGGCAGCACGCGCGACGCAGCAGAGCCCGGCCGCCACGGACGAGCCGTGGCCAAGCTGGTAGTTGCTTGCCGCCTCGATGGCGTGGCCCAGCGTGTGGCCCAGGTTGAGCGTCTGGCGCAGCCCTCTCTCCGTCTCGTCGGCGTTTACCACGTCGCGCTTTATGGCAACGTTTTTTGCCACCACGTGCGCCACCTGCTCGTCTGTGCGCGCGGAGGACGTTAGGGGATTGGACACAAGCTCCTCAAAGAGCTCGGGGTCTGCGAGCACACCGTGCTTTATTACCTCGCCGCATGAGTCGGCAAAGAGTTCCTGCTCCAGGGTGTGCAGGCACTCCACGTCGGCAACCACGACGCAGGGCTGCAAAAACGCTCCCGCGAGGTTTTTTCCCGCCTGCAGATCCACCGCGGTCTTCCCTCCCACCGAGGAGTCAACCATGGCCAGAAGGGAGGTGGGAACCTGTGCGACCTTTATCCCGCGTAGGTAGAGTGCGGCGGCAAGGCCGGCCATGTCGCCCGTAACTCCTCCTCCCACGGCAACCACCACGTCGTCGCGCGATAGCTCGGCGTCGGCAAGTCCCTCGAGGATGCTCTCGAGGGTGGAGAACCGCTTGTTCTCCTCTCCGGCGGCAAACGTTATAAGAGACGCACAGTAGCCTGCCCCGCGAAGGGAGTCGAGCACGCGAGTGGCATAGAGAGGGGCCACGTTGGAGTCGCACACGACGGCCACCGCAGTGCCTCCAGCAGTCGCACGCACCAGTGGCCCCACCTCGTTTAGGATGCCGCACCCTACGTGCACCTCGTACGCACGCGAGGTGGTTCGCACGTCTACTATGTGTTTGCTCACTGGTCCTCGACCTCCCTCTTTCGGCGGTCGCCATCTGCGAGTAGCGCCTCGAGCGCAGCGGCGTCGCCCTTGTCGATGGCGTCCTTGTACTGCTGCAGATGCCGTATGAGGATGCCTATTTCGTTGGACAGGTAGTCGCTGTTGTCCAAAAAGAGCTCGGTCCACATGCCCGCGTTAAGGCGCGCCACGCGCGTGAGGTCTTTGTAGCTTCCTGCCGAAAAGCCCTTGTGCACCTGCGCATTAGGGCTCTTTACGTAGGCGTTGGAAACCACATGAGCCAGCTGCGAGGTAAAGGCAATAACCTCGTCGTGGTGCTCCGCGGTGGTGAGCGTGTACGTACCAAATCCGCAGGGCGCAAGTAGGTCCTTTAGGCGTTCCAGCACGTCGAGCCGCACGAAGTCGTCGATGTTTGCCGGGGGCACCACCACCATGGGGGCGCCCTCAAACATGGTGTCCTTTGCGTGGGCAAACCCCGAGTACTGCAGGCCGGCCATGGGGTGGCAGCCAACAAAGTGCCAATCGTATTCCTCTGCGATTCCAAAGCACTCGTCGCAGATCTTGCGCTTTATGCCGCCTATGTCAATTACGATGGCTCCGGGGGAGATGGAGGGCGCAATGGAGCGCAGCTCGTCGATTGCCGCTTGAGGGTACCCAGCAAGGATTATGAGCTCGCACGTTGGTATTGTTTGCTCGTCCAGCATCCCGTCCACACAGTCGATCATGGCTAGCTCGACCGTAGACTGGGTGCGATTCCAAGCATAGACCTCCGTGTTGCCTCGATGGAGCGCTCGGGCAAACGAGCCGCCCATAAGGCCGAGGCCAAATATTCCCACGCGGCCAGGAACAAAGGAGCTGGATGCTGGGACGCTGGGGTGTGTGAGCTGCGTGTTGTCCATGGTTACTCTCCGTCCACCGGTGCGGTAATGGCCTCGCGGATAAGGCGGATGCGGGCCATTGCGTCGGCAAATTGGTCGGGCGTAAGGGCTTGCGCGCCGTCGGACCATGCCTCGGAGGGGCAGTCGTGTACCTCAATTTGCAGTCCGTCTGCGCCTGCGGCGGTGGCTGCGTATGCGGCGGCCCTCACGTAGCGCGTGTAGCCCGTGGAGTGGCTGGGGTCGCCCACCACGGGGAGGTGCGAGAGGTGCTTGAGCACGGGGATGGCGTTTACGTCAAAGGTGTTGCGGGTGCGCGTCTCGAAGGTGCGGATGCCGCGCTCGCACAGAATTACGTTCTGGTTGCCCTCGCTCATTATGTACTCGGCGCCCATAAGCAGCTCGTCTATGGTCTGGCTCATGCCGCGCTTTAGCAGTACGGGGATGTTGGTTTTTCCGACTTCCTTAAGCAGGTTGAAGTTCTGAGCGTTGCGTGCGCCTATTTGCATAACGTCTATGCCCTTGCTCACAAAGAGCTCCACGTCGCGCGGGTCCATTACCTCCGTTACCACGGGCATGTTTAGCTGGGCGCCGGCGTCCATAAGGAGGTCGAGGCCCTTTTCGCCCATACCCTGGTAGGCGTAGGGAGAGGTGCGCGGCTTGTATGCGCCGCCGCGCAGCATGGTTGCGCCCGCCTGCTTGGCGCGCTTGGCAATGCGAAGCAGGTTGTCGCCCTCAACAGAGCAGGGGCCTGCCATAACCTGGAAGTTTCCGCCACCCAGCAGCACGCCATGGCCGCAGTCCACAATGGTGTCGTCGGGGTGGAACTTACGGTTGGCCTTCTTAAAGGGCTCGGATACGCGCTGGACGCGCTCCACTATACTCATGGACTCCAGCAGGAACGGATCGATTTGCGTGGTGTCGCCTATGATGCCGACTATGGTCTCGTTGTCGCCTTCCGACACATGCGTTTTGAACCCGCGGCCCTCAATCCAGCTTATGAGCTGGCCAAGCTGCTCGTCCGTTGCGGTCTGTTTTACTAGAGCGATCATTTGCTACCTCCTTAGTGTGTCTTGCAACGACCAATGGTACCACGCAACGATGCCAAATTGTCATATTGTGAAGCCCTGTAACAATCGGGATAGGTTCTGGAGTGCCAACCTTTGGGACGTACCCATGGAATTGGTGGACCAACCAAGCCAGCTAGCCGTTTGCACACTCGGGGTACCCCCATACGCGCGGATGGGTTCACCCCGAGTGTGCGGCATGCGGGTGCTCAGGGACCACGGCGCTGGTCACGTGCAGTGGAGATGCACGTGGTTGCGTACGGTGGGACACGACGGCACGCAACGGCGTGCATCTGGCGGGCCATATGTGGCTGAAGCGCACGTGCTTGCGTGCTATCGGTCGCGACGTCACGCACCCGCGTGCATTTTGACGACCGCATGCAGTGGAGATGCACGTGGTTGCGTACAGTGGGGCACGACGGCACGCAACGGCGTGCATTTTGACGACCGTATGCAGTGGGGATGCACGTGGTTGCGTGCAGTGGGGCACGACGACACACAACGGCGTGCATCTGGCGGGCCATATGTGGCTGAAACGCACGTGCTTGCGTGTAGTCGGCCAGCACGGCACGTGGAACAGGGGGCGTGTTTTGCGTTCCACGCGGGGATTGAGCGAAACGTGCGTTTCCTGTTCAACATGCGTTTCCTGTTCCATTCACGCGGGAAAATGGAACACCTGACACGTCCCCTGTTTCAAGAAAGCCTCCCAAAGCCTCCCGTTGGGGAGGCCTTGTCTTTACCTGGTGCCCCCAGGGGGATTCGCCGCCTTGCCTGCGGCAAGGCTCATGGGGTTCGCGCCAAAGCGCTCACCCCGCCACAAGCCAGAGGGCTTGTGGCGCCCTCGCGGGTTCGAATCCCTGTGAGGTTTCCTAACAAGAAAGCCTCCCGTTGGGGAGGCCTTGTCTTTACCTGGTGCCCCCAGGGGGATTCGAACCCTCGACCTTTTGCTCCGGAGGCAAACGCTCTAATCCACTGAGCTATAGGGGCATTGCGGGGCACAGTTTAGCACTATAATCCGAGTGCGTCCAGCAGATGGCAGGGCAAGCGCCAAGGATTATGGCTATAATTGAATGCCAAGCTCAATCGCAACAGATCAAAGGAAGTTTAAACATGGCAGCTCGACACATGGCACCACCACAGCAACAACAACGCAAGCGTAGGAGCCCGGTAGTTCCCATATTAATAACCATCGTAGTGCTGGCGGCCCTCGGGGTGGGCGGCTTCTTTGCGTACCGCCACTTTAGGACCTTCTCCATAACCGTTAACGGGCAGACCGCCACGGTACACGCAGGAGATACGGTCGAGAAGCTTCTGGACGAAAAGCTCGCCACGCCAAAGCCGGGCAACCTCCTTGCGGTAGACGAGTCGGTGCTCAAGGAAGGGGAGGGCGAGCGTTGCAGCGTAACGATTAACGGTAACGCAACCGACGTAAAGACCCCCCTCGTTGCCAATGCGGTCGTAGAGATTGGCGACGGCGCCGACAAGGTGGAGGAGTCCACGACGTCGGAGGAGTCAATTCCCTTTGAGACCGACGAGGGCGACAGGAGCTTTGAGGGATACTGGCGCGGATCCATACACCTGCTGTCCGACGGGCAGGAGGGAAAGCGCGTAATCCGGACGGGCAAGGAGTCGGGCAAGACGGTCGAGGAGAGCGTTACGCAGCCCATAAACGCAGGCTATCGCATCTATACGGCCCGCCCCACCGACCGCGTGGTCGCGCTTACGTTTGACGACGGTCCCTGGCCCACAACCACGGCACAGATCCTCGACGTGCTGGAGGCAAACAACGCAAAGGCAACGTTCTTTACCATTGGCAACCAGATTGCCGACAACTCGCAGGTCCTCAAGCGCGCCTCCGATATGGGCTGCGAGGTATGCACCCACACGTGGGACCACGCGGCTGGCTCTGGCGAGGGCGTGAGCATAGCAAAGATGAGTGCCGAAGAGCAGGTCCAGGAGATACAGAAGGGCTATGAGGCTATTGCCAACGTTCTGGACAAGGAGCCGCCCCACATCATTCGTGCTCCCGGTGGCAACTTCTACGGCGACGTGATTAACAACCTCTGGTCCCACGTCGATGCCGAGATTGGTTGGGACGTGGACACGGAGGACTGGAGAAGGCCTGGCGTCGAGTCCATCTACAACATGATAATGTCGGTCCAGCCAGGCCAGGTAATCCTTATGCACGACGGCGGTGGCGACCGCTCCCAGACGGTGGAGGCAATCCGCCAGGCAATACCCAAGCTGGCTGAGCAGGGCTACATGTTTGTAACCGTAAGCGAGCTGCTTAAGTACGGCGCTCCCAAGTAAGATGTTTGGCCGCGCTCGAATGAGCAAGAGCGCGTTCGAAGAACCTATGTTGAGGGACAAACTCCCCCGTCCCCTTTGCCCCGGCAACCCGTCTCAAAAGTACGTCTGGGGGTGCCTCCCTTGCGCATACGCCCTTTGGGCATACGCGCATGGGTGGCACCCCCAGACGTACTTTTGAGACGGGTTGCCGGGG
>CADBDT010000036.1 GCA_902793465.1 uncultured Coriobacteriaceae bacterium | reverse complement strand
CGTACCAAGGCCCAGAAAAACGAAGAGCAGCTTCCAGCTAAGACCCAGCCCAAGATACAAAGAAACAATAAGGGGAGACACCACCGCGCCAAAGGCATACATGGACGTAATGTAGCCAATACGACGCTCGTTGGTAACGGGGTAGGCGTCTGCCAGCGCGGCGATGGCAATAAACTGCAGCGCGCTTGTGGTGAGTCCCATAAAGAACATTCCGCCAACAAAGACGGCGCTCGACGGGGCAAACAGCACCACGAGTGACGATACGAGCTGCAGACACAGCATGATGGTCATGCTCTTTGCCTTGCCCACTTTGTCGGCCCAGCCACCAAGCAGCAGGGGAGCCAACATGTCTGCCAGTAGCTCCGCCGCGGCAAACAGTCCCATGGAGGTTATAGAGAGGTCGTAGGTCTGCCCTATGCTCCACAGACTCGCCTGATACCCGCCCGACTCAAAGCCATTAATAAAGATGATAAGGAATAGTACGACCCATAGATAATCACGGCCACGTAGTGCTATTTTGCGCTTTAGACCGTCCATGGTGTCCTCCCGAGCCTGTGAGCGATCTGGCCTAATCTGCCTTATACAATACCACGTATTACAAATAAATTGTTAGGATGAACGGGGGACGGGTCAGGCGTTCACGCCCGCGTGAACACCTGGCCCGTCCCCCGTTCATCCGATACACATACAGCGCCATACTTGAATATGCGAAAATCTAATGTCGACAGCCAACAATTAATGCCAAGGAGTGCATATGAGAATCGCGGTTATAGGCGGAAACGGCCAGACGGGCAACTACTTGCTTCCCCTTCTTGTAAATGAGGGACACGAGGTTATATCGGTCTGCCGTGGAAACAGGGGATACTTCCGCGAGGCAAAGGAGTTCGAAAGCGTTCGCGAGGTGCACTTGACCCGTGGCGCCGAAGGCTTCGAGCAAGAGATTGCAAAGCTTGGCTGCGACGTAGTGGTGGATACGATCTGCTTTACAAAGGACGAGGCACAGGCAATTGCCACCGCGCTTATGGGCTCCGTTGCGCACTACGTGGCCATTGGCAGCATATGGATTCACGGGCACGCGGTATACGTTCCTCTGGAAGAGGGCGAGTGCCGCACGCCCACAGACGAGTACGGCAAGGGCAAGCTCGAGCTTACGGACTACCTTATGCAACTCTGGCGCTCCGACGGCTTTCCCGCCACGGTCGTGCATCCCGGCCACATTGTTGCGCCGGGCTTCTCGTCAATCGTTGGTCCGCAGGGCAATAGGAACTTGGGCGTAGTCGAGGCGATTCGCGACGGTCGCGAGGTAACGCTGCCAAACTTTGGTCTCGAGACCCTGCACCATGTTCACGCTGCGGACGTTGCGGGAATCATAGATGCCGCTATTCGGGTGGGCAAGCCGACGTTTGGCGAGGAATACCATGCGGTGGCCCCACGTGCCATTACGCTTAGGGGCCTGTGCGAGGAAGTTGCGGCCTTGTATGGCAAGGAGGCCCGCCTTAGGTTCGTGCCGTTCGACGAGTTTGCCAAGGACATGCTGGAGCAAGAGGCAGCGGACACGCTCGAGCACATTTCTCGATCGCCCTCCTGCTCTGCGGCAAAGGCGCAACGTGAGCTGGGCTACGTAACCAAGACTACGATGGAAATGGTCGCGGAGCACCTTACGGCTCTGGGCATGCTCTAAACGTCGTTCCCAGAAAGGATGTGAACCGCTGCCATGGAGCTAAGATTCGGCAGAGAAGCAATAGAGAGAAACTGCGAGGAGTTCTACGGTCTTTACGAAAACTTCGAAGGACGAGACTACGACATGTGCATGGCCAAGCTCGAGCACACGCGCATTGTAGCCAGCAACTGCGACAGAATTGCAAGAGGCTTTGGGTTGTCCGGCTACGAAATAGATCTTGCCTGGATTATTGGCCTGCTCCATGACTTCGCACGCTTTGGACAAATTGTGGTAACGCACACCTTTAATGACAGCAACGAGTACAACCATGCCCATGTGGGTGCCTACCTGCTATTTAAGTATCATATGGTGGAAGACATAGTCCCCGAATACGACAAAATACCAGACGAGGACAAGTTGGCAATGGCAAAGGCCGTCTACCACCATAGCGACTTCCATCCGCCCAACAACCTAACGCCTCGCGAGCGGTTCTTTTGCGATCTTATTCGCGACGCAGACCAGCTCGACATATTTAGGACCATTGTGGTGAGCGGTTGGAAAACCATCTATGGCAGGAGCAAGGAGGAGATTCTGGCCTCCGACTTTTCTGACGAGATTGTGCAGGCATTCTATAAGCACGAGCTCGCGGACTATTCCAAGCGCGTGACGCCTGCCGACTTCCACTTGGCCCACATTGCGCTGTGCTTTGGCCTTAGGTCGGAGGCTGCGCTTTCCAGGGTGGTCGAGCAGGGATACCTTGCGCAAATGATGGACATAGAGTTCGTTGATCCGCAGGTCCAGAAAAAATACGAGGGGATAAAGGAACAGGTTAGAAGCCGTCTGCCGTTGTCTTAGCAATAGAAGGAGGTGTGCATGGGGGACAAAGAGGCAAAGGCCCTGAGCCTGGCATTTAGGGCAAAGATGCTGTGGGCCGACTTTTCTGCCACGAATCCTGCCATGCATGCGTCGAGCACCTCGTACTTTACGTTTATGTCGTCGGTGCCCGTGCTCGTTATTTGCATCTCGCTCGTGTCGCTTACGGGGCTTGGAGAGAGCGAGGTCTGCGAGGCGCTACTCGCAATTGTGCCCGAAGCGTTTAACAGCTTGGTTAGGACGCTGGTGTCGGAGGCCTTCAAGCATTCGGGTGTGGCGTTTTCGCTGTCCACCATCACCCTTCTGTGGACCGCGTCAAAAGGCGCCAAGTCCCTGCGCGCAGGCCTCAACGATGCCTATGGCGAGGAAGAGTCTAGAAACATCGTAGTCGTTACCATCATTTCCATTGTTGCGATTGTGGTGCTGGGGCTGCTGTTTGCCGTTGCCATATACCTCATGTTTGGCGACAGCGTTATGCATGCCCTCGCAAAAAGCATTCCAGAGTTTAAGGACAAGGGCGCGATTACCGGCGTGTTCAATACCTCCATCACGCTACTCTTGGCAACAATAACATTGGCTCTTTGCTATACGTATCTTCCGGACGGCAGGCGCTCTCCGATTGCCCAGCTGCCGGGTGCGGCCTGTGCAATTGCGGCATGCGGCGCCCTCTCGTTTGGCTTTCGCGTGTATGTTGAGCACTTTTCCAACTATACGGTGCTCTATGGGAGTATGGCTACGGTGGTTCTGTTCCTCTTTTGGATGTACTTGGTGTTTTACATCTTTATTGTGGGTGCATTCATAAACCGTTGCCTCACAAAGAGCGACAAAGGCAGGAATAGCCAATAGGCTGGTATGGAGGAGAAACATGATTGACTTTTCTGAACTCGAGTGGACGCGCGAGCCGCGCGAGTGGAGCGCAAAAGACGGCGTGATTAGCATTACGACCGAACCCGGTACAGACCTGTGGCAGCGGACGTATTATCATTTTCGCAACGACAACGCACCTGCCTTGCAGCTCTCAACAAACGAGCAGTACTTCTCGCTGGTGGTACGCACAGACTTTGCGGGCGCACATCATCGCTTTGACCAATGCGGCGTGGTAATGTATCTGGATTCAGAAAACTGGATAAAGGGATCCGTGGAGTACGAGGATGGACGCATACAGCATTTGGGTAGCGTGGTAACCAACCATGGCTGGTCGGACTGGGCGACCACCGTTATTCCTGCCGATGTTCGCCAGATGTGGTATCGCCTTAGCCGTCGTGCGGACGACTATCGCATAGACTGCTCTACAGACGGTAAGGACTGGCAGCAGATGCGCGTGTGCCACCTCTATGAGGGAGGTGCTACGGTGCGCGTTGGCATCTATGCCTGCTCGCCCGAGGACTCGTCGTTTACGGCTCGCTTCGATAACCTGGATTTGGGCCCCTGCGCGTGGGAGGCTCACGACGGGCAGCAGCCCGACGAGGTATAAGCTGACCGCGCAGATACGGTGGCATAAGTTGCATGGAATAGTTTGGGGGTACGACTATGAGATTGTCCAAAAACAAGACCGCGATGGGAACACTCTGCGCAACAGTATGCGCCGCGCTGGTGCTGGTGCTGTTTGGCTGTGGAGGACAGGCGCCTAGCGGATCGGGCGGAAGCAGCTCGGCTAGCAGCGGCTCGAGCAGCAGTAGCTCGGTCCAGACGACTAGCGGCTCGGGCAGCCAGAAAAAGACGGTCGAGCCCATAGACGACAACACGACGGATCAGATGTTCAATGACCGTGTGGAGCATGTGGATATTGGCATGTTCTGCATTGACGGCGATGCTTTTTTGATCGACGACATGTACACGGAGCGGGTGTCTTACGGAGAAGAGTATAAGGACGGACACTTCTATAAGGCAGTGGCGGACATCACGTATCTTAACGGTGGCGTGGCCGGCTACGTAAACTATCCCCAAGTCAACAGCATCGATGCCGTAAAGGAAGTCTCACCGTACGAGTTGGGGCTGTCGTCGATTTGCAGACAAGGCCTATGGCCTCGTGCTCATTGGAGACTATGCCGACGGGGACGTGCTCCTTAACACGTATAACAAGATGGCGGTCTGGAAGGACGGGTCCTGGATTCGGGAGTTCAAAAAGACCGTAAAGCTCGATGACGGAACGATTGCGGGCGTACGCGAGGGAGTGGACAAGG
Source organism: uncultured Coriobacteriaceae bacterium (assembly GCA_902793465.1). GTDB lineage: Bacteria > Actinomycetota > Coriobacteriia > Coriobacteriales > Atopobiaceae > RUG440. The sequence goes on along the minus strand of CADBDT010000036.1, from coordinate 20,574 downwards.
CCAAGGTGCAGGAGGGCATAGCCAACGGCGTGTTGTCCTGCGACGACTACTTTGCGCTGGTTCCTGGAAAGACCGCGGTGCAGAATGCAGGACAGTCGTAGTGGAAAACGGGCGTAAGGGGAAGGCCATGACCGAAAAAGAAAAGCGCGATGCCAGCATGTGGTATGCGCCCGAAGACGGTGCGGAGCTGAGCGCGGGCCGTGAGAGGGCACGTCGGCTCTGCTTCGAGTTCAACCACGCAGATCCAAACGATGCGGCCGCCCAACGGCGCGTCCTGGACGAACTGCATTGGTGCGGGAAGCTTCGTGAACTGCCATGCCTACCTTATGGATTGCGCGCCCATAACAATAGGGGAGCGTGTGTTCATTGGGCCAAACTGCTCCATGTACACGGCCATTCATCCCATCGATGCCAAAGAGCGCAACACCGAGCTGGAGCGTGCCGAGCCCATAGTGGTGGGTGACGACTGCTGGCTGGGTGGAAACGTTACCATCTGCCCTGGGATCACGATCGGCAAAGGCACGGTTGTCGGTGCGGGAAGCGTGGTTACGCGAGACATCCCCGCTGGCGTAGTGGCCGCGGGAAACCCCTGCAGGGTCTTGCGCTCGATTACGGATGCGGATCGCGTAGGTTTGGAATCGCATGAGCAAGGTCGATAAGGCCCGCTGTTGGCTCTACGACGTGTCCGAGCTGTACGATTCGCAGACGTTTGCGGAGGCGATGGATCGCCTCCCGTGGGAGAGCCGCCGAAAGAAGGTAATGAGGTACCGCTTCGAGAAGGACCGTTGCCTGTGTTTGGGCGCAGGCCTCCTTGCGGCTCACGCGCTAAGGTGTGCCGGCGAAGGTGACTTGCGCATAACGTTTGGAGAGCACGGCAAGCCGTGTCTCGAGAGAGGCGACGGGACGCACTTCAACCTATCGCACAGCGGGACCATGGCCGTATGCGCGGTGTCGAGCGCAGAGATCGGTGTCGATGTGGAGGAGCCGCACTCATACGACGATAGCGTTGCTCGCATGTGCTTTTGTGAGTCCGAACGCAACTGGATATGCGCCCAGGACAACAAGGACGAGTCCTTTACGCGCATGTGGATCCGCAAGGAGAGCTACCTCAAGCTTACGGGAACAGGGCTCTGCGACAAGTTGACGGCGATCGACGTTGTCCCTACGTCGAGTGACCCGCTTGCGGCGTTTTGGGAGACGACGTGCGATGGATATTCCATTAGCGTCTGTTCCCGTGAACGTTTGGATATCGCGCTGCAACAGGCAGCACCACGATTTTGGATGATGTCCGAAAACGGGGTGCCGCAAGGGGATACTCCCCCCGCGGTACATTGTGGGCAATGTACCGCGGGGGGAGTATCCCCTTGCGGCACCCCACCATCCCGACTTCTTTAGGCTTGTGACTGCTAGGACAATGGGGAACGGAGGCGTTTGTCCGAGAGCGTTGTGCTCATTGGGGCTGTTTGCGCGCGACCTCGCTCCGCCGCGCTACAGCGAGTCGACTGATGCGCGGGGTGGCTGGTCGCTCGCATGTCGTGATTAGGAAGCTTTGCTGGGCTCGGTGTTAACGAGCACCGTTCCCACCACAATGAGCGCGAGTGCGCCAACAATAAGGGGAATCTGCTCCGGCGTCATGGATTCGCCAAGAAACATAATGGAGAAGAGCACACCAAAGGTTGGAATAAAGAAGCGATAGATTGCCACGTGCGATACGGGGTTGTGCTTGAGCAGCGAGGACCACAGCGAAAAAGCCACGGCAGAGAGCATGCCAAGGTAGGCAAGCACGCCAATGCCCGCGGCAGAAACGGAGCCAACCCGTCCGCCAAGCGCGAGCCCTATGGCGGCAAGCGTCCCGCCGCCCAGGCAAAACTGCCATCCCGTGAGCATGAGCGGATCGCCGCTTACGCCAAAGCGCCTCATAAAGCAGGTGGCAATGCCTCCTGCGACCACTGCGGCAAACACGAGGCCTTCTCCCAAAAGCGACCAAGACCCCAGGGCGCCGCCACCACGCAGGGTAACCAGCGCAACGCCTCCAATGCCCAGAAGGCAGCCAGCCAGCTTGCGGCCCGTAAGCTTTTCTTGCCTAAAGACCAGCGTGGCAAGAACAATCTGCACGAAGGCAGAGGTGCCCTGAACCAGCGAGGCATTGGTTCCCGAGGCGTTGGCCAGTCCCATGTAGAACGGGGCGTACTGAAGCGCCGTCTGAAAGAGCGCGAGGAGCACTATGGGCACGAGGTCGGTCTTGGTGGGAAGCACGGGCTTGCGCCTAACGATGGACGTTCCGGCCAGAACGAAGATGCCGGCAAGCGCAAAGCGCATTCCGGCAAAGAGAATCTGGTCTGGAGGACTGTCTGGCGCAATGCCAAAGAGGTCGTAGCCCGTCTTAACGAACGCAAACGCACTTCCCCAAAGGGCACATGCCAGCGTTGCGAGGGCTACGACCACCCAAGGTCGCGATAGGCGAGACCCGTCGCTCATACGGCTCCCATCTACGATGCTAGAACTCGAGAGCCAGCAGGTCGTCTATGGTCTGGCGACGCACGGCGAGTCGTGCCTTGCCCCCACAAACCATAACGAGCGCAGGACGCAGGACGCGGTTGTAGTTGCTGGACATGGCAAAGTTGTATGCGCCCGTGGTCAGAACGGCAATAATGTCGCCGCGCTCCGGCTGGGCAATGCGAATGCCCTCGGCTATGCGGTCGCCGCTTTCGCAGCAGCGGCCCGCAATGGTGCACTCGAAGTCGGCGGCCGCATTGGCGCGGCTTGCGTTAATGATGGTGTAGTCGCTCTTGTACAGGGCATAGCGGGGGTTGTCCGTCATGCCGCCGTCCACCGTAACGTAGTTGCGGTATCCCTCGACGACCTTCGTTCCGCCGGTGGAGTAGAGCGTTGTGCCGGCGTTGGCCACAATGGAGCGACCGGGCTCCATAAGGATGCGCGGCATCGGGTAGGATGCCTTGGAGCATCCTGCGTTAAGGTGCTCGGCAATGGCACGGATGTTGGCCGCAATGTCCACCTCGGGGTCGCTCTCAACATAGCGCACGCCAAATCCACCGCCGAGGTTAAAGGTCGTGGCAACAAACCCAAGCTCGTCGCGTACGTTGCAGGCAAAGGCCAGCAGGCGGTCCACCTGGTCGCAGAAGGAGTCCGGCTCAAAAATCTGGCTGCCAATATGGCTATGGAAGCCCATAACGTGGATTCCGGGCGTCTTTAGGGCCTCGTCCACAAAGCGCAGCGCCTGGCCAGTCTCAATGGGCACGCCAAACTGCGAATCCACGCGACCGGTGTTTATAGCCTCCAGCGTGTGGGGGTCGAGGCCCACCGTTACGCGAAGAAGGACCTGCTGCTCCACTCCGTACTTTTGCGCCTCTGCCCCAAGTACCTTGAGCTCGTTGGAATTGTCGACAACAAAGCAGCCAATGCCCTGCTCCACACCGTAGGCAATCTCGGCATCCGTCTTGTTGGTGCCGTGGAAGTAGAGCTTATTTGCGGGAAAGCCCGCGCTCAACGCCGTGGCCGCCTCGCCGGCAGACACCACGTCGGCACCCATGTGCTCGCTTGCAATAACGGGATAGATGCCCTTAAAGCACAGGGCCTTGCCCGCATACAGGGGCATGGAGCCCTCGGGCAGGTACTCCTGCATGGCTTTTACGTAGGTGCGGCAGTTCTCACGCACGCGGTCCTCGTCGAGCACATACAGGGGAGTGCCAAACTCCGCGGCAAGGTCGCAGGCGTCAATGCCGCCTATGGCAAGGTGTCCCTTGTCGTTTACAGATAGGTTTGAGTAAAGCATCGGCTGCTCCTTGGTCATACGGCCACCAGGCCAGGATTCTACATAAGGTGCGCGCGCAGCTCCTCCGCACTAAGGGGCGAAAGCAGCGCGGGCGGGATGTCGAACATCGTGTAGGCGCCTGTCTTGCCCTCCTCGTGCATGCGGTACGCGGCACGGGCAACGCTGGCAAGTACGCTACCAGTAAAGTGCGGGTTGGAGTCCAGCGAGAGCGAGAACTCCACGGTGTTGGCATACTCGCCGTCCACACCGGTACGCCCGCTGCGAATTACCGTTCCGCCATGGGGGAGGCCAGCGTGGTTCTTGTTGAGCTCCTCCTGCGAGATAAACGTTACCGTGGTGTCGTAGTCGGCAAAGTAGTTGGGCATGGTTACGATGGCCTTCTCGATGGCCTCGAGGTCAGCTCCCTCCTCTGCTACCACAAAGCACTCGCGCGTGTGCTTTTGGCGCGTGGTGAGCTCGGGGTTCTTGCCGGAGCGGGCTGCTTGGACGGCGGACTCCACTGGCACGGTGTACTGGCGGGCGTCGGCCACGCCGGGGATGCGACGAATTGCGTCGGAGTGTCCCTGGCTCACGCCGCGGCCCCAGAACGTGTAGTCCGCACCCTGCGGAAGTGCCGCGCTGGCATACAGGCGAGCCAGCGAAAAGAGGCCGGGATCCCAACCGCACGAAATGATGCCAAGCGTGCCGGCCTCGCGCGCGGCCGCATCTACGTTTGCAAAGTGGGTGGGAATGTTTGCATGCGTGTCAAAGCTGTCTACCACCACGAAGTGCTTTGCGAGCTCGGGGGTCTGCTGGGGCAGGTCGGTGGCGCTGCCGCCGCATATAACCACGACGTCAATCCGATCTGCGTGGTCGTCTATGTCTACTATCTTGTATGCCGGCGCGCCGGTTACCGTTTTGACGGCCGAGGGGTCGCGGCGGGTAAAGACGCCTACGAGCTCCATGTCGGGTGCGTTTGTTACGGCTGCTTCTACGCCGCGTCCGAGGTTTCCGTATCCTGCGATTGCAACTTTCATAGCAGTCTCCTGTCTGTTGGCTTACCTAACACAAAGAGCATAGCGCACTAATAAGCCCGACTCTGGATTGTAACAGCCCGTGTCTCGTTTCGTAAAAAAGGCGCCTCCGCAAAGGGAGACGCCCCATTAGGCCTCGCGTCAGGCCCTGACCCAGAGACGCTTGGCCGCGCGCAGTTCCGCAGGAACGAGGACTGTTTGAGCACGGCGAGCGTCTCTGGGCCAGGGCCTGACGCGAGGCCGTTCGCCCAGCAATAATACTAGTTGCGATCCAGGATCCTAAGAACGCGGATGAGGATGTTTACCATGTCGATGTAGATGTCTGCGGCATAGAAGATGGCGTTGGGAACCGTGGGTTCGTCCAGAGACATGCGATACGAGTCGTATCCCAAGAAGCCGCAGAATATAAGGATAACAATGTAGTCGATCCATCCCTGGTGTGCGTGCAGGAAGACCGTGGCAATGAACTCGACCACGATTACGGCAAGCAGGGCGAATACAAGAACGCGCCCGATCTTTGCAAACACGTCGGGAAAGATGACGCCTGCAATAAGGAAGATGCCCGAGATGCAGGCGGTAACGGCAAACGCGTAGGAGATGGTGCCAATGTCGTAGCGGGTAAGGAGTATGGAGAGCGAGCCGCCAAACGTAAGGGTAAAGAGCGCCAGGCCAACAATGGAAACCGGGACGCTCTGCTTGCTCTTGCCAACGGACATAATAATTATTCCGCCAATGCAGCCGGCGAGGTAGATAACCATAAAGAGGATGGGGTTCATGGTGGAGAACATGCGCGAAAGCCCGCCGCCATCCACGAAGTTGTACATGCCCCACGTAACAACAAACGAGAGGGTAACGATGCCATAGGTTAGGAGGTTGTAGGCCCTACGGCTTATTGTTGCCGCTTCGGGCTGTCTTGTCATGGATTGTTCGTAGCGTGCCACGTTAAGATCCTTTCTGTTCGAACCGCTAGTAATCTCATTCTACCCATTTTTTAATAAGGATTATCGTCCCCTGTTTTTAAAACTTGTGATTTGGGGTATAAGGGACTCTGTTTTTTGGTTTATGAAAGGAAGCACGTATGAAACAGTTTAGGACCGAGAGCAAGAAGCTCCTCGACCTCATGGCAAACTCGATTTATACAAACAGGGATATATTCCTGCGCGAGCTTGTGTCCAACGCCTCGGACGCCATCGACAAGCTGTCGTTTAAGAGCCTTACCGACGCTTCGGCAAAGCTCGACGACGAGGATCTAGAAATCCGGATCGCGTTCGACAAGGACGCCCGCACCATTACGATTTCCGACAATGGCATTGGCATGGGGGAGAAGGAGCTCGAGGAGAACCTGGGCACCATCGCCCATTCCGGAAGCGAGGAGTTCAAGGAGGCAAACGCCGAGGCGCAGGGTTCCGAGGTGGACATTATTGGCCAGTTTGGCGTGGGCTTCTACTCCTCGTTCATGGTCGCCAAGCAGGTGCGCGTGGTAAGCCGTGCGTTCGGCTCCGACGACACCTACGTATGGGAGTCCGACGGTGCGGAGGGCTACACCATAGTCAAGGCCGAGGAGCAGCGCCCGACCCATGGCACCGACGTAATACTGTTCCTGCGCGACGAGCCCGAGGCGCCTGCAGACGGCGAGGAAGCCGATCAGGGCTTTGACAAGTATCTGAGCGAGTGGGGTCTGCGCGACTTGGTTACCCGCTACTCCAACTATGTGCGCCATCCCATTCGCATGATGGTTACCAAGAGCCGCGAGCTCCCCAAGCCCGAGGATGCCGGCGACGACTACACGCCCGAGTATGAGGACTACGAGGAGCTCGAGACCCTTAACTCCATGACGCCCATCTGGCGCAAGCGCAAGCAGGACGTGGAGCAGGACGACTACAATGAGTTCTACAAGTCCACGTTCCACGACTGGAGCGACCCCGCGCGCACCATACCCTTCCACGTGGAAGGCACGCTGGACTTCTATGCGCTGCTGTTCGTGCCTGGCCGCGCCCCCTTTGACCTCTACAGCAAGGACTACGAAAAGGGCCTTGCGCTCTATTCCTCCAACGTGTTGATTATGGAGAAGTGCGCCGACTTGCTACCCGACTACTACAACTTCGTGCGCGGCGTGGTGGACTCGCCCGACGTGAGCCTTAACATCTCGCGCGAGACGCTGCAGCAGAGCCGCCAGCTTCGCGCCATGGCACGCTCGGTGGAGCGCCAGATTACCCGCAACCTGCAGGACATGCGCGACAACGACCGCGAGGCATACGAGACGTTCTTCGAGAGCTTTGGTCGTGGACTCAAGTTTGGCATCTACAACAGCTATGGCGCCAAGTCCGACCCCCTGGCAGACCTCCTGCTCTTCTGGTCGGCCCGCGAGAAGAAGATGGTAACGTTTGCGGAATACGCCGCTGCGATGCCCGAAGGACAGGATGCCATCTACTACGTTGCCGGCGAGTCGCGCGACCGCCTGGAAAAGATGCCCATCGTACGCACCGTTCTGGACAAGGGATTCGACGTTCTGCTGTGCACGCAGGATGTGGACGAGTTTACCTTCCAGGCCATGCGCACGTACCACGCCGCAGCAATTGCGGGCGACTCCGAGAACAAGGGACGCGACGCTCGCGATCTCGAGCTCAAGAACGTGACCTCCGGCGATCTGGACCTAGCCACAGACGAGGAGAAGGAAGCCGCGCAAAAGGCCACGTCCGAGCACGAGGACCTGTTTAAGGCCCTTGGAACCAAGCTGGACAACAAGGTGGAAAAGGTCGTGGCGGCGGCCAATCCCACCGACGCGCCTGCACGCATTACCACCGAAGGTCCCGTGTCCCTGGAAATGGAGCGCGTGCTTGCGCAGGGTCCGGAGGGCATGGAGGCTCCCCACAGCCGCCGCGTGCTGGAGATAAACGCGAGCCATCCGGTGTTCCAGAAGCTCGTGGACGCCAACGAGGCCAAGGACGACGAAAAGCTGGCCCTCTACGCAAGCCTGCTGTACGACCAGGCGCTGCTGATGGAAGGCCTTTCGGTGGACGATCCAGTTGCCTTCGCACAAAACGTGTGCTCGCTCATGTAGGGGGTTGCAATTAGCTCTGCTTTACCGTATTATTGTTCCTCGAGCAGCAGCTCACACATATGGCCCGTTCGTCTAGCGGTTTAGGACGCCGCCCTCTCAAGGCGGAGATCACCGGTTCGAATCCGGTACGGGCTACCAAGAATTCGCAGGTCATCGAGGTAATCTCGGTGGCCTGATTTGCTTTTCTGGTCGCTTCTCGCCGTCCGAGGGGACATTGAGGGGACATTCGCGACCAGATCTTTCGCTCACGCCGGTAAACGCGCAAGGGAAAGATCGTGGAAAGCGGCAGCTACGACGAACTCATGGAAAAGCCGGCTTCTTTGCGGAGCTTGTCAAGCGACAGCAGATCGACGAGGGCTAGAAGCACCTTCTGTATTGGACTCGCCATGGGGATTCGTATAGGGCAGGTCGCTCGTCAGCTCTTTGCCTGTAGGTATTGCAGGAGGGGCATTACGATGACGTCTGCCATATACATCTTGTATGCCGAGCGGGAAGCTTGCTCGGGTACCTCGCAGTGATAGCAATCCACACCGTTGTCCGTGGCGAGGGCGAAGTAGACCTCGCCGGGCACGCTGTCTGCGTTGTTCGGATCCACGTTGCCGAAGCTTCCCGTAACTCCCACGCCAATGTTCGCCGAGTACGTGGTGCGGCAGGCATTGGCCATGGCTGCTGCCGTCTGAGCGGAGTATACTCCGTACTTTTCTATCACCTGTGCTGGAACTCCCTGCATAACCTTCGCTTCGTTGCTATAGGTAACAAACGCTCCCTTGATGATGGCCGATGAGCCCTCGGTGTCCGTAATCAGCGACGCGATAAGCCCCGAGGTGCAGCTCTCCATCGTGGTAATGTGCATGTCTCGCTCGATGAGCAAACGCGTGAGCCTTTCGTACTGTCCACGCACCTGCGACTCGTCAACGCCAGCGTCAGCTCCTTTTACCTCGTTGACCGTGCCGTCGTAGACGGTGGTGCCATTCGACGCGTCCCGCGTTGGATCCTCGTCTTTTTTTGCCGAGCCCGCAGGGCCTTGCGTCGCTTCCTCAGGGTCCTGCGATGAGGGGCTATTGGTGGTGCAGCCTACGATTGCGAGCGACAACGCCATGATCGTGGCTAAGGGCATGAGCATAAACCTGCGCATCGTTGAGCCTCTCCTCTTCGTCTTGTTGGCGGGTGTCTGTAGCACTTTAATTCATTGTTTGGCGCAAAGGGGCGCCATTCCGTCGAGCGTACGGTTTTTGTGGTGGACGCCCTTGGTTTGAGCGTAGCGGAACCTATGCTGCAAAAAAACATGTCTATCTTGGGACGCCGCATCCTCTTATGCGTATTACAGATGAGCATGTAGAACGCAGGCTGCGGGTTCACATGCTCGCCAGTAGTGGTATGTGCTACTCGCCATACGCAAACTGGCATGCGACAATGGGTTAATTAACAAGGGGGCTAAGATGATGTACAAAGATCTGACAGAAGAGCAAAAGAGCAAGATTGCCGACGCGAAGAGTCCCGAAGAAATCCTCGAGATGGCCAAGGCGGAGGGCTACGAGCTAACAGACGAGGAGCTCGCGAACATCTCTGGCGGCAGCTTCTGGATGAACGAGTATTATTGCCCCATGTGCGGGAGCCATGACGTCGCCGTGTGGCAAAACAGCAACTCTGGCCACTGCTACAACTGCGACTACAGGGGACCCTTCCATCAGTTCAGTCACTAGATGGACGATGCGTCAGTATCACGCGGGATGCCAAGGGCATGTTTGCGCCAGTTCGATGACAGATAGAACAGGCGCAGGAGCACAACCTCTCCCTTGTCGGCGACTTCGAGATACACCGCGACAAACACACCGATCTTTCGCCATCGAAGGTCCGTGTCTCCCACAGGCGAGCCGTATCCAGGAAAGGCGGAGACGAGGTTGCAGAATCTGTCGTACTCGTCCAAGAAGCGGCGAGCGCCTTGCTCTCCCACACTCTCTAGGTAGTAAGACGCCGAGTCTTCGAGGTCTTGGGCAAATTGTTCGGTCGCCTTAACGCGTAGCTCACTCAAGTCCAAGCCTCTCACGTATGTCCGTGGATAGGGCGTGGGCGTCTTGGAGCCTGTCCAGGCGTACGTCGCGCATTGCGAGCTCTATGCCATCCCAGAACTCGCTCTCGGAGGCGACCTCGTTGGGGAGGATGGGCTCGGCCGTGAGTATGGCGCGGGTGCCGTCGAAGCTCCAGTAGACGCGGGACTCTGGCCCGATGCCAAGCCCCGCCCTGATCTCGCGGGGGACGGTAGTCTGGCCGCCCTTGGTCATCTTGGTGCTCATCATGGTTGCCATAGAAATACTCCTCGTGAAATCATTGAAATCAATAATACCATATGCTTCCATATGAGGTTGTCGAGATGCCCTAGCGCGGAGAGGCGTAAAGAGCGTTTTATTCCCCGTGACGTGTGGGTGCACAGTGCTAACTTAATGGCGGGGGGAGTACCCCCTTTGATAGGTCGCTCAATCCGCTCGCTCCGTTCTTACGTAAAACGAGTTTAATTCACCGAGTAAACCCAACCTGTCACTTTACAGCGGAGTCAAGACTCGTATGCACCAGTGTAATATAACTATGATTCACTGAATTATGGGGAGGGTTGCTCATGGATAAGACAATGCGATCGAACGTTGTGTCTCGAGTCGCGTTAACTATCCTGGCCGTGACCTCCATTTCGCTCATACTTTTGGGCGTGAGCAGCCTCTACGGCCTGTACAAGAACCTGGCCGACAACGACGGGACCATGGCACGCGCGTCGCTTAGGGACGAGCAGCAGCACGCCGTCCTCTTCCTGTCGTCCTACAGCCAATCTCACTTCTCTGTGCCCCTGCAGTGGGACGGTATTAGCAAGGCGTTCGAAGGGACGAAGGTCCAGCTCGACACCGAGTACATGGACATGAAGAACAACGCCGACGACGAGTCCCAGGCCCTCTTCGAGCAGCTATTGCGTCACAAGCTGGAGTCGCATACCTACGATGTGCTCATCGTTGGTGACGACGCGGCGCTTAACTTTGCCGAGACGCATCGTGACGACCTCTTTGCGGGGTTGCCCGTTGTGTTCCTTGGCATCAACGACATCGACCACGCTCGCAGGGTCCACGACGAAGGGTGGGCAACTGGCATTCCCGAGCAGTCCAACATGGCCGACGTCTTTAGGACAGCGGCGGACATCTTCAGCAAGTGTGACACCTTCGTTTGCATTGTGGACGACACGGAGACTGGCAAAGCGGACGTAGTTTCTCTCGAGCAGATGATGCCACAGTTCCCCGATTATAAATTCGAGTTCGTGAACCTATCCAACTTGAGCGAGGACGAGTTTCTAAAGAAGATGGGGGAGCTTCGGAGCAACACCATCGTCTTTGAGCTCGATGCCTTTAGGGATCGGGACGGCAAGGTCTACACGATCGACGACGTGTGTCGGCTTCTGGCCAGCAACTGTCCGCGTCCGGTCTTTAGGGTGAGTACGGGTGGTGTTGGCAATGGGGCCCTCTGCAGCGGTTTCCTCGACTTCACGAGGTTTGGGGTCGATGCCGGGCGGATGGCTGTCGACATCCTAAACGGGAAGGCTCCCTCCGAGATAGACCTGGTCAACGATTCTGCCACGGAATACGTATTTGACTACCAGCAGCTCAAACGCTTCAATATCAAGAACTCCCAGCTACCGGAAAACTCCATTGTCCTAGGTGGAGAATCCAACCTCATGGAAAGCTACGGTGCCATCCTGCAGCCTCTGTCCTACGTCCTTGTGGGCTTTGCATGCCTGACACTCTTCCTCGTGCTGGAGTTCATCAAGTCGCGTAGGAGCGAGAGGGACCTCTACTACCGTCATTACCACGACTCCCTAACCGACCTTCCCAACCGAAACGCCGCCAAGCAGCTGCATGGGAGACGGGCCGTCGGCTCCGTTGCCCTCGTTGACATTGACGGATTCCGCTTCATCAACGAGGTCTACGGCTACGGCAGGGGAGACGTTGTTATAAAAACCTTGGCAGAACGCCTGCGCGGCCTACCTGAGCTCAGGTGCGCCCGCTACGGTGCGGACGAGTTCCTTCTCTTGTTTGACGGCGACATATCCCAGGAACGCAAAGTGTTTGACGAGGTGGTTAGGCTCACGCACGAGCCGGTGAAGGCCGACGACCAATCAATCGAGATTTCCTGCTCGGCTGGTATCGTTGTTCGCGACGGAGACCAGACCCTCGAGGAACTTATGACCAACGCCGACTTGGCCCTCTACGAGGCTAGGCAGTCGCATGGACGCAGCCGGTACGCGTACTACAGTGCCCAAATGCGCAAGAAGATCGATGGTAGACGCCAGGTCATCAGTTCGTTGGAGCGCGCGATTGTCGAGGAGAGTTTTAGGGTGGTCTACCAGCCCCAGATCGACCTGGCGAGCGGGAGGCTGTACGGATTCGAGGCATTGTGCCGCTTTAAGGACGACCTCTACTACCCGAACGAGTTTATTCCCGTGGCCGAGGGCGTTGGCCTTATAATCCAGGTCGATCGCATCGTGACCAAGAAGGTGGTTGAGCAGATGCGGGTTTGGAGGGACGCGGGCTTCGAGGTGCCGTCGATGTCAATCAACTACTCGCCAGTCCAACTTAAGGACACCGAGTACTGCTCCTGGCTCAAGGGGCTTCTGGACGAGGCGCAAGTACCAGCCAATCTTATTAAGCTCGAGGTCACGGAGAGTGGGTCCTTTGACGACGAGAAGGCGCAGCAGTTCTTCTCGGAGGTCCACGAGATGGGGATGCAGCTGGCGCTTGACGACTACGGCACTGGCTACTCCACCCTCAATGCCATAAGCGTCTACCCCATGGACTTCATTAAGCTGGACAAGTCCGTTAACGACAGCCACCTGCAGCCGGGAAACGAGTACTACCTCGAGTCCCTTGTGAGCTTTATCCACGACCTTGGCAGGCGCGTGGTGGCCGAGGGCGTTGAGGATGCGGTCCAGATCGAGCTGGCAAGAAAGCTCGAGATCGACTACATCCAGGGCTACTACTATTCCCCGCCGGTCGATGCGGCCAAGGCAGAGGCATGGTTGGAAAGAGCTGACATGGCGTCAGGCTAACAATGACAAGGTGCTGGCACCTGTCACATACATCAGTCGGAAAAACCGAATCACCTACTTGCGCGTATTCATGCCTGCGTACATGGCACTTTGTCCAGCTTGGTTATATTGCGGCTCGTCTATAATGCTTGCAGTAACACTGCGTCGCGGCACAGCCGTAGCAAGGAGGTTCTGGTGGCAGAGGAAAAGTTCCGCAAGGGCCAGGTTGTTTTTTGGCAGGGAGATCCGGGTGACTGCTTGTACTACATTCGCTGGGGAAGCGTTGGCGTGTTTGCCAACTATGGGAAAGAGAACGAGGAGAAGCTGGCGGAGCTTCGGGCGGGTGACTACTTTGGCGAGATGGGCCTGCTCGACCACGAAGCCCGTTCGGCGACCGTCGTAAGCCTCGATCGCGACACGGTCCTAAACCGCATAACCGAAGAGAAGTTCGACGAGTTCCTTCGCCAGAATCCCGCAAGGGTCGTGGACATCCTTACGCGCCTGTGTCACAAGCTACGCGATGCCACGAAAGGTTACCTCGAGATCTGCCAGGCGCTCGACAATGCCGTTGGCACGCGGACAGACGAGATGACCGACTCCGGGACCTATGGGCTCGAGCAGAACCAGACGCTCAAGGCCATACACGACGACATCCAGTCGAACGCCGACGCAAAGGCCTAGGGGGAGAAATCCGATGAAGCAACTCACTTTTGAATGCAACGAGGTTATATTCCGCGAGGGAGACTTTGCCCTCACCATGTATGGAATCGAATCCGGTTTTGTGGGAATCTATGCCAACTACGAATCGGACGCTCCGCTGCTACTGGCCAAGCTGGGAAAGGGCGAGTACTTTGGCGAGATGGGGCTTGCGGAGTGCTATCCACGAAGCGCCACGGCAGTTGCGCTGGAGGACGGCACAACACTGACGGAAATAGACTCCGATGAGTTCTCTGCCTATTTCCAGGGCAAGCCGGAAACGGTGCTCACCATTATGCGGGCGCTTAGTGCAAGGCTGCGCGAGACCAACTCGCGCCGACTCGAGGCCCGCCAGGCGATTCACGACGCTATTGAGGCCGAACATGCAGGCAAGAAGAAGAGCGAGTCGCTTGTAGGCAAGCTTACGAGCATGCTGCGCTTTGCAAGACGGAGCAAGAGCACTGCAAACGGGCGCTAGGAAAAACGAGAATGGCCCGGGACAAGAGCATACGGATAACGGTTTTGGGAACAAGGGGCTCTATCCCCACCTGTGGTGTCAACTACGCAGAGTTTGGAGGGAACACCTCGTGCTATCTTGTGGAGGCAGGAGGGGAGAGCATACTCCTGGATGCCGGAAGCGGTCTTGCAAACGCACCAAGCGAGTTCGTACGCACACCCACGATCCTGCTGAGTCACTTGCATATAGATCACATACTTGGCCTCGGTACCTACCAACGACTTAGCATTCCGGGGGCAAAAACCAGGCTGTGCGTTCCCGCGTTCGACCAGCAGGGCGCTCAAGAGGCAATAGATCGCCTGTATTCTCCTCCGCTCTGGCCGTTGAGGCTCGGCGACTATGGCGGCGACCTGCAAATAGAGGCTATGCAAGACGTCATGCGCATTGGGGACGTTTCCGTGGAGACCAAGCCGGGAAGCCATCCGGGAGGCTGCTGTCTAATCAGGATTCGCTATGGGCAGAAGACCCTGGTGTACGCGACCGACTTCGAGCACGGCGACGAGGCGTCCGCCCGACTTGTCGAGTTCTCTCGCGGGGCCGATCTGCTGCTCTACGACGGGCAGTATGATGGCATGGGCTACGAGACGCATCGTGGTTTCGGCCACTCCACGTACGAGGAGGGCATATTGGTTATGCGACGCGGCAACGTGCGGCGATTGCTTGTCGTACACCACGACCCCCACAGCACAGACCAGGAACTCCTTGCTCGCGAGCGAGCAGTGGGACGTCCCGATGTCCAATTCGCGCGCGAGGGAGAGGCAATAGAGATATGAGCGACAAGATGGAATCGCAAAATGCCAACGAGCGACGTATTGCGGAGCTGGAGCAAGAGGTAGAGCGCCTGACGCACACCATCGAGGCCAACGAGAGAGCCTACCGTCTTACCTTGGGACGCTACGTGACTACCGAAGTCATGGAGCAGTTGGCGTCTTCCACCGATGCCACTGTATCCGGAGAGCGTCGCGAAGTCACCATGATGTTCACCGACCTTCGGAACTCGACCGAACTTTCGGAGGCGATGGAGCCGGAGGCCTACATTCGCCTGCTCAACCACTACCTAAAAGAAATGATCTTTATCCTCAACGGATGGAAGGGCAACATCCTGGAGTTTGCCGGCGACTCCATAGTATGCGTATTTGGCGCGCCGCAAAGGAATCCCGATGCAGCGGAGTCGGCCGTATACAGCGCCGTGGCAATGCAACGTCGCATGGCTAAGGTAAACGAGTGGAATCTTGCGGAGGGATATCCCGCCATACAGATGGGCGTAGGCATCCATACGGGAGAGGCAATAGTGGGCTGCATTGGTTCCCACGCGCGCATGAAGTACGACGTTATAGGCCGAAACATGAACCTGGCGTCGCGGGTTGAGGGCTTTACGAAAGGCGGGCAGATCCTTGTGACCGACGAAACGCTTCTTGCCGCGGGTGACGACGTGGTGGTGCGTGAAGGCGGTCCCATGCTCGTGCGTCCCAAGGGCGTTCAGGGCCAGGTGCGCGTGCACGAAGTGGTGGGTATAGGAAGCCTCCGCATACCGTAGGAAAGCGACGGGTCAACATGCTCCTTGGTTTTGGGCTTCGTTTGCAATGCTACAATTCTAGGTATCTTGTATCAGCCAGCTTAGGAGCCCTTGGGAGAAGCCATGACCAACAATGTTCGCGCACGCGCCGCTCAAGCCCTATCCGTCGTAATCGCCTTGATGCTGGCGCTAACTGTTGCGGGATGCGGTGCAAGCACGGCATCTGGATCGGGCTCTTTGCAGAGCTCATCGAGCTCTTTGCAGAGCTCATCGAGCTCTTTGCAGAGCTCATCGAGCTCTTCCTCTGCCATCCAGAACGCCTCGCTCTCGTCTTGGACCCAGGGCAGCGAGTCGCTAAAGAAGCTTACGGACTTCGTTAGCGCGGCTACGGACGAGTCTGGCAAGGGCTACATTCCCGTTGAGGATCGCATTGCGGTATTCGACTTGGACGGAACGCTTATGTGCGAGACGTATCCCTGGTGCTTCGAGTACATGGTATTTGCGGACTACGCGCTAAACAACCCCAACTACCAGGCACCTGACGATGTAAAGGCCGTGGCGCAGGAGATAGTCGACTCGGCTTGGGGCAAGAAGCCCGAGAAGATGAGCACGCGCCAGGCGGCGGCTGGCGCCATCGCGTACAAGGGGCTGACCCCAGCGGAGCTCGAGGCGTATGTGACCAAGTTCAAGGATTCGCAGGCAGATGGCTTCTCGGGAATGACGAGGGGCGAGGCTTGGTACAAGCCCATGACCGAGGTCGTCGAGTACCTTCAGGCAAATGGGTTCGACGTCTACGTTGTAACCGCTACCGAGCGCAACATCGTTCGCGCTGTTGTCGCCGGTGCGCTGGACATCGACCCCTCGCACGTAATTGGCACCGAATACGGATACACGGCAACCGGCCAGGGAGACACGGCGGATGGCGACTACACGTTCCAAGTGGGTGACAAGGTGGTGTTCGATGGAAGCTATGCAGGCGAGAACGCAAAGACTTGCAAAGTGGATGCCATCGTACGCGAGATAGGCAAGCAGCCCGTCCTCGCCTTCGGCAACTCCTCGGGCGACGAGGCGATGCTCAACTACGCCTTGTCGGAGAACAGCCATCCGAGTGCCGCGTTTATGGTATTGGCCGACGACACGGAGCGGGAGTACGGCGATGCCGAGGAAGCTGCCAAAGACCGCGCATCCTGGGAGAAGTCGGGATTCACGGTGTTCTCTATGCGTGACGACTTTGCGACCATCTACGGCGACGGAGTAAAGAAGAGCCGATAGCCAGATTGCGTGGCGTGCTGTTTCCTAAGGGCGCACCACCTTCGGCTAGCCTGCGAGGTGCAAACAGCATCGGCGAATCACGAGTACCATGCGGTTTTACGTCGTTGACATTATTGTTAACGAGTTGTTGTCGTATACTGCATATGTCTTAAGGCAACAGAACAATCCGGAGATTGCAATGTCTGAGCGCGGCAACGAGTTTACGATTCCGATGGAGCTGGTACCGGGCGGATACATAGTGTATTTTGCCGACGGGGACGAGGAGATCATAAGCGCCAACCAGTACGTGTTGGACCTCTTTGAGTGCGAGTCCTTCGACGAGTTTATGGAACATACCGGGGGAACGTTTACGGGATTCGTGCACAGCAGCGACGTGGGCTCTACGGAAGACTCGATTTGGGGGCAGGTAACCACACGTAACGGGCTGGACCACATCTATTATCAGATTAGGACCAAGACAGGCCGTATAGTGAGCGTGGACGACTACGGGCGACTCGTGCAACAAGAGGGCGAGCGACCGGTGTTCCACGTGTTCGTTGTCGAGATGAACCGCGACAGCGTAATTGACTGGCTCACGGGGTTGCCGGGCATGGAGCGCTTTTTGTACGTGGCTGACATAGAGGCCAAGGCCATGAAGGATCGTGGCCAGCGGCCCGGTCTGCTGGTATTCGACCTCATGGGAATGAAGTCCTACAACGCCGCCAACGGCCGTGAGGCTGGCGACAATCTACTTCGCATGTTTGCCTCCATCATGCGGTCTCACTTTGGCAGCGAGCTCAGCTGCCGATATGCGGGAGACAGCTTTTGCACGCTTGTTTCCCTAGACGGCCTGCAGGGAAGAGCGAGGCGTCTGTTCAAGGAGTTTTCGTCCTCCAGCAAGGCTGGCGACAACCTTCCCGTAATGGCTGGCGTGTGCGAGATCGCAGAGGGGGAAGAGCTGTCGTTGGTGCTGGACCGTGCCAAGTTTGCCTGCGACTCGGACCGCTCCACATGGGAGTCTCACCTCTCGTGGTATACCTATGGCATGCGTCGCGAGGCACTCATGCGTGCGCATGTGCTCGAGCATGTGGACCTTGCCATAAAGGAGGGATGGGTTCGCCCGTACTACCAGGGCATCGTTCGCTCATCCACTGGAAGGTTCTGCTGTGCGGAGGCGCTTGCGCGCTGGCATGACCCAGAGTACGGCGACCTTTCGCCCATGCAGTTTATTCCCGTGCTCGAGGAAGCGGGGCTGTTGCGCAAACTCGACATGCACATGGTAGCGTGCGTGATCGCTGACATTGTGGAGCGTATGCACGAGGGGCTGCCGGTAGTTCCGGTGTCGGTCAACCTCTCCGTACGCGACCTCGTTGGCATAGACATCGCGTCCGAGGTCGCCAATGCTGCCGATGCCGCAGGTTTGCCCCACAACCTGCTGCGCCTCGAGTTTACGGAGTCTGCCGCTTCGCGCGACCCAGAGCTCCTTAAGTGGCAGGTCGACGCACTGCATAACGCCGGCTTCGAGGTGTGGATGGACGACTTCGGCAGCGGCTTCTCGTCACTGAACGCCCTCAAGGAATTTGACTTCGACCTCATAAAGCTCGATATGGCTTTTGTGGCCAGCGGCTATGGCGAGAAGCGCGACGTAATAGTGGATGGCGTAATAAGGGCGGCAAAGCGCATTGGCGTGCGAACCCTTGCAGAAGGCGTAGAGACGCAAAAGATCGCCAGCCTGCTTACCGAGATGGGTTGCGACTTGCTGCAGGGGTACCTGTATTCCAAACCCGCGCCGTTGGAAGAGATTACCCGTACCATGTTTGAACTGCCAGGCCAGACTTCGGAGCCAGTAGAAGAACACGGCTATTGGAACACAATTGGCTCTCTGAGCCTCACGGATCTGGGCATGGGGGTAGACAGCGAAAACTCGACCGGCGTCCCCATGCGTCTTTTGCCGGCTGGTGTAGTGGAGCATAGGAACGATAGATGGTATCTCCTGCGTTCTACGGAGTCCTTGCGCACGCTTCTAAAAGAGCGTGGCGCCATTGTTACAAACAACGAGCCGACGGAAAACCATGCAACGGAAACAAGGCCCGACGAGGCGCTCGAGGCTGCGGTAAAGCGGTGTGCAAACACGGGAAAGTGGGAGCGCATTGCCGGTACCCTTGAGTATGGCTCGGGATTTCAGTTCCGCGTCATGCAGCTGTGCAAATGTGCGGCTGCTCGCTCCTATGTGGTGGCAAGTACACCCACGTCGCTAGGTTCCGGCCTTGGTACGTACGGCGATGTTCCAATGGGCTATGCCGTGCTGCGCATGCTGCGTGACTCTGTTGGACAAGTGTATGACGCGGAATTCGTGTATGCAAACGGCCTCTTTTGCAAATGGGGCAGCTTCAATGTGAATACGATCGTTGGTACGCGTCTGGTAGGCCTTGCACCGGATGAGGGACCTTACTGGCTGAGCGTGTGCGAGCGCGCCGCAATAGGCAAAGAGGAAGTCCAGGACATCGTGTTTGGTGCGCATGCGGGTCACTGGGTGAGCTACAGTGTCATGCCATCGCTTGCCGATGGTCACTGCATCTTTGCGTTCGCACTGGCCGATGCCCAGCAAAAGGAGAGGCAGCAACTCATAGACGCTGGTACGCACGACCCGCTTACCGGCCTGCTAAACAGGCGAGGAATTGACGAGGAGATCGAGCGAAGGGTAAAGGAGAACCCAGGGGAGCCGTTTGTGCTCGTGTTGTTGGACGTCGACGACTTTAAGACCATAAACGACCTCTACGGGCACGACGTGGGAGACGAGGCGCTACGCACCCTTTCGCAAGAACTCTGCGAGGCGTTTCCGTCTACGGCGGTCATTGGCCGCAATGGTGGCGACGGGGCTTTGGTAGCCCTCTTTGGAAGTGAAGCTCTGGACGTGGACGATCGCCTGCAGAACCTTATGGAACAGGAGTTTTCCTGTGAGGTTAATGGGCGCAAGTACTCCTTGTCAATATCGGCTGGCTATGCGTGGTGCCTTGAGGGAGACGACCTAAAGAGTGCCTACACGAAGGCGGACGAGGCACTCTATTCCGTAAAGCTCGACGGGAAGTCCAACTTCAAGAAATGGTCCGCGGGATTGCAGGAGATTCCGCAACGCTCGCTCCTGGGCTTTACGGCTCGCGAGCTTGCAGAAGGCATGCCGCTAGCCATGCTTGCGCACAGGATAGATGGAGAGATTCTCTTTGCCAACGAGGGTTTGGCACGGCTGCTCGGTTATGGGAGTCTGAGCGATGCCTTGGAGGGGACGGGAAGAAATCTCAGGGGAGTCGTCTGTCCGAACGAATGGGAGGGATTTATCGAGACCGTTCGTGCCTGGGCCACGGGAGACTCCTCGCAAGGCGTATGCGAATTGCAGGTTTCCGTTTTCACGCGTGACGGTGGGACGTTTACCGCGGCGTACCGCGCACAGATTATTACCACAGAGCAGAAGGGCGATATCGTATACGCCTACCTTGTGGGGCAAAAGACCATAGACCGCATCGAACACTTGCAGGCTGAGGACTAGCTGACAAAAGCGGAAGGGCTGTCCGAAAACGAGGTGCCGCTTGGTGATACTCCAACGCCATTTAGCTAAGGGTCTGGGGAAGCTGTGCACATAGGGGATACTCCCCATCGGGTACATCGCGAGC
>CADBDT010000035.1 GCA_902793465.1 uncultured Coriobacteriaceae bacterium | reverse complement strand
GGCGAATTAGATCCGACTGGAATTGGCGATTATCAATCGACTAGGATTGGTCAATTTAATCCGACTCCACAATTGGCTAAAAACGCCCGACTCTAACAATGCGGTCACGCGACGCGAGGTACTCGGCGTGCGTGCGGACCCGCAGCAGCATGCGCCCACCTCCCCTCGAGGGGCGGCGCGAGCCGTCAGCCGACGATGCGCCTCACCTCGTCGAGCTTGTCCCGGTAGCGGAGGTTCTCGACCTCGAGCGAGGCGACGCGCCTCCTGAGCTCGACGACCTCCTCGTCCCTCGCGCGGCCCTCGGCCACTGCCTGCTCCCAGAGCGCCTTGTAGTCCTGGCCCGTGTCACTAGGTCCGGGCTCCTCTGACTTGGCCTTGCGCCTCCTCGTCGGCACGATCTCGCCCGTCTCGGGGTCCCTCCTGCCGATGAGCCTGCGGTGCGACCTCGGCTGCTTCTTCTCCTTGTCCCAGTAGGAGTGCGACTCGTAGACGTAGGTGACCCCGCGCTCCTTGTTGTGGACGTCGACGATGGCTATGTGCACCACCCCCAGTCGTTGCCTATAGTTACACATATTCTAATATGTAACTAGCATTGTGTCAACATGCCTTGTTACATCTGAGACATATTGTAGCACTATGCGAGGGGGGCTGGGCGCGCTTGGGACGGTTTTCTTGTCCGCTGACCTCGGTATAATAGAATCCGAGACTGCTCCACTTGGGCGGGGGGGGACTGCGGTGGAGAACTTGGACCAAGATCCGTATTACCAGCTATCGTATCCCTCTTAGTGGTCGGCTGAGTCTGACTCCATTGCATCGGCCTCGTTGTCCAATGCCTTTGCAAAGTTTCTGTAGGCGGTACGATGACTTTGACCCGACGCGGTAAGCAGTCTTTTCTCCGGCCGGTAACGACTTCTTTCCACCTTGCGGTAACGAGTTCTTTCCTGCATGCGGTAGGCACTCTTTTCGTCGGGTCGGTAACGACTTCTTGCGGGGTCGCCTGGCCGTGGCAGTCCGATCTGCCGGCCAGGGAGAGGAGCAGAGGAAGACGTATGGAGACATGTTCGAAGGGATGAGGGCAAGACTCCAGACCTGAACACCGAGGTCCGGCGACTCCGCGGGAGGCGCACGAATCGGAAGCCAGCCGCGAAGGGAGGCGGCACCCGGATACCATCGTAGGCACTGTTCCAAGGCGCCGAGGGAAGGGAGAGCCGGGTGCCCGAGCTAATGATTGTGCAGGGGATACGGGACCTCAAGCAGGCGGGATACTCGCTGAGCGAGGTGATCGACCACCTGGCCGCGAGGCCGGGCAAGACGCCGTGCAGGGCGACGGTGAGGAAGTACTACGAGATGGGGGGCGTTCCCGAGGACCTGCACACCAGGACTGCTTGCGCCAGCACCGGCGGTCCTGGTCGAGCCAGCTCTCTATGAGCGGGCGGTACTTGTCGAGCTCGGACTTCCCCTTCTCCTTCGCGGGCTCTTGGGGGAGAGGTCGTCCATCTCGAGGTACCTGTACACGGTGTCGTGGCAAACGCACGCGCTCCTCGCGATCTCGGCCACGCTCTTCCCCTCCCTCCGCATTCGTCGTATATCATCGACTTTGGACATGCTGATCATTTCCCTCCTGGCCTCCTAGGTAGTCACCGACAGAACAGCAACTACTAGGCTAGACCGTGACCTGGTCAGCATGTTCGCTATCGAAGTGTCGAAAACCGTCATTTCGAAGTGTCGACTTTTACTTTATCGAATACAATCATGCGCGACGTGAGGAACGTTCTGCCGGGAGCGAGCCTCTGGGTCTTTGTGGCGTTGGTCCTGGCGTTGGTCGCCGTCGTCGCGTGCCTGAGCGTCAGGAGCAGGAGGGGGACGGGCTGGTGTGGGTGCTTCCCTTGGCGGTCGTCTCCTTGCTGCCCTATGAGTGGTATGTGTTTGCGGCAAACCACTCGTATGACCATGCCTTCTTTACGTATCGGTGCCAGCTCGTGACGTTCGTTTGCCTGGGCCTCATGCTCTCCGGTGCCGTACAGCTCGTTGCTCCGGCGACGCTTCGGCTCGGCTCACGGGAAGCGCAGCCTCGGGACTGATCGCTCGGCCGAGGTTTCTCTGGCAACGGGATGCATGTCCTTCGCACTTCGTTTGTGAATCTCATTGCCGTCCGACGGTTACGCCTCCTAAAGCGAAATACGTCCAATTATCTGCGCAGACCCCATTTGCTCTCGGTTATGCATTTCAGATTGGAGTGGTTGACACCAAATATCAAGACCGGGTCCTTTCGTATCGGACGACATCTCATCTCCTGTGTTGCTGCAAATATTCGTGGTCTTGCGCTCGCGACCGAATAACGTTTTGGTCCGGATCGTGTGTCAGTTGCAAAGTGTGAGATGCATATCATGTAGGGCGTAGCAACTTTATCGAAAGCGCACTGGTATGTCGTCACTTGTACGAATGCGATTCCAATAAGGAGATGGGACATGAAACACAATACCTACAGTCGAAAGCAGCTCTATGAAGAAGTCTGGCAGCAGCCCATGAGCGCGGTGGCCGAGCGCTACGGCATTTCCGATGTCGGTCTTAAGAAGATTTGCAAAAGGATGGACGTCCCAACACCGCCGCGCGGTTATTGGGCAAAGGTTGCAGCCGGTCAGACGCCACCCATTCCTAAGCTTCCTCGTCCGCAGGAGGACATGGTCGAGCACGGTTGGGGAATGGATGCAGAGGAACGGGAACGTGCGCGAGAGCAACGCAAGGATCCACTTCTTGCTCTTACGGAGTCGCAGAGTCGTGCGATTCGGCATGCTGCCCTGAGTGTTACATACAGTCCGCGGATACGCCTGCGGCCAATGCTCAAGGAATTTGCAGAGGCATCGGGTTGCGAGGGACCGGTTCGCAAGGTCAACTACCCCCAGTCCTACTCATACGACAAGCTGGTAAGTGCCGCTCAAACACGACGTGTGGCTTCCATTTTGGAGGCGCTCGCTCGCGCTGCCGAGGCGCTAGGCGGACAGCTTGTTGAACCGCTTGAGTTTAGCCTAATGGGCGAAAAGGTGTCGATTACCATTCGGGAGGACGCGGTCAAGGAGCAGCACACCGTAACTCCAGAGGAACAGCGAGAGCTCGATAGGTACGAACGCAATCGCCTTAAGTCGAGTTGGGATTATAAGCCGAACATCCGAAAGTGGGACTATCGGTTTACGGGACGATTGAGTCTTAACGTGTCATACGATTGCTATAAGGACACCAACACTATTTGTTTGGAAGACGAGCTTCCCGACGTCTTTATGGGCATCTGTAGGGCGGCGTTGTTCGAGCGGGTGCGTCGCCAAAAGACCGATGAGAGTCGGATTGAGTTCGAGCAACAGGTTGCGGCTGAACAAGAGCGAAGGCAGGCGTACAACAAGGAGTCCATAAGGCTCGGCTTGGCCATTGCGGAAGCAAAGCGTCGAAGGATAGCTACCGAGTTGCGTGAGTATGCGCAGGCACTCACGGACTTGGGCACCTGTGATGCAAAGGAGAATGCCCAATGGCTGAGGGACAAGGCAGATTGGATGGATCCTATGGTTGGTCGAGAGGATGAGTTCTTTGGCACATATAGTGGGCAGGAAATCCCTCCCGCCCATATGCGCTATGTGAGCGCTAGACTGCCGTATGACATGGAGTATTATTATCAGAGTCATGGATCACGGCCAGACGCGTCGTGGGACCGATTCGAGGAAATCGCGCTTGCATTAGAAGAGTAATGGGACCTTACGGTCTCCCTGCCATCCATTTCGCACTATGTGCGTAATCTCTGATTGCCCAATCTTACGCGATGGATCTATGCCGATATGTGAGCGTTGGTCGGGAGGAGAGGTTTCAGAAGACAGGGGAGTGTCCCGTCTCCGTGGTGGCCTGTGATGTGAAGCGAAGAACGAGTACATTTGCATCAAATATCCCGTATTATCGGCACCTTTATGTGAAATTTTCTCTAAATGGGGTACGATATGTGCTAACGAAAGCGCAAAAGGGAAGAATGCTATGCTAATTCGGATAACAGTAGAAAACTTTAAATCGTTTGACGATAGTACTGAATTCTCGATGGTCTCTTCGTCAAAGATTCAAAAAAAGCCAAATCATGTTACGAGGGCCAATGGAGCTAAGTTGCTACGATTCGCCGCTCTTTACGGGGCTAATGCTGCGGGAAAGACGAATCTTGTAGATGCCCTTAGATTTATGCAGCAGACGCTTCGAGTCGGAATGCCGCTTAGCGCAGGAAAACAGTACTGCAGATGTTCTAAGGCCAACCAAACACGCGAGACGTCTTTTGAATTGCAGTTTAGTGTTGGGGACGACGTGTTTGCATATGGGCTCTCGGCGGTGCTCAGCAAAAGGATCCTTACCGAAGAGTGGCTGTATAAACTAGGTCAAAAGAAGGCAAAGTGCATCTTTTTGCGGAAGGCTGGCGAGAAGGGTGGGATTAGCACGTCGCTTTCTCTGCGTAGAGAAGACGCGAATAGGTTTAGGACATACAGCGTCGATTTCGAGCGAAATGAAACCTCGCTCTTCCTTACCGAGATGAACCGCTCGAAGCAGTTCGACAAGAGTTCTCCCCTTTGCCACTTCAAGACGGCTTATGAATGGCTTACGCAGAGACTCGTGATCATGGCACCCATGGAGGCTTTTCCCAATGTGGACTATTCCTTTAGGGAGGACATGCTAAACGAGGTTAGTGACCTCGTTCACTCGTTTGATACGGGCATTGACGAAGTGACAGTTAGGGAGGTGAGTCAAGAGGAGCTGTCGGACAAAGTTCCGCGTGAGGTGTTGACGCAGATTCGTGAAGATGTACGCTCTGCATTCAATGCAGGAGATGTTACCAAGGTGGAGGGGTCCATTCGCGGAAATGGGAACCTGTTTTCGGTAAGGTTTAGTCCCGACGGAACTTTTGTAGCTCTTGAAATACAGCTGAGGCATCAAGGTACGGAGAGTATCTTTAGCTATGGTGAAGAGTCGGACGGAACACAGCGGCTCCTTGACATTCTTAACGTCCTTCTTGAGACACGAAACGACGTAACGTTTGTGATGGACGAGCTCGAACGTAGCTTGCACCCCATGCTCGTGCGAAGGTTCCTCGAGCTCTTTGAGGCGCGAGCGGTTGGGATCCGCTCCCAACTCATATTTAGCACGCATGAGTCGTCGATTATGGACCAAAGCCTATTCCGGCGTGACGAGGTCTGGTTCCTTGATCGCTCGCAGTTTGGTGTCAGCCGCATATACTCGTTAGATCGGTTCAAAGAGCGCTACGACAAGGATATTGCAAAAGCATACTTGGAAGGTCGCTATGGTGCCATTCCCTTGTTCTCAAATGCCTTCTTGACCGAAGGTGGTGAATCTGATGGCACCGATTCATGAATACGATCATTGGGAGGAGCGCCTGAGCGACTCGCAAGAGGAGATTGAGCCACTGCGCAAAACAGGGTAGTTGGCAAGAGGCGTTTTGCAGAGAAGCTGTTCTCGGACGAGTTTCACATGAATCCCAAGACGAACGTTAGGGTAGGGAACCTTGTGGACTGTTTGGACGTCGCCATTAAGCAAGAAGTCCAGCTTAACCAGTCCATAGCTGCGTGTCTTACTGCACTAACAAGTAATGTGGGGGCTACGATTGACTCGATCCGCAACGATTGTCTACAACTATAGCGGTAACGTATGTGGCACCTGTTCGAATCGAATCATCGTGCAGCTTGTGACGGTGTGTTCCTTAAAGATTCAACGTTGCGTCAACGTTGCGAGAGATGTTTAGCCTATCGCCTTCTTCAGGCTAAAACTCGATATATAGGTCTTTCGCCTACACCAACTTTTCGACGCGATTGGATTATCGCGTTATACTTCTTGTACGAGGAAAGATCACGGAGGCGCCATGGATAGAGTGCTTATTCGCAATCTTCGCATAGAGCGTGTACGACATTTGCAGGGAATCGACATTCCGCTCATTGATGATGACGGTGTTCCGCGCCACCTCATACTTACGGGCAAGAACGGAAGCGGAAAGACGAGCGTCCTAGATGCGATGGCAGACTATATCGATTCCGTTTGTCACGACCAATGCCCTTCTAAACTTCGGCGCGAGATTGATGGCTGTAGCAAACGGCTTGAGCTCTATCGGCGTAATCCAGAGAAGAACAAGGAGTCCATACGGCTGGACGAAGGGAACCTCCAAAGCTTTCAGTCCCGGCTGCAGAGCGCTCGCCATGGAATAGACATAGAGTTCAACATGGACGACACGGACGTATGCGCTCAATATAAAGAGGGCAGCTGCCTGTTTGCGTACTTTAGGGCAAAAAGACAGTTTGACGCTGTTATACCTCAGCAAATAGAAAAGGTTGCGTTCGCTGATCAATACGGCGTAAACGACTCCCCCCGTGACCTGTTCGTGAAGTATCTGCTCGACCTCAAGATGACCCAAGCCCTTGCCGCAACGGGAGGCAGACAGAGAACGGCAGAGGAGATTCAACGTTGGTTCGACCGGGTGCGTGACATCCTAAGAAACATATACGAAGACCCGACTCTCTCGCTTGAGTTCGATGAGGAGACGTATGAGTTCTCGATTTGCGAGCAAGGTCGCGATCCCTTTAATTTCAACGAGGCATCGGATGGATTCTCTGCCATTCTGGACATCGTGGTTGGCCTCATGCTGCGCATGGTCAAGAAGAACGGGCGATCTCCAGACTTCAATATGCCGGGGATTGCACTTGTGGACGAAATAGAGAACCACCTACACCTGTCGTTGCAGAAGCGGGTATTGCCCATTTTGGTAGATTTGTTCCCCAACGTTCAGTTTATCGTCTCCACGCACTCACCGTTTGTGCTGTCGAGCCTTAGCAAGGCGGTGGTATATGACCTCGAAAACCATGCCCACACTGCTAAAGGGCTTTCTGGCAACACATACGAGAGTATCGTTGAAGGCTACTTTAGCGTGGACTCACTTTCGGAGGAGTTGCGCCAAAAATACGATCGCTATAGAGAGCTTGCGTCGCGTGGCAGCCTGAGTGACACAGAGTTTCTTGAGGCGCGGGGGCTGGAAAAGTACCTTGACGAGATTCCAGACTACCTGGATTTTGGCATCACAACAGAGTATTTAAAGAGCAAGCTTGAGCTCAACGCGAAGGTCATGGACTAATGATACGCATTGAGCGATCCAAAGAGGTCCCTTCGCCTTTGGTTGCTAGCAAGGCAAAGGATCGGTACCGTCACAAGGAGGTCGTTGATCGGTTACGTTCCGATTTTCACGACAAATGCTACATCTGCGAGATAGGTCCTGTGCAAGACCCAGAGGTCGAGCACCGGCTTCCCCATAAGGACGGCCGATTTCTAGAGCGCAAGTACGATTGGAGCAACCTCTTCTATTCGTGCGGGCATTGCAACAAGGTCAAGAACAAGCAAAAGTATGATGCTGGCATCATTGATTGCTGCGTGCGAGATCCAGAACTGCTTTTGGAGCAGGAACTGATCGGAGAAGACGTTAGGGTTCGAGCGCTCAACAAGAGCGACTCAGAGGCATGCCTTACCGCTCAGCTTATCGAGGAGGTATTTACGTCCGAGAGCACACCTCTAAGGACGCATGCGTCGGACGTAAGGCTCAAGGCATTGCAGAGGCAGATGAATCTGCTCTATTCTAGCTTGTCTGAGTATGTGAGCAACAAGGATGATTTTGTGGCAAAGAAAACAGTGAGGACCCTTTTGCGATCGGAGACACCTTTTGCGGGGTTTGCCCGTTGCTACGTGCGGAAGCACTTGGACATGTATCCAGAGCTAGCGGCATATTTGCCCTAAGGCTCCTGTTTGCCAAATGGTCGGGATTAGTCGCATGCACACGGCACGGCAATCTCGAAAAACACGATTGATAGTCCTCGAAAATCCTTGTTATAACCTGGCGTTTGCAGCATAAGAAGGCAGCTTACCGTATCTTACGTGGGCAAACGGGCTCTTCTCCCGTGACGATCCATGTAGTGGAACCGCTCGGCTCTTTGGCCTCCTATTCGAGTCTCTCGTAATTCATGACGTGATTGTTTTTGCACAAGGCCTTCCGGGATACACGCAAGAGTCGCTGCGGTACTACTCCGATGCCGACGGGCGATAAGGTACCCCGCAAAGCTGCAGGTCAGAGGTACCGCGAATAGAACCCCGTAAAAACGGCCGTCCAGATTTCAAACACTTGGGTGCGGTTTCGAATTGAAAGGGCCTCTCGCCGTCCCCGCTCGGCCGGGGCGAGAGCCGGGGCCTTGCTCATCTAGGTATGGCTCAGCCCCCCCCACGAAGCATTTTTTGTCGTTCGTGCGCGCATGGTCCTAATGCTATCGGCCCTTCAGCTCTGGATGCACATTCTCAAAGCGACGTGTATCCATGCTGAATAAATAGTACTATACTACGTATTAACTGATAAAAACACTTGTAACACGTAATATTCTACTCATTGGAAGAACCATGATAATCCTAAACACGACCTCCAACGAAAACGTACTTGCTGAGCTAGGCAAGCGAATACGGGCAGCGCGTATCGACACGCCGCTTACCCAACGCGAGCTTGCAGACCATGCGGGCGTATCGCTCAAAACCCTCTCGAACATCGAGAACGGACACGACTCGAACGTGAGCAGCTTGTTGAGCGTTCTGCGGTCGCTAGGGCTCTTGGCAAACGCGGACGTGCTCGTGCCGGTGGCCGTCACACGCCCATCGGAAATTGCGAATATGGGACACAGCAGGCAGCGGGCGATCTCCCCGAGCAAGCGTCCTGTCACAACGGACGCTTGGAAGTGGGGTGACGAGCAGTGAGCATTGCAGCCCAGGTCATTCTATGGGGAACGCGCATTGGCACAGTGGCTCTCGATGACGGCGAAGACGCTGCGATATTCGAGTACGACCGCGACTTCCTGCTCAGTGGCATGCAGCTTTCCCCGCTAGAGATGCCTCTCGCTCGGCGAGTCTACTCGTTTCCCGCGCTCGCACGAGAGTCGTTTCATGGTCTGCCAGGGCTTCTTGCCGACTCTCTTCCCGACAAGTTTGGAAATGCGGTTATTGACGCATGGCTGGACTCGCAAGGGAGACCGCGTGGATCGATGAACGCCGTGGAAAGGCTTTGCTACACGGGCGTGCGAGGCATGGGGGCGCTAGAATTCCAGCCGACTATTGGACCAGACCCTGCGAAATCGGATGAGCTCGACCTCGACCAACTTACCAAGCTTGCCCAAGACGTCCTAAACGCGAGGAAAGGCATCCGAATATCGCAAGACGAAGAGGCGATGGCGCAGATTATACGCGTTGGGTCGTCTGCGGGCGGAGCGCGGGCGAAGGCGCTTATTGCCTGGAACGAGCAGACGGGAGACATTCGATCGGGACAAGTAAACGCAGGCGAGGGATACACATACTGGCTGCTCAAGTTCGACGGAATGGACGGCAATGCCGACAAGGAAGACGACGACGCACCATGCTACACGAGGATTGAGTACGCATATCACCTCATGGCAGTCGATGCTGGCATCCAGATGTCCGAGTGCAGGCTCTATGAGGAATCGGGGAGGCACCACTTTTTGACGAAGCGCTTCGACCGCACCGATTCTGGGGAAAAGCTGCACATGCAGACGCTCGGAGCAATTGCCCACTTCGACTTCAACCAGGCGGGTGCATACAGTTACGAGCAGGCCGTGGATGTCGCGCGCAATCTGGGTCTTGGACAGGCAGAGGTCGAACAGCTATACAGACGCATGGTGCTCAACGTTATGGCGAGGAACAACGACGACCACGTTAAGAATATATCGTTCCTCATGAACAAGCGTGGCGTGTGGTCGCTTGCGCCCGCGTATGACGTAACTTATGCCTACAACCCCCACGGCGCGTGGACGGGACGCCACCAGATGTCGTTAAACGGGAAGCGCGACGACATTTCCTATGACGACCTGCTCGCGTGTGCCGGTCATATGAGCATCTCGGCACGTCGTGCCAAGGCAATCGTGGAAGGCGTTCGTCGTGCTGTTAAGAGCTGGCGAAGCTATGCAGAGAAGGCTGGGCTCGAGGAGGCCCAGGCAGTGGCGATTGAGACGGCGTTTGTAGATTTCTAGCGGCGCAGGGGTTATGGCTGGGCAACGAGGTGCGCGGCGTTGCTTCCGAGCAGCGCCCCTGTGCAGGTGCTTCGTAGCTGAATCCCGTGAGAAAACGTGCGCGGATGGTGGTGCATGGGACACGGGGACGGCGAGAGGCCCGTTCACTTCGAAACCAGGCACATGTGTTTGAAATTTCGGTGCCAATCGGCCGTATGGGCAATATGGCACCCCACAAATCCACAGGTCAAGGGTACCGTGAATAGGACTCCGTAGAATCGGGTGCCCGAATTTCAAAAACTTCGGTGGGATTTCGAAGTGAACGGGGGTCTCGCCGTCCCCGCTCGAGGCTGTCCGAACCACGGTTGCGCCAGAGGAATGCGTAAGCGTCTTGATATCTCGAGCCGGTGTTGGCCGATGATCGGGCGCAATCACCGTTGATGTGGGCCTTGCTGCAGTGCGATGCTCGAAGACCACATGGTCGTTTACGAGTAGTTTTGCAAGCGCTGCATCTGGCGTCTGTGCCCTTTCGCGTGGCACTACAGCTGCTTTGCCGTTCCTTCGCGTGTCCATGAAAACGAAAATCGTGGGTTGTCGCAATCCCGCCTTACGATAGCTGGCGAGGACAAAACATCGGACGTAAACCTTCGTTTTCGTCTTGCTCACTTGAACGGCGGTGGCTATACTTCAAGGCTATTCTCTGCTCGATTGATGTAGCTGGTGGGCTCGTGAGTGAAGCGACTCAATACGACTGTTCATATTCTGCCTTTGGATCTGCCCTGGCGAGTGCTGGCGCAGAGGTGTTTGGCGCCGGCTCGTTCTTGGACAACAGCAACACCCGAAAGGCCGCTCTCCTTATCAGCCATAGTTTAAGTCTCACGGGCGCACCCATCGCGTTGCTCGGGCTGGCGAAGGCACTCAAGGGCTTGGGACTGCTTCCCGCAATGCTGTCGTATGAGGACGGCCCCTTGCGCGAGGAGGTAGTTGCGGTTGGGGTGCCCGTTGTAGTGCTTGCGCATGAGCGGGCGTTAGGGTTGTTAGCCGATCACGCACATGCGTTTATGCTGGTGGTGGCCAACACGGTTCACGGCGGGGGTATTGTGAGCGCCCTCAACGGAACGGATACGCCTGTCCTGTGGTGGGTGCACGAGGCGAACGGCTACGGCAGGCGGCGTGGCTGGCTGCTCCCGCAGGAGCTCCACGAGAGTGTTGTGGTGGCGACGCCCGGGGAGTGGGCGCGACAGACCCTTCTTCGCGCGCGCCCACAATACGAGATAAGGGAGCTGCTGTATGGCGTTGAGGACCGGCAGCCGCATGTCGCATGTGAGGCAGAAGAGGGACGGTCGCTAACTTTTGCTCTGGTGGGCACTGTTTCCTGGCGCAAGGGACAGGACGTGCTCCTGCGGGCGGCGGCTTCGCTGGGGCCAGAGGTGGCCTGTGAGTGCCGCTTCGTCCTGGTAGGGGAGCCTGTGGACGCCAAGTTTGCTAAGGAAGTTCGTCGCGAGGCCGCAAGCCTCCCGAACGTGACGCTCGTGGGTCCGCTCGGACGCGAGGCCATGCTCTCGTTCTACGACGAGGTCGACTGCCTGGTGTGCGCGTCGCGCGACGACCCCATGCCCGTGGTCGTCGCCGAGGCGTGCCAGCGGGGAAAGCTGGTCGTCTGCTCCGCGAGCACGGGCTCGGCGGCGCTGCTTAAGGAGTACGGCGCTGGGCTGGTATATGGCGAGAATGATCCAGGGAAGCTGGCCGATTGCATTCGGCGGGTGTTGGGCTCTGGATCGGACGAGCTTGACGATATGCGGCGCAATGCAAGACGCCTGTACGAGGAGAGGTTCAGCGAGCGCGTGTTTGAGAAGAGCGTCGCTCGTTTGGTGGAAGACGTGCTGTCGAGGGACCTTGCGCTGGACGCGGAACAGGAGGGGATGGCGCGGGCGAATCGCGAGCGAGCGCTGCGTACGATACGGCGGCATTATAGGATTCGCAAATCGGCGGGATATCGTGCGGCACGGGCCTGCTATCGGTTTGTGAGGGGTGTTGGCTCTGAGGTTCGGTGCGCGTTTGAGTTCCTCCATGGCGGAAGAGGGCGACATGGGTAGGCCTGAGGTCTCCGAAGGGACGGGCGGTCGCCTGCGCCTTGCCGGAAGCGCCGTGACGCGCAACGCCCTCTTTATCGGCCTGGCAACGGCGTGCAACTACGCGTTCTCGTTTCTCACGGTGTTCTACGCCGCGCGCGTGTTGCAACCTGCGGCGCTGGGGAGCGTGGCGTTCGCTGCGGCGGTGGTGAGCTACTTCTCGCTGCTGGCGAAGATGGGCATACCGTTGTACGGCATGCGCTCCGTGGCGGCAGCGCGCGGCGGGGGAGGGCTGGCCCGACTGACGAGCGAGCTGTTCTGCCTGGGGGCGTTGCTGACCCTTGGGGCGGCGGCGCTGCTCGCGCTCTGCGTGGTGGTCGTCCCGGGGCTGGGGGCGTCCTGGCAGCTGTACGTCGCGCTCGGGGTCGGGCTCGTGGTTGACTGCCTGGGATGCGAGTGGCTGTACCGTGGGCTGGAGCGGTACCGCTTCCTGCTGCTGCGCGACCTTGCCGTACGGGCGCTCGTGTTTGCGCTGCTGGTGCTGCTCGTGCACGACGAGGGCGACCTGCTGTGGTACGCGGCTCTTACCATGCTGTCCACGGCAGGGTGCGCCCTCGTGGGGTTCGCGTTCGTGCCGCGCGCCATGCGCGAGGAGGGCGAGGCGGTGGACGGTGCGTGGCGTGGCTGGCTCGTGCGCGGGCACAAGGATGTGCGCCGCCACCTGCGGCCGTCGCTTACGTTCTTCCTCATGTCGTGCGCCACGCTCATATACGCCAACCTGGACATCGTGATGCTGGGGATTATGAGCCCGCCCGCGGAGGTGGGCTACTACCAGGTCGCCGCGAAGGTGCGGGTGGGTCTCATTGCCATAAGCGGGATCGTGTGGAACGCCGCCCTGCCGCAGGCCACGCAGCTGTGGGAGCGGGGGGAGCGCGACGAGTTCGAGGGGCTCGCGCGCCGCACGATGGGGCTGGTGTGCGCAATCCAGGCGGCGGTGACGGTCGCCGTCCTGGCGCTCGCGGAGCCCGCGTTAGTAATCGCGGCGGGAGAGGAGTACCTGCCCGCGGTTCCCGCTCTCAGGGTGCTTGCCCTGTGCCTGGTGCCGGTGGCGGTGAGCAACATCCTGGGCGGGCAGGTGCTCATCCCTGCGGGCAGGGAGCGCTGGCTGCTCGCGAGCGAGGTGGGCGGGGCGGTTGTGAATCTCGTGCTTAACCTCGCGCTCATTCCCACGCTCGGGGGCGTTGGCGCCGCGGCGAGCACGGTGGCCGCGGAGGTGATCGTTGCGTTCGGGACGTACGCGGCTACGCGCGTGGGGCTTCGGCTCAAGCTGTTCCCGTGGGACGCCTGGGCCGGCGGCGTCGCGGTCGGGCTGGCGAGGCGTGCGCGTAGGGCGTGGTACGTGGTGCGCTACGGCCGGGGCCTTGCGGACGGTCGCGGTGCGGTGGGGTATTGTCCCTGCTGCGACACGAAAGTGCCGCACTGGGCGTCGGGCCGCTACATGGAGCGGCTGGACAAGTGCGACCCCGGTCGATACGAGCGCGTCCGGCAGGACGTGCTGTGTCCCGTGTGCGGCGCGCTGCCCCGGCACCGGATACTGGCGTGGTGGCTGTCGCAACGCAGCGGGCTGGTGCGGGGCAGGCGCGTGCTTTACTTCGCGCCCGAGGACAGCATGCTGCGCTGGATGCGCCGCAACGGCGTTTCGGTGACGACGGCGGACCTGTTCGCGAAGGCGGACCTCGCGCTCGACATACAGGACACGGGGATGGAGGCCGGGTCGTTCGACGTCGTCGTGTGCAACCACGTGCTCGAGCACGTGGATGACTGGCGCCGCGCGCTGGCGGAGGTGCGGCGCGTGCTGGCGTCCGGCGGGATTCTTATCTGCTCGTTTCCTATCGATCCCACGTACGCCACCGTGGACGAGGACGCCTCGGTTACCGACCCCGCGGGGCGCGTCGCGCGCTTCGGACAGCACGACCACCTGCGCGTGTTCGGCCGCGACAGCGCGGAGCTGCTGGCGGCCGCCGGCTTCGAGGTCGAGCCCATCCGCGGCGAGGACTGTCCCGAGCGGATCCTGCCCGTAGTCGGCCCCGCCGACTACGACGCCAATGTGCTGTTCGTGTGCCGGAAGGCGTGACGGGGGTACCGTGAGGGGATACTCCCCATCGGGTACATCGCAGATAGCCCTCCTCACAATGGAATGGTATTCTCGCGATGTACCCGCAGGGGAATATCCCCTCACGGTACCCCTTTTCGGGCAGCCGTTTGCGAGACGGCGGGGACGGCGGAGGGCCCGTTCACTTCGAAATCGGGCACATGTGTTTGAAATCCTGGTCTCATTCGCCCGTACGGGCTTTATGGCACCCCACAAACCCGCAGGTCAGAGGTGCCGCGAATAGGACCTCGTAAAATCGGGTGCCCATATTTCAAACACTTCGGCGGGATTTCGAAGTGAACGGGCCTCTCGCCGTCCCCGTCTTATTGGAGCAAGGCAGTCCCATGTGGAGCATTCGTTGTTAAGCCCGTTCTTGGAGGAAATGAGAATCTCGTCAAAGGGCCAGCTCAAATCTAACCAAAGGTCATGGGTTCGTGTCGGATGGTTGGAAACTTAAAAGAATCGAGCACAGCCGTTCGTTGGTGTATCACCATATGTAGTTGCCGAGCTTTGTCTGCAATTCGCGCAGATCGCTGCGCTCTTCGTCCAAAACAATCTTGGCCTTCAGCGACTTGTTGGTGATACAACAACGAGAGGCTGCACTCGACCCTGAACTACATGAGTCCAGTCAAGTTCTAGCTGGCAGGGCTGAGTCTCTGAAAGAATAGTCCCTTAAAGGGTTGCCTTTACAGATTGTTAAGCTTCCAGGCGCGTGTGCAGAGCCCATTCGTTAGCGGGGCCTGTCGTCGTGAGCTATGTCCACGACCTGGATGCCGTGCATGGCGCAATAGTCCAGGCATAGTTGCTTGAGCGTGGGTATTTCGGTTTGTATGGTCTCCCACACGAAATCAAAGTCGGTGCCTGAATAGTCGTGAACAAGCCTATTGCGCATTCCGCGGATTTGGTTCCAGGAATACGTTGGAAATGACACCTTGGTGTCGTCCGAAAGAGCAACGGTCTCTTCCAGGATTCGCTGAACGCTATATACGATTCCCGCCGAGGCCATCTCCTCCAACTCATTGCGCGGCGCGACGAGTACGCTTTTGCCAATTCTGCCGTTTTTGAGCCTGCGTTCGAGCTGCGTGATGGCGTGCCAGATCTCTCCTATGCGCCTTTCGTCATCTTGCCGTGCGCTCATAAACAATCACCTTCGATTTCTCGTAGTTGCGAATGAAGGCGGGGTTCGTGCGTCTGGGATCGGGCACCGAGTGTACGTCAACATCCAAGCCCAGGGCATCTTCCAGCTCGTCCTGCAGGAGTACGATCCCCATTCCTATCCCAGCGTCCTCAAAAGGCTCGACTATGAGGTCTACATCGCTGTTTGCGTGTTGCGTGCCGCGGGCAACAGAACCGTAGAGCCATGCGCGTCGGATGGGCCACTGCTTGAGTACGGGACTAATCGCTAGCGCGACGTCGCGGACACTCAAAGTACGTGCATCTGTTTTCGCGTGCATGGCAACGCCCCCTTTGGATAAGGTTAACATACCGTGGCGTGTGGAGGTGTTCGTGGCACGTGCGTATTCGATAAAGTAAAAGTCCCGCCTGGTAATGACTTTTTCCTTGTGTGTGTGTGTGTGGACAGAAGTCGCGGCACCTTAGCGGCGGCTTGGGTGAGGAGTCAATGGCACAAGTCCATTTCGCTCGACGTGCCGGAAGCGATTATTCTCTCGTCGTCCCTTCACCGCAACTCGCGAGTCACAAATGTACGGGCCGTGGCTCTTTACCTGGTGGTTTTGGGGTGTCTGAATAAACCCTGGGTGTGGTTCTCCTCCCACGGAACGACGGGGACGGCGGAGGTGCCATTCACTTCCAAACTGGTCAGATGTGTTTGAAATTTCGGTGCCAAACGCCCGTAGGGGCAATATGGTACCCCACAAACCCGCAGGTCAGAGGTACCGCGAATAGGGTCCCGTAAAATCGGGTGCCCATATTTCAAACACTTCGGTGGGTTTTCGAAGTGAACGGGCCTCTCGCCGTCCCCGCCCCTCAGAGTTGTGACGGCCTATAGGTATGTAACGCCGCTCGTGGTTTGCCCCACGTGTGTGTCTGAAGCCTGCCGCACAAACGGTGCGTCCCAAGTGCAGGGAGCGGCGTTTTCCGACGACGGACAATGGCTTGGAAGCACGCGCAAGGCCTCGGAATGGATCCGAAAATCTTTAAAAAAGCAAAGACGGCGGGAAGCATTTTGTGAATCCGGTTTCCACGGAACAGATGCAGTCCCGTAGGCGGAAAAGACCATTTGTCCAGGGCTGTCGTATGCTAGCGTTAGTTTAAGTTGTGTTTGACCACGGGGGGCTTGCTATGCGTCATTCTCTTGCGATTGTTCTGCAATGGATCCTTGCGGCGTTCCTCGGCATATGTGCCGCCGCGTACTTCCCCAGCGCGTCGACGTTGGTCTTTGCCGCCGCCGCGATTCTCTCGGCGCCAATAAAGCCGTTGCGTGATTTGCTTGGCACAGTCTTTAGGAAGGGCTGGCTAAAAGGCGTGGCAATAGCCGTGCTGTTTCTGCTCGGGGTGGCGCTTGCCCCGCCGAGCGCGAAGACCCAGAGCGGCGCGGCTTCAAATGTGTCAAAAGAAGCTGTACAGCTGACCGACGGCGCCAAGCGAGCGACCGCAGACACAGAGGCGGTCAATGCGGCCCAGCTTGCTCAAAGCACGAAGGTGCTGGAGTACTCAAACAAGGCCTTTGACGTAATG
The DNA here is from genome assembly GCA_902793465.1 of uncultured Coriobacteriaceae bacterium. GTDB lineage: Bacteria > Actinomycetota > Coriobacteriia > Coriobacteriales > Atopobiaceae > RUG440. Next base: position 4,203 of record CADBDT010000035.1, on the reverse strand, counting down.
AGCCTGGTTTCGTGCAGCGACAATACCGTTTCGGTGAAGCCCGTCGGCGACATTTCGCTTCTAAAGCTGGGAAAGCAGACTGCGGTCTTTGAGCTTGCGAGGGGAGATGCGACTCGAAACGAGGAGCTTGTCTTCGAGGTCAAGGACACGCATGCGCCCGAGATAAAGACCAAAGAAGACCATGTGAACGTCGCTTATGGAGCGAAATATGATCCCGCGGACAACGTGGTCTCCGTTGCCGACCCGGTGGATGGCAACGCGAAGCGCCTGAGCGAGGAGCCGGCGTCGGGCGATGGCGCGTGGTATGTCGTTAAGGGCGAGGTCAATACCCAGAAGTCGGGGGAGTACCCCGTCTCGGTGGTTGCTTGCGACGCGAATGGGAACAGGAAGACCAAGGACTTTAAGGTCGTGGTCGAGCCCCAGCCCGAGCCTGCACCTGCCCCCGCTCCCGAACCAGAGGAAGAGCCCGAACCGTCGCAATCCGAGTCGACTGATGCCGCCGAAGGTGCCGGTGGCACAGAGAACCCCTTCCCCGACCAGGGACTTCCTCCTGCCACGACCGCCTACGTTTTGAACCACAACACGAAGAAGTTCCATCGGCCTTCGTGCCAGCATGTTAAGAAGATCGCCGCACACAATCGCGAGGACGTGGACGACACGAGGGAGAACATAATTGCACAGGGCTACAAGCCTTGCAAAGTATGCAAACCATAGCAGCATGCGGGCGTGTGGCGACGCGTTGCGCCTGGATAGTGTCTGGGTCAGAGCCGACCCCAGGAGTGGCAGACGTGCTCGCAGGAGCAAGAAGGGTCACGACTACGCATGTCTTGTCCTCTGCTCGTCGACATTGGCGGCGTTGGCATAAGCCCCGGACGCGCGCTTCTCCTCCCGCGGGACGACGGGGACGGCGAGAGGTCCGTTCACTTCGAAATCGGGTACATGTGTTTGAAATCCTGGTCTCATTCGCCCGTACGGGCTTTATGGCACCCCACAAACCCGCAGGTCAGAGGTACCGCGAATAGGACCCCGTAAAATCGGCCGTCCAGATTTCAAACACTTCGGCGGGATTTCGAAGTGAACGGGCCTCTCGCCGTCCCCGCGCATATGGGGTGTGCGGCAAATCGCGGCGCCTGACGGCAAGAAGACCTCGCTCGGCCGTGGGACATTCTTATTGAGGTCCTGAGTCGCCGCGCAACGTCCTTAAAGGGACTGCTTGGCTTATGCATGAGCGGGCTATTCCTCCAAGTTGACTGACGCAAGCACGAAAGAGAAATACCCGCAAGGTCGGCAAGCGGTGAGGTCCTCAAAGCTCTTCACTGCTGCAAATCTTTGCGGCTGCCTTATTGCATTGCTTGTGTCAGTAAACTAAACTTATATCCATCATATGATGGAACTAAGTTTAGTGAGGTACCGCCATACCATGAACAAACTCAAGTTTGCCAGCGACATACGGACCGTCAAGGATCTATTGAGACTGAGCACGGCCGATCTAGCCAAACAGATCCAGGTGGGCAGCGCGAGTGTGGAACGTTGGCTCGCGCACAAGTCACCTCCCCGAAGGGACTCGCTGGAGTCGTTTTACTCGTTTGCCTACGCACAGGGCATTCGTCTTAATGGCATCAAGTCCCAGCTCAGAATCGAGGAGCTAACACAGCAAAACCGTATTCCCTTGTTCCATGGGTCCAAGTGCGGTCTTGACGGGCCGCCAGCGCTTGGCCGTTGCCGCAGTGGTAACGATTTTGGCAAAGGTTTCTATTGTGGAGAAAGCTTCGATCAGTCGGCCTCGTTTGTGGCAGCGTCGGACCGTGGAATAGCATACGTGTTGGGCTTCGACCCCACTGGTCTCGTCTCCAAAACATACTCGGTTAACAACGAATGGATGCTTGCCGTCGCCCTCTTTCGGGGCCGTCTGACCGGCTATAAAGATCACCCGGTTATACGGCAAATTGGCGAGGAGGTGCGCAAATGCGACTATATAGTCGCACCCATTGCAGACAACCGTATGTACGAAGTAATCAACGCCTTCATTGATGGGGATGAGACCGACGTAATATGCGAGCACAGCCTCGCGGCCACCAACCTTGGAAGACAATACGTGCTGCTGTCGGACCAGGCGTTTGACAAGCTGGAAGTATTGGAAAGCTGCTATCTCTGCAAGGCCGAAAGGCGTGATCTGCTGCAGCGCAGCGCCGAGGCATCTGCACAGGGTCTCGACAAGGCCAAGGTGGCGCGAAGGGCGTACCGCGGTCAGGGCGTCTACATAGAGGAGCTGTTGTCATGGGAAAGCTGAGTCGCGACATGCGTCGTGCGTGCTCGCTACAGGCCATGGTGTTTGAAGCTTCGGTTACTAACAGCGACAGCGGGTCAGCCGTTTTTGTACGGCGCTTTATGCTGTCGGATGTGGCAAGGCGCTTCGATTCGGGTTTCGTTCCAATTGAGCCTCAAGACGCGGGTGCCTTGGTACGCGAGGTCGAGGGGCAGTATGGCAACAAGGTCTACGGTTCTGCGCGCTATACCGCCAACGAGCTGCATTGGATGGGTTACGTGTATCGCGCGTGGTCATGCATGCTCGACATGCCGAGCAAGACTGTGTATAGACAGATTGGAGCTGCAGATTTGCGCGCATGCTACGGTCCCTACCATACGCTGGACGTGGAGCAGGCAGTTGCCAGAATCCGAGAGGATCGAAACCTGAATAATGACGTATTAAGCATTGAGTACGGGGTAAAGGTCATGCGGCGCATACGCGAGCTGGAAGAGGACGGGTGCTAGCGCGTAAGCTCGTGCCCGTATAGCCCGGAACCGGCTGCGGCCTGAATATCGCTCCTACACGCATTGGGCCTATCGCCAAATGTGAAGCCGTCGTGAGCCGAAAATCCCAAAAAAACGTTGTGCAAAGTTTTGCCGCGGTATTCCGTGCAGCTAAACGTGCCTGTTTTCCAAAAGCCCGCGCAATTCGTGCGAGCCAGGTGCGAGTTTGCGGGGACATGCCTTTTGTATGGTTGGCTTACCACAGTCGAAGGAGGGACAAAAAAATGAACCTTTATGTAAGCCACATGTCCGCAATGCGCTATTGGCGCCAATCCGAGGGGCTCGCCACCAGCTCGCGCACAAAGGCAAGGTCGCTTGCAAACGCCATGCCCAGCGTAAAGGACGCGCGTAAGCTTAAGCCGAGGGAGCACGGCCTTATTATGTCGGAGCAGTGCCCTTTGGACGTTCTGGTGGGAAACAAGGACGTCCGCCGCTATGCCACGGAGTTCCGCCCGCACCTTTGGGTGGGAGACGTTCCCGTTCACGCGTTTAGGAAGATTGCCCCAAGCCTTTATGTTTCTACGCCAGAGTTCGTGTTCCTACAGCTGGCGCCGTTGTTCTCCGTCGAGGAGCTTGCGCAGATTGGAAACGAACTGTGCGGCGGGTATTATCTGCTGGGCACAGGCGGCTTTAAGGAGCACGAGGATCTGCAACCGCTTACCACTCGCGCAAAGCTTGCCGAGTTTGTGTCCAGGATGCACGGTTCGCGCGGTACGGTGAGGGCCAGACAGGCGCTCAGGTGGGTTGCCGATAACTGCAACTCTCCGCAGGAGACAAACTCTCTGCTCGCGCTGTGTCTGCCCCGTCGCCGAGGCGGGTGGTCGCTCCTTATGCCGGAGGTAAACAAGTCGGTAAGCGTGGGCAAGCGTCTGGCGCCCTATGTGGGTGGGGAGACCTACACGCCCGACTTTATGTGGGAGCGCAAGGTTGACGGCAAGGTCTTGCGCATAACGGGGGAGTACGACAGCCACGAGCATCACGACGAGGATTCTGCTGCCGAGAAGACCCGCATTCGCCGCAACGACATGAAGGCCATGGGATATCTCGTGACATCCATCAACCGGTCGCAGCTAAGGTGCGCAAGCGAGTTCCGGTATCCGGCGCGGCAAATCGCGCGTGACCTGGGTTTATACCGGCCGGTGCCCGACGAAGAGACCCTGAGTAGACAGGACGAGTTGCTAACGCTGCTGCGACGCGAGCGCTTTAGGTAGGGAGCGGTTGGCGGGCCATGCGATCCTGCGCCCGAGCCGTCTGCGATCCTGTATGCGTATGGCCGAGCGCCTCCCAAACGACGGGGACGGCGAGAGGCCCGTTCACTTCCAAACTGGGTAGATGTGTTTGAAATTCTGGTGCCAATCGGCCGTAGGGGCGATATGGCACCCCACAAACGCG
>CADBDT010000034.1 GCA_902793465.1 uncultured Coriobacteriaceae bacterium | reverse complement strand
GGCGAATTAGATCCGACTGGAATTGGCGATTATCAATCGACTAGGATTGGTCAATTTAATCCGACTCCACAATTGGCTAAAAACGCCCGACTCTAACATCGGGCTCATCGACAGGCTCGCGACCTGCGCCTTCATAGCCAAGGGGCACAACGTGATAGTGCTCGGCGCCTCCGGGGCGGGAAAGTCGTGGCTCGTGTCAGCCCTCGCCCTCTCGGCCTGCCGCCAGCTCTACCGCGTGGAGTGCGTCTCGATGCCGGAGATGGTGGACGAGCTCGGCACGCTGCGCTATGACCCCATCGCGCACGCCAAGCGCACCAAGCAGCTGAAGACGAAGCAGCTCCTGGTCATAGACGACTGGCTCCTGAAGGAGACCAAGCCCGAGGCGGTCGACGAGCTGTTCGCCGTCGTCGACGCGCGGACCCGGGCCAGGAAGTCGACCATAGTCTGCGCCCAGTACCGCGTGGAGGGGTGGCCGTCCCGCATGGGGGACTACCCCGCCGCCGAATCCATCGTGGATCGCCTCAAGAACAACGCCTACGCCATCGAGCTCAGGGGCGAGGTCTCGATGCGAGAGCGATGCATGGACGAGGAGCTGAGGGAATATGCCAAACGAAAGAAGAATTAGGCGCGCGTTGCGCAAGGTGTGCTCGCAGCACCTGTGGATGCCCGTCCCGCAGGAACTCGAGGACCTGATCGTCGACGCCGCAACGGCGCAAATCGCCCCAGTAGACATAGATTCCTCGCCATACGGCGCTCTCTTCGAGCTTGCGGTGCGCACGGCACACGAGTACGTCGGATACGGGACCTTTGCCACAATCTACGACGACGAGGTGACCGTCCTTCCGCTCTCCCACCCAGACGCGTTTGACGACGGGGAGTGGGGAACATACCGCGAACTTTAGTGGTACCGACATCATGAAATGGGTGCCGGTTGCCCGTAAGGGGTGCCGGTACCCGTAATGGGTGCCGATGCTTGGAACGCTGGACCGACGCTCTGGAACGGATGCCGATATAGCTCGGAATAATCACACGCCCTCCGGAACCACGACGTCGGCGCCGTTCACGCGTACCACCAGCGCGCCCGCGACGTCGGCGCGCGAGGTCTCGTCACTGGCGGCCTCGGCCCCCGACCCGGCCACATCGCCGTCCGGCCTGACCGCCAGCGCGGTCCTCGCCGCCATCGAGTCGCGCGACAGCTCGATCCACTCCCCGCACGTGGGGTCCGCGAACATGCCCGGCTCCTCGTTACGGAAGAGGGCCATCCATCGGTACATGGTGGACTCGCTGACGTGGTTGAGCCCGCACCACTCCTTGACCGTCATGTCGGTGGCCAGGTACCTTTCGACCTGCTCCCTGCGCAATGCCCTGTTCTGGATCTGTTGCGACGTCATCGCTGCCTCCCGTCCGTTGGTTGGCAACGATTGTCTCGCCGATTACGCCGCAGGTGAAGACGCGCTACTTTTGGCGCTTACATTCAAACCATATAAAGATTACGAACTATTATTACAACAATAACGATTATGAAGTCGGTGTATATGGGTAATGTTGTGGCCTGAACCGCGTCTGTTTCTCATGGTCGAGCTGTGGACGCTCTGCGTACTACGTGAGGGCAGGTTTGCTCGTCGTTATAGTAAGGTCGTTTGGGATTTGCTCACAGCTCGTGCCACGCGTTTCTCATGACGAACCCCATTTTGGTGTTAAATGCCGAGATTGCCTGACTGCACGCCTGCGACGCTTGCGAGAAGTTCCTGTCCCTGTCATGCACCCCAACCTGACGGAGACCGTCTACAAGTGTCTCAGCGGTCCTTATGAGCGATTGGCATGCATAGAAAGTCTCATCGTAGTCCCTTAGGGTCAATTGCTCACTTTGCCAGTAGAGCGAGTTTAGGTAATGCTTGAAAGACATGCCTTCGTTATATGCTGTGCTTGATGGAATTGCCCCTGCGAACAGCATGTTGGCGTACGTATCTTCGTAAGGAGGTTTTAAGCTTTGTAAAACGCCCATGGCATGTGCAAGGTCAAGCGAGGGGACCTTAAACTCAGATAACGCCTGTGGGACGTAATACCATGTCGCCCTATGGCCTCGGGCTTCTTCCCTACTCTGGCGAAAATCCTCGGTGTGGAATCGTCGTACATTAAGAAAGTTGCCACAGCACAGGTAGTCACACTTTGCAAGTGCGGAAAAGAGGAGCTGATGACTTCCATACCCAATCATGACCTCTTTTCCCGTCCGCTTAAGTGACGCAATTAGGCATAGCACGTTGAGCAGCCACAGCGGTTCATGGGTCAGATAGTCGTTGTTAGGATGTTCGAGGGCAAGAAACGCACCATCTGAATGCCACCTATCTGAGTTTTCTGCAATCCAATCAATCGTTTCCACTTGTTTTAGTAGGTCAGACGAGAGCGATAGTGTAACAAACACTCGGCGTTCAGCGTTTTGCTGCTTTGCCACGTGTGACGAGCGTTCCTGGTATAATGCCCACTCATTGTCACAGACTCCTATGGTCCAAGAGGGAAGTATTGTCGCGCTTGTATTGCATTCTTCGTTGAGGGCTAGGATTTCTGGTATGGCGTTGAGGTATCCGTCTGCATTCGTCCCGTTGACCCTTTGCGAGTACTTGGCATTCGCGACTTGCCGTATCTGATCTTTGCCAATATAGAGCATGGGGTCAAAAAAGACCTCGGAGGCGTATTTAGAGATTCTTTTGCAATACTTTATAATTGAGGATTCGATTGGCACTCCGTTTTGGAATCTAAAAACTCGCGGCGTAACAACAACAGCTCCGCCGCCCCATTTACGCGTAAGGTCTATTGAGGCTTGTTGTAGGCCGTAGCCCATCTGAATCCCAAACTTCATACAATTAGCCTTTCTGGCTGAAAAGTCTTCTTTGCGGCGTTGAGCCACTGGATTGCTTCGGAGGCATTCCTAGGACGTGCGAAACGATCCTTACTCATCATGGAACTTAGAAAACCCATAAACTGTGACTGGGTGTCCCCATCAATCGTATGCTGAAGAGGTGTTATGGTCGTGGTGTTATAAAGGACTTGTAAAATATTGGATGCATTTTTTAGAAATGGGTTTTCGCCAGTTATCAATTCATACGTAACGACTCCGATAGAGTATAGATCCGCTCGAGTGTCAATCGCGTTCTTCCCCAAAGTGAATATCTCCGGTGCCGCATAACCGGGAGTGAACGGTCCAAGATCGTTGGTCTTTGTGATGGAATCCTCATCAAGAGCCCTTGCGATGCCGAAGTCTATCAGGCACGGTTGGCCGCTGGGACGCAGAATGATATTCTCCGGCTTTATGTCTCTATGCACAATCCTGTGGCTCCAAACCTGCTCGATAATCCTGAGAATGCTCTCCACGAAGTCGACTGCTTCATCGAGCGCGTATCGATGCCCTGACTCGATTTCGTTTCGGAGGCTCTTTCCAATGACGCGCTCTTCCACGATGGCTTTTGTGGGTTTGCCATAATAGTCTATTTCGACCACTTCAAAGATCCGAGGGACGTCTTTGAAGTGATATCGCTTCACTAAATCGATTTCTCTTTCCGTGCGTGCGTCTGAAGACAAGAGTATTTTGACTACAGTTGGTCCGTATTGGGGATGTATGGCGCTGAACACCATCTTTTGACCGCCCTTCGCAAATGGGACGTTTTCAAAAGAGGTGAATAGTGCTTTCAGTTCTTCAATCGTCATACGAGAGTTCCCCTCCAAAGGCATCTTCCAACCCATTCGTTGAATCTAAGCGTCACATAATTCTTTGGCAAATCGTTTTGTTGTGGTGCTATCACTTTTGAACGTCCTCCGTCCGCCAATAATCCTATGCCAGTTTTTGCAAAGAGGGATTTCGTGGTTGTCGTTGGCCTTTTCGAAAAAAGAATCGCATAGGAGCTTGAAGAAAACCTTTTGTTCATTACGGCTTGCCTGTGCACGCACGACGCCGATTGCATTTTTGCCTCATATGAGACAATCTCCTTTATCCCAAACACCCGGTCGCGCTTGTACGACTTCCACTCGTTACCTTTTTTGAACACCAAGCTGCTCTCAGCGAGGCGAGAGATGCTCGCGTCGATGGCCTTGGCCGAGAAGCCTAAGGTCTTGGCGATGCCTTCAGTAGATGCATGGTTTGAAAGGAGGAAGGAGAGAACCTTAAGATCGGTGTTTCCCAGCTTGCATCGCGTGTCATCCCAGTGTTTCATGAACGTTTGCGTGTAGCGCAGGACCACGAGGTCGGGGTAACCCGAGTCGACCAATGGTTCGTAAACGATCAGTATGCGCGAAGCGCCTCCCATGGAGCTATAGCGCGCATGAAGCATGTCGGCAAAGGACGCGACCATGGATAGCTCAGGACCATCGGTCCCCTTCCTAAGCTTTATCCCTGGAATCTCGCTCTGGTTTGCGACGATGTCTACTCTGCACATGCTACCCTCCAGCCTCATTGTACCTAAACCGGGGGCCGGTTTGCATGGCGCTAAAGATTCGAATGAAGTGAAGGTGATCGACCCCATGGGCTGAAGGCCATGGCCGAGGTGCTAGGGCGAGCACTACGCAAAACACCTCAACCGCCTCCAACGAACTCGCCGACGCGTCCGCCAAGGTCTACACGCACCACCAGAGCGTCCCAATGGGGCAGCAGGCCAAAGAGACCTGGGGGTGCACAAAGCGTAAAACAGCCGCATCCCCGAATAACCCATCTGCCATACTAGGACGCAATGGCGGCATTTGCCTGTTACCGTCAATTACAATTTCGCCACCTGAGACTGCGGTGGAGAATTGGACCGGAAATGGGGCAAGGAGGACATCAACATGTTCTGCACGAAGCAGAGAAGGATCGCGATAGAAACCTTCATCAAGTACGGCCACAACTACGCCGACACAATCGCCGAGAACCGCGTCTTCAACCGCTTTGTCGCCAGCACCATGTCGTAGTAGGCGCGGCAGAGGTCGCGCGCCGCCTCCGACTCCTCGCTCGGCATGTGTGCCGCTTTGCACTTGCTGCTCGGCGCCGTCACTGCCTCCAGAAGAGACTGCGCGTCCCTCCTGTCATCCTCGGGCCGCTTGCCCTCCGTGCTCCTGGGCATGCTCGTCACGGCGATGATGTCGCAGTCGATCCCCATCGCCCGGATCTCCCTCGCGAGCTGGAACCCGCACGGACCCGACTCGTAAACGAACCCCAGCGGCTCGGTCGCCCACTTGGCCCAATCGATGACCAGACCCGCGGACGGGCAGTCCGCAAGCCTCCCGCTCCTCGTCTCGCCCGTCGGCAAGTCGAGCGCCGCAAGAGCAACGAGCCGCTATTCGGCGTTACCGAAGCCCCGGCTATGCCGGGGTACACTCACTCATCGATTGTGCGTCGGCGGAAGGATTGCCGCTTAAGTTGGATGCGAATGTCAGATGCCTGACTTTTTAACGTCTTGTTTTTGGCTGGCCCCTTTGGAAGGCATGAGGAAACAAAAAGATGATAACGTATATAGACGCGAGTGGTATAGCACATGAACACGCGATATCGGAAGACGACGGTCTCATACATTGGTACGATGAAAATTCACCGACCTCCCAGTGGTTTCGGGGGGATGAAGTTGACTATGCGATGGACGCTACGCTTACGACACTGCGCCAGTCTATCGAAGGCAGCGTGTTTGTCCAGAATGCGGAATACTGGGCCTTCAATGAAGCCTTGCCCATTTTCGTGGAAAAGACGGGCTATAGGCCTTCCGGCACAATCAGCTCCGTTGCATTCCAACAAATCTGCGATTCCGCAAGCAGCGATGTGATTAACCGATACCTCTATGTTCAGGACGTATGGTGGCTGGCGGATAGCTTGAACGCTGCGCATGCCATCGCAGCACAGTCGCTGGCCGGGTATTTCCGCGAGATTGTAAAGGTTGACAGTGCTTTTGAACATGATGGACTCTTTGAGACGATGGGGATGGGCGCGACACCCGTCCTGAAGGAGATCCACGGCTTCGTGCTGGCTTTGAATTCGTGCCTTGACATCGCCACCAAGTTAGTGCACGCCCTCTCTCATGTTCCCGCAAGCTTCGAGCGGCTCCCCTCTCGTATAGGGGGCAACCAATTGTTTAGAAAGAATCAGGGCACTGGGAACAAGGTACAGGTCGACGGTCCTTTGTTCGAGAAGTGCTGGGAGACTACATATCTGGGGTGCCTGCGTGACGAAATTGTTCACAACAGGGCCCTCGACGCGTCCGGAGTTGTATTCACAAAGCGCATGAGTGGACGAGTTTCTGAGCGTTTCGTGCTGTTGCCCGACACAGATGAGTTTGGGACGATATGCTGCTGGAAGAACCGCCGGCGCTTCTATTCGCTGGAGTTCAAAGCAAATGACGTTCTTCCGTATCTGTATGTTCAGATAAGTCATCGGATGCTGGCGAGTCTGAACGCGGCAATTGAAAAGATACCGGCATCCAGTCCGCTTGAGTTGGATCTCGAAAGCGCAAGGAGTGCTATTGCGACTGTGAACGCGGCTTACGAGAAGTTCTTCGAAAAGCATTTCCGGTAAGCGGGGCCCCAATCCGAACCGTCATCGCGATTGATGTCGCAATCAAATGGCCGTTCAGTAGCGACTTCGTCATCTTTATGCCTAGGTCCGGCCCGCGTCCAGCGAGTCCGCACCGCCCTGAATTGTCGCGTCGGCTATCATCCCTCCAATCAGCACTTTCTGCGGCGTGGGTAGCGCATCCTCACCCAGCCGGGCATCTGGCGAAGCTAGCCCTATCGTTGGCTCTCCGTCTGTGCAGGCTTTCCGGTTGCCCGATGGCGGTTCTTGGCGAGGGAAAGGAGAGGCTGGCTCAGTCGCTCGGCATGTCCGTTGACCTAGCGGACGATGGCCGACGGCAGCCACGACGAGCAGGAAGAGCAGGGGCGGTGCATCACCGACGCGGTGAACGCCGACGGAGCCGGGTCCCTGGGTACGGGTGGCTCGACCACCGTGCTGGGCACGTTCATGAGGGTCGGTTTCGCGCGCCAGCGGCGTGCGCGTCGTGTGCCTGCGATCGTGCTGCTGCTTCGAGCCACGGAGGGCGACCGTGCGGCGTGACTCTGCGGGCGCATAGAAATGGGCTCGTATTCGGGTCGCATGTGTCCGATCGCTACCCGCATGCAGTTTCGGAAACGTTCGCGTCGGTTGTTTCCGTTTTTTACATACACCCGGTCCATCGTATGCAATATCGGAAACACCTAGCCCTGACATTTCCGTTTTTGCTTATACTCGACCCCACGTATGCAATTCCGGAAAAATTCAGCACCAACGTTTCCGCTTTTGCATGCGCAGACCACGTCTTTGGCGTACTTGGTGATTACGTAGCCTTCCGGTATGCCGATCGCATCGGCCACGTCTGAGAAAGGTTGCGGCGGCTCACGGGAGACGCCTCCCGTCTGTTGGTTGTCCGTTGCGCATGGCGTTTCTCAGATCTGCCGTGCGCGCGGTGGCCATATGGGGCGGCGAGGAGGTGCCGGCTCCCCGCGGTACTGTCTATTCAGCTGCCCGACGGGGTGCGTCGGCTGCGCAACGGCGATTGTTGTCGGATGAACGCGTCATGGATGTGTTGTCGTTACCGAGCGCTTTAAGTTTGCGCTTAACACTGCCATGTCTTATCTGGAGGTCGCGCGCTCGAGGCCTCGAGGTGACCGGCCGAGAAGCGTAGCCACCAACACACGCGATGGCACAATTCCGAGCGTGGTTTCGGAGACTGCCTTGCGGCTTAAAACGATGGCTCTGACGAGCGTCCGACTCGTTGGGTCATGGGACGATTGGGGTGATCCGATGCGGCCACTCGTAAGTCGAAAGAAAGAGAAGGTCAGGGCCATATTCGCCATGCTGGGCGAAGACGCGTCCGAGAGCGACTTTGTTCGCGCCTTCATCGAGGCGCATCCAGAGGACTGGGCGCGCATACGCCAGAGGTGGCGGGAGGGCGTGCCCGACATGCAGGAGCCGTCCGTCTACACGAGGGAGATGTGCCGGAACCACAGGCCTAGGGGGCAGGCGATTTGTGGCGGCGTCGGTCACGGTCGAGCTGAAGAAGGCTCACGGGAGCCGCTTTCCGGCAGCTGTTTGTCCGCTGCACTTGACGCGTCTCTTTGTCCTCGCCGTGAGTTTGGTGGCCGTGTGTGCGTGGATAAGAGCGGTCATTCCGTCTCCAGCTGCGCGCTCGGTTGTCCTCCGAGTTGCGTCGGCCTCCGCATTACGACGGCATGCGCGTAAGATGATGGGCGCCTCACGAGAACTACGCGGAGCAGAGGCATTGTCGCGTATAATGAATTCGGCGAGCAGGAGGCCGGGTCGAGGCCGTGTTCAAAAGTATGTGTGGGACCAAGAAATGGTTAGCACACAAAACTTCAGAGAGTTGCTATGACTCCGAGTTCCGGTGGAGAGTGCCCGCTATGGGAGCGTGACGTATCCCTCTGTCAAAGGACGGTGCACCGGTCACGCTTTCAGACGGAGCGTATAGAGCAAGTAGGAGACGATCCAACATGAAGCACGAGCTAGACAGGCTTGGCTCAGCAGGCTTCGAGCATTTGATCCAAGCACTCATGTCAAAGCTGTTTGGTGTTAGGGTCAAAATATACGGTGACGGCCCGGACAGGCAGCGTGAGGCAGTCGTTGAAGACGTACACTGCTCAATCTGCGGCAAGATTACGTGCTTGGGTAGGACCATAGTGCAGGCCAAGTACAAGAGTGCAGATGGTAAGCAGGATGATTGGCAGTGGCTTAGAACGAACCTGAAGAAGGAGCTTGACGGTTTTGCCAAGAAGGCTGAGTCTGAGTCGGCGTTTCTTCCGCAAACGTGGTTGTTCTTTACCAATGTGGTCCTTACACCCGCAAAGGGCGGCGTAAAGGACAAGTCCGATGAGTTCGTAGCCGAATACTCTCATATTATTCCGAGAATCTACGTGCTTGGCACAGACGAGGTTCGCTCGTTACTGGACGCAAATCCTGACGTTGCACGTTCGTATGCCGCATTCCTAACTCCTGGAGATGTGCTGACAGAGGCAATCGACTATTTGAGCAAGCTCAAGCTTGAACACCTTAGAGGCCTGATGGAGTACGTCCGTCAGAGGTTCCGCGCCGACGAACCTGTCAGGCTGGAGCAGGCGGGCAATGTTGCAGAGGGAAGCATCGCGATACAAAACGTCTACATCGACATGGAGGCTGAAGAAGAGCGTGCCGGAGATGAGCGCATCGACGGTCTTGCCGCCTCCATTCTCCTTCTTGGCGATCGACCGCATCGGAGGAGTCGCGGAGATGGAGACACGCTCCGTCAGACCGTCAGTGAAAACAACATTGTGTTACTTGGGAATGCTGGCCAAGGAAAGTCGACGCTTTGCCAATTCATCTGCCAGATATATCGTGTATCTCTGCTCAAACGGTTTAGCCCAGACGTCGAGATTCCTCATGCCTATTCGCGGCAGAGTGGAGTGGAGATTCCAAAATGTGAACGCTTTCCATTTCTCATACGCCTGAAAGAATACGCCGCCTGGATTAAAAGAACTCAGGAACGCGAAGGCAACTGTTCAATTCTCCACTACTTGGTTTTCCTGCTCGCAAAGGAAGCCAATCTTGATTTGAGCATTGCCTCTATGCGCGATCTGCTAAAAAGCTATTCTTGGATATTTGTATTTGATGGGCTGGACGAGGTACCGGCATCTTCGAATCGAGCCGAGCTCTTAAGGCAGATTGACCGCTTCCTGTCTCAGGATCTGGTGGAAGCGCAATGCGACAGCATCGTGATGTGCACATCACGGCCACAGGGCTATGATGCGGCGTTCTCGCAAAAACGCTACAGGCATCTTAGGCTAAGGGAGATGTCTCCCGAATGCTGCATTCGCTACATCGATCGACTTCTAAGTTATCTAGAGCAGTCTCCAGATTATCGCAAAAAGTACCGCAGTATACTGATTAAGTCGCTTGACGACCCTCTTGTCGCGAAATTGATGACCACGCCGCTTTATACTGCCATCCTTGTGCTCTTGGTAAAATCTGGAAGCACGCCTCCGACGCGACGCTATGAGCTATTTAGCAGATACTGTGAGATTGTGCTACAACGCGAATTGCAAAAAGAGCTGCTGCCAAGTCTCTATGACGGAGACTACGCTTGGGTCAAGGAAGTGCACGGATTGATCGCCTACCTGCTTCAGTCGGAATCTGAGACGGCAGAGAATGCCGCGGCAGAGCTTCCTACCCCGCGCTGCCACGGGCTAATCGGCGCTTATCTTAAAGAAGAGCTTTGGCAAGGTTGTAAGGAAGAAATGACCGATAAACTCTATCGTGCAATTACGGAACGCCTGCCCTTTCTTTCTGAGACCACAGATGCGGAAAGCAACAACTGCGTATTGTTTCCTCTACGCTCGCTTCAGGAGTACTTCGCCGCGGAGCACCTGCTGCGGATTGAGGGGCCGGAGCAACAGCGTGACATGTTGGGGGCTTTATCGCTCAGTGCCTACTGGCGGAATGTGTTTCTATTCGTTGCGGGTCGCTACTCCAAAGAGGACCGAAGGAGTATAAACGATTCAATATACGCAATCTGCAAGGAGAACAACGGCGACCCCTGTTTTGGGGGCGGCAACAGGGATGCCTGCAGGATTGCGCTGCCTGGTTCCCGTCTTGCCCTCGATTTGCTGTGTGACAACCTCTTTGAGCGCAGAGGTGGACAAGACCGCTATTTCGAGCTTACCGTGAAGCTGCTGCAATGGGACTATAGCGCCGATTCTTGTCCCGCCTTCGCAAAACTGCCTGCTGCGCTCTATGAACGCCTGGTTCGAGACGAGGCTATTCCTCGCGTGCAAAAAACGAAGAGTCCAAACGATGCGGCATTCGAACTTTTGTACGAAGAGACACGAAAGGGGAATGCTGAAGCAAGGGATGTTCTCGAACAGTTGGTGGACACATTGTTGTCACCTACATATGAGACTCTAGCTGCATGCCTCAATCGGTTGGACTCAGAAAGCTTCGGGGTAAAATTCCTTCATCGCTTGTATGAGCTGGTGTTTGAGGATTCCCATAGAGAGTTATGTTGTCTGGACGAGGAGAAACTGCGGCTACTTGAAAAATGCTGTATCGCGGAGAAATGGGAGGCATTACCAGAGTCAGCCCGCAGGTGGGCACTGTACGGGCTTTTAAGTGGCGAGATTGACCTTCGGGTATATCGAGTAGATGTGTCGCGTCTGAGCATCCTGTTTAATCGAGACGAACTGCTCACTGTCGCCGAAAGCTTACGAAAAAGAGCGACAGTGAGTTCCGCTGGGCATCGTGTTGGATGGGATGAAATACTCTGTGAGGCGGCATTGGGGCCTCATTCGACGGCAGAAGAGGCCGGTATGTGGAGAAGGCTCGGAGAACTATCTAAGCGGAGTGGATTCGACGAGCTTGGCGCGTTGGCAGCCTTCTTTTGCGATCCGATCGCAAAGAATCTGACCATGCTGATGGCCGCCTATCTAAAGCTTCCGGAGCACCGTCGTAAGCAGTTCTCTGCTGTATTGCGGAATTGGGATATGCTGTTTCGCATGCTGCTCCATGACTTTACGGAGTATGTGGAAAGGGGAGGGACACAGGACGAATTCCTAGCGCGCTGCGACACAGCGTACTACGACGATGCCCGCGAACGGAAAAGGAGCATTGTCGCTGCGCTTAAAGAGGACGACCATGACAGACTCAACGAACTCGACGCATGGATATACCTATCATACAAAGAGTGTTATTATTACGTGACAAGGGGCACCTACAGTGTCGCGCCGTGGGTCCCTGCGGTTATTGGCGAGGCTAGCGAGCAGTCGTGCCAATGTCTCATGTCGACGGCGTTCCCTCCATTCCAGCCGACAGGATTGACTGACAACATGCGCCAAGCATTGTTGCGCCGCTTTTCGGTTGCGCTTCGCTTTTGGGATAGTGGGCTGCACGCGCTTTACGCCTTTGCGCAAGAGCCGCCAGAAAGCCTCGTGAAGTGTGACATAAACTACCCGGATTATCTTCCCCAAGACATTTTGCCGATGCTGGATCCAAGCATATCCTCAGCTATTCTTGAAAGGGTGCGTCTGCTGTGTGCGCTCGGCGTCGATTTCCTTAATGCGTATTCCCTATTGCCGTTTATCTTCTATACAGTAGACCAGAATACACTCAGCGATATGGCAGAGGATGCCTCCAGGCATTACGATGAGGTCAGGGCAACGAAAAACGACTGCGCGCTGCTAGGGGTCATCCTGCTTTTGCTTGCGTCTGGGAAACAAACGCATGGAAGAGTGGAGCTATCTGCGGACCTAGACTACCTGATGAGGAAGATGAATCCCGATGTCTGGTACCGATACTCTGTACGATTCAGTCTCAAGGGTAAGCTGCTGGTGCACGAAGCGGGTATGAATGCCTACACGGCAACGGAGAATGAGTATTATTTTCGGACTATGTCCTCGTTTTCAATTCTGCAGAGCCTTGAAGCGCTTCCAGCTGATCGCGACAAGCTACCAAGACCTGGGGATTTGTCAGTCTATTGAGGTAGCAGATGATTCGGTTGACGAGGTTCTCAAGGTCGTCGTGCCGTGCCTCCGATGCCGCCTAGGCTTCGTTCGACCTTTTCGACGCACCGGCGAGTGCCGTCATGGACGTCTCGGGGACCTTGGTGAGCGGTAGCATGTGATGGTACCGCTCATCGGATGAACACGGTACCGCTAATCTGGTCAAAATGGTACCGTGCGACCCTTTTCACGTAGGGAGCCAGAGGGGTTCCCAAGATGGAAAGGGGCTTTTATGTCCAAACGAAAGAGAGTGCTGCTAATGCTCGCGCGGGGCGGGCACAGCCAGGCCGACGTGGCCGCGATCGTCGGTTGCAGCAAGAGGGACGTCAGCGAGTGCGCCAGGTACCCAAGGACGTGCGGGCTTGGCGTCGGCGAGCTGGAGGCGATGTCGGAGGCAGACGCGGCCGCGCTGTTCGCGAGGCCGCCGAGGAAGAGGGACGAGTCGCACCTCCAAATCGACGCCCGCGCACTGGTCGAGCGCAAGTCCAAAAACCCGAGGCTCCCGATAAAGCTCATGTGGGCGGAGCGCTGCGAGGCAGCGGCGACCGCACACAAGCTTCCCTACTCCTACTCGCAGTTCTGCGAGATCTTCTCCGAGGCCGCGAAGTCCGCCGGCGCAACGGCGCACTTCGCTCACGAGGCCGGGCAGAAAGTGTACGTCGACTGGGCATTACCACTACTTACTGGTAAGGCCCAGTCGAACTCGCCGAGGTCGCCCGGTGTGAACTTCCTGGTCACGGCGACGTCGTGCTCGTCGCACCAATCGGCGTAGCGCTCGCAGAAGCGGGGGTAGCCGTAGGCCCTCTCCCTGTTGCGGGCGGCGAGCATCGCGTACTCCTCCCAGAGGATGGTGAGCGTCATGGTGCGGTCGCGGTCCATCTCCGCCCTGACTCGCCCGTAGTCGATCGCCGCGAACTCCGAGGACTGCTGCGGCCTGCCCCTGATCAGCTCGTAGGCAGCACTCTCGCTCAGGCCGGCGACGTCCTCCCACGAGATGCCGTTCTCGTCGGCCTTCTTCAGGACGTCCTGGACCGTCGATCTCGCGCAGCCGCAGGCAGACGCTATCTGCCTCTGCGACATGCGGTTGGCCCTATGCCTCAGGATGTCCCGGTAACTCACGTTCTTTCCCACGTGGTCACCCCTTTCTGTCGAATGCACAGTCATCCTTGCTGTGCCATCGCAGATTGTGCAGCAGAAAAGCGCTCTTCCGGCCGGTGTTCCGAAAGGGCGCTAGGGTGGACCGATTGCATGGAACGGTGGACCGCTCACGTTGGAACGGTGGACCGATCGTTTTTGTAAAGGGTGCCTGTTTGCTCTGGCATAATCAATGAATGTCTCAGATCATGGAAAGTCACTCGCCTGCCCTGGGTCCCCGATTACTGAATCCTTGACCACGAGCGCTGTCCCTCTGTCATACACCACTTGCGTACCTAACGTATCTCCCTGAGATTCTTCAAGTCGTCGAGCACTTCGTCGATGTCAAATCCCATATCGGCAAGCAGCTCACCTATAGAAACGATGTGGATCCTGTTTGCGTACACCTGCCACGTCAATACGAGCTCGAGGACATAGTTGTATCGCTCATCCTCGGGGATGATGTTCCCCAGCAGCTTGACCATGTCTCCTAGCGACGCCTCCTCGACTTGCGCGCAGTATAGTCGTTCGTCATGAGCGCAGATGTTGCGGAACCCCTTCAAGACGTCGCAGGTTCTCAGGAGTTTGCGCGGAGAGAGCGTCCCGTTCTTCTTCGAGTCCCAGCTCACGCCTTTGGCGATGATGCTGCATACCGCGTTTCGGTCGTTGGTCTGCATCAATTGGTAGAAGTTGACTATGTTTCCGAAGGTGAGGTCGTTTACAAGAACCCACAGCGGAACCTTGTTGTAGGTTTGGACATAGTGCCGGATGAAGTCCCTTGTGCGATTATTGACCTGCAGCTTCCTGTTGAGAAGCGTCATGAGCCTGACGATGTTCTGATTGTGCAACGCGGCCTTGTTCCCCGCAATTGCCTCTATCGAGGTACGCGTTGTCGCTCTGGTGGCTCTTGCTGAACGCGTAGGCCACTGCCGTGCGCATGGCCGCCTCGGCTCGAACAAGATACTTGAACGTGAGAGAGCGCAAGTCCCTGTCGAACAGGAAGAGGTTGTACATCCATTTGAACTCGGTGCCCTTTGCATAAACATCGCCACTGCTGGATTGCATTGCATGCCGGTCGAGGAAGGGACCTTTGTATCCGTTTACGATTGCGTAGTAGCTTTCCCGCTCGATGGCTGGCTTCGTATCGGCATCGGTGCCGACGCCACGCGCTTGCAGCAGTGCAACGAGCTCGTCAATTGTCTTGAACTCTTTTGCCATACAGGACTCCATCATAATCAGAAAGCCCCCAAGCCTTCAAAGGGACTCGGGGACTCTCCTTTGTCGCTGGCTCTCTTGGAACACCCGCGACTGTCTCACTGCATCAACTATACCCATTTCTGCGGTCATTGTAAACAAACCCTCCATATGAGCGTCACTATTCGTTCGGTGGTCAGGCGGTGTCCCTTTTGGTGCCGTAGCTCAAAATAGCTAGGGCTGTGGTGCCATCGCACGCTGCCGCTCAATCAGGCGTTTGGCTTTATCGCCCTATTGTTGGAGCTGCTCGTAAAGCGTGGCGATGGGGTACTTTTCAAACTCCTCTTGGTCGCGTGGCGCCATCCTTTGGAAGTGGCGCTTTGCCATCCTCCTGTTGCCAAGTACCGTGTACGCAGCGGTGAGCTCCATCTGGCTGTACGAGCCGGATTCTATTCCTAGATGCAGGAGCTCTCTGTCATCTTCGTCTAGGCTGCCGTCGCGTTGTCTCACTTGCATTGTATTGATGAGGGCGAGGGTGTCGTCTGGGAGCTTCTGGCGGAGTCCAGTGGCGATGTCTCCTGCAAGTTTGAGGAGCGTCGCATCTCTCGACGAGTCGTAGGCCGAGACGACGCTCAGCATCGCATCGTTAACGATGGCAAGCTGTCGCGGCTCGTCATATCGCAGCATGTCCTCTGCCGCTGCGGCTATGTCCACGTTGGACAGGCGACAAAACGCCTCGCCCTCAATCGTGCAGTAGGGGGATACGGGGGTCATGTCATCTGCATTTCCGTCGGTGGAGTATGCCCACTCTCCCTCGAAGTAGCTCTTGGGAACGTATGTGCCGCTCTCGTTGCGCGTGCAGGCGATGCGAATAACGAGGTTGCCTATCTCGGCATCCATGAATACGACTTTGGGGAGCTCTGCCTGAGCTGCCGGTATCCTCATGCTTGCGCCGAGGATGACGCAGTTCGTAAGGACTCGGAGCCTGTGCCAGTGCGCGTCATCCATCATGGTGAGGTCGAGCTCTTTGACGCAGCCGAGCTTGTCGAGCGCAGCTTGGCAGTCGCGTAGGAAGGAAAGGCTTTCTTTCCGATCATGCGAGTCGATTGTCAGGGAGCTTGGCATCTCGTCAAGTCTGAACTCGGAGCTGTTGATGGTGATGCGACGTGACTCTGCAAGGTCGAACAGTGCGGATTCGCCAGCTATCCTATCGCGTAGGTATGTGGCGGGAGTGTAGTTGATGGTAAAACGACTGTCGCGTAGCATTATTCTGAAGCAACTGCCAAAGTCTACGGCAACGTAGTCGTCTCCTCGAACCGCACTCACGTGGTCATAGTGAAGCCTGCCCCCGATGGTGACGGGGACGTCTAGCCTTCTTGAGACGGTTACGTCTGCAATTCCCTCGATGTGCCCTATCGGTACGAGCATCTTGCCAAAGGCGTCGATTTCCGCATATGCGTAAAGGTCGTTCGGTAAGATGTCGGAGAGACTCTCGGGCCATTCCTCCGAAAGGGTGTCGATCCATGCAACTGGCTCTTCGTTGAGGCTGAAGCCTGCATTTACGAGCTCGTCGATCTCCCTGGGGATGCCTGGTGGTAACGATCGTTGGCGCTCCCTGTTCTTGATGAAGCCGAGGAACACGTCCGCGACCTTGCGGTCATTGCCCCGTATCTCACAGAGGTCAATGTTTACGGTCTCTTGGTCTCCCGCGATGTCGATGAGGCGATCGAGGTCGAAGGGCAATAGGGTCTTGTAATACAGCACGGGCTGATGCGGATTGGTGAGCAGGACGCCGAGGTAGATTGCACCGTTTTCCGAGCGAAATTGCCTGAGGTCCCTAACTCTTGCCTTACGCTTCAAGATTGGAAGCTTCGGTCCTTTTTGCTTCGCCTTGATCTGGCAGGGAACTCTCCCCACAAGGCGCTCGTTGGAGTGGCTGTCTTGGGAGTCGTAGACCAGTACCTCACCGTCCCAGATTGGGTATTTCCCACCTATGATGTTGGTTTTTAGATAGCGTGTCGAGTCCAGCGCGAAGGTTACGGCGCTTTCCCCGAGCTGTCCAGCGGTGTCGTTGTCCATGTCGTGTCCGTCCCATCGAGATAGTAGTTACGTTAATGGTGGCTGATTGGACAGAATCTGCCTAAGTTGGAGAAGTGTTTGTTTTTTTGAGGGCTAAAGTCATGATGTGTAACGTCTGGATCTTAGCGTTGTGAACTAATAGGTATCGAAAAACGTTCCTTTTTTGCCAAGTGTTAGGGTACCTGTGTGTCATTATGTAATTGCTGGGTGCCCCGTTTTGCGTCCGGGGCCACGACGTTGGGCTACGATTTGTGCTTTGTCTGGTCTACGAGTTGCCAGCTGCAACCTGGCTTGCTCGTGGGTGGCATGGGCTTACCGAAGACGGACGTGATCTCGTAATTGCCATGCACGCCGCCTCGTGGGCCTACTTCGACGTATTGGCCCGAAGTTGGCGTAGGGGCGCCTGGCCTTGTCTTGTCTGCCATGCGGCTTCCTCCTCTCTTGTATGTCGCGACGGGACGCATAGACTCTCGTCTGGGTGATTGGGGCGTAGAGTATAGCGCAATATATTGTGTTGAAATGGGATGAAAAACACAACATGTTGTTGTTAACCTGTCGATTAGTTGTTGAGAACACGTGTTTGCCCTGCTAAGACAGGGGAGATGGAATAGAGAATTCAACCATAAATATTTTTGGGATAATCTGCGATTGTGTTTTACAGGGTAACACTGACATCCAAATGCGACGGCGGAGGCTCGATGAGCATACATTGTTGCATAAGGGTCCCTTGGCTTGCTTGCCACGGTCTCGCACGCGTGGCTGGATGGAAATGTGTGCACCATCTACAGAAAGGAATCGCGAACTGGAG
The DNA here is from genome assembly GCA_902793465.1 of uncultured Coriobacteriaceae bacterium. Taxonomy (GTDB): domain Bacteria; phylum Actinomycetota; class Coriobacteriia; order Coriobacteriales; family Atopobiaceae; genus RUG440. Next base: position 28,546 of record CADBDT010000034.1, on the reverse strand, counting down.
ATGTGCACTTGCGACGTTTACACATGGGTACGCTAACAGTCTCCTGCTGCGTTGTAAGGGACAGAGCCAAACGCGCTAATCAAGAGTTTGATTAGCGCCGTCCACCAACGCCTTGAGGATCGGCGACCTTTCGGGATAGAGCTCCTTCTGCATCTTGTAGTAGCTCTCCTCGCCCTCCTTGCCCGGAACCCCTTCTATCTCGATGTAGCCCTTGTCGATGTAATAATCGCGCGGTGGCTCGCCGCAATCGAGGTAGATGAGCTCTTCGCCCACATAGTCGCAGGCGGGGCGGGCCTGACGCTCCGCGTTCATGAGCAGTGTGGCCCCGTCCAAGACGTCCGGGCCGTACCTGCTCTGCAAGGGGTGCGGTAATTGTTGCTGGCCGCATTATAAAACGCCTGTTACCCTCGATTAGGAAAAGCGCGCGTGACTGCGTGGATCCATGCGGTCGCTGGTGTAGGGCAGTATCTTTCCGCCCTTGCCAGTTGCATGCGACTGGGCACGTACAGCGGCTTTTTTACCCATCCGTTTTACATATCCTTGGTAAGAGTGATGACTCGTAGCTTGCGGTTCGACTCCGCTCTGCTCACTTGTACGCATAGCTCGCCCGCCTTGCCGACGCCTTTTGGGCACGAGGACCGGCAGGCCGTCGATGATGTCGTTGCAAAGTCTCAACATCTCTGTGAGTTTTGGATTGCCGTTATTGCACTGACGGACACGTTGTGGCTGAGGGCGGCGTTGCGTTGAAGACGCGCTGCTTTTCGCCCTTTCGCTTTTTGCCCTTTCGTATTCTGGACATCTTTCTGGACATATTCTGGACATAATCTGGACAAGCGGGTATCATGTCCAGAAAGTCAGCCATCGTCACGGGAGGATGCCATGGACGCACGCCTCGCTCAGTACCTCTCCCAGGGGGAGGGCATCGGGCTCGAGTTCAAGCGCTGCGGAAACCAGCCGGGTGCGGACGTCTTCGAGACGATCTGCTCGTTCGCCAACCGCCAGGGAGGGAGCCTGCTGCTCGGCGTGCTCGACGACGGGTCGGTGGAGGGCGTCCCCGATCAGTCCGCGCTCCCCATAGAGCGTAACCTCGTGAACGTGACCTGCAACCCCAAGCTGTTCAACGTCGCCCCGGCCATCGAGTGCGAGCGCATCCCGTGCGGGGACGGTCGCGTAGTCCTGCGTGTGTGGGTTCCCATGGGCCCCTCGGTCTACGCGTACAAGGGGGTCGTCTACGACCGCAGGGGCGACGCGGACGTCCGGCTTACGGGCGAGGCGGACAGGGCGGCGATGGCCGTGCGCAAGCAGTCGTACTACACCGAGCGTAAGGTCTACCACTGGATCGAAGAGGCCGATCTTGACCTATCGCTGCTTAAGATGCTGCGCGACGAGGTGCGCGCGAACGACGCGGGGCACCGGTGGCTCGCGCTCGACGACGAGGAGCTGCTGCGGGATGCCCGGCTCTTCTCCCGCGACCCCGTGAGCGGCGAGCGGGGCTTTAACCTCGCCGCAGTCATGCTGCTCGGCCGCGAGGAGACAATCCTCGACGTGGCGCCCGTCTACCGCACCGATTGCGTGCTGCGGCGCCTTAACGCCGAGCGTTACGACGACCGCCTCACGTGTACGTCGAACCTCATGCTCGCCTACGACGAGCTGGTCGGATGGTGCGAGCGGTGGCTGCCCGACGCCTTCGCGCTGGATGGCGACCGTCGTGTGAGTGCGCGCGGCGTCATCGTGCGCGAGCTCGTGAGCAACACCCTCATCCACCGCGAGTTCGTGAGCCCGCGCATCGCGACCGTCACCATCGATAGGGACGGCATCCGAACGCGCAACGCGAGCCGTGCCCTCTGGAGCGGCCCCGTGGACCTCGAGAACCTCGACCCCACACCCAAGAACCCCATCATCGCGCGCGTCTTCACGCAGATGGGCCGCTCGGAGGAGCTGGGGAGCGGCACGCGCAACCTGTACAAGTTCTCGCGGCTCTATTCGGGCGAGGACCCCGTGCTCGTGGAGGGCGACTGCTTCGAGGCGTTTGTGCCGGTGCCTGACGTCTCTGGAGGCCGCCGGCCGGACGGGGCCGGCGTGAGCGATGGGCCAGGGGTCGCGTCCGCGGAGGTCAGAGAGGCCGTCGAGGGCCTCCTCGCTCGCTATGGTTCCTTTGCCGCATCCGAGCTTTCGAGGGAGGTCACGTCCGTCGGCGAGCGCACCGTCAGGCGTCACCTCGCCAAGATGGTGGCCGACGGCGAGCTGAGGGTCGTCTCGGGCGGCCGCTCCACGAGGTATGTTGCGGGTGGGGGCAGCGATTAGCCTCCTGAGACGAGTCTTGTAATCCGAGGACTGCGTTCGGAAAGGGCTCTTGCGTATGCCAAACAGATACAAAGACTTCCAGAAGAAGGAACATCCCGACATGTACTCGGACTCCACGTCCGCCACCTGTGCGGAGCTGAGTCGCGATGGCCTTGGATTCATATTGAGTACCGTCACGGCAGGAACAGGGAGCATGAGTTCGAAGAATACTGCCGCATGATGGTTCGGGCGTATCAACTATTGAAGTTTCGAAATGCCCCTGGGCTGTCACGTTGTCATTAGGAATCGATGCGGCCCATGAGGAGGAGCGACCAGTAGATTCTCTGGTACATGGACGGACAACTATGTCTTCGGCACACCGGAGCTGTTCCTCCCTCCCATGACCTGGTAGCACATCGTTCGGCACACGCCCCTCAAGACCGACACGAGCCCCTATCTAGGTGGGGATCATAAGGAAGCGCGTACGTTATCAGGAGGGTGTGAGCGGGATAGCCCAGTAGGGTACCGACGCCCGCGGCCTTGCCGCAACCGCAACATCGCTGCGAGAGCTGCGAACACAAAGCCATCGGCTATGTCGGTGGTCAGTTGGCCTTAAATGAGCGGGCGCCTCCAAACAGCTTGAGTTAGATCGACGTCTCTTCGTGATTCGCGTACCCAAGTGCTGCAAGCTCGATGCAACAGAGGAAATCGGCGACCTGGGCAAGACAGCGTTCCTGGTAACGGAGCTTCTTGTGGTGGACATCCTAATTCGGCTGAGTGTTGGCCGTTTTAATTCGGCTGTTTGCAACTAAAACCAACCGGCCCCAACACGGTCGTGATCGCCGGGTCTTCGGCGCGATCCTGCGGACGCGGCGCTCTGCATAGGGGTCGCCTGGGAATCCAGCGGTGGCGCCCCGCCTGCTACGCTGCTGACCGCAACTCCGGGACGGTCGATGTGGAAGCGTCTGCTCTTCGGCCGATTCGGCTGGTCGGAGGCCTTATGGGCTCGGCTGCTTTGCTTCTGCGTCGCGACAAGTTTGCTGGCACCCAGCTTGTCCGCATTTCGCGTGTCACAAAACGTGCGTTTCGTGCGCCGCGAAACGCGGTGTGGACGAATCCCCCAGCAAAGGCGCAGGTGGAAGGCCTGCCGTGAAAGACGCTGCATTTCGTGCGCCGCAAAAGGTGCGTTTCGCGCGCCGCGGAATGCAGCTACGGCCCAGCTGGTGCGTTTGGACTCGGGCGGTCTCGTCGCGCATGCTTGGGGGCGTTCGTCGTTCTCGATGCGGGAGACACCCCCGAGGGACGGGCCCTCCGCTGGGTCTTCGCACGGAGGCGCCAGCGCCCACAGGCAACCTGTTACGACTGTTTGATTTGCGCGAACAGGGCTTCTGGAGGGCCGTTCCTTCTCCAAGGGCTGGCCCCCGGCCGCAGACGTACGCACGCTTGCCGCGACTCCTTGCACGTGGTTGAATGGCAGTGGGCGCGGCGCCCTTAGGCTCGCAAAGGATTGCTCTCGGTCCCTCCGGGGGCCACGCCGCTCGCTTGTGTGCGGGGCACGTCGTCCCTTTTTCGGAACTACGCCGGCGGTTTGGAGGTGCTTTGTCGTGGACAGGATCGCGGCTCTGCTGCGCTACCTGTGGACGTACCTCGTGGTGCGGCTCGGTCCCCTCTGGTGGGGCGTCGCCGCGGTCGCGGGTGTCGCGGCCTCGGTCGGCTGCGCGACCGTGCTGCGCTCTCGTGGTAGGGCCGCCCGCCCTGGGAGGGTCCTGTGCGCGGGGCTGCTGGTCTCCTACGTTGCGGTGGTGATTGCTGGCACGGTCGCCGTGCGTTCGCGGATAAAGTCCAGGGTGCTGCATCTCGACGTCGCGGCCCGACTGTGGCGTGTCTTCGGCCAGGGTCACGCGCTCGAGCCTGAGCCTATGGCAAACATGCTCATGTTCGTCCCCGTGGGCTTCCTGCTGCCGGCTGCCCTGGGTTGGGGGGCGCGACGGACGCTCTTGTCTTCCCTCGCGCTCTCCGCCTGCATCGAAGCTGCCCAGTACCTGCTGGCGCGAGGGGAGTGCGAGCCCGCCGACGTGGTGCTCAACGTTGCCGGGGCGCTCGTGGGCTACGCCGTCTGGAGGCTGGCGTGCTGGCTTCGGTCGTACGCCGGTCGTCGTCCGCGACACATGCGGGGCGCGCGATCCTATGCGGGCACATGGCCTCGCCCGGGGAGCCGCTCAAGCTGACCCGGATGGCGGACCTCAAGCTCGATCTCAAGAAGTTCAAGTAGACGCCATGCCCATACCCACGACGTTAGCATTCCTCGGCGACCTGCTCGCCGAGGGGTTCTCCAAGTCCAACATCCGCAGGGCGTTCTCCCGTTTCGAATGCGAGCGGGACGCCGACGTGGCATTCTTCCTCAAGGCGCATGCCATCCAGAACGAGGTTCTTACGCATAGTCTCAACCTCTCAAATGCTTGTTATAGCAGGTGCTTACGAAGCTTTCTGATGTGGTTTCTCTTGAAGTCTGCCCACTTTCCGAAGAAAAGGGCGTCGGTCGAAGCCTGCTCGCGGTTATTGTACTTAATGGCCGTCAGCTCGATTCCACAAGCATAGTCAGCCACTTGCAATAGTCTGTACTTTGTCGGCGATGCGTCACGATAGACTACCGCATCCCGCGAAAGCGCATAGTCTATTGCTTGGTGTAAGGCGCTAGTAACCAACGGCTGCCCGTTGTCGTAATAGACCTTTACGGTATCGAACGATTGGAAAAACTCCAGGTGGTCGAAGAGGTAGTTCACGATGTCACGTTTCACGCGGTTGAGTAAAGCCTCGTTATTGCTATACTCTGCTTTTCGGTATGCGAACGTGCGGTACAGAAATGGCAGGTGGTCGGTGAACGCCCTAAAAAGGGATAGCAGCCTTTTGCGCTTGCGGGAATCCATGTTTGCATAGTCGTCATGGGCGTTTATGAGGGGCGACAGATGAAATACTTGATCTGGAAGGGACTCTTGGCGCAGCGATTGCTCGTAAGTGCGAATTCTCTTCGTTAAAGAGTCTCGCTGGTCGTGAAACACCAGCGTTATGAGGTAGTACTTGGAGACGGTGCCCATGTCGCCGCTTTCGTCTACGAGGATAGACAGTTCAGACACCTTGTTGACTCCAATCAAGAAAAAACAAAGCCGGGGGGAAGCCCCCGGCCCTTGGAAGCTCTCCCTAAGAAGGGAAAACCAAGTATATAATACCACGAATTGCCAGCAGAAATACACCCATCTACAACCAGTGCATCAGTCCCTGCGGAACAGGTCGCGGGTGTAGACGCGGTCGGCCACGACGTCGAGGCCGTCGCTCATGCGATTGGCGACGATGCAGCCGCACGTCTGCTCGAAGCGCTCCAGGCCGTTGGTCACGAGGCTGCCGAAGAAGGTGGAGCCGTCGGGCAGCGTGGCCCGTGCCTTGGTATGCTATGGTGTCCGAACTCATGCTCTGCTGGTTCTTGCTGCCGGTCAGGGTAATGTGTTAAACGTACGGCATGCACATTACTGGTTGACAACCGTTCCCACGCATTTCCGATGATACGGATTCTTTTTTGGGAATTGTATGAGAAGGACGTTTGCTGTTGTGTTCAGCTTGCACATCGATGCCACCAGAAGGCAGAACCTCAGCAAACGACTACCTTGTTCCCCGCAAACGAACGTTGCCTCTATCGAGGTACGCGTTGTCGCTCTGGTGGCTCTTGCTGAACGCGTAGGCCACTGCCGTGCGCATGGCCGCCTCGGCTCGAACAAGATACTTGGCGCATGCTATCCAGAACGAGGGCACCGGCGCGAGCCGCACTTATCTGGCGCTTTCTAGCGAGGCGTTGGGGGAGAACGAGCTGAAGGTGGTGGCCTTCGTCACGCTGGCGGTTCCTACACACAGGCACGCCGCATTCTCCTAAGCGTTGTGAGGTCCAGGGACAGGCGCTTTAATCGGGCTCTCGGCTAGCGCCGTCCACCAACGCCTTGAGGATCGGCGACCTTTCGGGATAGAGCTCCTTCTGCATCTTGTAGTAGCTCTCCTCGCCCTCCTTGCCCGGAACCTCTTCTATCTCGATGCAGCCCTTGTCGATGTAGTACTCGCGCGGTGGCTCGCCGCAATCGAGGTAGATGAGCTCTCCGCCCACATAGTCGCAGGCGGGGCGGGCCTGACGCTCCGCGTTCATGAGCAGCGTGGCCCCGTCCAGGAGGTTCGGTCCGTACCTGCTGTCGCGGGCGATCTGGGCGAGGGGCAATCCGGAGGTCGAGCTATGGTGTATAATCTAAAGAAATAAGATACCAATATCTTTAGGATGAAAAAATGCCCACAATCATATCCAGCACGAAGCTGCGCAACGAGTACAACGCCGTTTCCGAGGAGTGCCATGCGACGGGTCGGCCCGTCTTCGTCACCAGGAACGGAAACGGAGACCTCGCGGTCATGAGCATGGAGGCATACGAGCGGCTCGCCTCGGACGCGGCCTCCGAGCTCCTGGCGCTCCTCGCGGAGGGGCGTGCCGACGCGGAGGCGGGGAGGACGCGCCCCGCCGCAAGTGTGATAGAGGACCTGCGAGAGAGGATCTTGGCATGACCGGTTGGCAACTACATGGCCTTCTATGTTGCTGACCGCAACTCCAAGACGGTCACCGTGGAGCGTTTGCTCTACAGCAGGTCTAACTGGTCGGACGCCTTGTAGGGTTGGCTGCTTTCCGTTAACTCTGCGACTAAATTTCCGACAACCAAGCGCGACGCCCGCAGCTTGCTATGCGAGTGGGCCGGGCGCTGCCCACTTGAACTGGTCCTCGGTGCCGCAGAACTCGTCGCTACGCTTCTTCATCAGTAGGTATTCAACCTTCATAAGAGGTGTCGCTACGAGACGGTGCGTTCGTACCTGAGTAGTAACTCGTTTTGGTACCGCTGCTCGGTACCAAAACGAGTTACTACTCAGGTGAAGGCGATAGATACGGCGATCCGTTTGAGAGAGGCGTGGACAAACTCTGCTTAGCTCCTGCGCATGTACTGCAGAAGCTCTCCGGCTGAGCTGGATGGGTTGATGCGGTTGAAGCCGTTGCCCTCGTAGAAGCTTACGAGGGCAGGGTTGTTCTCGCATTCCAGGTACATAAGCTTGCCACTTAAGTCGCGCTGAATTGCGGCAACGGTATTGCACGCAACCTCGAGCAGGTCGTTTCCCGATATGAGCAGGTCGCGTCCATCGGCGTAGTTCTTCCCAAACTGCGCAACTAGCGGCATGGCAATGCTCACGCTACGCGCGGACTCATCGTACAAACCAAAGCGTCGGGCTCGCTTAAAGACGCTCTTGGAGACATCCGATTCCTTTATGACCAATACCTTATTTGCTAGCGTGAAGAAGCCAGCCAGGTACGACTGCTCGTCAACCGTAAGGTAAACCAGATGCGTTTGGGCAATGCCCTGCTTTGCGAACCCAACAGCCTTGCCGCGGACAAACGACTCTATATCCTCGTTGAGAGGACACAAATACGATGCGAGGATTGACCGAGCCGCGTCTTCGCCCACGCTATCGATGATGTCAAGCAGGTTTATCGTGCTTGGAATGCTCATTTGGCGTTTTCCAAAAAGCGGCGAATCTCTTTCGGGTCCCTTACCTGCTTTACTTGTGGCGCACGAGACCGATAGTCGGTTTTGTCCGCCATCGTCGCCTCAATTGCCTCCACGAGGGAACGGACAGACTCCTCCGTGCTGAATTGTGGTGTTCTGAAAATGCTCGAAGTGGCCATACTGTCCCTCCCCATCAATCAACCGCAGCGAGAATTACCGCTACGAATAATACTATACCCGTAAGGCGCATTTGTCATTCCCTGCCGCTTTGTTAGGCGTCGCTTGAAAAGCTAAATGCAACAGGAGAAACCGGCAACTTTGGCGCGCCGACGCGGAGGCGGGAGGAACGCACCCTGCGGCGAGCGTGATAGGCAACCTGCCAGAGGATCCTGGCATGGCCGGTTGGTCGGTCGTGATTGCTAGGTCTTCGGTGTGCGACCTTACGGATGCGGCGTTTCAACATAAGGGATCGCCTGGGAAACCAAGCGGCGTCGTTGCGTCTTCTCGATGAGTTCGAAGGCTGTGTCGCGGACATCGCCAATAACCCTGAGGCACATCCGCCTGTCCGCGACGCCAGAATCGCACGGCTCGGCTATCGTTGGTGCCGGTTGGCAACTGCATGGCCTTCTACGTTGCCGACTCAATTCAAAACATCTTTATCGTTGCTACCGATTAGCCGCTGGAAATGAGCCCCTATCACCCGATTTTTACGTTCGGAAAGATTATATTGTCCTATCGAACAAGCCAGCACAGGTCAGTTGGGACCGAGCGAGGAGGTGCTTTGCCATAGACAAACTCGTTGCACTTCTGCGCTACCTGTGGACGTACCTTGTGGCTCGGCTTGGCCTTCTCTGGTGGGGCGTTGCGTTGGCTGCGGGAGTACTGGCAGCGGTGGGATGCGTCGTGGTGGCGCATTCGCGTAGCAAGGACGTTCGCTCCGGCCGTGTCCTGTCGGTCGGGCTGCTGGCCGCCTATGTTGCGGTGGTGCTCGCGGGCACAGTCGCAGTGCGTTCGCGGGTGGCTAAGCGGGTTGTGCACCCCGATGTCGTGGGCAGACTCTGGCGCCTCTTTGGCCAAGGCCACGCGCTCGACCCGGAGCCGCTGGCAAACATGCTCATGTTTGTTCCTGTGGGCTTCCTGTTTCCTGTTGCGCTGGGACTGGGATTAGGCGGAACGCTGCTGGCTTCCCTGGCGCTATCCGGTTGTATCGAGACGGCCCAGTACCTGCTGGCGTGCGGTGAGTGCGAGCCTGCGGACGTCGTTCTAAACGTTGCCAGCTCCCTTGTTGGCTATGGTGCCTGGTGGCTTACGCGGCAATCGCTCACACGTTTAGGCAAGCGCTCGCGCCACTGTGGGGAATAGACTCCTGAATGGCTCGTATGCATTTGTAATTCGCAATCGTAGTTGCCTTCATCTCGCATTCCCATTTCTTTAAACAGAACACTTGTACCCGTACACATGTTCTGCTATACTACCTAGCAAGAGGCCGGCTAGAGGAAGGGGCGGCATGGGTGAGCGGGTAGTTGTTTCTGTTGACGAGAAGGAAACTCGACGCCAGAGGGATTTGGAGCGTTTGGAGAGGTTTCGCGTTCTGGACGACACATTTATGAGGCAGGTCTTTAAGGATAACTTGCCATTGGCGCAGCACGTGTTGCGCATAATTACTGGTATCAAAGACCTTGTTCTGGTACGAGAAGATACTCAGCACGACCTCAAGCGGCTAGCCGGATCGCATTCGGTCGCGCTAGACGTATGGGGAGAGGACCCATGGGGTAACCAGTACGATCTGGAGGTGCAGTGCGGCTCTGACCTAGACCCAAAGCGCTTTCGATACTACGGGTCTAGCATGGATATCGAGTCGTTGCTATCGAGCCAGAAGTATTCAGAGCTGCCGATGCGCTGGCTTGTGGTGGTTCTAGAGAAGGATCCAGAAGGTGCGGGACGGGCGCTTCGGCACTACCAGATGCGAGAAGCTGGTGGAAAAGAGCTCTGCGATGGGGCGCACCTACTATATGCCAACGCACAGTGGCGTGGCGACGACGAGCTTGGATTGCTCATGGCTGACTTCTGCGAGAGTGACCCAGACAAGATTCATGACAGGTTACTGCGCGAGAGAGTACAATATCTTAAGAGGAGCGACGAGGGGAGAGATCGCATGTGCCGCATTAGCGACGAGATCTACAACGAGGGCCTGGAGCAGGGCTTGGAGCAGGGTCTGGAGCAGGGTGCCCGCGACAAGCTGGTCGAGAACGTGCGTGCCCTCATGGAGAGCGTGGGCTGGACGGCCCAGCAGGCGCTCGACAAGCTCGGGGTCCCCGAGTCCGAGAGGGCGAGCATCCTCCCCATGCTGTAGGCCCGGCGCGGGGCAAAGCATTTAGGTTAGTTGAGGATTGGCCACGACTAGGATGCTGTTCCTGGTCGTGGTCCTATATGATTCCGTATCCAGACGTGCCCTTGTTTTCCTTCGCAGGTAACAGGAATCCCACGACGCCGCCCACTATTCCTCCTGCAATGTGACCCAGGTAGCTTACGTTGCCACGTACGAAGAACGCGCCGTAAACCTGTTGGCCAAAGTACAGTGCGGCAACAAGGAGAAAGGTGAGCGGAAGCTCTCCCTCGCGTAGGCCGGTAACTGACGAAAGCAGGATAAAGGTAAACACGACGCCGCTTGCGCCCAAAACGCCTACGTTTAGAAACACAATGTTTGCGATGCTGGCCGCAAGCGCGCTTGCAAAAATGATGCCCACAAGTCTTCCCGAGCCGTACTTTTCCTCGAGCAGTGGACCAAGGAGCAGGATGTAGGACATGTTCCCGATCATGTGGTCCCAGCCCGCATGACCAAAGATGTGGGTGACCAGGCAGAGGTAGGTGAGTGGGTCGGTCCACGGACCTGGCTTTGCGGTAAAGAACATCTGCGTGGTGGCGCCGCCTGTAATCGTGCTCAACACTTGAACGCCCACGCAGATAAAGACGAATACCAGTACTACGGGGGAATTAAACGTAATCTTGGGCAGTCGCCGCTTACCTGTACTCATGATTTCCTCCTATCGTCCCTGTTAGTGTACTCTTTCGGCTGTATGACGTTCATTCTTAGCGCTATCCCTTTCGATAGGATTCGTTTGCAGGAATTGAGGCTTGTCCTGTACAACTGGCACAAACGAGGTGCTCTGATCTCGGGAAAAGGGTTGTCCCTGACCCAGAGATGGGCCAACTTGTTGCGGCTGTACGAAGGCGTGGCGCCGCGCGCATCCGCGTGCGTTTCGGGCCCCGGGCGTGGCCATACGAGTGGCCGGAGCTTGTCATCAAAGACGCAACCTGTTCACTAGACGTCGCGGAAAACGCACTCCGTGCGCGGTACGGGCCCCGCAGTGCGCACGGAGTGGAATTTTGCGGACGTCCAGTGAGCAGGTTAAGATATTCATGCAATGCAAGCAAGGTCGCCTGCGATGGGGGCGGCGACGGTGCCGTCTGGCTGCTGGGTTCTAGGACAATGGAGACGGAGGCCGTTACGGGACGCCCTTCTCGTTCATCGAACACCCGTCAACCTGCGGCAACGGGATATAATCCCAGTTTTTGGCTTATCTTTAGTGGCAGGCCTCCGTCCCCATCGTCACTGCATTTCGTGCACCGCGAAACGAGCATTTTGCGGTGTGCGAAATGTAAGCCTTCTAAGCGTGAAGCCGCTACCTGCGCAAATGAGCGGCCCCTCGAGCAGCCTGCATTTCGTGTGCCTCGAAACGCACCTTTTGCGGGCCACAGAATGCAGCAGCCTCGTCGGCAGGCCTGCCACCTGCGACTTTGCGGCCCCTCGAGGAGACCACGCATTTCGTGCGCCGCGAAACGCACCTTCCGTGCGCCATCCCGTTGGCGATATGCAAGCATCCTGTGAAGATGGCATACTGCAAACCTGCAGATAAACTGGGGTAAAAGCGCTGCCATTCGCAAACTTTTACGTATGACGCGCGTGTGTATGCACCTCTTTAAGTAATCTCCAAGCATCTCAAAATGTCGCATGAGAAAAAGGAGAGAGATTATGAAGAAGATTGCGGCTATCTTCCTCGCGCTTGCGATGTCGTTCGCGCTCGTCACGCCGGCTTTTGCTGCCAACCTAAGCAGCGCGGAACAAAAAGTGTTCGATAAGTTCAAGACTGAGCTGGCTACTTGGAAAGATCGGGCGCAGCTCGATGACAAACACATTAACCAGTACATTACGGAGGCCCAAAGCGCTTTGACGGCTCTCGACCTTTCTGACGAGGCTTGCAACGAGTTTAGCGGTGCGATTGACAAGATCCACAACCTGCTCGATAAGGCCAACCCCACGACCCGCCACGAGCTTTGGCAGCACTATACAGAGATTGCCAACATCATTAACGAGATTGGTGCCAAGTACTACAACCTGCACGTAACCGTTGATGCTAACACCAAGAAGGCCACGGTTACGTATGATACTGGTGGCAAGCCGTCCACGGCTGCTACGACCAACAGGACCGTTAAGCAGACGGGCTTTGGTCTGGGACAAACCATTGCCGTTGCTGGCGTGTCCCTTGCAGTTCTTGGTGGCGCTTACGTGGTAGCTCGCAAGAAGCAGCTGTTTAACGCATAGGTCTCTCTAAATGAGTTCCTCTAGGACCTCTAGGCTACTGGCATACCTTGGTGTGCCAGTGGCCTTTTGTGCTGTAGGTTACCTTGTTCTCTTTTTGGCTCTGCAGCCAGTTTGGGGCATGATGACCGCAGCTGCTGCCTTTCTTATTCACGAAGATGCCCCCAACTTCAAACCGGAGCTATCGAGCATCTACGACCCAAATGCCAAAAAGCCAAGCCCAAGCCAGTCGAAGCCTGCCGCAGCCAGCTCCAGTGCTCCTTCGGGCCCTATAGATGGCAAGACCATACAGTTCCCTCTTAGTGGCGAGCAGTACGGCCAGATAACCTGCGAGCAAATTGGTCTCGATGCGCCCGTATATTGGTATGACGACGACGAGATTCTGGCCTACGGCGTTGGGCAGTCGCTTTCAAGCCTGCTTCCGGGCTTTGGGCGTCCCATTATTCTTGCAGGCCACAACTCCACGTACTTCGAGTGTCTCCAGTACGCCGAGGTTGGAAACGTAATTAAATTCAAGACAAACTACTGTGACTACGAATACACCGTAAACAACGTGCAGGTGTACAACGAGGACGATCTGGAGCACTTGCTGCTAAGCGAGGAAACCCAAAATCGGGAGCAGCTAATTATGTATACCTGCTATCCGTTCCACGCCACGGCAGGCAGAAAGACAGACCGCCTTGTTGTGTTTGCAGATCGCACCGCCGGCCTCGATGTAAAGTGGAGGGATTAGCGTGGGCAGATCTAGACACGGATACTCCCAGTCCAAGACCCGCGATGTTGTGAGCATCGTTTTTGGCTTCTTTCTCTCCGTCTTTGTAGCCCTGTTTGCACTGCTGGTGGTGCTGCGATTCTTCGTGGTATCGTCGCGCGGCGTCCTGAACGCCGTGGATGACTCCTTTTACAACCAGGTGCTCGAGTACGTTGAGCAGCAGGCCAACTACTACACGCTGCCCACAGGAATCGACCCCAGCGTCCTAAACGGCGTATTTGAGGTCGAAGAGGTTCGTCGCGACGTGGATGCTTCCATTGAGGCCGCGTTTGCAGGGCAGGAGTACGCTCCAAATACCACTGCGGCTCGAGAGCGGCTTGGCCAGCGACTCAATGCGGCCTTTGCTGCGGATGGCGTTGTGGCTGCCGGCGGAGCCACGCAAGCTGATCTGGATAAGATTTCCAAATCCTACACGGACGAAATAATGGAAATCTACAATACTGCGGTAAAGATGCCAGGCTTGGACGCTGTGCATACGATTAACGGCTATATGTCCAAGTATGGGCTCATTGCGCTTGGGGTGTGCGCGCTCTTTTGCTGCGTGCTCGTAATCCTTATAGTTCGTCTTCATCACCATGTGCATCGCTCCATACGCTATATTACGTACTCCGTGGGCGGGGCTGCGCTCATGCTGCTTGTTATTCCACTTGTTATGTATGCATCCGGCTTCTACAAGGGCCTTAGCGTGGAGCCACAGTATTTCTATACACTGTGCGTCTCCCTTGTTTCCAGCGCGCTTAGAACATGCATGTATGCCGCCGGAGTCCTGTTTGCCATTACCATACTGCTGGTAATCGTGGGATCAAAGCTGCGTGGCAAAGCAATTACGCACAAGCACACGCGGCGCCACTAGGCGCGGTGGGAAGCTGGGGGCAGACTGTCCGTGAACTTGCACCGGAGTGGGTTGCCGCTTGGGGATACTCCCCTGCGGGTACATCGCGAGCCGGTCGTTCCCTTACGAGGAGACCCATCCGCGATGTACCCGATGGGGAGTATCCCCAAGCGGCACGCCTTTTTCGGACAGCCTAAGGGGACAACAAGGGGACGGTCCTCGCTTGCAGTAGTTGTTTCATCATTAAAGTAAGGGACTGACCCTTTGTCGTGCCGTGTGTAAAACCACAACAAAGGGACTGTCCCCTCTTTGTGGTTTAGTGCAAGTTATGTAGAATGGGCAAACGATTGCGTTGATAGCTTGACGTGAGCACCCAAAGGAGCGTATTCCTAAAGGTTGACTCTTTATAGGTATGTAGCTACGGCTACAGCAGGAGGTAGAACTAGCATGGCACAAAAGCGCAAGAAGGAGCTTGGCGACCGCAATATGTCGACGGGCACCAAAGTAGTAATCGGAGTATTTGCAGTAATAATGGCATTGTCTATGACACTGCCCTCGCTCACGCAGATCTTCGCAGGAAGCGCTGCATCCACACAAGACTCCGCGCAGAGCACGGAGGCCGATAGCTCCAGCTCGAGCGCCGACGCCAGCTCGAGCGCCAGCACCACTCAGGAGGAAGCCAAGACAGACGCCAACGACCCCACTGCCAAGGTGCCGGAAAACGAAACGCTCAAGAGCCTTGCCGAACAGAACAAGAAAGAGGTGGAAAAGTACCAGAAGCGTCTGGATCAGAATCCAGACAACATGGCCGCCACCCTTCACCTGGGACAAACGTACATGAACTGGGGCTACAGCGCCATATCCAGCAGCAGCACCGACGAAGAGAAGGAATACTCCAAGGCGCTCATAAACAAGGCCATTGGCTACTACGACACCTATCTTAAGAATAATCCGGACTCGCAGGCGGCGCTTGTGCAGCGCACGCTGTGCGACTACTACATGGGCAACACCGAGCAGTCGATAAACAAGCTTAAGGAAATGACCCAGAAGAACCCCGACCTCGCTCTTGCCTGGGCGTATTTGGGCATCCTGAGCGAGCAGAGCTACGACATGACAACCGCCCTCGATGCCTACCAAAAGGCCGTGGAAACCGATCCCAACGACGAGTACGGCGTTAAGTCGTATGCGGAGCAGCGCGTTAAGTCCATCAACGAGTCGCAGGGGAACTTTGACAAGCTAACCAACAAGGAGCTGCTGTCCAGCGACTCGCAACCCAGCGAGGGTCTTCCCGGAATAATTGCGAACAAGAGCGAGCAGTAGCACGCCTGCTATTTAAGGAGTAAACATGTCCGTGGCTGTTTCTACACAGACGCAAGACAACAAGACCGTGGTAAAGGTAGCGGGGGAGGTAGATGTATCCAATGCCGCGCAGCTGCGCGAGGCGCTGGATGCCGCCCTGCTGCAGGACGCGGCTAGCCTCGAGGTAAATCTGGCGGATGTTCCTTACATAGACTCCACTGGCATCGGTGTGCTAGTGGGCGTAGCGCACAGGGCGCAAGACGCGAGCAAGACCCTGGCGGTAACCAATCCCCAGCGTAACGTCGCACGCGTGTTGGACATGCTTGGCGTTACCGAAGAGCTGGGCATCGTGTCCTAGCCACTGCGGCTGACAAAAGGCGCAAGGGAGGTTGGATACGTGTTTGGCATTGGTGAGACCGAGCTCGTAATTATTGTTGTCTTTGCCTTTTTGCTCTTTGGTCCCGACAAGCTGCCGGGAATGGGGAGAACTATAGGCAGAGTGCTGCGGCAGTTTCGCGAGGCGTCCGATGGGTTTACCGAGGTGGTGCAAACCAACATTATGGACCCCGCGGCCGAGGAGCTAGAGAAGTCCCCCAAGCAGCGCAAGCGCGAGGAGGCAGAGCAGGCTGCCCAGGAGGGTGGCATCGCGGACGAAACCCAAGAGGCGTCCGAGCCCGCCCCCAAGCGCGAGACGTTTGCGGAGCGCAAGGCACGCCTGCAGGCGGAGCGCGAGGCCGCAAAGAAGGCCAGCGATGCCGCTGCGGGAAGTACTGCCGCAGATGGCGATACCGCTGGTTCGTCCCAAGATTCTGCGGCAGTGGAGCGAGGTTCGCAGCAGGCAGACAAGGGCGTAAGCGTGGCCGATCTCTATGCGACGGCTGGCCAAAGGAGCTCGCGTGCACGGGCGCAGGAGGCGGCTGAGGCCGCAGAACCTGTCGACTCCGAGCCGGCGAGCGCCGAGTCCGAGTCCACCGCGCCAAAGGCCGTGGTTTCCGACCCCGAGCCGGCGGCCGCCAATCAACCAGCAAACAACGTAACGGGAGAGGGGGCAGAGGAAGCCTAGCCTTGTGCCAGGAGCCTCGTACGTTATGCCAATAGGACCAGCGCGTATGCCCCTGTTCGACCATCTGGCCGAGTTCCGCAGGCGCTTTACCATCGTAGTCGTATCGGTAATCGTTGCGGCAATTGTGGTGTACTTTGCCACGCCCACGCTCATCGACATAATGCTCGACCCCATAAAGACCGTCCTGCCCGAAGGTTCCCAGCTTACGGTGCTTACCGCGCTCGGTGGCTTTACCATCCGCTTTAAGGTGGCGCTCTTCTTTGGTGCCATAATGTGCACACCCATTATTCTGTGGGAAGTGCTCGGGTTCTTTTTGCCTGCACTCAACGAAAAGGAACGCAAGTGGGTCTTGCCCACACTCGCCGCCATGGTGGGCCTGTTCTTTTTGGGAATGGTCTTTTGCTACTTTGTTATACAAAAGGCCGCCTTCGGATGGCTGGTGGAACAGATAACGGAGTTCGCCACTGCAACCGTAAACGCGGAGGACTACCTATCCATAGTCATGCTTCTGGAGGTGGGCTTCGGCTTTGCCTTCCAGCTGCCACTTATCATCTTTTACCTGTCTATTTTGCACGTCGTGCCATACCGCACCTTTAGAGGCCAGTGGCGCTATGTGTATGTAATCCTGCTGGTGGTGTGCGGCGTTGTTACGCCCGACGCATCACCCATAACCATGGTGCTAATGTATGCTGTTATGCTGGCGCTCTACGAGGTCTCGCTATTCGTTGCAAGACGCGTTATTATCCTGCGCGACGGCAAGGAGGCGTTGTACTGGACGCGCGAGCAGTACGAGGAGAACGAACTCAAAAAGATATAGCGCTTCGGATTATTCCACAGACTCTACGGCGCGTCCTAGATAAGGTCTTGGACGCGCCTAATACCACAAGGAGACACTCTTGAAGCTTGTTGTAACCGAGAAGAACGATGCCGCAACGCAAATAGCGCGCCTGTTGTGCGACGTTGGCAAGCCCAAGGCCGACAAGGTGTACAACACGCCCGTCTACCGTTTTAAGCACGAGGGCGAGGAGTGGGTAACCATTGGTCTGCGTGGCCACATTTTGGCCCCGGACTTTCCTAAGGAGCTCAAGTACGACAAGAAGCAGGGTTGGTATGGCATCTCGTCCGACGGCGAGGTAATGCCTGTGGGCGTTCCCGACGCGTTGGAAAAGCCGCCGTACAAGACCAAGCGCAAGCCGTACCTGGCGGATGGCGTGGACATAAAGGGCTGGAAGGTGCCCAGCCTCCCGTACCTGGTGTGGGCGCCAATCGAAAAGCTGCCTGCAGAAAAGGAGATTATCCGCGCCCTCAAGAACTTGGCCAAGAAGGCCGACGAGGTCGTTATAGGCACGGACTTCGACCGCGAGGGCGAGCTTATTGGCTCCGACGCCCTAAGGCAGATCCAGATGGTGGCGCCAAACGTGCCAGTAAGCCGCGCTCGCTACTCGGCCTTTACTAAGGCGGAGATCGACCATGCGTTTAACAACCTGGTGGATTTGGACCAGGACCTGGCCGATGCGGGCGAAAGCCGTCAGTACATAGACCTTGTGTGGGGCGCTGTGCTTACGCGCTACCTTACCCTGGCGCGCCGTGGTGGCTTTGGCAACGTGCGATCGGCTGGTCGCGTGCAAACGCCCACGCTGGCTCTGGTGGTGGAAAAGGAGGAGGAGCGCAACGCGTTTGTCCCCGAGGACTACTGGGTAATTTCTGGCGAGCTCTCGCACAAGGACTCCGACCCGTTTAAGACCACCCATGCCACTGCGCGGTTCAAGAAAAAGGAGGAGGCCGACGCGGCGTTTTCGCACGTGCGCGACGCCAAGGATGCTACCGTTACCAACGTGGCAAAAAAGGCGCGCACCCAAAAGCCCCCTGCGCCGTTTAACACCACGTCGCTGCAGGCGGCGGCCGCAAGCGAGGGCCTGGCCCCGGCGCGTACCATGCGCCTGGCCGAGTCGCTGTACATGCGTGGCCTCATTTCCTACCCGCGTGTGGACAATACCGTGTACCCAAAGTCGCTGGACCTGCGCGAATGCGTAAAGACCTTGCAGGCCCAGCCGGCGTATGCTCCCGTATGCAGGCAGCTGCTTGCACAGCCTAAGCTCACGGCAACGCGCGGCAAGGAAGAGACAACCGACCACCCGCCCATCTATCCCACCGCGGCTGCAGATCCGCACGACTTGCAGCCGGCAGAGTGGAAGCTGTACAACCTGGTGGCACGTCGCTTTTTGGCCACGCTCATGGACTCCTCGGTAAGCGAGAACACCAAGGTGAGCCTAAGCATTGGTGGCGAACCGTTTGTGACGTCGGGTACGGTGCTCGTAAAGTCTGGCTTTAGGGCAATCTACCCGTATGGCCTCAAAAAGGACGACCAGCTTCCGGCACTCGAAGTGGGCGACGTATGCGACGTGCGCTCCATGAAACTCGATGCCAAGCAAACGGAGCCTCCCGCGCGCTACAGCCAGGGTCGTCTTATTCAGGAGATGGAAAAGCGTGGGCTAGGAACAAAGTCCACGCGCGCAAACATTATCCAGCGCCTTTACGACGTTAAGTACCTCAAGAACGACCCCGTGGAGCCCAGCCAGCTGGGTATGGCGGTAATCAAGGCGTTGCACGAGTTTGCTCCTCCCATAACCACACCCGAGATGACGGCAGAGCTCGAGCAGAGCATGACGCGTGTGAGCGAGGGCTCCGATACCCAGGCTCACGTGGTGGATCAGTCACGTGCGGCGCTCTTTGAGTGGATTGGTAAGCTCATAGACCACATGGAGGAGCTTGGAGAGGAGATCGCGGACGCAGTTACGGCCGATGCCAAGGTAGGCGTATGTCCCAAGTGCGGTAAGGACCTGGTAATGAAGTCGTCTGCCAAGACGCGTGGCTCCTTTATAGGCTGCATGGGCTGGCCGGACTGCGACGTTACGTATCCCGTGCCCACGGGACGAATCTCTCCGCTGGAAAACGTATGTCCCGAGTGCGGGGCCCCGCGCGTAAAGGTGCAGCCGTTCCGCCAGCGTGCCTACGAGCTGTGCGTAAACCCCAAGTGTCCCACCAACTTTGAGCCCGACCTCAAGGTGGGGGAGTGCCAGGCGTGCGCGGCTGCCGGAAGGCACGGCGACCTTATTGCGCACAAGAGCGAGCGCACTGGCAAGCGATTTATTCGCTGCGAGAACTACGAGGAGTGCGAAACGAGCTATCCGCTTCCCGCCCGTGGCGAGCTGCGTGCGCTGGGCGAGACCTGCCCGGACTGTGGCGCTCCCATGGTGGAGGTAACCACACAGCGCGGTCCTTGGCGCATATGCGTAAACATGGACTGTCCCAGCAAAGAAAAGAAGCCTGCCACCCGCGGCCGTGGCCGTGGCCGTACAAAGGCTCGCAAGAAGTAGGGCTGTCGCGGCTATCATTAGCAACAAAGGGGTGCCGCCAGGGGATACTCCCCATCGGGTACATCGCGAATGGGCCATTCCCTTATGAGGAGTGCTGTCCGCGATGTACCCGTAGGGGAGTATCCCCTGGCGGCACCCCTGTTGTGTTACGCTATATAAAAAATACGGCAGAAAGGGGTGGCCATGGCTCACGACGGGTTGTTTATTACCTTGGAGGGCGTGGACGGTTGCGGCAAGACCACTCAGGCGGATATGCTGGTGGAAGAGCTGGAGGCATCCGGGCGCGAGGTGGTGCGCATGCGCGACCCAGGCGGAACGCGACTTTCCGAGAAGATTCGTCTGTTGCTGCTGGACCCCGCCAACGACGATATGTGCGACGAATGCGAGCTGCTGCTATACGAGGCCGCTCGCGCACAATTAGTCAAAGAGGTAATTCAACCTGCTCTTAAGCGAGGCTCTGCCGTGGTGTGCGATCGCTTCTTCGATTCCACCTACGCGTATCAGGCGGTTGCCAGAGGCATTTCCGGCAACGTGGTGCAAACGGCAAACGAGCTGGGTTGCTGCGGTGTTGTGCCCGATGCCACCCTGGTGTTCGACATCTCGCCGCAGGAGGCGCTACTTCGTGCAACGAGTCAGGGAGCAGATCGCCTGGAGTCCGAGGGTACTTTGTTCCAAGAACGGGTGCGCGAGGGCTATGCGGAGCTTGCCAAGCGGTATCCGGAGCGTATTCGCATAATTGACGCCTCGGGTACCAAGGAGGTCGTGCGCGCCCGCATGCTTGGTGCCCTGCGCGAGCTCTTGTCGTAGACGATCGCGTTTGGGCATTACCACTTCTGAGGGCCTCTTGTCGGCATAAAACACTTAACCTGCGCACTAAAGGGCCGCGAAAAGGCATACCGTGCGCGCTACTGCCCCTCCAGTGCGCACGAAGCGGTTTTTGGTGGACGTGCAGTGCGCACGTTGCAAATTTGATGACAAGGGCGTCAGCGATGCAGGCGGGTCGGCTTGCGAGCTGGCGGGCTTGTCGTCTGGCGGCGGGTTGGTCGCGAGCTGGCGGGTTGGTCACCGGCGGACGCCCTCCCGTTGTTCGTGCCGCGCCTCTCCTGGGCGCCCCTCAGATAAAACACTTAACCTGCGCACTAAACGGCAGCGGAAAGTCGCACCGTGCGCGCTACTGCCCCTCCAGTGCGCACGAAGCGGTTTTTGGTGGACGTGCAGTGCGCACGTTGCGAATTTGATGACAAGGGCGTCAGCGATGCAGGCGGGTCGGCTTGCGAGCTGGCGGGCTTGTCGCCCGAGGCCTATCGCGAACGGGACTCTCCCTAGCGGCAGCTCGGCTGCTTCGGCATGCTGCCTGCTGTTTGCGTCCGCCCGCTCTCTTTTTGCTGACTTAATGGTTGCTGGTGCATCCGTGGTACCATGCTGCAGTACAAAATCGCAAAGAAGGGCGGCTGTGCCAAACGTTTCCACCGTGCCACGGGCACTGCAAAAAATCGAACAACAGGATCGGGTGCGTGACTTTCTTTCGGCGGCATACGTCGAGGGGCGTCTTTCGCATGCGTACTTGTTTGTTGGTGCTCCCGGGGCTGGCATGTTGGACGCTGCCGACGCGCTGGCGCAGTGCGTGGTGTGCCCCAATGGTGGAGACGGCTCGTGTGACGAATGCATTCGCGTGGTGCACCACACGCACCCAGATGTAAAGCACTATGCGCCGGGCGGGGTATCCGGCTACTTGGTGGATCAGGTGCGCGAGCTGGTGGAGGATGTGACGCTTACTCCCGTGCGCGCCCAAGCAAAGGTGTACATATTGGACGGAGCAGACAAGCTCCGTGGCACTGCTGCAAATGCGCTCCTTAAGACCATAGAAGAACCCCCTCCCAACGTGGTATTTATCCTTGTGGCGCGCTCGGCAGACTCCGTTCTTTCCACCCTTGTTTCGCGGTGCCAGCAGGTGCCCTTTAGGGTGGTGCCCACGTCTGTGGCCTTGCAAAGCGTAATGCAGGGGGCGGGCGCGAGCGAGTCTGAGGCGCGAATTGCCCTTTCCATTGCCGGCACGCCCGCGCGGGCCGTGGAGTTTCTCTCGTCGCCGTCGCGTCGTGCCGTGCGGCGCTGCGTAGTGCGCGTGCTGGGCGAGCTTGCCAACGACGACGCCTGGGATGTTCTCTTGGGTGCCAAGGAGATTTGCGACACCGTTCGTGCACCTTTTGCCGAGGCAAAAAAGAGCAAGAAGAAGACTACCGAGAGCGTGGAAGAGGAGTATCTTTCTGCCAAGGCGCTCAAGCAGATGGAAGAGGCGCGAAAGCGCGAGCTTACCGCTCGCGAGCGTTCGGGTATTATGGAGGCGCTCGCAGCGGCCGAGTCCTTTTTGCGCGACGTGCTTGTGCGTTGCGAGGGGGCTCAGGAGCCCATCGTAAACGAGGACGTTTCCGAGGCCGTTGATCGTATTGCGCGTATGTCCTCTACGCCTGGAGTCGTGGCGTCGCTCGATGCATGTCGCAATGCCGCGCGTGACGTGGCTCGAAACGTAACACCGCAGCTGGCCATGGAGGTTATGCTGCTTGCAATAAAGGAGGCGCTCGTATGACGTCTGTCATACCCGTAAAGTTTGCCTATGCCGTTCGCGACCTTTGGTTTGACCAAAACGGCACCGATGCTCAGGAGGGC
The DNA here is from genome assembly GCA_902793465.1 of uncultured Coriobacteriaceae bacterium. Taxonomy (GTDB): domain Bacteria; phylum Actinomycetota; class Coriobacteriia; order Coriobacteriales; family Atopobiaceae; genus RUG440. The sequence continues at coordinate 6,080 of CADBDT010000034.1, read as the reverse complement.
GACCACGTAATCTGCTCTACGGAGCGAGGGACCGAAATCGGATTGGCCACAGGCCCGGCAAAAGAGGTGAGCCGCGAAGAGCTTACCAACATGATTGGAAACGCCACCCTAAAGCCAGTTCTGCGCATTGCCACAGATGCCGACCTGGACTACGCCAACACGCTGGCGATTAGGGGTGACGAGGCGTTTCCTGCCTTCAGGAACCTCGTGCTGCAAAGCGGCCTGGACATGAAGCCCGTGGGCGTGGAGTATCTGTTTGGTGGCGAAAAGGCCGTGTGCTACTTTGCCGCCGAGGAGCGCGTGGACTTTAGGCAGCTGGTACGCGACATGTCGCACGAACTGCACCAGCGCATAGACATGCGCCAGATTGGCGTGCGCGAGGAGGCTGCCCTCGTTGGTGGGTTTGGTCACTGCGGGCAGGAGCTGTGCTGCGCGCGCTTTGGCCTCTCGTTTGAGCCTGTGTCCATTCGCATGGCAAAGGAGCAGGATCTTCCTCTTACGTCCAACAAGATAAGTGGTGCCTGCGGTCGTCTTATGTGCTGCTTGCGCTACGAGTTCGAGGCGTATAGAGACTTTAAGGGACGTGCGCCCAAGCGCAATGCCGTAATAGACACGCCGTTGGGTAAGGCAAAGATCATTGAGTACGACACGCCCAAGGAGCAGCTTGCGCTCCGTATAGAAAACGGTAAGGTCGTGCGCATACCTCTGAGCGAGATGGTTGCCTCGGAGGCCGCGGTAAAGAAGTCAGAGGACCTGCACTGCCCCTGCAGACCCGACACCGTTGTGCGTGCGTCGCTGGAAAAGCTCAGCTCACCCGACGTGCAAATGGCGCTTGCCGAGCTGGATCGCAAGATGGGCGTGGTGCCCGAGGACACGTTTGACACGGCGGATATCTTTGTGGAGCCAAAGCGCCGCAAGCGTCGGTCGCGTCGTCGCGGAGCTGCGCAGGAGGCTGTGGAGGGGGAGACCCCAGCGCAGGAAAAGAAGGCCGCTGCGCCCACAACGGGCGAAAAGCGTACGCGCCGTCGCCGTCGCAAGCGTGCGGGTGCGGGCGCAACCGCGAATACGGCTAGCGAAGCTACCGCAAAGACGCCGCAGAAGCCACAGGATGCTAGTGCAGGTGCCGCCGACCAGAAGCCCAAGGAGCCGCGTCGCAGGAGACGCCACCGCAAGGCGAGCGCTGGTGCAGGCGCACAGCAGTCCCAGCCCCAGCATATGGCAACGCAGCCTAAGCAACAGGCCCAGGCTGGCAAGCCGGCCAAGCCCAAGCGTCGTCCCGGTGACCGCGGAGGCCAGCAGGCACAAAGCCAGCAGCAGAAGCCCGCTGCCGAAGGTGCCGCCGCCCCCAAGCGTCGACGTCGCCGTCGCCGTCGTGGCAATAAGCAGGGTGGCGAGAATACCGCCGAGTAGCCACAAATAAGCCGTGCTCTCAGTCTTTTCAGGAAAGAGCGGCCGTTACTGTTCACGTGCTGGCCACAAGCTACGTAAATCGATGATCGGCGGTGACCTCTCAAAGGGGGTACTCCCCCTTGAGAGGTACAAGCGACCTCTCAAGGGGGAGTACCCCCTTTGAGAGGTCGGCATATTCTGGCTGGCCCGTGAACAGTAACGGGCGACCACAAACAAAGCAATCGATTTTCCCGTTGCGCTCAATAATGTCTTGAACGAGGGCTATACTTTGAAGTGTGCCCGCGCAAGTAAGAGTGGAAAAGGGACAACGATGGAAGAATCCGCCCTACATGGAGTAAACCTTACTGGATGGCTTACCCTTCAGTCTTGGGTAACTCCCGAGATGTTTGCCGGAACGGGCTCGTTGGGCGAACAGGGAGTTCTGGACACCCTTGGTGTGGAGCTCTATCAGGACCTCATCCATGAGCATCGTCAGACGTTCATTACCGAAGAGGACTTCAAGCTCATAGCCCGACGGGGGTTCAATGCGGTGCGGCTGCCCGTTCCCTGGTATGCGTTTGGCAAGCAGGGGCCAGACCCAGGACCATACGTGGGCTGTATCGACAACCTGGACGAGGCCTTCGACTGGGCGGAGCGCCACAACATTGCAATCTTACTTGTGTTGGATGTGAGCCCCGGCGCCCAGGGAGAGATTTCGATTGCGACGTCGGGACGCAGTCGCAGGGAAGAGGTCCTTAACGTTATTGCTGCCCTATCGCGTCGCTACGTAGCTGCCAATGCGCTGTTTGGTGTGGAAGTCGCCTACGAGCCAGTTGCCCAGCGCCGCAAAGGTCTTTTTGGCATAACCGAAGGTGTGCCCCTGCACGCCTTGCGCAACTATTACAGGGAGGCATACGAGGCCGTGCGCACGGGTGGTGGCGAACGTCCCTGCGTGGTGCTTCCCGACGCAGGGCTTCCAAGCGCATGGGGAAGCTTTATGGCGCGCAAGCAGTACACCAACGTTTGGCTGGACTGTCATCTGTATCATTACACAGACCAAGTGGACGCAACGGGTCCGGCCGGTGCTGCTAGGTTGGTCAAGCGCTCGCGCGAGACTCTGGAAAAGGCAAGCAAGAGCGGTCTGCCCGTTATGGTTGGGGCGTGGTCTGCGGCCCTGCCCTTTGCCGACTCTCTCATGACGCCCGAGGGGCGCATCGCGCTCGAGCGCGTGTACTGCTCCGAGCAGATTGCGGCCTTTGAAGAGCGCCCCGCCTGGTTTTTCCAAACATGGAAAACAAACGGGCACCTGTCTGGCTGGGATTCTCGCGTAGCGCTCGCAAGCTTCGAGAGAGGCATGCTGGGGTGAGCAACACGGCCGAGGGCATTCTCTCACTTGTGGGAACGCCCATAGGTAATCTGGAGGATGCATCTGCGCGCATGGTGGACACGCTGCGCCGTGCCAACGTGGTGCTGTGTGAGGACACGCGCGTTACCTCCAAGCTACTCTCTCGGTTTGAGGTAAGGGTTCCCCTCTTGCGATGCGACCAAAACGTTATTGAGTCGCGTGTGGAAGGCGTTCTTCGGCGACTCGATGCGGGGGAGCGCGTGGCGTTTGTGTCCGATGCGGGCATGCCAGGGGTTTCCGACCCTGGGCAGCAGCTGGTGGATGCGGCCTTGGACCACGGCGCGCGCATAGAGGTTATCCCTGGTCCAAGTGCGGTAGTGTGTGCGCTCGTTGCATCGGGGCTTCCCATGGACCACTTTTTCTTTGAGGGGTTTTTGCCGCGAAAGGCTGGCGCTCGCGAGCGTCGGCTGCAAGAGCTTCTTGGTGTGCCCGGTGCGCTGGTGTTCTACGAGTCGCCTCACCGCGTGGTGGCTACGCTGCAGAGTATTGCGGCTGTTATGCCAAGACGCCGTGCCGCGCTGGTGCGCGAGCTTACCAAGGTTCACGAGGAAGTGGTGCGCAACAATTCGCGCGAGCTGGCGCAGCAGATTGCGGAGCGCCCTGAGGTTCGCGGCGAGTGCGTAATCGTAGTAGAGGGTCCCGTTGGAAACGAAGCTCCCACAGTTGCCGGACCCACCCTTTCGCTTGAGGAGGCAATCGACGCTGGTCTTAGTGCGGGCGAGTCCAAGACCCAGCTGGCAAAGCGCCTCTCGCGCGAGTACTCCCTGCGCCGTTCTGAGGTGTACAACAAGATCGTGCAGACTGGCACAGACTAGAGGGTGCGGCACGGCTGACGGTCGTGCTAGGGTGCACCTCACCTATTTGCGAACCAGCCTACCCGGCTGCGTGTACAATGGATTCGTTATACCGCGCAGTCGAGAGGAACACTCATGCTCCAAACCAACAAGATTTTTGTCGCCAAGGGCGATAACCCCTGCTACCTGCTGCTTAACCAGGCCAACCGCCATGGTCTTATTGCCGGCGCGTCGGGAACAGGCAAGACGGTTACCCTCAAAGTCCTGGCTGAGGGCTTTAGCGATGCGGGCGTGCCGGTGTTTATGGCCGACGTTAAGGGCGACGTAACGGGCATGGCCCAGGCCGGCGAGATAAGCGACAAGCTCCGCGAGCGCATGGAGTTCTTTGGCATCGACGAGCATGCCTTCGAATTCCGTGGAACCCCGTGTCGCATTTGGGACATGCTCGGTGATGCTGGCTGTCCGGTACGCATTACCGTGTCGGACATGGGTCCGCAGCTGCTCAGCCGCCTGCTTGGCCTCACCGAAGTCCAACAGGGTGTGCTCAACATCGTGTTTCGCGTGGCCGACGACCAGCAGTTGCTCTTGTTGGACCTTAAGGACCTTCGCTCCATGCTCACGTACGTGAGCGAGCACGCAAAGGAGTACGAGACAACCTATGGGCGTGTGTCAAGTCAGTCAGTGGGCGCTATCCAACGTGCGCTTATAGCGGTGGAAGACCAAGGCGGCAACATCTTTTTTGGCGAGCCGAACCTGGACATAATGGACTGGTTTGCGTGTGACGCAAACGGCCGCGGCTACGTTAACATCCTTAATGCCGCCAAGCTGGTAACCATGCCGCTTATCTACTCCATGTTCCTGCTGTGGATGCTCTCCACGCTGTTCGAGCGTCTGCCTGAGGTGGGCGACCTGGACCAGCCCAAGTTCGTGTTCTTCTTTGACGAGGCCCACCTGCTGTTTAACGGCATGCCAAAGGCGCTGGTCGAAAAGGTCGTGCAGGTGGTAAAGCTCATTCGCTCCAAGGGAGTGGGCGTGTACTTTATAACCCAGAGTCCCTCCGACATTCCCGACGAAGTACTGGCCCAGCTGTCCAACCGCGTGCAGCACGGTCTGCGTGCGTATACGCCGGCAGAGCAGAAGGCGGTGCGTGCGGCCGCGGCAAGCTTCCGCGAGAATCCGGCCTTCGATTCGGTTCAGGCGCTGCAGGACGTGGGTACGGGCGAGGCTTTGGTGAGCCTCTTGGACGAGGATGGCCGTCCGAGCATCGTGGAGCGTGCTCGCGTGCTCTTTCCGGCGTGCCGCATGGCCGCAGCAGACGCGGGCATTGTGTCCAGCGTGCTTGCCAACCAGTATGAGCTTATGGGCAAATACGAAGAGACGGTCGACCGCGAATCGGCCTACGAGCTCATAGAGCAGGCGCGTGTAGAGGCAGAAGAGGCCGCTGCTGCCGAAGCCGAGCGCATTCGGCAGGAGAAGGAGGCTGAGGCCGAACGCATTCGGGAAGAGAAGGAAGCCGAGCGCCAGCGCATTGCGGAGGAAAAAGAAGCGGAGCGCAAGCGCATAGCCGAAGAGAAAGAAGCCGAGCGGCTTCGCCTAAAGGCCGAGAAGGAAGAGGAGCGCCTTCGTCTTAAGGCAGAAAAAGAGGCTGACCGTTTGCGTCTAAAGGAAGAGAAAGAGGCCGAGAGGCGCGAGCTGGAGGCCAAGCGTGCGCGCGACCGCGTTGTGGGCAACATCTTTAACAGCGTGGTGGGCAGCATCGGACGCGAGGCAGGCCGCCAGATAACTCGTGGCATCTTTGGAACCAGACGATAAAGCCGGGGGCAGGCCGTCCAAAAACGAGGTGCTCCTAGGAGCACCTCATAAAGGGGTTGGGCACAAGGACAGGGGGCAACCATGGCCAATACTGAGCGCGTTGGGTACAAGCACGTGCGCGACACGCATGTTACGTCTACGTACATGCTTCGTCACGAAGACATAAACGGGTCCAACCGCCTGTTTGGCGGGCGGCTTATGGAGTGGATAGACGACCTGGCTGGCATTGCCGCGCGCCTGCAGTGCGGCGGCACCATAACCACGGTTGCCATCGACAAGCTCGAGTTTAGGCACCCGGCGTTTCTAAACGACATCGTGGTTCTCGATGCCTGGGTTACTCATGTGGAGAGGACCTCGATGGAGGTTAGGGTAGACACCTACGTAATCGATCCTGCCACGGGCGAGCGGACCATGATAAACCACGCGTACCTTACCGAGGTCTGCGTGGACGAAAACGGTCATCCCACCCCCATACCCTGGGGCCTTGTTGCCGACACCGAGGAGGAGCACGCCGAGTGCGAGAACGCTCGTAAGCGCGCAGAGCTGCGCAAGCTGCGTCGCGCGCAGGGAATCTAGACCTATCAAGGGGGAGTACCCCTCTTGATTGGCACCTCTCAAGGGGGAGTACCCCTCTTGATTGGCACCTCTCAAGGGGGAGTACCCCTCTTGATTGGCACCTC
>CADBDT010000033.1 GCA_902793465.1 uncultured Coriobacteriaceae bacterium | reverse complement strand
GGGGGTGCCGTAAGGGGATATTCCCCTGCGGGTACATCGCGGATAAGCCGGACCCTAACGGAGGTCCTGCTCGCGATGTACCCGATGGGGAGGATCCCCTTATGGCATCCCCACTCCATCACGAGCTTTCGGACAACCTGACCTGGGTGCAGGGCTTTTTTATCACCGCTCAGCAGTGCTTTTGCATATATAATTAAGTAAAATGGTGTATGCGCCACACATAAAGGAGCCGCTATGAGTAAACGTGCCCGAATCTCCGCGACTTTGTTCACCTTCCTCGTGCTGGGTGTTCTAGCCCTGCTTGTGGCGCGGCCGGCGTATGCCGACTCGATGTTTAACTTAACCATCAATGGCGCGAGGTCGTATCCCAACTCGCTGGCGGACCTGCAAAAGGCGCTCAATGCCCAAAACGGCAAAGGGAGCACCATAACCATCGACTTCAACACGGACGTAAAGGGTGGCCCGTTGGAGTTGCCCGAGAAGGCCACCATAACCATCAACCTCAATAGTCATGTTCTCGATCGTGGCCTCAAATCGGAGAACTCAAAAGGCCACGCGATGCTGGTAAAGAGCAATGCGCGAGTAACCATTAACGGCGGTACCAACATCGGCTTAAGGCCGATTAATTCGTGGAACAAAAACGGTTACAACGTTGGCACGCAGGTAATCGCGAGCGGTCTTATTACCGGCGGATACAGCACCAACAAGGCGGGCGGCATCCATCTTTATGGCGGCGCGCGCCTTACGCTTAACAACGTAACCGTGGCTGGCAACCGCGCAGAGCAAAAGGGCGGAAGCGACGGCTACGGCGGCGGCATTTGGGCAAGTGGCTCCGACGTAATGGTTTCGCTCAACAACTCCGACATAAGCTTCAACTATGCCTACAACGACGGCGGCGGCATCTGCAGCACATCGAGTAGATTCAATCTGTTTATGAACAACTCAAAAGTAAGTTCTAACAGTGCCAGGCGCGACGGCGGCGGCATTGCCCTGCGTGCCTCCAAAGCCGTTATTACCGGCGACCCAAAGTCGGTTGTAGGTTGGAACAGCTGCTACGACGAATACGGCGGCGGCGTGTACATAAACGAAAACGACGCATCTGTGAGCGGCTTTACCGTGGAAGGCAACGATGCCAAATACGGTGGCGGCGTGGCAACGCGCAACCACTCCATTACGCTTTCGGCGCTTACGATTACAAAAAATACGGCCCAGTACGGCGGCGGCGTGTACATTGGCGACTTTACCAACATGATAAACACCGCATCCGACACCATGAATGGCTGCACCATAACCAAAAACAGTACAAACGACAACTCCAGCTGGGGCAAAGGTGCAGGCGTGTATGTGGTTGGCAGCGGAAGAGGATGGCTTGTACAGTCCTTCTCGTTGGAAGTGGGCGGCAAAACCATAATTAAGGACAACGGCGCCGGATCCGGCAACCTCGTTTTTGGCTCAACCAGTGTGCATCCCAACTTTACGCTTACTGGCGATTCCGACGTGCGCATGGGCTACGAAAAGATATCGGAAGACGCCGTGCAGGTAACCCACGACCGCCTAAAGGGTCCCAACTGCATTCGCTACCTTACGCCGGAAAACGGTGGGTATCACTTTACCTACAACCCCTCTTCCACCAAGCGCAAAATTTACTACGTGCGAGATGGCAAGGACAACAGCGATAAGTACGGCACCTCCTACGGGCAACGCCAAACGGTAGGCAAGCTAACATCGGCTGCCGCGGCACCCAAGGTGGACGGCGCAAAGACCTATAACGGCTGGTCCGTAACGCGCGGCTACGTACGCTTCCCCAGCGTCGTGGAAGAAAAGGTTGACCTCACGACGCCGTTCTTCTACTCAGACGGCTACTTCTTCGACAACCCCGAGACGTACAATCCCCATCTGGCGACCGCGTCCCTGTGCATGGCAATGAGTGGCTTCTACCTTAACGCCGGCGAGCTAAAGGACTACACAAACAAGCACGCCTCGGCGCGTCAGTTTATGGCCGACATCGGCTGCGACGACCAATCGATCTACGTAAACGACTTTAACGTGCAAAAACCGGGCATCGATACCATTGGCGTAACCATTGCCCACAAGCGACTCAAGAACAAAGACGGCAAGGACTCGGACTATTACCTCGTGCCCGTGGCCATCCGTGGCGCCAACTACGAGGCAGAGTGGACCAGCAACGTTACGCTCAACAAAGCCAAAGACGTAAGGGACGCCGAGGCAGCGGGCTTTGCGAGCGCCGCTGATAAGGTGTATAAGGAAATACGCAGCTACATGCGGCGCTACAACCTTCCGGCATACAAGACTCGTTTTTGGGTGGCGGGATACTCGCGCGCGGGCGCCACGACCAACCTCGTGTGCAAGCGCCTCATTGATGCTTGGAACTACGCAATTAGCAACAAGCCCAAGGTGTTTGGCTATCCCGTGGAGGCTCCGCAGGGTGGCGTAAACATAAATATTGACGACAGAAATTATTTCTCGATCCACAACGTAATTAACCAGGCCGACCTGGTGCCGTTGGTGGCGCCAACGGCCATGGGCTTTAAGCGCTATGGCGTGGATCACTACATCCCAGGTACAGGCGCGGCGACGATTATGTGTGTGGAGCAAGGCGCGGTAACGCGTGGCGGTACCGGTGGTCCTACTAATCGCTACCTATATGCCGACAACCAGCCCATCTACAGCAACAGCGCGTCGTACAACAATGCCGGTGCAATCACGCAGCTCAAGGCAATAGATCCCAACATTGTGTTTGACGACTACTTTGCTACGTGCGGCATGGACTTTGCCCCATCGCCGAGCATATACGAAAAATCCACTGGTAGTACGACGGTGTACGAAGAGAAGTTTATACGGGACTTCCTCAATGAGTTGCAGATAGGGGCGATTTCCAGTCGCGATGCTTACGCCAACGACCTTGAGCCCACGTTCCGGACGGTTATGGGCATGCTGTTTGGCATGGAACCCAGCAGGACCAAGAAATTTGTGGACAGAGCCTCCACTACCATGAATCGCTTTGACACACTAATCGCGTCTTGGAACGATCATGGCATGCTCCGCATTTGGTGGTCGCTCATTGGCGAGTGGAACAAGTCGGATGCCGCCAAGAAAAAGGAGTACACCGACCTCTTCTACAAAAAGCTCAAGGAGACGGAAGCCCTGGACGTGCTTACCAAGGATGAGCGCGCCAAGTTTGACGCCGCCTGGCCCAAGCTGTTTGACTTTATAATGCGCGTGCTGGACCGCGACTACAACAACAAGAGCTACAACACCGCAAAGATGATGATGCTGGGCACCTTTGCGTACAATAGCTCGCGCATTATGGCCAACCACTATCCCGAGGTCACGCTGGCGTGGCTGCGTACCTACGACGGCTACTACACCAACGAGCGCACGTCTGCGACTATTGCCAACGCTCCCCTTGTGCCGGCACCTTCGGCCAGCGTGGACAAAACGAGCCTCAAGGCCGGTGACCAAGTAAACGAGATCCCTGGTGGCAAGCAAACGGTAAAGTTGGACGTAACCAACCTTAGGGGAGAGGCCATCTACTACAAGATGACTGGTGACAAGACATCGGCCAACACCTGCAAGAATGGCTACGAAATCTATCGCGGTGGCATCGACCTGGGCAGGGCAAGCAATGGCAACGAGTACACCATTACCGCCTATGCCGTGAGCTATGGCACCAAGAGCGCGGAGGTAACGTACAAGATTAAGGCCTCTGGAGCCACGCATAAGGTTGTGGTGTACAACGAACGCAATGCACGCCGCAATGGTAAATCGCAAACCTACGAGTGGGCCGAAGAGTCCCAGCAAACAATCGAGGCCAAGGAGACCGAAAACTGGCAGCTCGACGACTGGAGGGTGTGGGACGAGCAAGGCAGAGACGTTACGGGCACGGTGCTGGGCGACCAACAGAAAAAGAAGAAGTCTGCTACGTTTACCATGCCCAAGGCCGGCGAGAACGGTTTCTCGGAGAACTACAGGCTCACGTTCTCGGCATCGTTTAAGTGGAGGCCAACGGAGTATCCCAAGCACACCTTTACGGTTAAGGTCGGCAACAGCACCGAGACTTTCCGGGCGTCGGAGTGCTCGACCTTTAAATACGACGCGACCAACAAGATTCCGGCAGGCAAGCACTTTAAGGAGTGGATGGTTACCGACCAGAATGGCACTGACGTTACGAGGTTTATGAGGACCGCGCAACGCAATAGAAGAAACGAAGACTATGTGTGGACCTCCAGGTACAAGTCCAACATGTCGTGTGAGGTAACGGGCAACAACCAAACGGTCAACCAAACAAACGCCCCGAAGTCCTACACCTTTGCCCAAGGCTACAGCCTTACGTTTGAGGCGCAGCTGGAAGACGTCGTTACTGTTAACAAGATAGAGATTACGGGCGTCGTCGAGGCGATGCTCTATGGCTCAGGCAAGACAACGATTAAATACTACGCGGGCACAGATGAGGTGCATCAGCTCTATCAATATGCGGGCTGGAAGCGCAGCCAAAGCACAAAGAAGAACGAGGACACCACGGTTACCACCACAACCACCTACACAAACTATATCAACTGTCCTGCGGTGGCCGGCAAGCCGTTTGCCGCAGACGATGCCCTGAGTATAACGGCCCAAGTAGCTGGTAAGCTTATCGATCAAAACTCGGACTACACAGTTGCGTGGGAACGCAAGAAAGATGGCACCATACGGGTGACCATAACCAAGACGGAAACCAAGACCACGGGCACGCCCACGTTTACGTACAACGTTACAGCCCATGCGTGCGACAAAAACGACGCGAGTCGCACCGTGCTAAAGCAGGGAGAAAATGACCTAACCGGCGTACAATCGTTCAAGGCCGGTGTGGACGGCGTGTTTAGGTTCTACAACGGGCCGATTCCGCCGGACATGAACTGGAAGTTCTGCGGCTACGAGGCAGCCGAGGGCTCCGGCTTGGAAAAGGTGAACAAAACCGATCCTCGCGACGCTACCTTTAAGGTCGTGGACAAGACCAAGCCGCTTGTGGTCAACAAACTGTACGTGCCCGAGATCTCCAAGATTGAGGTAACGCAATTCCCGCAGCCGGCTATGGGCGAGCCGTTGGCCAATAAGGATGACGACAGGATTGACTTTGCGTACATACTCCCCGGGAACTCGGTGTTTATGGATGCATTCGAGACGCAGGTAAAGAGCATTGAGTGGAAGCCAGCGCCAGGAGACGGCCAAAGGGCAGCAGCCAACACGGCCTACACTGCCGAGTTGGAGCTGGAGTGCGTTGATGAGGACGGCAAGCCGTACGAATGCGCCTACGAGCAACGTGGCGTGTCGGTTTCCACGGACGCCCAGAACCCCGCCTTTGAGTCCGCCGAATTCGATAGCAAAACAAGCAAGCTTATCCTGTACTTCAACAAGACGGAGCGCGAGACTAAGCATGAGGTTACGGTCGTGAATTTTGCCAAGGACGACACCGCTGACGACGCACGGCCTAAGACCTATAGTTGGGACGAGGGAGAGGCCAAGAGCATTACGGCAAAGAGCTACGACGACTATGTGTTTAGCGGATGGAACGTAACCGATGGCACGAACGACGTTGCAGAAAAGCTGGGCCTGGACGCAGCAGCTCTTAAGCAGCCCACGCTGGCGTTTGTTATGCCTAACAAGGATGTTCTCGGCGACGGCTACCAGTTGTTCGTTATGGCGAGCTACGTGCCCAAGGCCAGGAGCCTGCGTGCGATTGTTGCCGCGCCAACAGTAAGCGGCGAGAACGTCTTGCTTGCGAATAACGCCACCATAAAGTGGAAGGCAACGGAAGAGAGCGAGCAGCGTGAGGCTACGGTGCCAGTAGCTTGGTCGGCGAGGATTGAGTCCGGATCTGGTACGGACACCGAGACGTGGACCTACACGGCCTCCATGCGTTTGGATGAGGCTTCGGCAGCGGAGTTTGTGGCTGACGGCATAACTGCTACGGTAGGGCCGTCTGACGTCGAAGACTATGCTGCAGGAACGTCTGCAGCTTGCGTGCGCAATGACGACGGCAGCATAACGGTAAACGTTACGTTCCCGTCCATGCAGACAGCCGCGAGCAAGGAGGACGTAACCATCGAGGCGTATGACGCCAATACCATGAGCAAGTTTACCTCGGTGAGCAACACGGAGCTGTTGGTCGCCTGGGACATGGACGATGCGGGCAAGTTTGAGCTGCTTCCGCCTGCCATAGACGGCGCGACCTTTGTTGGCTGGGAGGTGCCAAGCGGCTCCAAGATCGAGCGCGTGGGAACGACCGGCAACACGTTTAAGTTCCAAGACGGCGCTACTGCGGAGGACTCCGGCAGCGTGCGCGCGCTGTACGTACCCGTGGTCACTTCGGTAACCATCGCGGGGGTCGCTGCGCCCGTGGCGGAGCAGCAGCTCACTGCGCTGTCGGGCAACAACGTAACGGCAGCCTTGGGCTTCTCGGATGCGACCAAGACGCTGTTTGGCGCAAACACGCTGCCTGGCGGCGAGGACTCGCTGGCGCGCATACAGGTGGCCAATCTTATGTGGACGCCCGAGGCAACCGGCAACGAGGCCGACTTCGAAACCGAGTACACCGCGGCGGCAAAGGTCGTTGCCGAGCGCGTTAAGATCGAAAACAATCAGGAGGTAGAGGACGGCGCCTGGCGCTTTGTCTATGCGAACGGCGTAAGCGTGCAGGCAGAGGGCACTTCGACCACGCGCTTGAATGCCGCCGCAGATACCGCCTATCTGTACTACCGGCAAACGGAACACGACAAATACCATCAGGTGAGCATTACCAGGAGCACCTACAACATGGAAAGCGAAGAGTACGTAGATAGCTGGTGCGAGGGCACCACTTACGTTGCGGTGGCCCGTGAGTTTAACGACAAGCTGTTCTCTGGTTGGACGGTTGTCGACGGGAATGACACGGACGTAACAGCTAAGCTGGGTCTTTCCGCAGACGCACTTAAGAGCGAGACGCTTCGCATTACCATGCCAGCAGCAGGCGGGGACTTTGCCAAGGACTATAGCCTTACGATTACGGCTAACTATATAAACAAGCTTGGTGCGATAACCGCCACCGTGCCGCAACCCAACCCCAATGCGGAGCAGATGCCCACCAAGGCCACGCTCAAGTGGGGCAATGGTCAGGATCAGTCTGCCGAGGTCGATGTTTGGTGGAACTACGAAAGCCAGGTCGTGGAGACCGGTGAGAGCAAGACCGTTACCGAAAGCTACACGGCCGTAATGCGGTTGGATGCAGACAGGGCGAAGGTATTTGCGAGTACGGTAGCCGTTACTGGCGCAACCACCGCAACCGGAGAACCCCAGGTAAAGCAGGATGGCACCGCCTGGACTTGGAACACCGACGGTGACGCCACCATAACCGTTGCGTTCAACCCCATTGTTACAAACGTCCAAGCACGCAAGGTCGTGGCACAGGCTTGCGACATCAACACCGCCAATAAAACAAAGATCGATGGCACAACGGACGAAGAGCTAACGCTCTTTGTGGACGAGGAGAACAAGTTTGCGGTCTACGCGCCAGAGGTCGAAGGTGCCGAGTTCGTTGAATGGGATGTGCCCGCGCACATCACCAAGGTTGATGCACCTCAAACCGATCCGCAGGACGCCGCCGACGTCTCCGAGGATGGCCTTACGATTGGCTACTTCCAGTTTGCAAGCGGTGCGCCTGCTGGTCAGACCTACACCATAAAGGCGCTGTACAAGCCGGTAGTCGACGTCGTCCAAGCCAAGTTTGCCGCACCGAAGGCTGGACAGGCGATGGCAACAACGACTGCACCTACTGCCGCCAGCTTTACGCTGCAAAACAACAAGTTCTCTGAGGTGCCCGTTACGGTAAGCGCGCTAGCATGGGATCCCGATCCCACGAATCAGGGCGATGGCAAAGCTGCCTACGGCACGGAATACGACGCGACGGTAACGCTTGCGCCTGCCGCAGACAAGCAGTTTGCATATGCCGACGACCTGCTACCCGACTACGAGGTGCCAGACGAAAGCGACGAGGACGATGCGGCCATGGTGGAATACGCCACGGAAGACCCTGCACACACGATGTACGTGAGCTTCTACAAGACCGAGCAGCCTGGCCTGCAAAGGATCGTAGAGCCTGCGCCCATCGTCGCTGCTAACGATAAGAACAACAAGGACGCTCTTAAGGCGCTGCTTCCGTCCCAGGTGGATATAGAGGTAGTGGGCAGCAGCATAAACAAGGCAAACGTAGTTTGGCAAGACCCCGTTTGCGACGAAAACGGCAGTAAGGCATACGAGTCCTTCTGGCATGCCGAGGGCACGATCACGCTGCCCGAAGGCGTGGCTCTTCCCGATGGCGCTTCGCAGGACGTCCTTAAGGTGTACGTCCCCATCTACGTTATGGCTGCCGACACCCTCAACCTGCTGGATGTGGAGCAGCCTGCAGACTTGCTGGACGTGGATCCAGACAGCGACATACAGCAGCAGCTACCCACCACCACGACCCTCACAGTGGAGGACGGCATACAGGAAGACGTTGAGATCGTGTGGGACTGGGAACACCGCACGCTTGAGGAGGACGGCAAGGACGCAAACGTGTCCGTCTGGGCGGTAACGGGCGCGGTCAAAACGCCGCTGCCGAACTGGATCGTTAACCCCGAGGGCGAGGATAAAGTGGACCTTACGTTTGCAATCAACGTATATGTAAACCCGCCCGACCGTCGCCACGAACCGGCTGATCCGCCCTACGCCACGCTGGACGACGGCGTATACGACCTCTCGCAGGTAATCTACTTGGATACCTACAAACCCGACGCAACTATCTACTACAACACCGACGCCAATGCCGATTTGGCGAACTTTGTGGAGTACACGCGCGGCACGCCCATCTACCTGGACCGCACCACCACCGACGAAGACGGCATAATGACAATTCAGGCCTATGCGACCGAGGAAGACAAAGACGCAAGCGAACCCGTAACGTACTTGTACCTGCTCGACGAGGTCATCGAAGTTCCCGAAGGCAAAGAGCTCGTGTTTGACGGCGAGGAGCAAACGGGCGTGTGGTGCAACGACAACTATTCGCTGCTGGATCCCAGCAATGGGGCGCGCATAGACGAGTTCGGCGATGCCGTGGCCACCAACGTGGGAACCTACACCGTTCGTGCGCGCATTGCCGACAAACTGCAGTGGGAGATTGGCGAGCCCGATGAAGAAGACAACGTGCCAACGACGGCCGACGACCAAATCGTTACCTTTACGATTGTGCCGGCGTCGGTTAAGGACTGCGACATTGAGCTCGCAAAGTCGGCGCCCTACACCGGAAAGGCGGTCACGCCCAGGCCGAGGGTAACGCTGGGCGACTACGTGGCCGTGGAGGGCCGCGACTACACGCTTGCCTACGCGGACAACGTGTCCGTGGGCAAGGCGAAGGTGACCATCACCGGAAAGGGCAACCTCAAGGACTCCGTGACGCTGGAGTTCGACATCGACGGCGGAGCCCAGCTTCCAACCGCCTATGCCGGCCACGTGCAGACCTACGGCGACCAGCCCGAGGCCAGGGACGGCGCCGTCCTGGGCACCACCGGCCAGGCCAAGAGGCTCGAGGCGTTCTCTGCCAAGGTGGAGGGCGGCAGCATTGAGTACCGCAGCCACCTGCAGAAGGTCGGCTGGGAGAAGGAATGGTCCAAGGACGGCGAGCTCTCTGGCACCACCGGCCAGGCCAGGCGCCTCGAGGCCATACAGATGAGGCTCTCGAGCAGGCTCTCCGACGCTGGTTACCACGTGTGGTACCGCGTGCACAGCCAGACCTACGGCTGGCAGGGATGGGCCTGCGACGGCGCGCCCGCCGGCACCACGGGCATGGGCAAGCGCGGCGAGGCCATACAGGTCGTGGTGCTTAAGGGCGATGCAAAGCCCGAGGGCTACGACGCGCGCAAGACGGCGTATCGTGGTGTCGTGGCGGCAAACGCGCATGTGCAGCACGACGGCTGGTTGGGCTACCGCAATGCTGGCCAGATCGGGACTACCGGCCAGGCCAAGCGCATGGAGGCCCTCTGGATCAAATCCGGTTGCCTACCTTCGTCCGGCATAAAGTATCAGTCCCACCTGCAGCGAATTGGCTGGGAGAGCGAGTGGAGGGCCGACGGCGCCGTGTCCGGCACCACCGGCCAGGCCAGGCGGGTTGAGGCCATACGTGCCCAGCTCACTGGCGACGACGCTGCCTACCTGAGCGTTTGGTACCGCGTGCACAGCCAGACCTTCGGCTGGTCCGGCTGGGCCCGCGATGGCCAGGACGCCGGCTCGGTCGGCCTCGCCAAGCGCGCCGAGGCCGTGGAGTTCCTGGTGCTCTCCAGGGGCGCCGACGCCCCCGGCCCCACCGCCGACGCCTGCCGCACGAGGTGACGCGCGGCCCAACCGTGCCCCTTGGGGATACTCCCCCTGCGGTACATTTTCCCGAAAATGTACCGCGGGGGGAGTATCCCCAAGGGGCACGGTTCAGGGACGGATATTCCCCTGCGGGTACAGCGCCAACTTAATGGTGGTGGACCCGTCCCCTGTTCATCTGGCGGTCGGCTAGCTCATGGGTTCTGTGTTGCCGTTGTTATCTTGGGCCTTTTCCGTGGGCGGTGGGGGCGGAGTGCTGTTGTGCGCGTTTGCGTTTAGGCTGCTGGTTCCGTTGGTGGACCGCCGGTTCGTTATGGTAAACGGGTTGCCGGTCGAGCCGTTGCCGCCTACGCTGCCAACCATCGTGTAGCCTGGGACGTCCTTCTCCACAACGGTGTAGGACGCGTTAGGGACCATCCAACGGACCGAATACTCGTTGGGCTTGGTGCTGTCGTACATAACGGTGGGAGTTGCGTTTAGCTTGGCGCCGTCCTTGTACAGCTCCAAATAGTTGCCAAAATCGCTCGTTCCCGGTCGCTGGCTTGTGTTGCCACCGTCGTCCCAGGTCTTGGTAAGGCGCAGGGTAATGGCATCGTAGCCGTAGCTAATTGCGTAGCCGTCCTCCTTTGTGCCGCCGCTGGATGTGTAGCCGCCAGGCGTAGTTGCTACCACGCGATACCGAGCCTCTGTGCCATAGTCGTTATAGAGCGCCACGTCTTCAAACGAGAAAAGCCAGTCGTCGGCGGTCGAATCCGTGCTGTTGTTACGCGAGACTTCCTGAGAGTCGACCGCAAACCAGGTGCCGTTTGGTTGGTCAAACAGTTGTAGCGTAACGGTAATGCTCTGCGGGCGGGGGAACAGGCTGGTGTCAATCATCTGCGTTGATTTTGGCCAATGCAGCCCTCCGCGCAAGGTGGTTGTCTCTGAGTTCAAGATGATGCAGCGTCCTATGGCCAAGCTTCCGCCTTCAGACAGTTTTTTCCAGTTGGAACCGCTCGGCCGTTGCTCGTTGAAGGTTAATACATTAATGGATCCGTTCCAGTACTTGTTTACGTTGGCAATCTCGGTCGACCACTGCTTGGCCGACTCTAGGGTAAGTTCATATGTCTTGCCGCCTTTGTCAGTTGCCGTTACGCTAATGCTGTTGGGTATTGACGTCCCGTTTGCGCCATTCCAACACCAGCGCTTCTCTACCCTAACGGCTATCTTTTCGGGAGTGTGCGTGTTGGTTATAACGTACGGGTCCTGCTGTGTGCCGGTGCCGGTCTGCGCAAAGCTATAGGTGCCGGGGCCGTCCGTGCCGGTAAGGACGGAAGACGCTACCTCCGACGTGAGGTACGTAATGTCCGTGCCGTTCCTCTTTTTTAGAAGGTTCTGGAAAGTGCCCGTCCAGTTGTTTTCCTCGTTTAGGGTAATCGCTTGTCCGGCGGGGACGCCGTTAGCCAAGAGGGTCACCTGCACGCTCTGTGGCCGCTTGCCGTCCTGGTTGTTGTTGTCGTTCCACTCCACGCGCGCGTGCACGCTTGTGGTTTCTGCCTCGTGCGTGTTGGTAATCGTAAAGCCGTGCTCGGCGCTGCCCGTAACGGTCGCCTCGTAGCCCTCGGGCACCTCTGGCTCGGCCACGGTGTAGGCGATCTTGTTGTTGCTTGCGTCGTACTCGTTAACCGTAAAGGTTCCCTCCCAGCTGTTGTCCGCATTGAGCGTAAGCGCGTCGCCTGTGGCCGTGGGTGGGTTGCCCGCCATAAGGCTTACGGTAACGCTGGTGGGGCGCAGGCCGTCGGCGTTGTTGCTGTCGTTCCAGACCTTCTCGACGTCTACGGTGGTTTTGCTGGGCGAATAGGCGTTGGTTATGTTAAAGCCGCTAGTGGTGTGCTCGTAGTCAACAATGGCATCCTCGGTAACGGTGTAGACGATGGCCGTGCCGCCGTCGCGGTATTTGTAGCGGTTGCCAAAGTCGTACGTCCAGTTGCCGTTTGCGTCTGCGGAGGTCGCGTCTACGGTGGTGCTGGCCACCTCTGCGCCGTCTGCGTGCAGACGCACGGTTACGCTCGTGGGACGCTTGCCCGCCGGCGCAGTGGTGTCGTCCCAGGTTATGGTGCCGGCAGCCGGAATCGTCTCGGGCACATGCTTGTTTACGATCTTTCCGCCTATCGGTGCGCCCATGCCGCTAAAGTGGCCATGTCCGGAATCTTGCTGTGGATTGCCTCCCCGGGCGTCGTAGTAGGTGCAGGTGTAGCCTTCGGGTACGTTTGTCTCCCAAACCTGCCAGGGAATCTCTGCGCCGTTACGGTCGTATCGGTCCACGTTTGTAAACGTAAAGACCTGGCTCGATTCCGTTGGGGAGACGTCAAAGGACGTTTCTGGGCTTATGTGGAAGTTATCGCTGCTGTCACGGGCAAACGCCTGCAGCTTAATTGTGCTCGGTCGCTTGCCATCGCGATTGCCGTCGTCGTCCCACTCTTTGGTGACGGAGACCGTTAAATGTTGTTGCTTAATATAGTTGAGGATGAAGCCTCCGTCCGGGGCTCCGTCGTGGTCGTTGGCGTGGCCGTTGGCGTCGTAGTACAACGGCGGAAGGTAGCCCTCCATCTGCTCCTCCGTTGCGAAGTACTCGTATTCAACGAGGTCTCTGTAGTATTTGGGCAGATTGGAAATGGTGTAGGTGCTGTCGTCCCAGCTAACGTCGGAGGCGGCGATGGGGTAGGGAACAAGCGGCTCTTCGCTGCCGGCCACGCGCCGCTGCACGCCCAGCGTAACTTCGCTGGCGTTGTTGTGCTCCTTGTTGCCATCCCTCCATATCTTGGTACCCGACATGCTGATTGTTGGCGAGAGCACGTTGACCACGGTTGCCGAGCCGTGCACCACACCGTCGGTCACGGAGTCGGTGCTCCATGCAACTGGCACGGCATTCTCCACGACGGGCGCTGCGCCGGTTGGCTCGAATGCCTGGTACTCTATGCGCTGGCCTTGCGCGTCAAGCGCGGGCAACAGCTTTGAGCTCTTGGTGACCGCTGCCTTGTAGTCGCCCTCGGGAATCACAAACTCCTCTGCGCCAAAGCCGAGCACATCCACGCTGGCTCCGCTGCTGTTGAGCACGTGTATTTGCACGTTGTCGCCCACGTTGTGGTGCCACTCCTTGGTAATGTCCACCACAACGCCCAGCGTGTTGGTAAGGGAAAATCCGTTCTCGCTGCTCGAGGAGCCGTTTATCTCGCCCGCAACGTAGCCGGCTACGGGTGCCTCTTCCACGGTGTAGGAAATCGGGGTCGAACCGTCGCTCTTGAACTTGGGCAGGCCCGTCCACGTTGCGGTGTACACGTTTTCGCCAATGGCTCCAATGCCTGGGGTATATCCCGCCCGCGTTATGTCTATGCCGTCGGCCTTGAGCGCGAGGGCGGCTACGTATTCGCTTGCGCTTGGGCGAATGCCTGCGGCGTTGTTGCTGTCGTTCCAGGTCTTGGTAAGCCTGAGGCTGCGCGACTCGGTTGCGTAGTACTCGTTGGTAAAGCTCACCTGCGCGCTTTGCGTGCCGAGCGTGCCCTCGTTTGCACTGCCTTGCGGGTAGCGCCAGCTGGGGTCGGGGTCTAGGTGCGCCGGCATGGCAAAGGAAACGGTGGTACCGCCGTTGTGTACCTGCACGCCGTTCTCGGCGGTCATGGGGGTTAGGAAGTTGCCGCTATCGTTAGACGGGTCGGCGCGCGACACCTGCACGTCGGTCTTGGCGACTCCGTGGCCGACAATGGCGTAGTTGCGCTCGGCAAGCGTAACCTGTGCTCCGGCAGGGATGCCGGGCACGACCCAGTTGAAGCTCTTTGCGCTGGCGGGGTCTTGGTCGTACTTGTCACCCTTTTTGAGCTCGATCGTTTGCTGCTGGCCTGCGGCGTTGGCGTAGGTCAGCGTTACAGAGAAGTTCGTGGGCAGGCTCGCGCCTTGCGGGACCACGAAGTTCTTGGATACGCGCAGGTCGCACAGGGGCAAGTTGCGCAGGGTGTAGGTGTTCTCGTTCTGTGGGACGTTCGTGCCGCTTGCGCCGGCAGCCGAGGGCTGCTCGATAACGAGCCCTTCTGGCCTGGTGTCGCCCTCGCTTATTTGCGTGGACAGCTTGTGGGCCTTTACCCATGTGCCGGTGGCCGTGTCCAGCACGACGCTTTGCGGGTTGGCGTCGGCCTCCACGGCAAGGACAAACGCCGCGCCGTTGTTGTAATAGCCGGCCCGTGCCTCGGTCTCTGCTACCTGTATGCGCTCGGCCGGGGCGGTGGCCTCGAAGACAATGGCGCCGTTGGCATCGGTGGTCTGCTCGGCGGCAATCGCGCCTGGCTGGCCAAAGTTGCGCGTTACGTTGAACTTTGTGCCGGGGAGTGGGACGTCCCGCGCAGAGCCTTGCACGGGGTCTGTTGGAGCAACCTGCGAAGTGCTTAGTTTTTTGATGCTAACGCTGGCGGGAACATAGACCGAGCGCACCGTGGGCACGTTGGTGAGCGTGGCTTGCAAGGTCCCGGAGGTGGCGGCCACGGGATGTGCCGGCTCGCAAGTAAAGCCTGCAGGTACGGGCTTTTCGGCCACGGTGTAGCTGGCATAGTCTATGTTTGCGCCGTTGGCGTCGCGCGCGGGCAGGTTTGCAAAGCTGCCAGACCACTGGCCGTCTGCCGTAAGGTCTGTGGTTGCCACCTCGGCGCCCGACGGGTCGAGCAGCGCTACGGTTGCGGACGCGGGACGTGCGTAGTTGCCCAAGGGCTTGCCGTCCTTGTCCATAAGCGAGCCGTCGGCCCAGGTCTTTTGCACCGCGATGCTTACGGTTTGAGGCTTGGGATCGGGCGTCGGTGTGGGGGTGGGTTCGGGGCTTGGGGCCGGTGTGGGCGTGGCGGAGTCGTACGTGTAGGTAACGTAGCCGTTAAAGGTGTACGCGGTGCCGTCTATGGTAACGGTTAGGGTGCAGTTGGCCGTGTGCGCGGTTGTGGCGGCAGCGGCTTGGCGTGCAGGAAGCGCCGTAAGCCCGGTGGCGGCAACGATTCCCACCAGCAACAGCACGAGCGTGCCGCCTCTGCGCAGCCTTCGAGCTGCGAGCAGCGAAAGCGCGCCAACGGCCGCTATGGCCACGACGATTGCCTGTGCGTGGCTGGTATCCGCCGTCTTGGGTGTGGAGGTGGAGGCGGTTCGCGAAGTCGTAGCCTTGGCTGCGGGCGAGGTGGTGCCGCTGCCCGTGGGACTAGCAGTGCCGGCGCCTGCTGTCTTGCGCAGGCTCAGGGAGTGCACCGTAGTGTATAACTGCGTGCCCGCCGCAAGCTCTGTGGATGCTTGCGAGGTCTTAAGGGCGTCGCCAGACTTTAGCTCAAGACCGTCGGGCAACGCCGTAAGGCCTGCCTCCACTATGCGTATGTTGTGGTTGGGATTCTTGTTGTTAACCTGCACCTCCAGTGGTACCCAAGAGCTTGCGGCAAAAGAATCTTCGCCTGCAACAATGCGTGTTGTAACGCCGTCCAATTCGTTGGAGGCAGCGGTACTTGCCAGTGCCACAGAGGTTGGTGTTAGGACGAAAAAGGCCAGCAACGCGGTAGCGAAGGCCAGAAGCGGACGTGCCGTGGTGGTCTTATTCATGATATATCCCTTTTTTGTAGGTTCGATTAAAACAAGTATACCAAACCAGTCGCAATATGCGAACGTCGGTTCTGGTTATGGAGGGGTAAAGAAGAATTCCCAGCGCCCCCTAAACCTAAAGCAACGTTTACAAATAAGTAGAACACATGTACTAGTATGTGGTACACTATCACCCTAATAACGTTTGACAGTACTAACGGGAGGCGTTACTATATGATTGTATCGTTTCGCAGTAAGGATGCAGCGCGGTTGAACGCAGGAAAGAGGGTTCCGGAATTCCAGGCGATTGAGCGTATTGTTCTGCGCAAACTTCGTCAGCTCCAAATTGCGCAATCGATTGACGATCTTCGCATACCTCCCGGCAACAGGCTGGAGGCATTGCATGGAGATCGAGAGGGGCAATATAGCATACGGGTTAACGACCGCTATCGAATATGCTTCATTTGGTCGGAAGCAGGTCCGTGTGAGGTCGAGATCGTGGACTATCACAAATGAGGTGGAACACATGGATAAGCTTCTGGACCCCGTAACACCCGGGGAACTTCTAAAGGAGGAGTTTCTTGTTCCTTTGGGTATTAGTCAGTATAGGCTTGCCAAGGAGACGGGCATTCCCGCGCAGCGTATTGGGCAGATTGTGCTGGGCCGCAGGTCCGTTACTGCCGATACGGACCTGCGCCTGTGCAAGTTCTTTGGACTTACGGATGGCTACTGGCTTCGCGCGCAGGTTGCCTACGACACCGAAGTCGCCAAGCGCAAGCTTGCGCCCGAGCTTGCAAAAATCCGGCCTTGGAAGGGCATTGCGGAAAGCCTCTGACTGGCTACGCCTGGGGGCGCCCGACAAAACTGTGGGGAGTACACCTCTCCAGTTTCATCAACAATACGCCGTCAACCGATGCAACGGGCTTGTTCGCATGACCTTGTATTAATCTAGTTCCAACTATGAAAACCAAGGTTAGGAGTCGTGTTATGCCCACAAAACCTGCCGCACCCGTAAACATTACCGCCACAGACGCGTGGAAGGCGCTCGCCGCGCACTACGACGAGCTTCAGGCAAAGGGAATCGACCTCAAGGAGCTGTTTGCTTCCGATCCCGATCGCGTGTCCAAGCTGTCGTTTAACACGTCTGACCTCTACTTCGACCTTTCCAAGAACTTGGTCACCGACAAGACCGTGGAGCTGCTGCTGGATCTTTGCCGCGCGGCAGGCGTGGAGGAGCGTCGCGACGCCATGTATGCGGGCGAGCACATAAACACCACCGAGGATCGTGCCGTGTTCCACACCGGCCTGCGCCGCCCCGCGTCCGAGAAGGGCAAGTTTATAGTGGACGACGCCGACGCCGTGGCCGACGTCCACGAGGTGCTGGACAGGATGTACGACTTTGCCGACCGCGTTCGTTCCGGCGAGTGGAAGGGCGTTACTGGCAAGAAGATCGAGACCGTGGTCTCCATTGGCATCGGTGGCTCCGACCTCGGCCCGGTTATGATCTACGAGGCGCTTAAGGCCAAGCTCGACGGCCCCGCCTGCCGTTACGTGTCCAACATCGACCCCAACGACATTGCCGAGAAGGTTAAGGGCCTCGATCCCGAAACCACGCTGTGCATCGTCGTATCCAAGACCTTTACCACGCTGGAGACCATTACCAACGCCAAGATGGCCCGCTGGTGGCTGCTCGACTCCCTGCGCAAGTCTGGCGCAATTGCGGCCGACGGCAGCCAGGACGCCGATGCCATCGCAAAGCACTTTGTGGCCGTCTCCACCAACCTCGAGCTCGTGGCGGACTTCGGCATCGACCCCCAGAACGCCTTTGGCTTCTGGAGCTGGGTGGGCGGTCGCTACTCCACCGACTCTGCCGTGGGCCTCTCGCTCATTCTTGCCTATGGCAAGGAGACGTTCGAGCAGCTGCTTTCCGGCTTCCACGACATGGACATCTACTTCCAGGACACGCCGCTGGAGAAGAACGTAATAGCCATAATGGCCATGATCAACATTTGGTACAACAACTTCTTTGGCTTCGAGACGCACGCGGTGCTGCCCTACAACCAGTACCTGCACCGCTTTGCCGCCTACCTGCAGCAGCTTACCATGGAGTCCAACGGCAAGAGCGTGCGCTGGGACGGCAGCCCCGTTACCTGCAGCACCGGCGAGATTTTCTGGGGAGAGCCGGGCACCAACGGACAGCACGCGTTCTACCAGCTTATTCACCAGGGCACCAAGCCGGTTCCCGCAGACTTTATTGCCTTCGTGAACAGCGCCAACCCCATTCAGTGCGACGGCCAGGACGTGCACGAGCTGTTCTTGGGCAACTTCCTTGCGCAGACCAAGGCCCTCGCCTTTGGCAAGACGGCCGACGAGGTGCGCGCCGAGGGCACGCCCGAGTGGATCGTTCCTGCCCGCTGCTTTGAGGGCAACCGTCCCACGACCAGCATCTTTGGCACCGAGCTCAACCCGCATACCCTGGGCGAGCTCATTGCGCTGTACGAGCACATCACCTTTGTAGAGGGCGTTGTGTGGGGCATCGACTCCTTTGACCAGTGGGGCGTAGAGCTGGGCAAGCAGCTTGCCAAGCAGATAACGCCCGCGCTGCACGACGACGAGGCGCTGGCCACGCAAGACGCCTCCACCAAGGCGCTTATCGAGTTCTATCGCGCCAACCGCAAGTAAGGGCTCGTCTTACCGATTAGGGTGCTGCTAGGGGATACTCCCCCTGAGGTACATCGCGATGTACCTCAGGGGGAGTATCCCCTAGCAGCACCCACCCCGCTCTCCTTGTCAGAAACATGCTAACTCTTTGACCAATCAAGGGGGAGTACCCCTCTTGATAGGTCGAGCGATTGTCTGCTTTGCTGAAAACGTGCAAACTCGTTGAGATGAGTTATGGGGGAGTCGCGTATTATGTAGTAGATACTCATCGCACAAGGAGGAGCGATGTCCAAAAGAGATAGAACCAACGACGTGCCGCAGGCTCAATCGCAGCATCCCGAAGCATTCTTTTCCAGCAGGCCAGGCGCTCCCAAGCCGCCAGCCGAGGCTCGGCAGCTCGCCGCGGAGAAGCAGCTAGCTGCGTCCAACGACGCGCCCAACAACAATGCCGCTGGCGCGCCCAGTGCCACGGCTGCGTCCGATGCTCCCGCCGCAACGGCGCCGCAACCGCAGGCAGCGGCCGTAGCCCAGTCCATTGAGGACGAGGACTTGGAGGCCTCGCTTGCCTACGAGCAAATAAAGCGCCGCCGCGAGGCACGCAAGCGCAAGCGAATAATTATTGCCGCAATCGTCGGCGTAATTGTTCTTGTAATAATTCTGCTAAACGTTATGGGCAAGGCAAACGAGGCGGCAGACCAAACCGCCCAAAACGACCTTGTTACCGGCACCGCATACATGGGAGAGTTTGCGACCACCGTAAATGCAAACGGCACGACCGAGCCCGTAACCTCCACGGTGGTAACGCCCGAGGTAGACGGCATTGTGGAAAACCTTACGGTCCAGGAGGGCGATTCGGTAAACGAGGGCGACGTGCTGTTTACCCTCAAAAACGAGACGCTGGACAAAGAAGTGCATGCTGCCCAAACGGCGGTTCAGGCTGCGGACCGCACGGTGGATACGGCCAGGCGCGCCATAGACGACGCAAACAACGCTTACAACACCGCAATAAACGAGTACAACAACACCATTGCCCAGATAAATGCCGCGGGTGGATTGTCGGCAGACGCCACCGTGCCCACCTTGGACGAAAGCTCCCTCCAGTCGGCCATAACCACCGCCGAGGAGGCGTACGACACCGCGGTTCAGGCGCGCGACGAAGCCCAAGAGAAGCTCAACGACGCAATAAGCAATGCCGACAAGCGCACGGTACGCGCGCCTGTTTCGGGCACGATTGTGAGCCTAAACCTCAAAAACGGCAGCAGCTACGGGCCCAACGTTTCCAGCAGCTCGTCCAACAGCGGCCCCGCCATGCAGATTTCGGACCTTAGCAAGATGAAGGTAACCGTGCAGGTAAACGAGATTGACATCTCCAGCATAAACAAGGGCCAGACGGCAAAGGCCACGTTCTCGGCAATTCCCGGCCTGGAGCTGGATGCCGTGGTGGAGCACATTGCATCCGTTTCGTCTGGTGCGGGGTCGTCCGACAGCATGGGCACGGGCTCCTCTGGGGGCGTGGTAACCTACGCCGTCGACCTCGTAATACCCCATCCAGACGCAAAGCTCAAGCCTGGCATGACAGCAACCGTAACCATAACCACGCAAAGCGTGCCCAACACCATAGTGGTCCCCTCGGCGGCTGTTCAGGACGGCGCAACGGAGCAGGGCGAGGCATACAAGTACGTAACCGTGGTGGACGACGCAGAAAAGAAGCAGACGCACGAGGTAAAGGTGCAGATAGTGGCCGAAAACTCTTCCGAGGCAGCAATAAAGGGAGAGGTAAAGGACGGCGATGCCGTAGTAATAAGCGCAGGTGCGGGCTCCGACGCGGGTGCGGATGGCGCGGCCAGCGCGACGGGCGACGCCGCCACGGGAGCAGCGGTCTAGCATGGCTAACGTACTCGAGGTAATAAACGTCCATCGCATCTACGAGTCCGCGGCCGGCTACACGCACGCGTTGCGCGGGGTTTCTCTGCAGGTGAGCCGAGGTGAGTTCCTTTGCGTTATGGGCCCGTCCGGCTCGGGTAAGTCCACACTCATGAACATCCTGGGCGGACTCGACCGCCCGACCTCGGGCACCTACAAGCTGGAGGGCGTGGACGTTGCGGACCTAAGCGACGACGAGATGGCCGAGCTGCGCGCGTCGCGAATAGGCTTCGTGTTCCAGAGCTTTAACCTGCTGCCACGCGCCACGGTAATGCGCAACGTGCAGCTGCCGCTGGTGTATAGCGACACGCCGGTGTCCGAGCGCGTGGAGCGGGCTGTAAAGGCTCTGCATGCCGTAGGACTTCCCGCCGACTACTACGACCATCGCTCAAATGAGCTTTCTGGCGGACAAATGCAGCGTGTTGCCATTGCGCGGGCGCTGGTAAACGACCCCGCCCTCATTCTTGCCGACGAACCCACAGGCAACCTGGACTCGGCAACCAGCGAAATGGTAATGCAGACCTTCTCCAAGCTGCGCGCGCGGGGCAAGACCATCGTGCTTATTACCCACGATCCCGAGGTGTGCGCCTGGGCCGACCGCACCGTGCATATTCGCGACGGCAAGCTCCTTACCGACGAGGAGGAGCGGGCTCACCACAGGGCAGAGAGGGGCCGCACATGAAGGCACGCGACTTGGCGGTGGAAACCTTTAGCGCGCTGGACGCAAATCGTGGGCGCAGCTTTCTTACCGTGCTGGGCATCGTAATTGGAATATCGGCAGTCATTGCCATGACGGCCCTCATTGGCGGCATAAACAAGGCACTTGTGGGCGAACTTGGCCTTAGCCAGGCGCAGCTGGTGTACATAAACATAAACACGGGCACGTCCACAACCTACAACGACGTGGACGCAATGGCCCAAAACCTTACCGACTACGAGTTCATGCTGGGCACAAGCTACGGCTCGACCGAAGCAACCACGGGCACGAAGAAGGCGAGCGCCAGCGTAACCGGTGTAAAACCAACGTACTTTAGGGCAATGTCCACAAAGTTCGCGCAGGGACGTCCCTTTACGGATGCCGAGGAGGCCAAGGGCGCTCTTGTGGTAATCCTCGACAAGAACTCGGTAAAGATGCTGTATGGCGACGCGAACGCCAAGGTGGTGGGGCAAGCCGTAACGTTGGGAAACAACGACTACACCATAGTGGGCGTAACCGAGTCCAACGGGGAGTCGTATGTTGGCGCCGATTCGGTAAGCGTGGTCATGCCGTTTAACACCGCGGCCACGCGCGTGGTGGGCAACCAGGATGTTGCGCAAATAATGGGCTTCGCCCGCGAGGGCAGCGACATGGATGCAGTTGTAAAGAGGACCGAAAACTACCTGGCGGCAACGTACAACATACCCGACGACAAGCGCTCGGAAGAGCTGTACGTGTACTCCATGAAGTCGCTCATCGACTCGGTAAACGCCACCATGGGCGCGTTTTCTATGCTCATGACCGTAGTGGCAAGCATTTCGCTGCTGGTGGGTGGCATTGGCATTATGAACATGATGCTTACCAACGTTACCGAGCGCATACGCGAGATTGGTCTGCGCAAGGCCCTTGGTGCCCGACGCTCCGACATAACAAAGCAGTTTATGCTCGAAAGCATCTGCCTGTGCCTTTTGGGCGGGCTTCTGGGCGTGATTTTTGGATATTTGGGCGCGCTCGGCCTTTCCGGCCTTGCCTCGGCGGCCCTTGCGAGCCAGGGAGGGAGCACTATGGGCATCGCGCCGGTTATCGACTTGCAAACGGTGCTTACCGCCACGGGCATCTGCGTGTTTATTGGCGTAGTGTTCGGCTGGTACCCGGCCCGGCGCGCCGCGAAGCTGGACCCGGTGGAGAGCCTGCACTACCAGTAGGCGTAAGACGAGTAGGCCGATAACGGGGCGCCGCTTGGGGATGCTCCCCCTGCGGTACATTGCGAGGGCAATGTACCGCAGGGGGAGCATCCCCAAGCGGCGCCCACATCGCCATGAGTCGTCAGGCAGCTTCCCACCGCGGACCCGCGGCGACCAAATGTGTACAATCTTTGAGCTGTCCATATCCGCCAACAGGGATTTTATTGAACGTGGCCCAAAGAATGTACACCTCATATTTTATGAGGTGTACATTCTTTGGGCACAGCCTAGCAAAACCCCTGTTGGCAGCCAGGCACAGCAAAAAGAATGTACACATTTGGGACGCTCGCGTTTCGTGGCCGAGGCGTATTTCTAACCAGAGCCCTGGCGCGTGTCCAAAACTGCCCAAAAATGCATCCCATGGCGGGCTTGTGCAGAGGGCTTGTGCAGATTTTGCATACGGCTAGCACATCCGCTATACTCCCTTTTTACGGAGTGCGTTAGATGGGTTCGGGTGACGATATGTTCCGAACCTGGTCAGGGTCGGGAGACAGCAGCCATAAGGAGCCTCTGTCGGGTGCCCGTTCCCATCGAGCGCACTTCTGCTATGACCGCGAGGCCTCGGGTCCGACCCGGGGCCTTTTTTACGAGAACCCCGCAAGGAGACCCTATGGGATTCGTCGACTTTATCGTACAGCTGCTGCGAGACCCCCGCGCATTTATCGCTGCCCAAATTGCAGCTGGTCCGGTGGCTGCCTATGGCTTCGTGTTTCTAATTATCTTTATTGAAACGGGTGTGGTGTTCTTCCCGTTTTTGCCAGGCGACTCGCTGCTGTTTGCCTCGGGCTTCTTTGCGCAGGGTGGTGGCTTTAACATCTTTATGCTGCTTGGCGTGGCGTGGGCCGCGGCCATCCTGGGCGATCAGTGCAACTTCTTTATCGGTCACTTCCTTGGCCGAAAGATCATCGATTCCGGCAAGGTAAAGGCCATGACTCCCGAGCGCATTGCCAAGTCGGAGGCCTTCTTGGACAAATGGGGCAACCTGGCCATCTTTTTGGGTCGCTTCTTCCCGTTTATCCGCACATTCGTGCCCTTCCTTGCTGGCATGGGCGGCATGAAGTGGCACAACTTCGTTATCTTTAACATCTTGGGTGGCATTACCTGGAGCACCCTCTTTATTTTGCTGGGCTACTTCTTTGGCGGCATTCCGTTTGTGCAGGTGTGCAGGAGCACTTCGAGTTCCTGATTATCGGCATCGTTGCCGTGTCGCTTATTCCCACTGTGGTGGGTTTGGTGCGCAGCCGCCTTGGCAAGAAGGCCGAGTAGGCTGGAGCACAAGCGGGGGCGCATCTCTTCGAGGTGTGCCCCCGTTTTTTTATGGCGGCAGGAGGTCATGGCAAGGATTCATTTCACACGCGCATGTTCAAACTCCAGCCGAGCCCTCGCCATGACTGTCCGAAGCTCCGCCGCCGTGCGCAGTTCCGGAACCAAGCGATCCCTACCGTGCGCACTTATCGGCCGTTACCGTACACGGTAGGGAGGGATCCGTCCCACAACCGTACACGCTGGCAGGCTCGGGGCACCGTGCGCAGTTCCGGCACGAACGGGTCCCCACCGTGCGCAGTCCTGACCACCGTGCGCAGTTCCGGAACCAAATGGTCCCCACCGTGCGCACTTAACGGCCGTTACCGTACACGGTAGGGAAGCATCCGTCCCGTTATCGTACACGGCGCCCCGCGCCCGCCCCGCGCGCCCGCTCCCGCCCCACGCCAAAACGCAGTCGCCCACGTTGTTCGACCCGCTAAG
This sequence comes from uncultured Coriobacteriaceae bacterium, assembly GCA_902793465.1. Lineage (GTDB taxonomy): Bacteria > Actinomycetota > Coriobacteriia > Coriobacteriales > Atopobiaceae > RUG440. The sequence continues at coordinate 26,564 of CADBDT010000033.1, read as the reverse complement.
GGTCCCTGAAAAGAAAGGCAGTGCTAGCAGGCGCTATCCAATGGTACATTACTGTAAATACAAACCAGGAACGGAGGCAAGAATGAGGTATCCCACGAACAAGGTGCTCGGTGTCGTAGCGGCCTCGCTGGCAATCGCCACCACGCTGCTAACCGGCTGCGGGGCTTCGATGTCGAGCCAGTCGGGTCAGTCCGAGGCCGCAGGCTCGCAAAGCATCTCGGAAGCAACCGAGAAGGTTCTGTCGGGCGAGGGCGTCGTTTCCAAGTTCATTGGTCAGAAGTTCTACGACAAGAAGGTCACCAACGAAAACGAGGCGTTGGAGGCCGTAAAGAGCGCGTATTCCAGCATGGGCGCAGACGACTCCGTGGTGCTGGACCTCAATGCCGTGCGACCCGTGGAAGGCGGCAACACGTACTACATCTTCCAGCAAAAGGCGGGCGAGACAATGGTGTACGGCGCCAGCGTAAAGCTGGTCGTAAACAAAGACAACGATGTGGTTGCGTTGTCCAGCTCCATCCTGCCCAACGTTAAGGCTCCCGAGCTCACAGAGAACAAGATCGACGCCAAAAAGGCCGAGGAAATCGTGGTAAATAGCGCCAAGGAGAAAGGCGGGGCAGACGCAAAGGTAGTGCCCGACTCCACCGAGCAGACGCTTATTACCTTGCCCGGCACGAAAGACCGCTACGCCTACGCTTGGGTGGTATATACCCAAAACTACCTGGTGGACTCGGAAAAGGACATGGCATACCTGGCCCATTACGTGGACGCGCAAGGCAATTACCTGTACGCCCTGCCCATCTCGGAGCCGCACAACTCCGACGCCATAGCGGGCGACAAGGCCATGTTCGACTTCGACAAGTTTACGCAAGACACCTGGAAGGGCACGGTTACCCTGCACGACGGTTCGACCAAGGAGATTAGCGTGCCCGTGCTGGTTGACCCCGAGTCGAAGGAAATGATTATGGCCGACGCCAAGCGCAAGATCCTGTGCGTGGACTACGCCACGTACAACAAGGAGGAGAAGCTATCTCCGCGCACGGGTGACGGCACGACCTTCGACAACACCGAGCTTCTGGCGTACGAGTCCTTCATTCGCGTGTGGGACTACTACGACAGCATTGGCTGGACGGCCCCCGACGGCGAGGGAACCCCCACGCTCCTGCTTATGGACTACGTGGACGAAAACGGCGAGCGCCAGGACGAGGCGTACTACACCGGCAAGAAGAACGGATTCCAGACCTTCACGTTCAATCGCCTTAATCCCGACGGCGAGAACCTGGACATAATCGCGCACGAGTTCACGCACTGCGTAACCAGCACCACCATGCTCACCAACATCTATCTTAACGACATGGGCGCCATAAACGAGGGTATGAGCGACGTCCTGGGAAACCTTATTCAGATGATTGTGGAAAACAAGCCCGACGAGGCCTGGCTCATGGGCGCCGGCTCTGGCAAGGAGCGCACGCTGCGCAACATGAAGGATCCGCACGAGCACGAACAGCCCGAGTACACCTGGGACATCTATTACACGCCCCACGTGGCGGAGGGAACGGACCTTAACGACATGGGCGGCGTGCACATTAACTCGTCGCTGCTCAACAAGCTTTCCTATAGGCTCGATCAGGCAGGTATGAGCCCCAAGGATCAGTTTGCGTTCTGGCTTAGCATCGCGCTTACCATGACGCCGCATACCGACTATCCGCAGATGGCCGAGATGCTACCGTGGGTCCTGGCGGACTTGGGATTCTCCGATCACGCCGATGCCCTAAAGACCGCGATTGAGGAGGCAAAGCTAACGGTTACCGAGGATCCGGGAACCATGCCCAAGGGGAGTGGCCTGGTCTCGCTCGACTATCCCTCTGCCGAGCTTGGCAACAAAGGCCAGGTTAGGATCTTGCTTGTGCCCAAGGGAAGCACGAAGGGCGCCGTTACCTATCCCGCCGCCAACACGGCCAAGGTCGCCTGCTATGTGCCTGCCGGCGAGTACATAATTGCCGCCAAGATCGGCGCCGAGAATTCCAAGTATTTTGCCTATCGCAACGGCAGCTGGGAGCAGGTGGACACCCTGGAGGGCGTCGCAGACAATCCCAACGCCTTGACCGCCGTGGAGGAGGGCAAGACCGTGGCCCTTTCCGCCGACGGCCTTCCCACGTCCCTGTAGCTCGAAGCTTGTGGTAACGCGAGGTGCCGCTTGGGGATACTCCCCATCGGGTACATCGCGGGCAGGTCCTTCTCTTACGAGGAGGTCTATCCGCGATGTACCCGTAGGGGAGCATCCCCAAGCGGCACCCCTTTGGCGCAAATCAAGTCGTGCGCCCGCGGACGCAACACGCGCTATACTAGTCCCCACGCTATCGAGGTGCGGAGGCACACATGGAGTCTCTCTACAGAAAATATCGTCCGCAGACCTTTGCAGACGTGGTTGGCCAGCAGCACGTGGTCGGCACGCTGCAGCGAGCCGTGCTGGAGGGTCGCACGAGTCACGCGTACTTGTTCTGTGGTCCGCGCGGAACGGGCAAGACCACCATGGCCCGTCTGCTGGCCAAGGCGCTCATGTGCGAGCAAGGCGCGGGGCATTTGCCCGACGGCACGTGCGAGCAATGCCAGCGCATTGCCGCGGGCGAACACCCCGACGTGTACGAGCTGGACGCCGCCTCGCGCACGGGCGTAGACAGCGTGCGCGAGGAGATAATTAACAACGTAAGCTACGCTCCCACGCAGGGCAGCTACAAGGTATACATAATCGACGAGGTCCACATGCTTACCACGGCGGCGTTCAACGCGCTGCTTAAGACGCTGGAGGAGCCTCCGGAGCACGTGGTGTTCGTGCTGTGCACCACGGATCCGCAAAAGGTGCCGGCAACCATTCTCTCGCGCGTTCAGCGCTTCGACTTTAGGCCCATAGGCAACGAGGACATCCTCAAGCACCTGGTATACGTGTGCGAGCAGGAAGGGTTTACCTACGAGGACGCGGCGCTGGAGCTGGTTACGCGCAACGCTCGCGGCGGCATGCGAGACGCCCTAAGCACGCTGGAGCAGCTTTCCGTGTTTGGCGGAGGTGTAATTGGGCTGGATGCGGCGCAAGATCTCTTGGGTGCCGTTTCCGGAGGTGCGTTGGACCAGGTGGTCCAGGCCGTGGCAGCTCGCGACGTAAGCGCGTTGTTTGTGCAAGTGGGCGAGCTTGTTAACGCGGGCAGGGACCTGCTGCAGTTTACCCGCGAGCTGGCGGCGCACCTGCGCGACGTGTACGTGGTTGCAAGCGTGGGCGCCAATCCCGCGGTGTTGCCCGAGGGGGCAGACGTGGCCAAGCTGCAGGCGCAAGCGGCGGCATTTGGCCCGGCAGACCGCGTGGCGCGCATTCTTGCGCTTTTGGGCGACGTCTCGCGCGAGATGGCCGTGGCCCCCAACCAGCGCCTGGTGCTCGAAATTGCCTTCGTGCGCATGGCGCGCCCCGAGTCCGACCTAACCCTGGAATCGCTTGCAGAAAGAATCGCGGTGCTGGAACAGCGCCTTGCCAGCGGCGGGGGAGGGGGCGCCGTAGTTGCGTCCGCGCCCGTGGCGGCTGCGGCTGCGCAGGTGCCTGCGAGCGCAAGCACGACGCCGGACGCGACGCCCGCAGGGCCTGCGCCGACTCCGACTCCCGCTCCCGCGCAACGGACTGCGCCGACTTCGGCGCCTGCGTCGCAGCAGGCCGAGCCGACGGCGCAACCTGCGCCCACGCGTACGTCCCAGCAGGCACCTGGGCAGGCATCAACAGCCCAGGGTCAAGCACCCGCGCCCCAGCCAACGCACACGAGGTCGGCTGCGCCGCAGACAAACCCAGCGGCTCAAGCAGGGCCGGCAACGCAAGCAGCTCCGGCGGCCCAAGCGCAGCCAGCCTCGCCAACAATCCCGGCAGCCCAAGCGGGACAGGCCGTTACCGACTCCGGGGCGTTGCAGAGGTCTTGGCGCAAGGTGGTGTCGGAGCTGCGCTCAAGATGCTGGAGCGTCCCGACGTTCGCGCAATTGTTGAGGGCGTGGTAAACGAGGTGTTTGGTCGCCGTAGCATTGAATACGTGGAGGGAACGAGCTCGGACTTGCAGGTACCGGCCTATGCCGCCAGGCAGTCTGCCGGCGCTACGCCCGCGCAGCAGCCCGCCTCGCAATACCCGCCACAGCGGCAGCAGCCACAGGCCCAGCAGCCACAGGCCCAGCCGCAGCAGCCCGCGCCGCAAGCCCAGCCGCAGCCCAGCTATCCCATGCCGTGGGACGCGCCCGCTCCTTCTTCCGAGTCGCAGGCTGCCCCAAGCGCCGCGCCGGCAGATCCGTACTACGAGCGGGTACCCTACGAGGACCTAAGCACGCCGCAGGCGCCGTCCGACGAAATGCCGCCTTACGAGCAGTACGTGCCCGATTCCGCGACCTTCTCGGCTCCCGAGCCCGAGCCGGCACCCGAGCCCGCGACCTTCTCGGCTCCCGAGCCCGAGCTGGCACCGCAACAGCCCACTGCTCCTGCGCCCGCGGCACAGCCTACTCCCACGCAGGAGCCGCAACCCCAAGCCGCTCCGGCCTCGCAACCCGAGCCAACGCCAGAGCCCAAACAGGAGTCGGCCCCCAACCCAGAGCTCGATCCTGCGCCCGAGATCCTTACCGAGCTCCCGCCCGAGCTCTCCAACATTCTGGCCACGGCGTTCGAGGTCTTTGGCGACGATGTGCGTGTGAGCAGAAGCTAGCAACCGTAAACAGCGCGCCCGCACAGCCCGTCGCGGGCGCCCGCGAACATGGAGGAACACTATGGACATGCAACAGATTATGGAGCAGGCGCGCCTTATGCAGCAGCAGCTGGAAAGCGCCCAGAACAACATGGGCAACGTGGAGGTGGAGGCCAGCGCCGGTGGTGGCATGGTACACGTTACCGCCACGGCCGACATGAAGCTCACGTCCATTTCCATCGATCCGGAGGCCGTGGACCCCGAAGACGTGGGCATGCTGGAGGACCTTGTTCTTACTGCCGTAAACGCCGTGCTCGCCAAGGCAAACGAGGCGGCCAGCGCCGAGGTTGCGGGCATTACCGGAGGCCTTAACATTCCGGGGCTCTTTTAGGCATGCAGTCCGGCTACAACGATTCCGCGAGTGTCGACCGCTCGTCCTCGGGCAACGACCGCCGTGCCCTGCAGCGCCTGCTCGACGAGCTGGGCCGTCTGCCGGGCATTGGCCCCAAGTCGGCACAGCGCATTGCCTACTACCTGCTGGAATCGGATGCCGAGCGCTCACGTCGCCTGGCATCGGCGATTCTGGACGTAAAGAAGCAGGTGCACTTCTGTCCCATCTGCTTTAGCTACGCAACCGGTTCCACCTGCGACGTGTGTGCCGACTCCACGCGCGACCAGACCACCATCTGCGTCGTGTCGGAACCTCGTGATGTTTCTGCGGTGGAACGAACGGGGAGCCATAGAGGGTTGTACCATGTATTGGGCGGGGTTATCTCGCCTATGGACAAGATCGGGCCCGACCAGCTTCATGTAAAGGAGCTGCTGGCGCGGCTCGCGTCCGGAGAGGTGCAGGAGGTCATTCTGGCCACCAACACCGACGTGGAGGGCGAGGCTACGGCAACGTACCTCTCGCGCATCATTAAGCCCCTGGGTGTGCGCGTAACGCGCTTTGCCGTGGGCATGTCGGTGGGCGGAGAGGTGGAGCTTGCAGACGAGCTGTCGCTTGGCCGCGCCATCGAAGATAGGCGCGAGATCTAGATAACGAGACGAGAGGTCTAGAATGTCTGTTAACGACACGGAAGAGGAATTTGGGGTAGAGGCGCCGCGTCCCGTGGACGCAGAGTCCGTAGCGCGCGGCAGCTTTAAGAAGTTGAGCCATGGACAGGGCGCCAAGCATGCAGCTGCCACCACCCGTTCCGAGGAGTCGGAACACGAAGAGTCCGTGCCCATTAGCAAGCGCACGCTTATTATCGTGATAGTTGCCGCCGTGGTAATTATTGCCGTCGCGGTGGTGCTGTTCGTACGTGTGCTCGACGCGCCTTCGCGCACCGCGCAAAACCAGCCCGAGGTGGAGCGGACTGCCGTGACAACGGATCAGACCATTTCGAACCGCGGCTGCACCTACTCGCTGGAGCAGGGAGAGAACGGGGTCTATCGCCTGTCGGAGATTCACAACGCCGAAAACGGCCAGGTTATCTCGCTGGGAGAGCTAAAGGGCACGCCCGTTAGCCTCGCGCTGTTTGACGGCACCATACTTATTCCGGAAAACCTGTCCGACGGTTCGTGGGACGTTGCCGCCTTTACCATTGGCGTCGGCTGGGGACAGATGAAGAACCAGGACGGCAGTGCTGTGGGCGGTACGGGTGCCGCCTCGGACGCTCGACTTGACGGCTCGAAGCTCGTGGTTACCGTTGACGGCAAGCCCGTGGATGTGCCTCTAACCTGGTAGCGGCGGGGCGCCTCCTGGGGATACTCCCCTGCGGGTACGTCGCGGATAGACTTTTCATTATGAGACGGACTTCCCGCGATGTACCCGATGGGGAGTATCCCCAGGAGGCACATCGTTGCGGGGGCCGTCCGCGATGTACCCGATGGGGAGTATCCCCAATGTGCACAGCGCCCCCAGACCTTTAGCTAAATGGCGTTGGGGAGCATCCCCTCACGGCACCTTTCTTTACCAGACGCTCGACCCTTAGCTACTTGCGGCGCCGACCCTTGCTCTTGCCGGCACCGTGCAAAACCGGTCTGCGCGGGCACAGGTCGGCGCAGGGGCACTCGTCGCACTTTGCTGCGCGCGCCGTGCAAACGGCCCGGCCAAACCGTATCCACTCGGAGTTTACGCCGCCCCACAGCTCCTGCGGAATAACGGCAAGCAGGTCCTTCTCGGCAGCAAGCGGGGTGGCCGCCCTGGTAAGTCCCATGCGCTGGGCAATGCGAAACACGTGCGTGTCTATGGCAATGCCCTCTACGATGCCAAACGCCTTGTTGAGCACGATGTTTGCCGTCTTGCGGCCCACGCCGGGAAGACGCGTGAGCTCGTCCATGGTGCGCGGCACCTCTCCGCCATAGTCCGCCATTATCATTTGCGCGCACTCCACGCAGTGCTGCGACTTTGTCCTAAAGAAGCCCAGGCGATGTATTACGTTGGCCACGTCGCCTGCGTTTGCCTGCGCCATGGAAGCGGGGTCCGGCCAACGACCAAACAGCTCGGGCGTTACCGCGTTAACGGCCACGTCGGTGGTCTGCGCAGACAAAAGCACCGCTATTACCAACTCGAACGGAGTGCTCCAGTCCAGAGCGGAAGGCTCCTCTCCATAGAGCTCGTCCATACGATGGCAAAACTCCGTTACGCGCGCGACCTTAGACTTCTTGGACTCACGGGGCATAGCTACCTCCTTTTTTTGAATACATAATACAAAAGTAGCCGCGCGCCGACATACCGCGCCGTCTGCCCAAATAAACACTGACGCTTTTTGGTCGCGGGCTTATGATAACTGTGTCTGTGAACAACACTATCAGGGGGGACTCCGTATGAGTGCACCAATTCAGAACTACCTCCTCACCAACGACGACCTATATCTATTTGCCAAGGGTGAGTGGTTCCGCAGCTACGAGAAGCTCGGCGCCCACCCCTGCACGAACGACGGCCAGGACGGCTACTTCTTTGCCGTGTGGGCGCCCGACGTGCGTGCGGTACACGTAATCGGCGAGTTTAACGGCTGGGATCCCAACGCCACGTCGCTTACGCGCACCCCGGTTGGCGGCGTGTGGTACGGCTTCGTGCCTGGCGTAGTGGAGGGCCAGCTGTACAAGTACGTAATAGAGACCCGCGCAGGCGACATGCTGTACAAGGCCGACCCGTACGCGTTCAACGCCGAGCTCATTCCCGGAACCGCCTCGCGTACGGCCGAGATCGAGTCCTACAAGTGGGGTGACAAAAAGTGGATGGACGCACGCGCCAAGTCCGACCACATGAAGCGCCCCCTCAACATCTTTGAGGTTCATCTGGGCTCGTGGAAGCGTCACGACGACGGCCTTACCGGCCAGGGCACCGTGCCCGACGACCCCGCGGACGGTACGGGTTCGTACTACACCTACGACGAGCTCTCCGACGAGCTTGTTGCCTACGTAAAGAAGATGGGCTACACCCACATAGAGCTGCTGCCCGTTATGGAGCACCCGTTTGACGGCAGCTGGGGCTACCAGGTTACCGGCTACTACGCGCCCAGCGCGCGCTACGGCGAGCCCAAGCAGTTCAAGCACTTCGTGGACGAGTGCCACAAGGCGGGCATCGCCGTAATCCTGGACTGGGTGCCTGGCGGATTCTGCCCCGACGAGCAGGGCCTGGTGCACTTTAACGGCTCCAAGCTGTACGAGAAGGAAATCCACCCCAACTGGGGCACCTACAAGTTCGACTTCGAGCGCGGCGAGGTCCACACCTTCCTCATTTCCAACCTGCTGTACTGGATCGGCGAGTACCACGCCGACGGAATTCGCATGGACGGCGTAACCTCCATGCTGTACCTCAACTTTGGCATCGACGACGACGCGCTCAAGAAGTTCAACCCCGACGGCTCCGAGCACGACTACCCCTCCATCGAGTTCGTGCGCAAGTGCAACGAGATTGTGGGAACGTATCATCCCGACGTAATGATGATCGCCGAGGAGTCCACGGCGTGGCCGCTGGTAACCCGTCCGCCCGAGGTCGGCGGCCTTGGCTTTAACTACAAGTGGGACATGGGCTGGATGAACGATACCCTGCGCTACTGCCAGACCGACTTCCCATATCGTCCGGGCAACCACAGCCTGCTAACCTTCTCCATCATGTACGCCTTCAACGAGAACTTCGTGCTGCCGCTCTCTCACGACGAGGTCGTGCACGGCAAGTGCTCGCTCATTACGCGTCAGCCCGGCGACTTCTGGCGTCAGATGGCCGGCCTGCGCTCGCTGGCGTTCTACCAGTACATGCACCCAGGCGGACAGCTCAACTTCATGGGCAACGAGATTGGCCAGTTTATTGAGTGGCGCTACTACGAGGGCATCGAGTACTTTATGGCCGAGGAGTTCGAGGCCCACAAGAAGCATCAGGACTTCGTTGCCGCGCTCAACAAGTTCTACAAGGAGCAGCCCGCGCTGTGGGAGAAGAGCTACGTGCCCGAGGGCTTCGAGTGGATTGACGCAAACAACTCCAACCAGTGCGTAATAAGCTTCGTGCGCCACGGCGACAACCCCGACGACGACCTGCTCATTGTTATTAACTACGAGGTCAACCCGTACGAGGAGTACAGGATTGGCGTGCCTCGTGCGGGCTACTGGCGCGAGGTGTTCAACTCCGACGAGATCGACTTTGGCGGATCGGGCGTAACCAACGCAGACATCCGCTTTGCCTCGGAGGAGCAGCCTTGGAACCTGCGTGACAACTCCATTACGGTGCGCGTACCGCCGCTGGGTGGCGCCATATTCAAGTACGACGGCGAGCTGCCGCCCAAGCCCAAGAAGACGTCGGTGCTCGAGAGGCATGCCGCAAAGAAAGCCGCCGCAAAGCCTGCAGCCAAGAAGCCGGCTACCGCCGCCAAGGCAGCAAAGGTCGTGAAGGCAGTAAAGGAAGAGCTCACCGAGGCCGAAAAGAAGGCCCGTCGCTCCGCCGCCGCCAAAAAAGCCGCTGCTACGCGCAAGGCCAACGCAGCCAAGAAGGCCGCCGAGGCCGCTGCAAAGAAAAAGAAGTAGGCCGGCTTAGAGCCAAAGAGAGGACTCTCCTCGAGGGATACCGCAAATGGACAGCCCCTTGGTTGTGGTTACAGCCAAGGGGCTGCCCTTGTGCCATTGAGTTAGTGTTGTGCGCATTGGGGATACTCCCCAGACTGTCCGAAAACTCGTGATGGCGTGGCGTGCCGTGAGGGGATACTCCCCATCGGGTACATCGCGGGTGGGGCTTTCCTTGCGGGCTGGCCTATCCGCGATGTACCCGTAGGGGAGTATCCCCTCACGGCACGCCCTTTCTGCAAATGCCCGTCAAAAAGGGCCAAAATCGTGTAAAAAATGCCCAAAATTGTGACTTTGCGTCTTGTAATGTGCACAAACGAGCAACGTTAGCGGACTAAAACGACCAAGTAAGGTACCATACGCTATCGGGTAACTGTAACCGAACAAAGGATGTACTCATGCCCAATACGATTTTTCGAAGCAAGAAGGAATTCATCAAGGAGTACCGAGGCCTCTGCCTAAGCCTCTTTGGCAAGGATCTCGACGACACGAACGAGCGCGAGCGCTTCTACGTGTTGGCGTCGCTCATCGCACAAAAGGCACGCAAGACGCACGTGGATACCCACAAGCTCGGCGAGAAGAAGGTCTACTACTTCTCCCTGGAGTTCCTCATTGGCCCGCTGCTCGACAACTACCTGCTCAACTTCGGCGTTCACGACGTTGTTTCCGAGGGTCTGCGCGACATGGGCATGGAGCTTGAGGAGCTGTGCCGCTACGAGTGCGACCCCGGCCTGGGCAACGGCGGCCTTGGCCGCCTGGCAGCCTGCTTCCTCGACTCCATGGCCAAGGAAGGCATCGCCGGCTACGGAAACGGCATGCGTTACCGTTATGGCCTCTTCCGCCAGGAGATCGTTAACGGCCGTCAGGTAGAGAAGACGGACGCATGGCTCGAGCACGGCTATCCTTGGGAGACGCGCAAGACCGCCAGTGCGGTAACGGTGCAGTTTGGTGGCCATGTGGAGCGTCACGAGGAGAACGGACGCTTCTGGTTTACCACCGAGGGTGCCGAAAAAGTCCTTGCCGTACCTTATGACGTGGAGATTGTTGGCTACGGCCAGGAAAAGGTAAACAAGCTGCGCCTGTGGAAGGCCGAGCCCTACGAGGACGACTTCGATCTGGATGCCTTTAACGAGGGTCGCTATTCGGACGCATTTGCCTTCCGCTCCAACGCCGAGGCAATTTCCACCATACTGTATCCCGCCGACGCTGGCGAGCACGGCAAGCTGCTGCGCCTTAAGCAGGAGTACCTGTTCGTTTCGGCAGGACTGCAAACCATCCTGCGCACCTACGAGCGCGAGTATGGCACCGACTGGGAGCATTTGGGCGATCACGTGTGCGTGCACACCAACGACACCCACCCCGCAATGTGCGGTCCCGAGCTCATGCGCATCCTGGTGGACGAAAAAGGCGTCGACTTCGACCTTGCCTTTAAGATTGCCGCCCAAACCTGCTCCTACACCAACCACACAATTATGCCGGAGGCGCTGGAAAAGTGGCCCATCCACATGTTCCGCACGCTCCTGCCGCGCCTGTACATGTTTATTGAGGAGATCGACCGCCGCTTCCGCGACACCTTCCCGCGCATGGGCTCCGACTGGCCCGCAATGCTGCAGGAGACCGCCATCCTCTGGGACGGCCAGGTACGCATGGCAAACCTCTCGGTAATCTTCTCCTACTCCGTAAACGGCGTGTCGGCGCTTCACACGGGCATCATTAAGGATTCCACGCTGCACGACTTCTACCGTCTGGCGCCCGAGCGCTTTAACAACAAGACCAACGGCGTTTCGCACCGCCGCTTCCTGGGCAACGCCAACCCCGCGCTCTCCAAGGTAATTACCGACGCCATTGGCAACAAGTGGCTCGACGATGCCATGGAGTTCGAAAAGCTCCTGCCGCTCAAGGACGACGGCGGCTTCCTGGATGAGTGGGCCAAGGCCAAGCGCGCCGCCAAGGAGCGTCTGGCAGCCTACATAAAGGAGACCACGGGCGTTGTGGTAGACACCAACTCCGTGTTCGACACGCAAGTAAAGCGCTTCCACGCCTACAAGCGTCAGCTGCTCAACTGCTTTAAGATCATGGACATCTACAACCGCATGCTGGACGACCCCAACTACCGTCCGCAGCCCACGACCTTTATCTTTGCCGGTAAGGCTGCGCAGAGCTACGTGTTTGCCAAGGAGGTAATCCGCCTCATAAACGGCATGGCGGACGTTATTAACAACGACTCGCGCGTAAACGATGTAATAAAGGTCGTGTTCATTCCCAACTTTGCCGTGTCTAACGCGCAAATAATCTATCCCGGAACCGAGATCTCCGAGCAGATTTCCACCGCCGGCACCGAGGCCTCCGGTACGTCCAACATGAAGTTTATGATGAACGGCGCCATTACCCTTGGCACCTACGACGGCGCCAACGTAGAGATCTGCGACCTGGTGGGCGAGGAGAACATTAAGATCTTTGGCCTGCGCACCAACGAGGTGGACGACCTCTACGCCTCTGGTCGCTACTTTGCCTGGAACGAGTACAACGCCGACCGCGCCCGCCTTGGCCGCGTTATCGACGAGCTTACCAACGGCACCTTCGCGCGTCAGTCTGGCAACTTTGCCATGGTGCACGACGAGCTTATGGTAAACAACGATCAGTACCTCGTTTGCCGCGACTTCCACTCCTACGTACAGGCTTGGGAGGAGCTTACTTCCGCCTACGCCGACACCCGAAATTGGAACCGTGTGTCCGTTCATAATACGGCTAAGTCTGGATTCTTCTCCTCTGACCGAACAATTCGTGAATATGCGAGCGATATCTGGCATGTTGGAGAGTAAGTAGTTTTTACTGGCCCAATGAACTGACGAAAGGGGAATGGTTCTATGAGCAAGAAGGAATGCGTTGCCATGCTTCTTGCCGGCGGGCAGGGGTCGAGGCTAGGTGTACTTACGAGCAAAGTCGCCAAGCCGGCCGTGTCGTTCGGTGGCAAGTACCGCATCATCGACTTCGTGCTGTCCAACTGCGCGAATTCGGGGATCAGCACGGTAGGTGTACTCACGCAGTATCGTCCGTACCTGCTGCATGAGTATCTGGGAACAGGCGAGGCGTGGAACCTCGACGAGCGTGGCGGTGGCGTAGCCATCCTGCCGCCCTTTGCCACCCAGACCGGTGCTTCCTGGTATGCTGGCACGGCAGACGCCATTACGCAGAACCTCGGCTACCTGGAGGGCCAGGACGCCGAGTACGTCCTCATCCTCTCCGGCGACCAGCTGTATCGCATGGACTACGAGGACATGCTTGCCACCCACAAGGCAAACAACGCCGACCTTACCGTGGCTGTTATGCCTGTTCCTTGGGAGGACGCTCCTCGCTTCGGTATCATGAACTGCGCCGACGACGGCCGCATCGAAGAGTTTGTGGAGAAGCCCGCAGAGCCCAAGAGCAACCTTGCCTCCATGGGCATCTACATCTTTAACGCCGACCTCCTGATTAACACCCTCAAGGAGGACGACAAGGATCCCGATTCGACCCACGACTTTGGTGGCGACATCATCCCCAAGCTGCTTGCTGCTGGCAAGCGCCTGTACACCTATCAGTTCAAGGCATACTGGCGCGACGTAGGCACCGTGGCATCCTTCCACGAGGCCAACATGGAGCTGCTGGGCGCCGAGCCCGCGTTCGACCTGTTTGCGCAGGACGCACCCATTATGAGCAACTCCTCCACCCGTCCTCCCGCGTTCATTGGCCCCAAGGGCTCCGTGGACGACTCCCTTATTGACAACGGCTGCACCATTATGGGCACGGTCGAGCACTCCGTGATCTCCGACGACGTGTTCGTTGGCAAGGACGCTATTGTTAAGGATTCCATCCTCTTCCCCGGCGCACGCGTCGAGGAGGGTGCCGTGGTCATCAACGCTATTATGGCCGAGCGTTCCGTCGTCAAGCCGGGTGCGCGCTTTGGCTCCGCAGACGAGGAAACCGTTACCCTCGGCGACGACGCCGTTGTAGAGAAGGGGGAGTAAACGATGCCCAAGGCAATAGGTCTTGTAACCTGCAACTACACCACGGCATCCAAAGATGACGTGTTCTCGGGCCGCCCCGTGGCCTCCATGCCCTATCTGGGCCGCTACCGCCTGGTAGACTTCGCGCTTTCCAACATGGTTAACGCGGGCATTCGCAACGTTGGCATGATTATGCCCAACAACTACCGCTCCCTCGTTGACCACGTGGGTTCCGGCAAGGATTGGGATCTGGATCGCAAGAACGGCGGCCTGTTTATTATGCCTGGCACCGCCTTTGGCACCAGCCGCACCGGCGCGCGCTTCCTTATTCGCGACCTTGTGCAAAACCGCGAGTTCTTTACCAAGAACAGCGAGAAGTACGTCGTGCTTTCCACGGCCAACTTCATTTGCAGCGTGGACATCAAGAAGCTCATTGCCGACCACGAGGCCTCCGGCGCAAACATTACCGTGCTGTGCAAGCGCGCTAGCTGCGACGGCAACATTGACGTTGTTACCTTTGACGTCGAGGACGGCCGCGTAAAGAGCATGAACCAGGGCGTCAAGTTTGACCAGCTTGCCTTCCTGGACTACGCCATTATTGAGCGCGAGCTGCTGCTGGAGCTTTTGGACTCCTTTGCCGCCGTCGATCACCTCGACCTGTTTGAGGCGCTCAACAGCGAGTATACCCGCTTCCGCGTATGCGTTGCCGAGTTTGATGGCTACATGAAGCCCATCTTCGACAAGCCCTCCTACTTTAAGGCCAACATGGACCTTCTGGACCCCGAGGTTCTTGCCGAGCTCACCAACGCTCGTCCCATCAAGACCAAGGCTCACGACAACCCGCCCGCAAAGTACGAGCCCGGCGCAAAGGTCTCCAACTCCCTCGTGGCTTCTGGCGACCGCATCTACGGCGCTGTTCAGGGTTCGGTCCTTGGCCGCAACGTTATTGTTGAGCCCGGCGCGTCCGTACGCAACTCCGTCCTCATGCAGGGCGTAGTCGTTAAGACCGGCGCCAAGATCGAGAACGCCATCATCGACAAGAACAACGTTGTTCCCGCTGGCACCGAGCTGCGCGGCACCGATGGTGACATTCTGTACCTGAAGAAGCACTAGTCACTTACGCTCCAAAGCGCGTGACGCCTAGCGGGGGCAGGTCTCTATGAGGCCTGCCCCCGCCGCTTTTGGAAATGAACAGGGGCCCTGCACTCGCTATCTTGCCCATCGCCAACGCCGCCTGCCGACGGCCATCTTCCTTGTACCGCCAACTATGCTACGTCGGCCTAAAATAATTTGCGTTCACGTGCCGCGCAAAAATACACTCAATGTGTCCAGTGGAAACATACCGCGAAAACGCAGAAAGGGCGGGTGCAGCCATGGCTGAAAACGTTAGAAGAAAGCTTAAAATCCTCTTTGCGGCTTCCGAGGTAGTGCCCTTCTCCAAGAGTGGTGGCCTAGGTGACGTCGCAGGCTCGCTTCCACGCGCACTCAAGAATGCTGGTGCGAGCGTTGCAGTAATTTCTCCAAAGTACGGAACGATTGCGCAGGACTTCAAGGACCAGATGAAGCACATAACGGATTTCTATGTGCCCCTGAGCTGGCGTAGCGTGTACTGCGGCATAGAGAAGCTCACGTATCAGGGTGTGGACTTCTACTTTATAGACAACGAGGCATACTTCAAGCGCGATGCCCTCTATGGCTACTTTGACGACGGAGAGCGCTTTGCGTTCTTCTCCAAGGCCATCTGCGAGTCCATTGCCAAGGTGCCCGAGCTGCAGTGCGACGTGCTCCACTGCAACGACTGGCAAACGGCCATGGCGCCAGTGTTCCTGCGCGAGTTCTACAACCAGATTCCCGAGTGCGCGCACGTAAAGACTATCTTTACCGTGCACAACGTACTGTTCCAGGGACAGTACTCCGACAAGGTCCTCAACGACGTTCTGGGTCTTGCAGACGTTCCGGCAGCGCGCGATCAGCTGTACTGCGCACCGCAGGCCATCAACTACATGAAGGCTGCGCTGCTTTACTCCGACGTCATAACCACCGTAAGCCCCACCTACGCCAACGAGCTGCAAATGCCGTTCTACGGCGAGGGCATGGACGGCATATTCCGTCGTCGCGCCGGCTCGCTGCACGGCATCCTTAACGGCATTGACACCGAGATGTGGGATCCCAAGACCGACAAGGCCCTTCCCGCAAACTACGATGCCTCCGACCTTAGTGGCAAGGCCGAGTGCAAGCGTGCCCTGCAGGAAGAGTTTGGCCTGCGCCAGGATCCCGAGCGTCCGCTGGTGTGCATGGTTGGCCGTCTTACCAAGCAAAAGGGCCTGGACCTCGTGCGCTACAGCATGAACGCATTGATGGCTCGCGGCGTCCAGGTCGCAATCCTGGGCACTGGCGACAAGGACTACGAGGACTCCTTCAAGTACTTCGACTGGAAGTACGGCGACATGATGAGCGCCCGCATAGACTTCGACGGCGCGCTTGCACACCGCATGTACGCCGGTGCGGACCTCTTCCTTATGCCGTCCGAGTTCGAGCCCTGCGGCCTAACCCAAATGATCTCCATGCGCTACGGCACGCTTCCCGTGGTTCGCGAGACCGGTGGCCTGCGTGACTCCGTACAGCCCTACAACCAGTTTACGGGCGAGGGCACGGGCTTTAGCTTTGCAAACATGAACGCCGACGAGATGGCCGGCTGTCTGCTTAACGCATGCGAGGTCTTCTGGACCAACCCGGAGGCTTGGAAGCAGCTCCAGCAGCAGGCCATGGCCGAGGACTTCAGCTGGCGCCGCGCTGCAGGCGACTACATGGACATCTACTACAGCCTGCACCCCGAAGTCGGTCGTGCAAACAACCACGGCGAGTAGAGCCTAACAGCAACGTACGACTTGCGGCCCCGTTCCCAAGTGGAGCGGGGCCGTTTTTGCTGCGCATAACCATTGGTGGCAGACTGTACCGTTAGGGGGAGTATCCCCTAACGGTACAGTCTGCCACCGCACTCGTCGCGCACACAGCGCACACAAGCGGGTGGCACGATTGCACAAGTACTGTTAACATATTCGTTTGTATGATTTTATCCACAGAGCGAGAGGCTGGCCAAATCGTGAGAGCAATGCACAACACCTCTGAGTCGACATACCGTACACCCTTCGGAGCATGCCCGTTGGGCGAAACCATAACTCTTTCCTTGGACGTATGGGACGAAGAGGATCCGCAGGGCGTCGTGCGCCTGTGGGTGGATGGCGAGGGCGAGACGCTCGTGCCCATGAAGCCCAAGAAAATAGAGCGGGACGGTCAGGCATTCGTGCGCCTTACGGGGAGCTTTACTCCCAAAGAGACGCAGATCATCTGGTACTACTTTAACGTTACGGCCGGCGACGGATCGGCATGGTGCTACGGCGCTCGCAACGAGAGTAGCGTGGGCGAGGGAAGGTTCGCCGACGGGGAACCCCGTTCCTTCCAGATTACCGTGTACGAAAAGCGCGCCACTCGCCCCCTGTGGTACCAGCACGGTATCGTGTACCAAATTTTCCCAGACCGCTTCGAGCGCGGTGCAAACTGGAAGGAGCTCGTGGAGCGCACCTTTAGCGAGAATCGCAACGGTCCGGCACGCATGCTCGTACACGACTGGTCTTCTCAGCCCGTATACCAAAAGGACCAGTACGGACGAATTTCCACGTGGGACTTCTATGGCGGGAACCTGGACGGCATTCGCGAGCGCCTGGGCTACCTTAAGTCCATGGGTATTTCTGTAATCTACCTCAACCCCATATTCGAGGCTGCCAGCAACCATCGCTACGACACGGCCGACTACATGCAGGTGGACCCCATGCTGGGCGATCGCGAGACCTTTATCCGCCTTTGCAGCGAGGCCAAGGAAATGGGCATATCCATTATTCTGGACGGCGTCTTTAACCACACCGGCTGCGACTCCCGCTACTTTAACAAGTACGGAAACTACCCCGAGGAGGGAGCGTTTCAGAGCGCGGACAGCAAGTATGCCTCGTGGTTTAAGTTTGGCGGCGACTCCGACGGCGAGTACCAGTGCTGGTGGGGCGTGGACGACCTTCCCGACGTGGACGAGCACAATCCCGACTACCGCGAGTTCATATGTGGCGAAAACGGCGTGGTGCGCACGTGGCTGCGGCTGGGAGCGTCTGGATGGCGTCTGGACGTTGCCGACGAGCTGCCCGACGACTTTATTGCCGACATCAAGGCCGCGGCCCTTGCCGAGAAGCCCGACGCGCTGCTTATTGGCGAGGTGTGGGAAGACGCAACCAACAAGGTGAGCTACGGCGAGCTTCGCAAGTACCTGCAGGGCGACGAGCTGGACGGCGTGATGAACTATCCGTTTAGGACGTCGATGCTGGACTACCTTACCAACAAGACCACGGCATACGACATTGCCAGCCGCCTTGAGGAGCTGTGCGAGAACTACCCCCGCGAGGCGTTCCTCTGCAGCCTTAACCTGCTGGGAAGCCACGACCGCGAGCGCGTGCTCACGGTGCTGGGCGATGCTCCCAACAAGG
Organism: uncultured Coriobacteriaceae bacterium; assembly: GCA_902793465.1. GTDB lineage: Bacteria > Actinomycetota > Coriobacteriia > Coriobacteriales > Atopobiaceae > RUG440. The sequence goes on along the minus strand of CADBDT010000033.1, from coordinate 8,312 downwards.
ACGACTTTACCGACGAGCAGCGTCGTGACTACAGGTTGAACGAGGGCCAGATTTCGCTGGCCGTAAGCCGCCTGTGGGTGGCCGCCTTGCTGCAGATGACGCTTCCCGGCGTGCCGTGCGTGTACTACGGCGACGAGGCCGGCATGGAGGGCTACACCGACCCCTACAATCGCGCCGCGTATCCTTGGGGCAACGAGAACGAGAACTGCCGCACCATCTATCGCAACGCCATTGCCGTGCGCAAGTCGTTGCCGGAGGTGTTCCAGGACGGCGACTTCGTGCCGTTTGCGATCAACGACGACGTCTTTGGCTTCACGCGCACGCTGGGCGACACCACGGTATGCGTGCTGGCCAACGCAAGCCTTAAGAACGCGCACACCGTAAGCGTTCCCATGCATGCGCAGGACGTGGACGACATCGTGCAAGGTGCCAAGCCACGCGTGAGCGAGGACGGCAAGAGCTGCGAGGTGCACCTGTGGCCTCTGGGCACGTCCGTGCTCTACTTCCACGCGGAGGAGCGCCTGCAGCAGCCCATGAATCGCGGAATGGGCGTTATATGCCACATTACGAGCCTGCCCAACAACGGCGAGCCGGGAACGCTTGGCGAGCCCGCAAAGCGCTTTGTAGACATGCTTGCCGAGGCTGGCCAGACCTACTGGCAGGTGCTGCCCGTTAACCCCACAGACCAGTTTGGCTCGCCCTATGCCGGCCTCTCGGCCTTCGCAGGCAACCCCTACCTTATGGAGGGCTTCCAGCACGACCTGGACGACCTTATGGAGGGCTTGGAGAACGATCCCGGCTATGCGGAGTTCTGCAAGAAGAACGCAGACTGGCTCGAGCCCTACGTTACCTTCCGTGCCATTAAGGAGACGGTTGGCGACGACGTGCCCTGGCCGCTGTGGCCGGAGAACCTGCGTACGTACAGGCCGGGCATGCTCGAGGAAGACAACGTGGACGGCAATGCGGAGACGCACCGTCGCTCCCAGTACATCTTCCAAAAGCAGTGGGACGAGCTGCGCGCCTATGCCAACGAGCGCGGCATAAAGATAATTGGCGACATGCCCATGTACGTGAGTGCCGACTCCAGCGACGTATGGGCCGAGCAGGAGATATTTGCCCTGGACAAGAAGGGTAACCCCGCAGGCGTGGCCGGCTGCCCGCCCGACGACTTTGCCAAGGATGGCCAGATTTGGGGCAACCCCACGTTTAGGTGGAACGTGCTCAAGGAGCGCAACTACGACTGGTGGATGCGTCGCCTGGAGCGCATGATGGAGCTCTACGACTACGTGCGCCTGGACCACTTCCTGGGCTTCTCGTCGTACTACAACATTCCTGGCGGGCGTGGAGCGCTGGAGGGCGCATGGTTCTTCGGTCCCGGACAAGACCTCTTCCGTGTGGCGCAGGAGCGCTTTGGCCAGCTGCCGTTTATCGGCGAGGACCTGGGCACCATTACGCCTGCCGTGCGCTTTCTGGTGGCTTCCACGGGCTTCCCCGGCATGGACGTCATACTGTTTGCAAACGAGGACGTGCGCCAGGGATACACTCCCGCACCTGGCAAGATCTGCTACTCCAGCACGCACGACACGCAGACGCTCGTTGGTTGGATTAAGCAGAAGTGGCCCTGGGACGACCCCGAGCACGTGTACCGCGAGCTGGTTTCGCGTTGCCTGGACTCCTCTGCAAACGTGGTAATAATGCCGCTGCAGGACATCCTCGTGCTGGATGACTCCGCCCGCATGAACGTCCCCGGCGTTGCCGAGAACAACTGGAGCTGGCGTGCCGACGGCGATGCCGTTAACGCGGCCAAGTCGTACCTCTCGCAGCTTGCAATCGATTCCAACCGCTGGCGACTGAAGTAGGCTGCAGACCATACTCATGATGGAGTGGGGTGCCGTGAGGGGGAGTATCCCCTCACGGCATCCTACCGTGCGCAGTTGTCGACCGCGTGCCAACCGCCGTGTACAGTTATTGGACGGACGGCTCCCTACCGTGCGCAGTTATCGCCCGGAACCGTACACGGTAGGGAGGCTTACGTTCCGGAATCGTACACGATAACAGGCGCGGGGTACCGTGTACGGTTCTGGGACGGGCGGGTCCCTACCGTGCGCACCCCCAGCCGCCGTGTACAGTTTTTGGGACGGGACGCTCCCTACCGTGCGCGCTTATCGGCCGGAACCGTACACGGTAGGGAAGGCTTGGTCCCGGAAGTGCGCACGGTGCCAGATGGGACGTCAGATGTACCAAAAGCTCCATACTGTATGCATACTGACATTCACGCTTGACGCCGTAGTGCCACTTGTGGTTATAATAGTAGCAGCGACATGCCCAGAAGCCTCCTGGGCGGCGCCGTTTACTTTATGGCCGATGGGTGTGCGAGACCTTATCGGCCACTATTTTCGACTTTGCCGTTCTCGTGCCTGTCTCCGACTTTTCCTTGCCCGTTGCCGTTTTCTGGCTTCCGCTTGGGCTCGGTACTGCTCCCTCGCGGTGATCCAGCAGATGATTGCCGTAATCAATTCCAGGACTCTGGTTAGTAGATCCATGTGAACACCTCCTATTCCGAGGCGCCACCCAGCACTCCAACATGTCACCGCCAGCTGTATTGTAGCATGGAATGTAAGTAATTTGACATACAAATGCTTTTGGTGCACAATGGAACAAGGGAATCCAATTTGGAGTGGGGAGAGCGAATGACGCATTTTGATGTACTGCGAAGCAAGGCGCTGGAAAACTATGGCATCGTAACGTCGTCCATTGCTGCCGACTTGGGACTGCGGACAAACGAGGTCGTGCGGTTTTGTCAGGATGGCAGGCTCATGCGCACGGGGTACGGTACGTATAGGCTTGCGGACTACACGCCCACCAGGCTTACGAGGTTTGCCGAGGCGATTGCCGTGGTGGGGGAGGGGTCGTATGTGTTTGGGAGGTCTGCTCTCATGCTTTGCGACTTATTGCCGTATAGGACTGGGGCCATTTGCGTTGCCACCGGGCAACGGGTGCGACGTGCGTTGCCAAATTGGATAGAGCTCAAAAAGGCGCCGCGTAACGATGTGTGCATCGAGTTCGGGCGCATACCAAGCCAGTCGCCCGAAAGAGCATTGGCCGTGTGCATGGACAGGCTCTCGGCGGAACAGCTGAAGGAGGTCGAGCATGCCTGCAAGGAAAGCGAGTTGCTGTCTAGTGTCCAGCGCCAAGCCGTCCTCGAGCAGCTAGGCATTGAGGAGTCGCTTGCCGATGCTGCGGAGGAGGCCGCTTACGAGGCGCGTATGGCAGCTGTTGTAGAGCGCGGCCGTATCGACACCGTGCCGCTAGGGGATACTCCCCATCGGGTACATCGCGAGTAAGGTATTCCTTTACGAGGCGGACTATCCGCGATGTACCCGCAGGGGAGTATCCCCTAGCGGCACGTCTCGCATCACGTGCTTTCGGACAGCATGCTAGGGGCGAGAACGTCCCTATATTATGCGCCCCATCGGGTACAATGGCTTATCGTCAAACCTCCCAAGGAGAACCATGCTCATAGATCACGTTGCCAACCAGCTCTTATCGGTGTCGGATATGCGAGAAGTTCTTGCCAACCTGCGCAAGGGCGAAGACGCATCGGTGGGGGTGGCCCAAAGCGCGCGTCCGCTGCTGGCTGCGTCGCTGTGGGCAGACGACCCGCGCCCGTGTCTTCTTGTTGTGCCGGGGGAGGAAGCGGCAGATCGTATGGCGCGCTCTGTGGCAGCGTGGCTGGGTAACAACGTTGTATTGCGGTATCCGCAGCGTGCCGACTGGCCCTGGTCAAACAAGGCGGCAGACGATTCCGTGGTGGGTGCGCGATGCGCCGCAATGGAGCGTTTGGCAGCGGGCGAGCCCTGCATGGTTGTTGCGTCGGCACGTTCGCTCATGCGCCGCGTGCCGCCCGCAGGTACGGGCTACTTCTGTAGCTCAACCTTTGCCGTAGGCGACGAGCTGGAGTTCGACGACGTGCCCCGGCTGCTTGTTGCCATGGGTTATGCGGACGCAGGCGCCGTGGATGCGCCTGGCACCTTCCACGTGCATGGCGACGCGGTGGACGTGTTTCCCGCGCAGGCCACCGCACCGGTGCGGATGGAGTTCTTTGGCGACGAGATCGATCGCATTCGGCAGATGGTGGCCGCCACGGGCCAAACCATTGCGGAGCTGGAAGAGGTGTGTGTTACGCCGTGCCGCGAGCTGGCGTTTACAGACGAGACCATTGCACGGGCCACGCGCGCTCTTACGCGGGAGGCACGCGAGAACAAGCAGGTTGCGGCCGACCTTGAGCTTATTCAGCAACGGGCAAATGCCCCGCAGCTGGACCGCTACCTGGCCGAGCTCTATGGGGGCAAGACCGCTGCCCCAACCGATCACATGGCCAAGAACACGCTGGTCATGCTGTCGGAGCCGCGCGCGCTGCTGGACGACTGCGCGCACGCAGCCGACGACGCCAAGCATGCGGCAGGTGCCATTCATATGGACCAGAAGCACCTGGATCTGCTGTACACGCCCATAAAGCAGTTTGGCTTTGGCAACCAGCAGCGCATCTCGCTCTCGTCCATAATGCGAGCGAGCGCTACGCGTGGTGCCGCGCGCAACCGAGCAGCGGCGCGCACGCGCGGAGCAGCGCCTTCTGCCTCGACCAGCACACCCGAGCTCTACGTGCAGCAGCCCAACATTTCGGGCAAAGACAGCCGCCTGCTGGGCCGTATGCGCCAGCTTGTGCGCGACGACGCGACCATCGTGTTTGCCGTGCCCGACCCCAGCGCGCGCAAGCACCTGGAAATGCGCTTTTTGGATGAGTCCATACCCTTTGAGGAGCGCCTGCAAGCCAATAGCGAAGGTCAGTCCGAGCCCCTCTCGCGTGGGGTGGTTACCTTTGTGGACGATCCCATTCCGTCGGGCGTGGTTGTTCCCGCCGCCCGCTTGGGGGTCTTTTCGGTGGGAGACCTTGCCGCACGTATGACCAAGCGCCGCCGTCCGCGCAGGGTAGATCCCACAACCACCACGTTTCCCTTTAAGCCAGGTGACTACGTGGTGCACGCGCGTCACGGCATTGCGCTGTTTACGGGAATCGTTCGCCAGGAAGTCAGCGGCCGCGAGCGCGACTACTTTTTGCTGCAATACGCCAACGAAGACAAGCTCTACGTGCCTCTGGAGCGCGTGGATCGCATAACACGCTATGTTGGTCCAGACGGCAGCAGTCCGCGCCTCACACGGCTTAACACGGCCGACTGGAGCCGTGCCACGGGCAAGGCGCGCAAGTCTGCAAAGAAGCTCGCCTTCGACCTCGTGGACCTCTACACACGCCGCAGCGCCGTGCAAGGCCACGCGTTCGCGCCCGACACCCCCACGCAGCAAGACATGGAGGCCAACTTTACCTACGATCTCACGCCCGACCAGCAGTCTGCCGTGGACGACATTAAGGCCGATATGGAGGCCGCCAAGCCTATGGACCGCCTGCTTTGCGGCGACGTGGGCTTTGGCAAGACCGAGGTTGCCCTGCGCGCGGCGTTTAAGTGCTGCATGGACGAGCGCCAGGTTATGGTGCTGTGTCCCACTACCATTCTTGCCCAACAGCACTACGACACGTTCTTCGACCGGTTTTCTCCGTTTGGGCTGCGCGTGGAGGTACTAAGCCGCTTTGTAACGCCCGCCCAGCAGCGCAAGGCGCTCGCAGACTTTGCCTCCGGCGACGTGCACGTGCTCATTGGCACGCATCGCCTGCTTTCCGCCGACGTTAATCCCAAGGCGCTCGGCCTCGTAATCGTAGACGAGGAACAGCGCTTTGGCGTGCAGCACAAGGAGCAGCTCAAGAACATGCGCGAGCAGGTGGACGTGCTCACGCTCTCTGCCACGCCCATCCCGCGCACCATGCAAATGGCGCTAAGCGGCGTGCGCAACATGAGCCTTATTCTTACCCCACCACCCGGCCGCAGGCCGGTAAAGGTGCACGTGGGGGAGTACGATCCCGACGTGGTGAGCGCAGCCCTGCGGCTTGAGCTAGGGCGCGGCGGGCAGGTGTACTACGTGTCCAACCGCGTGCATACCATAGAGGACGCTGTTGAGCGCGTGACCCTGGCCGCACCCGAGGCGCGCGTAGCCGTGGCACATGGACAAATGAGCCCGGCGCAGGTGGAGGAGGTAATGCTCCAGTTCCAGATGCAAGAGGTAGACGTGCTCGTGGCCACCACCATCATAGAGAGCGGCATAGACAACCCCCACACAAACACGCTCGTAATAGAGGATTCTCAGCGACTCGGGCTTGCGCAGCTCTACCAGCTCAAGGGACGCGTGGGGCGTGGTCGCCAGCAGGCGTACGCGTACTTTATGTTCGATCCCGACACGCCCCTTACCCCCGAGGCTACCGAGCGCCTTACCGCGCTGGCAGAGCTGCAAGACCTAGGCAGCGGCATGCGCATTGCCATGCGCGACCTGGAGATTCGTGGCGCCGGTTCCATTATGGGCGCAGAGCAGCACGGCAACCTGTCGGGCGTGGGCTTCGACCTGTTTACCCAGATGCTTGGGCAGGCCGTTGCCGAGGCGCGCGGCGAGATTCCGGAGGGCGACGAGCCCAGCGAGGTGGTCATAAACCTGTCTGCCGACTTCTACCTGGCAGAGGAGTATGTTCCCGACGTTGACAAGCGCGTTATGGCGTACAGGCGCTTGGCGGCGGCAAACGAGCTTGCCGACGTGGACACGCTGCAAAAGGAGCTGGAGGCCGAGTACGGCGGCATGCCGCTGCCTGCGCTCAACATCTTTGACCGCACGCGCGTGCGCATTCGCTGCGAGCGACTGGACATAACCAACGTTGCGCTAACGGGCGGGCGCCTGGTGTTTACTGGCATACAGCTGCCCGCAGATGTTGCGGCCAAGCTTCGCGCGGATCGCGCTTTGTACTTTGCAAAGAGCCACCAGCTCAAGTGTCCCTTCCGCGGCGACGCCACGGAGCTTTTGCCCACCACGCTCCGCATTCTGGAGCGCGTTGGTGGTGCCGACGAAGAGGAGTGACTTGTGGCAAAGGTGCGGGTTCTCCGGAATGGGGTGCCGTTTGGGGATACTCCCCCTGCGGTACATTGCGTGCAATGTACCGCAGGGGGAGTATCCCCAAACGGCACCCCACTCTAGTTGTCCGCCAGTATGCCTTCCACTACGTCGGCTGCATGCTGGCACGTAACCTGGAATTCCTCGGCAAAGCTGCCCTTGAGCTTGCGTAGGGCCCAGTCGGCCACGCTCATTTTTCCAGGTGGACGGCCAATGCCCACGCGTACGCGTGCGAAGTCGGCCGTGCCGAGCTTTGCCTTTATGGATCGCAGCCCATTGTGCGCGTTAAGCCCTCCGCCAAACTTGGTGCGAACCTCTCCTGCGGGCAAATCCACCTCGTCGTGCACCACCAGTATCTCCTCGGGGCGTACCCGTAGCTCGCGCGCAAGCTTAGACAACGGCCCGCCAGAGGTGTTCATGTACCCCTGAGGTTTGGCAAGCACCACGTCGCGCTCGCCCACGCGAACGGTTGCGGTCAAACATCCTGCCTGGCTCTTCCAATATCGTGCGCCGTAACGCTCTGCCAGCGCATCCACCGTGCAAAAACCAGCGTTGTGCCGCGTGAGCGCATACTCCTCGCCCGGATTCCCCAGTCCGCAAACAATCCGTATGGGCTTCTGTCCCGCCATAGGCATATCCTCCCTTAAAAAACGTGGTGGCAAACCGTGCCGCTAGGGGATACTCCCCATGGGGTACATCTGTGATGTACCCCATGGGGAGTATCCCCTAGCGGCACGGTAGCTCCAAACAGCTCGGCTTGCCGTGCGTCCTACAAGTTAAGGTCTCCGCCAAAGATCTCGGTGGTGGGCTCGTTGCAGTACACGTGATGTATTGCCTCGGCCATCTCGCGCGCGACAGACACCATCTTTATCTTGGAGCCAGGCTGGTTTGCCACCGTGCACGGCACGGAGTCCGTAATTACGCATTCCTCGATGGGTGCCTGCTCCAGGCGCTCGATGGCAGGGCCGGTAAACAGGCCGTGGGTTGCGCACACGTAGATCTTGTCGGCGCCCATGTCCTTGAGCTTGTTGAGCGAGCCGCACAGGGTGCCGGCGGTGTCTATCATGTCGTCGTTAATTATGCAGGTCTTGCCCTCAATGTCGCCAATTATGCCCATGACCTCGGCCTCGTTGTGCTTGGGGCGGCTCTTGTGGGCAATGGCCACCGAGCAGCCAAGGTGGTCTGCGAGCTTCTTTGCGGCCTTGGCGCGACCCATGTCGGGCGATACGACCACGGTGTTGTCCCAGTCGAAGTTCTTGGACAAAAAG
>CADBDT010000032.1 GCA_902793465.1 uncultured Coriobacteriaceae bacterium | reverse complement strand
TTTAACGCAACAACGCCTATGCAGTGGCTTGGCTGGCTACTGGTGTTCGTGGGCCTCATCGTGTGTAACGAGCTTGAGCGCCGCACCAAGATTGGCGGCCTTATATTCTTTGTTGGCCTGCCAATACTTATGACCATATACTGCGTTGCCATTGGCATTGGCGTTGCCCAGGGCGCGGAGTGGGCGCTTAGCAACCCCACCCATCTTTATCAGAACGGATGGTTCCACTACGCCAAGGTATATGCAGCGCTCACAGGCTGCATTGGCTTTATGGCCATTAAATACAAGTGGGGCAAGCTGGGCCGCGCGCATTGGTTCCGCGCATTCCCGTTTGTAATCGTGGCAATCAACATCCTTATTGCCGTCGTGTCCGACTTCGAGAGCTACGCCCACTTTGTAACCGGCGACTACACCGTGGTAACAGCCGGCAGTGGTTTGGAGCAGTACGCAGCCATTGGCGCGCCGGTCTGGCTAACCAGCGAAGGCGTATGGCAGCTCTGCGGCATAAACAACCTGTTTAACGGCATTGCCGGACTCATTAACATCTTCTGCATGACTGCGTGGTGGAGCGTTTACGCCGGCAAGAACGAAGAGGACATGCTCTGGCCCGACATGACGTGGGTCTACATTATTGCCTACGACATTTGGAACTTCTGCTACACCTACAACTGCCTGCCCACCCACTCCTTCTTCTGCGGCTTTGCGCTGCTGCTTGCCCCCACCGTTGCCAATGCCCTTTGGAACAAGGGCGGCTGGATTCAGAACCGTGCCAACACGCTGGCCACATGGTGCATGTTTGCGCAGGTGTTCCCCTGGTTCCAAGAGGAGTCTATCTTCCGTACGGTATCCGTGCAAAATCCCACGATTACCAACGGCATTGCAATTGCCGCGCTCGTAGTTAACGTGGGCGCAATAGCATACATTGCCTACCGTGCCAAGAAGCTGGGCGTTAACCCCTACAAGCAGGACGTCTTTGTGGGCACGCGCGACTGGGAGCAGGCTACCGCCCGCCGCGAGGACGCCGCGCTCGACCCTGCAGTAACCGCTTAGCACAAAACACCCGGACATTCCCCGGGAGGCGCGGGGATCGGGTGCGCATAGCCTGACCAAAAAAGAAGCGTCAGATCCGTGAGGCGTCCCAAAAAGCAGCCGCGCGCAGTTCCGCAACAAAGTGAGGACTGTTTGAGCACGGCGCTTTTTGGGTCGCCGGAAGGATCTGACGCTTCTTTTTGGGTCAGGCTATGCGCACCTCTTGTTTACCGCTTTGCACGCCCCGCAAACGACCAATCGCAAGTTTGTTTAATCGCGCGCCCGCAAATGCGCTACAGTTGCACATAGAAAGGAGCGTTACGTAGGCATGAGACATGCGTTCACAACACAGCGGTTGATGCTGGCGCTGGCAGCAGCGCTAATAGTGCCTGTTTTGTGCCTCTCGCTTGTAGCCTGCGGTGGCGGTGGTGGCAACGGAGGAGGTGCGGGCGGTGGATCCGAGTCGACCTCCGGGGCAGATTTTTCTGCACCACCTTCTGTGGAGGCCCCCACGTTCGACTCCGCCGATGCCGTAAGCAGCAACGATGCCTCAATAGATGTCTCCTCCGCAAACAAAGGCGTGGTAATGGCCGAGGGAAAGAGCGCGAGCCGCCTAAAGCTCTTGGTAACGCATGGCGACATGAGCTACAACTACGACATCCCCGGCGACGGCACACCCATTACCTGCCCGGTAAACATGGGTGACGGCGAATACACCTTTGCCGTTATGCGCAATGTGAGCGAAAGCAATTACGTGGAGATTGCCTCCGCTAGCGCAAACGTTAAGCTCGAAAGCGAGTACGCGCCGTTTTCGCAGCCCAACATGTTTTGCAACTACAACGACTCGAGCGCCTGCGTAGCAAAGGCCCGCGAGCTCACAGGCAGCGCCACAAACGTGGGCGATGCTGTGCGCGCCGTGTGCAACTACATAGTGGACAACGTGACCTACGACAACGACAAGGCCGCCAAAGTTGTTAAGGTAACCGGCTACGTGCCCAACCCAGACGAGACCTTTTCCACCAACAAGGGCATATGCTTTGACTATGCGTCGCTTGGCGCTGCCATGCTGCGCAGCGTGGGCATTCCAACAAAAATCGTTACCGGATACGTGTCGCCAAACGACCTGTATCACGCTTGGATAATGGTTTACATTGACGGAAGCTGGCAGAGCGCCAAGTTTTCGGTTAATCCACAGTCCTGGAGCCGGGTTGACCTAACCTTTGCTGCCGACCCCAGCAATCAGGGACTAGTTGGAGACGGTGTGTCCTATACTGAACGGTACGTGTACTAAGAAGGCAAGGAGAGTGCGACTCATGGCTCAAACCATGCTCGAAGGAAGCGCAATAAGCGCGTTTTGTGGTGGTATAGCGGTAATGATGTCCGCTGGCATCCAAACCGACGAGGCGGTATACATGCTCGCGGACGAGCATGAGGACTCGAACTTCAAATCCATCTGTCACGAAGTTTACCTCCAGCTCGCCGAAGGCGTATGCCTTTCGGAGGCCATGGGATCCACGGGCGCGTTTCCCGAGTATGCCATTGCCATGGTGCGCGCAGGCGAGGAGGCAGGACGCGTGGAGCAGGTGCTCAGGCGCCTGGACGTATACTACGAGGAAGAGGAGCGCACCTACGCAAAGCTCCGCTCCAGCGTAAGCTATCCGGCCGCGCTCCTGGCCATTATGAGCATAATCCTGGCATTTGCCGTAGCGTTTATCCTGCCCGTGTTCATAGACGTGTACGACAACCTAACGGGAACACTTACCGCAGGGTCGTTCTCGTCCATGAACGTTTCCATAATAATTGGCTGGGTCGCACTCATAATTACGCTTATTAGCACCATTTCTATAATCGCGCTCACCATCCTGAGCCGCAGCGAGTCGGGCCGCCTGCGCATGGTCTCAATCTTCGAAAAGCTCCCGTTTACGCGCGATGCCATGTACCAGCTGGCGCTCTCGCGCTTTACCGCAGCGCTTTCTACGTATGTGTCGTCGGGTCTTAACACCGAAACGGCAATGCATGAGTCTATAGGGTTCGTAACTAACCCAAAGCTTCGCGCCAAGGTAGAAGCAGCCTATAAGACAATGATAGACCCAAAGAACCCCCGCAGTCTTGCGCAGGCAGTTGCCGAAAACGACGTGTTTGAGCCCCTGTATGCCCGCATGCTTTCTGTGGGACACGAAACGGGCAGCTCGGACGAAATGCTCTCGCGCCTTTCGCAAATCTTCTTTGACGACGCACTGGAGCGCATCGACAAGATTATCGACCGCATTGAGCCCCTGTTTGCGGCATTCCTTACCATTACGGTGGGCGCCACGCTCATTGCGGTTATGCTCCCGCTTATCGGCATAATGCGCTCCATTGGATAGCAGGCAGGACTGGTTGTATGTATCACGAGATAACAACAAAGGAGAGGTCGCACAAAAGGCGCAGGCGCATTGTGGTCCTGCTGCTTTGCGCGGTGCTAGTGGCACTTGCGGTGCTGGTTGGCCAAGTGGCAAACCAAAACGCACGCGAGCAGGGTGCCGTGGCCTTGCGTCAGTCCATCCTGAGCGCGGCAATCCGCTGCTGTGCCATTGAGGGTTCGTATCCCCTAACGTTGGACCGCCTGGAGCAGGACTACGGACTGCGTATAAACCGCAGGGACTACATCGTAACCTACGAGGCGTTTGCATCAAACATGGTGCCCAGTGTGGTGGTGGTACCCAAATGAGTGCACGCGGAACTGGGTTCATAGACGCAGTATCGTATTCTGCAACCCGCAAGCTGGGAAAGGGTGGTGTGCTACGCAGGGTCTTTTCCATCCTTCTGTTTACGGTGTTTGTAATCATATTCCTGCTCGCCTTAGCCGCAGGAACTAGCTCCTACGGCTCCCTTACCAAGCTGCAGAACGCCAACGACCAGCGCGTAATGTCAATCGGCCCCATTGTGAGTGCCGTACGTGCAAACGACGCCAAAAGCAGCATAGGCAGGAGTTTGGATGCCCCCGCAGGAGAGGCGCTCGTGCTCACGCAAAAGAATCCCGAGGGAACGTACGAAACGCGTATATACCTCTACGGGGGAAACATTGTGCAGGAGTTTGCCCTGGCGGGAGCCGCATACTCGCCAAATAAGGCAACGGTGCTGGTCAAGTCCTCAACCTTTTCGTTCGATTACCAGGACGGTCTGCTAACGATTTCTACCGATGCAGGTGAATGCAAGGTTGCCTTGCGAAGCAAGCAGGGAGGTGCATAGCATGGCCATATCCAGCGAGATGAGCGCACAAGGCGCTTCCAACCGCAGCACGGGTCATCGCGGGGCCGCCTTCCTTATAGAGGCGCTGGTCGTGCTGGCGCTGCTCATGGCTTCGCTGGCAATATTTGTGCAGCTGTTTGCAAAGTCCCAAATAAAGGGCCTAGAAGCAAATCAGCTGAGCCAAGCGGTACTTATAGCAAACGACTATGCGGAGGAATTTAGCGCAAACCCCGCCGGCATAAGCGACCACAAGGAAACAGACGATCTTATCGCCACCTGCAAGGTGCAAAAGAGCACGCACGAGGCAGGCACCCTGTACGAGGCGACCATCGAGGTTTCGGACGGATCCAAGACGGTGTATACACTTGAGACCGCGCGCTATGTTTCCGACACAGAAGGGAGCACGCGATGAGACGCTCCTACAGTTCTGGCAGTCGCGGGAACATGCGTAATGGACTCTTGTCGCTGCTTACGGTGGTCGTAACCCTGTGCCTTGCAACGGCAGCCGTGCTTACGGTATCTACGGCACGCGCTATGGACGCCTTGGCCCAAAGGCAGGCGAACATGGCGCAGGAGGGCTACGACGCCGAGCGTGCGGGCCAAACTACGCTTGCCATGGTGGACGACGTGCTTCACAAGGCAGTGGCCAGCGGCGTTACGGACGCAAAGTCGCTTGCGGCACGTGTGGAAAGCCAGGCAAACGGCATTCTGGTAGAGGCGTGTCCCAAGGACACAACCGCCACCTACGAGGTTACAAACACGACCCTTACGTGCACGTTTACCACCAAAGGGGGACGCGTACTCAACATGGTCGTGCAAATTGGAGACGGCGGCACATACGAGGTGGTAAGTTGGAAACTCACCGCCGCGCCGCAAAGCGAAGATACGGGCGAGACGCTGTGGACGGGACCCACAGCAACAGATTAGGAGTATGGGATGAAGCTCGAAGAGATCTTGCAAGACATGGTAGACAACAAGGCTTCCGACATCTTTGTGGTCGCCGGACTGCAGCTCGCATACAAGAAGGGCGGACAGCAGTACCGAACCGACTCAGAGCGGCTCATGCCCTCCGACACCTACGATATTGTGCGTCAAATCTACGAAATTGCAGGGCGTGACTTTAAGCACTTTGTAGAAAACGACCAGCACGACGACGATTTCTCGTTCTCCATTCCAGGCCTTGGCCGTTTTCGCGCCAACACGTTTAGGCAGCGCGGTTCGGCAAGCGCCGTTATTCGCGTAATCCCGTTTGGCCTGCCTGATCCCGTGGACAACGGCATTCCCGAAGAGGTTCTTACCCTCTCGCGCTTCCAAAAGGGTCTTGTGTTGGTTACCGGCTCTGCCGGCGCGGGCAAGTCTACAACGTTGGCATGCATTATCGACCGGCTCAACCACGAGCGCCATGGCCACATTGTTACCATGGAAGACCCCATTGAGTACGTGCATCGCCACGGCACATGCATCGTAACCCAGCGCGAGATTCCCACCGACGTGGCCACTTACTCCGAGGCGCTGCGCTCGGCCATCCGCGAGTCCCCCGACGTAATTCTGCTTGGCGAGATGCGCGACCAGGACACCATGGCCACGGCCGTAACCGCCGCCGAAATGAGCCAGCTCATCTTCTCCACCATGCACACCTCCAGCGCCTCCACCACCGTAGACCGCATTGTGGACTCCTTCCCCAGCGCTCAGCAGCGCCAGATTCGCATGCAGCTTTCGCTGGTGCTGCGCGCCGTGGTAAGCCAGCAGCTCGTGCCCACCAAAGACGGCCACGTTGTTCCCGCGTTCGAAATCATGGTGGCCAACACCGCAATTCGTAACCTCATTCGCGAAGAGAAGACCTACCAGATCGACTCCGTTGTGGCAACCGCGGGCAAGCACGGCATGCGCACGATGGACCAGAGCCTGTACAACCTGGTTAAGGACGGCATTGTGGACCGCGACGTTGCCCTGCAGCACGCCATCCACCCCGAGGCGCTCCGCAACCGCCTTAACACCACTGGACTGTAGCCTCCCGCTGTCCAACATCCCCCGCGTAGGGCCACAGCTGAGGGCATCAGCAGGTGGGGGCGGCGGCGCGGAGAGAGGCCGCGCGCAGTTCCGCAACGAAGCGAGGACTGTTTGAGCACGCTCTCCCCGCGCTGCCGCTCCCACCTGCTGATGCCCTCAGCTTTGACACGTTCGTATGTTCATTCGTAATTGCTATTGTCAACTTCCATGCAAAGGGCTACCCTAGTATGCCAGCGTCGGTCCATAAGTCCACGTGAAAGGAAGTTACCATGACTAACGCAAAAAATGTTCGCCTGTACGAACGAAGCGGGGCATACATCCCCCGCATTGCCGCCGTGCACGACCTGTGTGGCTACGGAAAATGCTCGCTTGGCGTGGCCATCCCCGTGCTCAGCGCGGCAGGCTGCGACGTTTGCCCCGTTCCCACGTCGCTTTTTTCGGCACACACTCGCTTTCCCAAGTGGTACATGCACGACACCACGAGCATGCTCGAAGAATACCTGGACGCCTGGCAAGACGAAGGGGTTGAACTCGACGCCATCTACTCCGGCTTCTTGGGTGCCCCAGAGCAGGTTGGTGCCATCCAAAGGCTTTATACCGAATATCCCAACGCACTGCGCGTCGTAGACCCCGTTATGGGCGATGGCGGAAAGCCCTACCCCACCTACACCCCCGAGCTCTGCGCCGCAATGGGCGATCTGGTGGAGGGCGCCGACCTCCTTACGCCCAACCTCACCGAGGCGTCAATTCTTACCGGCATTGCCTACGAAGGGCAGGACGTGAGCGACAATTACGTTCGTCGTATGCTGGACTCACTCGTAAACATGGGCGCAAAGCATGTGGTGCTTAAGGGCATCGTACACGACGACGGGCTCATTCGAAACTACGTTGCCGGCGCGGATGTGGAGTGCTCCGAGGTTTCTGGAGAACTGCTTCCATATATGCTCCACGGCACCGGAGACCTCTACGCCAGCGCTCTTTTGGCCGCCATTATGGCCGGGCAGTCGCTGCTCGAGGGTGTGGAGTTTGCCAGCACGCTGGTGCGCGACGCCATGCGCATTACCAGCGCACAGCCCGACTACGAGGTACGCGGCGTAAGCTTCGAAACCGTACTTGGCGAGGTTACCCAGCTGCTTAGGTAGTCTGGAGAGGCCACGCCACTGGGCCCTGCCCCTAAAGAAGCGCCAAATCCGTGAGGCGGCCCAAAAAAGCAGCCGCGCGCAGTTCCGCAACGAAGTGAGGACTGTTTGAGCACGGCGCTTTCTGGGCCGCCTCACGGATTTGGCGCTTCTTTAGGGGCAGGGCTGCTAGGGGCACCCCCGTCAGGCGCCCCTCGTTGCAAAGGCGCGCTTTGTTATCACGAGTTTTCGGACGACCTAGAACTAGTGACCAAACGGCAGCGAGATTTCCATGCTGGAGCTGCTGGAGCTCTCGAGCGCCGTATCCGTCTGGATGGGCTGCTTTAGAATCTGCTTGCGCAGTATCTCCTGCATGTTTGCATCCACGCCCGTAACGGTGCAGTTGAGTCGCACCTGCCCGTCGGGCGTCGTGTTCTTTGTCCAAATAAAGGTCATAAACGGCTTAAGGTCGCCAACCGGGCGCAGGAACCCAAAGAACTCGGCCTGCTTGAATTCGCCCTCGTCGTTCATATGAACGTTAACGTGGTAAATAACCGTGTCTATATCGGGATTGAGCAGCGAATTTACCGAAAAGGCCGTGGCTTGAATTTGCCCGTCGGTAAAGGCCACCAGTGCGTTGGGCGCGGTGCTGTCGATTACCGATACCTCAATGCGGCCGCTGTTCTCGTCTGCCTCCTGTACCGAGAAGTCCTGCGGGAACTGCGTGAATCCGTTGCCCCACTCAATGCCGCCGCTAAGCGCATCGGCTACCGTTCGCACAGACACGTTGGTGGAGAGGTTTGCGGTATTGTTGCTCATGGCGTTGCTTGAGTACACCACAATAAACACGATGCTGGCAACTATGGCCACCACAAGCACAGCCGCGGCACGTGCGATTATTTTGCCAACGTTGGAACCCGAGGGGTCGTCGGCCGAAAGCGGGTCCACCTCGACGCCGTGACCAAACTCCTTACGGCGCTTACGCTGCTTTTCTGCCCTTTTTGCATTTGTGTGACCAGAGTTGTCGACCTTCGAAAATAGAGCCTCGGCCTCCTCTGCAGAAATGGAGGTCCGCGGCGGATTGTCGATGTAGTATCTCTTGGTCATAGAGACGGAGGCCTTCCGTTCAGTTGCACAGCGTTGCTTAGTATAGCGCTACGCGCGCACTTTGGGGAGGGCAAAAGACTGAACATTCGCCAAGGGGCGGTTACGAAGGAGGGGTGCCGTAAGGGGATACTCCCCATCGGGTACGTCGCGAGTAGGGCTTCCCTTGCGGACCGGCCTATCCGCGATGTACCCGTAGGGGAGTATCCCCTTACGGCACCCCACGGCGCCCCTCCTTCGCCGCAGCTATTAACGCCGCGTGCGTTTAGGTCCTAGTAGTTAATGCACTGCTCCTCAAAGTAGCTCTGCGGGTGGTTGCAGGTCGGGCAGACCTCGGGGGCTTTGGGTCCAACGTGCAGGTGACCGCAGTTGATGCACTTCCACACCTTTACGCCCTCGCGCTCAAAGACCTCGCCCTTCTCCACACGCTCGACGAGCTTGAGGTAGCGCTCTTCGTGCGCCTGCTCGATCTTGGCAACCAGACGCATCTTGGCGGCTATCTCCGTAAAGCCCTCTTCCTCGGCAACCTGGGCAAACTCGGGATACATGCTGGTCCACTCTTCGTTCTCGCCAGCAGCTGCGGCCTTTAGGTTATCCAGGGTGCCAGGCACCTCGCCGCCGTTTAGATACTTAAACCAGAGCTTTGCGTGCTCACGCTCGTTGCCCGACGTCTCGGTAAAGATCTGGGAAATCTGAACGAAGCCCTCCTTCTTTGCCTTGCTGGCAAAGTAAGCGTACTTGTTGGTTGCCATCGACTCGCCCGCGAAGGCAGCCTCAAGGTTTTTCTTTGTTTGCGAGCTTTCGAAATCCACTGCCATACTCGTTCTCCTCTCCGTTGGATAAAACATGCGCCGCCTAGGGTAATTGCAGGTAAGCGCACACTTACTGCATTCTAACATACCCATTTATAGGCCCCGATAGACCGTCGAAAAACCCGTGGTGGCGCAGGGTTCGCTACATTACCCATTCGCCTGAACTGCAAGAACAGAACCCCTCGGCCTCTAGCTCAGATAGAATTTTACTTGCATATTCCACACTTACCGCATCGCGCCCATCGGCCTCTTCTTGGCAGGTAAGCTCGCGCGCCACCGTCTTTGCACAGAGGCCCTCCCCCGCATCATGTGCCGCCAAAAGCATGCGCACAACGGCGGCGCGCTTTTGTCGATGCGAACCCTTAAACTCGGACTGACGCGTATGCGTGCGGGAGCGACGCGAGGGATTGCTCGTTGTGCGCTTGAGCCAGGCTCCGTAGTCCAGCAGCGCATAGTACCAGCCGCGAACGTCGTCGCGCGGACACGCAGCTTCCACCAGCGGCACCAGGCGCTTGTCTGGCACATTTATTTCGTTGGGATACAGCTCGTGGAGAAACACGGAGCGTACGTTGGTCTCCAAGTACACACCCGGAAGATTGAATGCGAATGCGCGAATGCCCGCAGCTGTGGCCGGACCGATTCCCGGCAACGCCATAAGGTCTTTGACGCATGTGGGAAACTCTCCTGCCTGCACAACAAGGCCTGCCGCATGATGCAGCGCCAGGGCGCGCCTGTTGTAGCCCATGCCCTGCCATTCGGCCAGAACATCAGCCTGGCTAGCCTGCGCGAGTGCCTCAACCGTAGGAAAACGATCCAGCCAGCGCTGCCAGCGCCCATCCACACGGCTCACCTGCGTTTGCTGCAGCATTACCTCGCTAATCCACACCGCATAGGGGTCGCGCGTGTGACGCCAGGGAAGGTCGCGATACTGTTCCATTCCACGCGCCCATACCAGGTCTGCAAAGGCGTTGAGCTCCATCGCAGGCTGCGGCTGGACTTCCGCAGGCCATGCATTTGTGACTAGATCTTCGCTGGTCGCGCGACCTGCCTCCACGCTAGTCGGCCTTCCAGTTGGCAATGGGCCATCCACGCCTGTGCGCCTCTTTTTTGAGCGTGGGACCAGGGCTCACAGCCATCGGCTCTCTGGCCGCGCCAAGGAGCTCGATATCGGAATGGTGGTCTCCGTACGCATAGGCAAGCTCCCATACACCTGACCCCAGATGCTCGTCTGCCCAGCTGCGCACGGCGTTTACCTTGGCTTTTCCAGCAACTACATCGCCCTCTACGCGACCCGTATAATGATTGTTGGGCATCTTTTCCATCTTTGTGGCCACAAAGCCGTCCGTACCCAAATGGTGCGCCGCCTCGCTTGCTATATCCTCAAAGGTGGCCGAAACGATTACGGTTGCGCAACCCTCTGCCTTGCGACGTGCAATTTCCTCCATCGCACGCGGGCGATATTCGCTTTCCAGCACCTCTGCATGGAACTGAGTCATAATGCGGTGAATCTCGTCGGCATCGCGAGAACGCAACACGCCAAAAATAAGCTCACGCGAACGCTCTTGTCGATACGGCAAATGGAACTTATAGCGAAACCCCCACCATGCCAAACCAACTACTGCGCGCGGCGTAAGATAGCCATTGCGCAGGAGCCATTTGGCAATGAGGCTCCCCGACTGGCCGTCTATGCAGGTGCCGTCGTAGTCGAAAACCGCAACCTGCCGTGGCTCGCATGTCTGTTGCTGCATACCATGGCTCATGGAGCACCTCTACGCAAAAAAAGAACCCCTGGTTTGGGGTTCTCGGATAATCGATGGCGGGATGTAAGGGACTTGAACCCTCGACCTCCGACGTGACAGGCCGGCGCTCTAACCAACTGAGCTAACACCCCGTTAAACGCAAGGAATATTCTACACAGATTCACGTGCGTTTGTCTAGCACTTTTTGGAAACTTTTTTGGGAGCCTACCAAAAGGGGTACTCCCCCTTGATTGGTGACGGAGCGGGGTGCAGTTGCGCTTGCCCGTCGTTTTCTACCGTTCACCACATGATTTGGTATGGTGAATCCTTTTGACTGTTTTTGGTTGTTTTTGGTTGTTTTAAGCTCTATAATGGTTTGGTGGAAGGGAGGTCGCACATGATAGCAGAAGAAAGACTCGCTCGTATTGTGAGCCTGGTTAACGATCGCGGAGCTGTTTCGGTTCCCGAACTCATGAGCTTTCTTAATGCATCTGAGTCTACCATTCGTCGCGACCTCTCGAAGCTCGACAGCATGGGACGCCTTAACAAGGTGCATGGAGGAGCCACGCGCATTGGCAGCGAATACGTGGTTTCGGACCAGCCCATAGCGGGCAGGCAGTCCATGCGCATGGCAGAGAAGAAGGCAATTGCCGCCTATGCCGCACGGCTCATAGAGCCCAACGACTTCGTATTCGTGGACGGCGGCACCACCACCGAGTGCCTTGTGGACGCCATTACGGAAACGCGCGCCACCTACCTTACCAACTCCCTGCCGCACGCCCAACGCCTGCTTGCCAAGGGCTGCCGTACGCTTTTGCCCGGCGGCGAGGTAAAGCCGCTAACCGAAGTACTTGTTGGCGCAGAAACCGTTAACACCATTCGCCGGTACCACTTTACAATTGGCTTTTGGGGCACCAACGGCACTGGACTGGAAACTGGCTTTACCACGCCGGAGTTCAGCGAGGCCGCCGTAAAGCAAATATCCTTGGAGCATACCGTCAGGCCGTTTGTATTGGCGGATTCCAGTAAGTTCTCTAAAATATCACTTATTACGTTTGCCGATTTTGGCGACGCAACCGTGGTTACCGATCGCCTGCCCGCAGGCGAAGGTGCATATAGGTCGGCTGGCAATGTTGTGGAGGTGGAAGAGCAATGATTTACACCGTTACGTTCAATCCCTCCCTGGACTACATCGTCCGGGTGGAGGACCTCAAGCTTGGGGAGGTGAATCGCGTCTATTACGAGAACATCCTTCCCGGAGGCAAGGGTATTAATGTGTCCATCGTGCTCAAAAACTTGGGACACGACAACACCGCGCTGGGCTTTATGGCCGGCTTTACCGGTGCCGAAATTGCCTCTAGCATGGAAAAGTACGGCGTAAACTGCGACTTTATTAATGTTGCGGAAGGCATGAGCCGCATTAACGTAAAAATAAAGTCCAACGAGGAGTCCGAGATCAACGGCCTTGGCCCCAAGATTACCGATGCGGACATCGAGGCCCTGTACGCCAAGCTCGACGAGCTGAAGGAGGGCGACTACCTCGTAATTGCAGGCAGCGTTCCCTCGACCCTTCCGGGAGACATGTACGAGCGCATTATGGGCCGTCTTGAAGGTCGCGGCATAAACATTGCCGTAGACGCCGAGCGCGACCTGCTTACCCGCGTGCTCAAGTATCACCCGTTCGTAATTAAGCCCAACAACCACGAGCTTGGCGACATCTTTGGCGTAAAGCTCACCACCAAGGACGAGGTTGTTCCTTACGCCAAGAAACTCCAGGAGCAGGGCGCGCGCAACGTGCTCATTTCCATGGCTGGCGAAGGCGCCGTGTTCGTGTCCGAAGAGGGCGAGGTCGTAAAGAGCGAAGCCCCCAAGGGCAAGGTAGTCAACTCCGTGGGCGCCGGCGACTCCATGGTCGCAGGCTTCGTAGCCGGCACCATAGAGACAGGCGACTACGCCCAGGCGTTCCGCATGGGTCTGTGCACTGGCTCTGCCAGCGCATTCTCGCCCGATCTGGCCACCCGTCCCGAGGTAGAGGCGCTTCTGGCAGCGCTCTAGGGACTCGGCGTTGCACCCAAACGGATCTACGGCCGGCACGCCGGCCCGATCATAAAAGGAAGTAAGGTACGAAAGGAAAGGAAGGAGCAAGACGTGAAGATCACCGATTTGCTCAAGGCTGAAGGCATCAAGGTGGGCGCTTCTGCGTCCGACCAGATGGATGCCATCGATCAGCTGGTTGCCCTGCAGGACGCAAGCGGCAACATCGCGGACAAGGCCGCGTACAAGGAGGCAATCCTTAAGCGCGAGTCCGAGTTCTCCACCGCAGTGGGCGACGGCATTGCCATCCCCCATGCCAAGACGTCTGCCGTAAAGCAGCCTGGCCTGGCCGCCATGACTGTTCCCGGCGGCGTTGACTGGAAGGCGCCCGACGGCGGCAACTCCGACCTCATGTTTATGATCGCTGCCCCCGAGGGCGAGGCCAACACTCACCTGGAGATTCTGGCCAACCTCTCCGCAATGCTCATGCACGAGGAGTTTGCCAACGCACTGCGCGCTGCCAAGACCCCGCAGGAGTTCCTCAAGGTAATCGACGACGCCGAGGCCGAGCGCAACGCCGAAAAGGCTGCTGCCGCTCCCGCCGCTGGCAGCAATGGCCCCGACATCCTGGCCATCACCGCCTGCCCCACCGGCATCGCCCACACCTACATGGCCGCCGAGAACCTGGAGAAGAAGGCCGCCGAGATGGGTCTTACCCTTAAGGCCGAGACCCAGGGCTCCGCAGGCGCCAAGAACGTTCTTACCGCCGAAGAGATCGCCAACTGCAAGGGCATCATCATCGCTGCCGACAAGAACGTCGACCGCGCACGCTTTGCGGGCAAGCAGGTATACGTAACCAACGTATCCGCCGGCATCAACGAGCCCGAGAAGCTCATCAACATCATCCTTAACAACGAGGCTCCCGTCCAGGAAGGCACCGTTGGCGCAGCTAGCGCTGGCGCAGCCCAGTCCGAGGGCATTGGCTCCCAGATCTACAAGCACCTTATGAACGGTGTTTCCCACATGCTTCCGTTCGTTATCGGCGGCGGCATCCTTACCGCAATCGCATTCCTCGTAGACATGGGCGCAGCCGGCACGGCCGCCTATGGCTCCTCCACCCCCGTTGCTGCGTTCTTTAAGAACATCGGTGGCGTGGCCTTCGACATGATGCTCCCCATCCTGGCTGGCTACATTGCCATGTCCATTGCCGACCGTCCTGGCCTTGCTCCTGGTATCGTAGGCGGCCTTCTTGCCAAGTCGGGCATTAGCTTTGCTACCCTGGGCGTTGCTGGCTTGACCACCGCCGTTACCTCTGCCGACCTTAACGACCTCACCTCCCTTGACGCCGTTGTTAAGCTGTTCGAAACGGCCGACGCAAACGCTGCCACCGTTGCAGCCACCACCGTTTCCGGCGGCTTCCTTGCCGCTCTTGCCGCAGGCTTCCTTGCTGGCTACATGACCCTTGGCATCGAGAAGATGTGCGACAAGCTTCCCGAGGCTCTTGAGGGCATTAAGCCGATCCTGCTGTACCCGCTGCTGGGCATCCTGGCCATCGGCGTTGTTATGTTTGCTCTTAACCCCATCTTCGGCATGATCAACACCGCCATGAACAACTTCCTCGAGGGTCTGGGCAACGGTGGCGCTGGCGCCGTAGTGCTGGGCGCCGTTGTTGGTGGCATGATGTCCATCGACTTTGGTGGCCCCTTCAACAAGGCTTCCTACGTGTTCTCCACCGGCCTGCTTGCCTCCGGCACCGAGATGGGCCAGATTGTTATGGCCTCCTGCATGGTTGGCGGCATGGTACCTCCTATTGTTATCGCCCTCTCCACCACCTTCTTTAAGAACAAGTGGAGCAAGGCCGACCGCGATGCTGGTCTTGTTAACTACATCATGGGTCTTTCGTTTATCTCCGAGGGCGCCATCCCGTTTGCGGCTGCTGACCCCGGTCACGTAATCCCCACCTGCGTGGTTGGCTCCGCCGTCGCCGGCGCTCTTTCCGCCGCATTTGGCTGCACCAGCCCCGCTCCTCACGGCGGCGCATGGGTTATCGCCGTTATTGGCAACCCCGTTATGTGGTTTGTTGCCCTGGTCGTCGGCTCCGCTGTTGGCGCACTGCTTCTGTCCTTCTGGAAGAAGCCCGTCGAGGAGTAACCCTTAACAGGAATACTTCCCTTTCCTCATGCCCGGAGGTTTGAGCCGCCTCCGGGCTTTTTTATGCAAAGAGGGTACCTTCGTTGCAAATACGGAGTGGGGTGCCGCTTGGGGATACTCCCCTGCGGGTACATCGCGAGCTGGTCGTTCCCTTATGAGGAGGCCTATCCGCGATGTACCCGATGGGGAGTATCCCCAAGCGGCACCCTTTTGTTAAAGGTCTCCTTCGTCGTGTTGCGATGCAGGAAACCGGCTATAGCAGCTCGTCCAGAGTACGGCCGTATGAGGGCAGGAACTCAGCCATAAAGTCTGCTACCTCGGGCAGATCTGCGGCCATCGCGTTTAGAGCCTCGCGCGTGCTGGCGGCAGCCGTTACAAACTCCGCGTTACCTGCATGGGCCTCGTCCACGCACTTTATAAGCGCGCTTATTTTGTCTGCGGCCTTTACCAGCTTGCGCAGATAGTCGTCCTCGCCCGGACAAAAGACCTCCTCGTACACGGGACGCAAGTCGTCGGGCAGCGTGTTGAGCAGCCGCTCTTGCGCCGCATCCTCCACCTCTGCATACGCGGCGCGAATCTCTTCGTTAAAGTACTTTACCGGCGTGGGCATGTCGCCAGTTATAATTTCCGACGCATCATGATACATGCCCATAAGCGCCGCGCGCTCCGCATTGAGGTCGCGACCATGGCGTACGTTGCCAATTACGCACAGCGCATGCGCAATCATGGCCACCTCCAGCGAGTGCTCGGCCAGGTTTTCGGGCGATGAGCTTCTCATGAGTGCCCAGCGTTCTATGTACTTAAGGCGCGACAAGAGCGCGAAAAAATGCTGTTCGGCCATAGGTTCCTCCTTATGCAATCCACTGCCTGCATTCTACTCCGAGCATCGGACAACAAAGCTTGGGCATCTCCGCACGGCGCAGTGCCGTACGCCCACAAATAGCGCCCATCCGCCGAACAAACAACACTCCCTGCCGAGGTGACCAACCGCAAAGCCACAGCCAGCAAGTATGGTGAAGTATCCCGCTTTATATACAATGCGAGAAAGGAGCGCCTCGTGTCACCCGATGCCATCCGCAAAGTTAACGTTATCGGCCACCTTAATCCCGACACCGATAGCATTTGCTCCGCCATAGCGTACGCATACCTAAAGAACCAAATAGACAGCACCAATACCGGCTACGAAGCGCGTCGTGCTGGCTCCATAAACCGCGAGACGGCCTTTGCGCTGAATCACTTTGGCTTCGAGGAGCCGCGCCTTATTACCAGCGTGGCGCCGCAGATAAAGGACATCGATATAACTCCGCTGCAAGGCATAGGCCTTGAGACCAGCCTGCAGAGGGCCTGGAACCTTATGCGCGACACCACCACGGGCACCCTGTGCGTAACAGACCTCGACGGCGATCTGGAGGGGCTCATTGCCATTAAGGACATAGCCAACGCCAACATGGACATCCTGGACAACTTTGCCCTTTCCCGCGCACGCACCCCATACCAAAACGTGCTCGACACCCTAAACGGCAAGATGATTGTGGGTAACCCACGCGAGACCATTCGCATTGGAAAGCTTTCCATTGGCACAACGCCCGAAGTCATGGACGGCATAGTTTCGCCCGGCGACATGATCCTGGTTACCAACCGCTACGAGTCGCAACGCTTTGCCCTCGAGTCCGGCGCAGGCTGCCTTGTGGTGTGCTGCGGCGCAAACGTAACCAGCGTTATTCGCACCTTGGCCGAGGAGCGCGGCTGCGTAATTATTACCACGCCACTCGACACGTTTGCGGCGGCGCGCCTTATTACCATGTCCATTCCCGTGCGAGCCAAGATGCTGCCCGAAGAAAAGATCGAGTTCTTTTCGGTAAACACCTCTGTGGAGGAGGCGCAGCGCGTAATGGCGCGCACGCAGCACCGCGTGTTCCCCGTGCTTCACGAGGACGGCACCTATGCCGGCGTGGTAAGCTCGCCAAACATGCTTAACGTAGACAAAAAGCACGTTATTCTGGTGGACCACGCCGAGTTTTCGCAAACGGTGGAGGGCATCGAGCAGGCCGAGGTAATGGAGATAATAGACCACCATCGCGTGGGCACCATAGAGACCCCCGGGCCTATCTACTACCGCTGCGAGCCGGTGGGCTGCACCTGCACCATAATCTACGAGATGTTCCAGGAGCACGACGTCCCCATTCCCGCAAACATAGCCGGCCTTATGATGAGCGCCATTCTTAGCGACACGCTGTGCTTCCGCTCCCCCACCTGCACGCCAGAGGACGTGGAGGTGGGCAACGAGCTTGCGCGCATATGCGGAGAAGACCCCGAGGCATACAGCGACGCCATGTTTGACGCAGGCGCCGACCTTAACGGTCGCACCGCCGACGAGGTGTTTAACTCCGACTTTAAGGTGTTTAGCCGCAGCGACTCCACCTTTGGCGTTGGTCAGGCAAGCTTTATGACAAAAAAGAGCCGTCTTGCGGCCGAAGAGCTCCTAACGCCCTACTTCGAAACCGCATCTCGCGCCAAGCACGTTCCCATTATCTACTTTATGTTTACCGACATCCGCAGCAAGACAACCGAGATGCTCTGCTACGGTGCCAATTCCGAGCAGCTGCTCGCGTCTGCGTTTAACGTAAAGGTTAAGGACGGACGCGCCATCCTACCGGGTGTGGTAAGCCGCAAGAAGCAGGTTATACCCGCGCTCATGACCACCTTGCAGCGCGTACAGGAAGAGCAGGAGTAACCGTGCTCTTAGGGGAAACTCCCCCTGCGGCACATCTCGATGTGCCGCAGGACAGGCCGTCCGAGAACTCGCGCTTGAGTGGGGTGCTGCTTGGGGATACTCCCCATCGGGTACATCGCAGATAGGTCTCTTCATGAGGGAACGACCGACTCGCGATGTACCCGTAGGGGAGTATCCCCAAGCGGCACCCCCTTTTCGGACACACATCTAAGGAACAACTCCCCATTCGCAGACCAAAGTTAGGAGTGCCCATGACAAAACCAAACGACCTTCTGTGGTGGCAAAAGACCATAGCCTACGAGGTGTACCCAAAGAGCTTCCTGGACACCGCCGGGCAGGGCACGGGAACCATCGAAGGTATTACCCGCAAGCTGGACTACCTGGAATCGCTGGGCGTGGGCGCACTGTGGATAACCCCGTTCTACAAGAGTCCCATGGTGGACAATGGCTACGACGTGCAGGACTACTACGAAATAGATCCGTCCTTTGGCACAATGGAGCAGATGGACGAGCTTATTGAGCGCGGGCGTGAACACGGCATTCGCATGGTAATGGACCTCGTGTTTAACCACACCTCCGACCAGTGCGCTTGGTTCTTGGAGTCTCGTTCCTCGCGCAACAACCCCAAGGCCGACTGGTATATATGGCGCGACCCGCGCGCGGACGGCTCGGCGCCCACCAACTGGCGCTCGATCTTTGGCGGCAGCGCCTGGGAATGGTGCGAGGAACGCGGACAGTACTTCTTGCATACCTTTGCCAAGCAGCAACCCGACCTTAACTGGGAATGCCCAGAGGTTCGCCAGGCGCTCTTTGACGTGGCCAACTTTTGGGCAAACAAGGGCGCGGGCGGCTTTCGCATTGACGCCATAACCTACATAAAGAAGCCGGCCGTCTTCGAGGACGGTCCCGCGGACGGAGAGGACGGATTGTATCCCGTTCATGCCGCAACGGCCAACACGCCGGGCATCCTGGACTTTTTGCATGAGTTCAAGGCTGCCGTGCGCGATGGCCGCGATATCTTTATGGTAGGCGAGGCAAACGGCGTGGCCGCAGAGGAGCTGGATCAGTGGGTTGGCCAGGAGGGCGTGTTTGACCTTCTGTTTGAGTTTAGCCACATGCACGTGCCCATGGGTGAGGCAGAAATCTGGTGCCGCCCCGTTACGTGGGAGCTTACGGACCTCAAGCGGGTGCTGGCGGCAAGCCAAAAGGCCACCGCCACCAACGGCTGGTATCCTGCGTTTTTTGAGAACCACGATCAGCCGCGCTCCACGGTAAACTTCTTCCGCTGCGACGGACCGCTTGATCAAAAGGCAAAGGTGCTGGGCGCGGTGCTCCTTACCACGCGTGGCACGCCCTTCCTGTATCAGGGCGAGGAGCTAGGCTATGGCAACGCCACGTGGAAGAGCATCGACGAGTTTGATGACGTACAAACCCACGCGCAGTACGACTTTGCCAAGACCGAGGGGCTTGCGGATGAGGCGGCGCTCGCTGCCTGCACGCGCTTTAGCCGCGACAACGCGCGCACGCCTATGCAGTGGGACAGCAGCGAATACGCGGGCTTCTCTACAGCCGCACCTTGGCTGCCTGTACACGACGACTACGCCACGTGCAACGTAGCGGCACAGGAAGCCGACCCCAACTCGCCGCTCGCATGGTATCGCAAGCTTGCCAAGCTGCGCGCACAACGTCGCGAGCTCACGGCAGGCAGCTGGAGCGAGCTTATGGCCACAGACGAGCAAGTGCTCGCGTTCGAGCGCACGCTGGACGGCGCCCGTACCGTTACGCTGGCAAACTTCGATGCCACCAGCGCCTCCTATGACGTGTCGCTGGTGGAGGGACTCAGCGTGCTTGCGGGCTCGCAGGGCCAAACTACGCCCGGTACGCTTCGCCCGCTCGAGGCCGTCATCTGGGGCTAAGCCGTTGTCGGGCCGAGACCTCCGCCCCCCTGTCCAGACCGTCCAAAAACTCGCGCTTGAGTGGGGTGCCGTGAGGGGATACTCCCCATCGGGTACATCGCGAGTTGCCCATCCCGTAACGGGAGGATTAACCGCGATGTACCCGTAGGGGAGTATCCCCTCACGGCACCCCCTTTCGGACAGCCTTCCCCGCCCCTACCTGTGGGCTACGAGCTTGCGGTACACGCGCTCAACCATCCACGGCTCGGAGGATGCGCTAAGGGCATCCTCCAGCGAGAACCAGCGCACGCCGCGGTTCTCGTCCTCGTTTGCAAGCAAACGCTCGTTGTCGCTGGCCTCCGCCAAAAAGGTAACGTTAAAGTGCAGGTGACTTGGCACATACGAGCCACCCTTCTCGTGGCCGTCCACGGTAAGGGTCTCCAGGCTAAATATTGCCTCGCTCACAAGTCGGCCCGACGCAACGCCTGTTTCCTCCTGCAGCTCGCGCAGTGCCACAGCACGCAGGTCCTCGCAACCGTCCGCATGGCCGCCTATCCAAGACCACGAGTCATAAATATTGTGATACACCATAAGCGTCTTGGTATGCGTGGGATCGAGCGTCCATATGGAAGTGGTTACGTGACCCACAAGGTTGCTGCGCAGCAGGTAATCGTCGTGTTCTGCCATAAAGCGCAGCATTTGCCTGCGATCGTACTCCTCTTGTTCGCATGTGGGTTCGTATGCCCGTATCTCGTCGATAAGCCCCATGGGTTCCTCCATGCCGCGTGCTCTATATTGCAATGGTTTGTCCGTCGTGAGCGAGTGCGAACCCACGCTGCCTGGCCTTGCGCTCTACCGCTGCACGCTCGGTTTCGTTCCACGAGGGGTTTAGGTGCACGAGCACAACCTTGCCAAAGGTGTCGCGCGGCAAGCCGCTTGAAAGCGACTCCACGCTCGTGTGACGCGGGTCTGCACTGTTAAGCTGCCAGCACTCGTGCAACAGCAACTTGGCGGGGGCAACATTGCCCCAGTTCTCGCGGTCAAAGCACGTGTCTGTTGCATACACCACGTCGTCTTCGATCCGCAGCTCGAACGAGGGTGCCGAATGCCGTTGCACACGCACACCCACGCGTACGTCCCCCACCATAAAGTCCTTGCCATCGTAGTCCACGTAGTTTACCTCGCGCGCAAAGCCATGCGGGCCCGAGGAGTACATCGATTCCTGCAGAACGTCGCAAAGGTAGTCGGCTGTAGTGCGTTCGTATGCCGGCCTACCTGGCCCATACACGTCCACACGCATATGCGCTGCAAAGCGCTTGAGGTACATGAGCCCGCACACATGGTCCAAATGATAATGCGAGAGCAGGATGCTCAGGCGGTCGTAGCGCGCAAGGATGTCCTGGCACATGGCGAGGTTTGCCACGCCGGTACCCGCATCCAGAAGCATGAGCTGCCCGCGCGTTTCCACCAGCGCGCATGCCGTCTGTTGCCCCGCTGCAGGCATCCAGCCCATACTGCCCAGTATGCAAACCTTGGTCATGGCACCCTCCTTTTCGATCTGCCTATTTGTGGTCCACCCCGCCTGCTCCACCCTAGCACATTGACCGTCAGTCCAGCTCACAGCTCCTCCACACGTGGGACGCGCGACCATACGCGGCGTAGTAACAGGCACCTCAGTCAAAACAGACAGGTCCGAAAGGCGGACCCAGACAAAAGGAGAACAAAATGACAAAGGTAAACATGAACCAGGTAGAGGCACTCGAGCTCAACGACGACCAGCTCGACGCGGTCGTTGGTGGCAAGGGTCGTGGCGGCAGCATTGTTCGCGATATCTACGAACTTATCAAACGCATGCTGGAGAAGAACAAGCCTCAACCGAGCAACGGATAAGGACGCGCCACGCCTGGGAGAGGGGGCACAGCCAATACGGCAGTGCCCCCTCGTTTTTTGGTGCAGTCACGCCGCGCCTCACGCCTCGCCTGTCTCTTGTCCGACTGATTCCAACAGGGCTTTTACCTGCTCGGATGCGTCGGCGCGAGTGCTCAGCCAAAAGGTGACGTGCGCTTCGGGGTCTGTAATGGGTATGGGCTTGCGCGACTCATGCGCACTCGTGTTCTCGGGCGCGTTGGTGGTAAACGTAAGCAGGTCACTCGTGCGCATCTGCTGCAAAAAGACGGTCCTGTCGCTTTGCGCCACAAACTGCGCATACGGCAGCATTCGCTCGTGAACCTGGTGCCAGTGCCCAATGCCCCCGTACACAAGGAAGGTGTGGCCGTCGAGCTCGGAGAACGTAAGTGATTTTCGGTTGTAGAGCACGTGGCCCTTTGGCACGTTTGCATAAAGGTCCTCTTTTAGCAGCACGTACGAGCTTGTGGTGGGCAGGTCAATGGGACCTGCCGTTATGGCAAGATCGCAAGTGCCGTTGAGCAAGCGCGTTCGTGCCTCGTCCTCGCTCACGAGGTCTGGCTCTATTATTGCGGTCGGGTCTCTCTCCAAGGCCATGGCAGAAAGCCGCCACGTTGGTGCGGGTGCGACGCTTGCCACGCGTAAGGTGCGGGCGCGCTTTGCAATTGCGGCAAAGTCGTCGTAAAGCCGCTGTTCCTCCGCAAGAATGGTCCGTGCGTGTTCGAGGGCGAGCCTCCCCATAGCGTTTAGGCGCATGCTGTTGCGCGTGCGGTCAAAGAGCTTCTGGCCCAGGTCGTCCTCCAGCCGACGCACGGAGCGCGAGAGGGCAGACTGGGAAAGATGCAGGCGTTCGGAAGCGGCCTGCATGGTGCCACATCGTGCAATCATATCGAGCTGTCTGAGCTGTTCTAACTCCATTTTTGCCTCCTTAGATTGCGTTTAACGCAATCTGGTGTTCTCAACGAGCATTGTACATCGACCCACGGAGCCCGCATAATGGAATCAAGCAAACAGCGTAGAGCAGCGCGACGAAAGGAGCTCGCAATGACAAAAACATGGATTATTACCGGTTGCAGCGAAGGCGGCATTGGAGAGGGTATCGCGCGGGCGGTGCTCGAGCACGGCCACAACGCGGTGGTAACCGCACGCAGCGCCAGCAAGGTGGAGGGTATTGTTGCCGACTATCCCAAGCAGGCGCTTGCCGTTGCGCTCGACCTAACGAGCCAAGACTCCATCGATGCCGCATACGACGCTGCCGTAGAGCGCTTTGGCCAGGTAGACGTACTCGTAAACAATGCAGGATACTGCTACCGCTCCTCTGTGGAGGAGGCGGACCCCGCGGGCGTGCAGGCCATGTTTGACGCCAACTTCTTTGGCATGGTTGCCATGATAAAAAAGGTCCTGCCAGGCATGCGAGAGCGTCGCGACGGCGCGATTGTAAACGTAAGCTCCATCGGAGCCGTGCGTACGGGCGCCGCTTCTGGCTACTACGCCGCCACCAAGGCAGCCGTGGAGCTTATGACCGAGGGCCTGGCCGCCGAGGTGGCGCCGCTGGGCATAAAGGCAATGATCGTGGAGCCGGGCGCCTTCCGCACGCACTTTTACGACACCTCGCTCAAGGGTTCGCAGAACACTGTGGGCGACTACGCCGAAACCGCCCACAAGCGTTCCGTGGCACAGAACGTAAACACACGCCAGCAGCCTGGCGATCCCCTTAAGGCGGGATATCCCATAATAAAGGCGCTCGAGGCAGACAACACGCCCATGCGCCTGTATCTTGGCTCCGACGCGCTGGCTGCTGTACGCGGCGCCCTTAACGCTCGCCTAACCGAGCTCGAAAAGTGGGCCGAGCTGTCCAAGACAACCAACTTCGACGCATAGCTGACCGATATCGCTGTGCCTATTGGGGACGTTCCCTTATGGGTGCGGATGAGGTTCTCCTGGCCTATCAAGGGGGGTACTCCCAACGCCATTGAGTTAGCGCTGTGCACATTGGGGATACTCCCCTGCGGGTACATCGCGGATGGGCCGGACCCCAACGGAAGCCCTGCTCGCGATGTACCCGATGGGGAGTA
Organism: uncultured Coriobacteriaceae bacterium; assembly: GCA_902793465.1. Lineage (GTDB taxonomy): Bacteria > Actinomycetota > Coriobacteriia > Coriobacteriales > Atopobiaceae > RUG440. The sequence continues at coordinate 48 of CADBDT010000032.1, read as the reverse complement.
TCCCCAATGTGCACAGCTCCCCCGGACCCTTAACTAAATGGCGTTGGG
>CADBDT010000031.1 GCA_902793465.1 uncultured Coriobacteriaceae bacterium | reverse complement strand
GGAAAAATCCCAGTTAATAGGTTCCAATAATTATGGGATGCCGTAGTTGTGAACTCTCCCAGAACTTGCGAGAGTTCACAACTACCAGGTTGCGGTCCAGATCGCCACATTCGACTCCGCCACCTAACGTCTTTTGCCCCCTTGTCGTACCCCGAGGCGTAAGGTTATACCTATGAGTGATTTTGGATTACTCTTACGCATGACTCGAGTAGGTGGCAACCTATGCGTAGGTCTTCTGGTTTTTTTAGCTCCATTCATTTGTGCAACGGTCGCTGGGCACAGCCCTTGAAACTTAAAGGTATAAAACGTGCTAACGACCTGCTTCTTTTGCCAACGTTTTATAAATGTGGCTTGACTCATGCAATTGTCAAGCCACACTTCAGCAGGTAAGATATGCAAAAACCTCGCGAAAGGATGCGTACATGCCAGAGCTAAGTAGATTTGCAGGTATTGTAATATACATGCTCTTTAAAGACATCCAGCACCACAACAAGCCCCATGTTCATGTGTGCTATGGCGAGTACGAGGCCTCAATTGGTGTTGACGGCGAGCTCCTTGCGGGGTCGTTGCCCCGCAAGCAGATGAAGATTGTGATTGGGTGGCTCGCGCTTCACGAGGAAGAGGTATATGCCGCATGGAATAAGGCGGTTCAAGGTGAGCATTTTAATAAAGTCGATGCGATGTAGGTGAGCGCGATGTATGAGGTCGATGGGATTTGCTATGCAGGCACACCTTCCACAGAGTGCAGAATAATCGATGCAGTTCCTCTAAAGGGGGATATGCTTCTTGTAACGTTTGCCTCAGGCGAAAAGCGCCTCTTTGACACTACCGAGATATCGGGACCAGCATTCGAACCCCTTCGGAATCGTACTGCGCAGTCGACGGTTAAGGTGGAGCACGGATTCGTCTCTTGGCTCGATGGTTCCATTGACCTTGCACCCGAGTATGTTTACAAGCACTCTTTTGTATATAACGATGCACCAGAAGATTTGCTTGTAGGGTAATTTGGCTCACCGAACGTGGCGCAGGTTGGCTTTAACCCTTTGCGCCGCATTGAGATTGATTTCGAGGAAGTCGTTTGCCAACAGTTCTGCCTCCTCATGTACCTCGATTCAACGCCATTTCGCCAGATGTGGCGGCAGGAGGACACAATTGCGCAAACGGTCGGATCAGTCCAGAAAAACCGCAGGTCAGCGCGAGGAAAAATCCCAGTTAATAGGTTCCAATAATTATGGGATGCCGTAGTTGTGAACTCTCCCAGAACTTGCGAGAGTTCACAACTACCAGGTTGCGGTCCAAATCGCCACATTCGACTCCGCCACCTAACGTCTTTTGCCCTCACAGGCAGCGGCACCCCGTCCCATCACGAGTTTCGGACAGCCTGTCCTTGTCGTTCCTCGGGGAGGTGAAAGTACTCTCCTACGCATACATGCCGTCCGTCTATCCAGGGGTTTGGCCTGGGTCGAATCCATTGCAATGGTGTATAACATATGTGTTGGTTGTTCTTGTTTCACGCAAAGAGAGGGCGGGTACCCATGAGAGCCATCCTTATAAATTGCCCCAGCTGCTTTGGCCGCTATGACGGTAAGGTTACCAGCAAGTTCCTTACGTGCGAGTACTGTGGGTCGCGCTTTGCCTTGGGCGAAGAAGAGCTCGAGGCCCTTGGTATGTCCGATGGCAATGGCGGCCACGACGATGACTACGAAGATAACGGCTACGAGTACAACGAGGGCGACGACCTCCTAGACGTAGTGCAAGAGGAGATCGAGGATTGCCTGTGCCGTGTGGATCGCGGCAACTTTAGGTCATCGCCAAAGATCCTTGCCGGTCTTGGCATCGACGAGGACGAAGAGGACGTGTACCTTATCCATGACGACACCATGTTCAAGAGCGGAAAGAACGGCTTTGCCATAACCTCTGCGGGCTTGTATTGCCGCGAGATAGCAGAGTTCCACGTTAACTTTATGAGCTGGGAGGACCTTGCTAAAACTCGGTATGCCCCTGTAATAGACGACTCCTACATTCGCATAGACGGACAGAGCGTGGCATACTATACGGATGGCTCCGACGACCTAGAGCAACTGGAGGACCTCTACAATCGACTAAGCTCGCACGCGACCTACTTCTACCAATAGGAGGAATCAAAACATGGAAAGCATTGCAAGCATTGCCGCACAGATGAAGCTCCAAAGCCCCGTTATGGCCGCCACACCGGCGGATACCCGAAACGAGGCGCTTGAGCGTATTCGCACTGCTCTTATCGAGAACCAGGACGACATCTTTTGGGCAAATGCGAGAGACGTAGAGCAGGCAGAGAAGGACGGCGTTGCGCCCGCGGTCATAAAGCGCCTTAAGTTTGACGACGCGAAGCTTTCCGACGTCTGCGCTGGCATCGACGACCTCATTGACTTGCCCGATCCTGTGGGACGCGAGCTCTTGCGACGCCAGCTCGACGAGGGCATGGTGCTTGTGCGTGAGTCGTGCCCCATTGGCGTTATTGGCGTGATCTTTGAGGCTCGCCCCGACGCACTGGTGCAGATTTCCACGCTCTGCCTTAAGAGCGGCAACTGCGCGCTACTCAAGGGCGGCAGCGAGACCATGCGCACCAACAAGGCGCTCTTTACGGTTATTTACGAGGCAGCCGTGGAAGCTGGCCTGCCTAAGGAATGCCTCTACCAGGTGGAGGCCCGCGAGGAAATAAGCGAACTGTTGAACTGCGACGAGTCGGTTGACCTCCTTATTCCGCGTGGCTCCAACTCTTTTGTGCGCTACATAATGGACAACACGCGCATTCCCGTAATGGGTCACGCGGACGGCATATGCCACATCTACGTAGACGGCAAGGCAGACTTGCAGAAGGCCGTCAACATCTGCGTGGATGCCAAGATTCAATACACGGCCGCATGCAATGCGGTGGAGACTATTCTCGTGCAGCGCTCCGCCGCCAAGGAACTCGTGCCTCCTATTGTAAAGGCGCTTCAGGACAAGGGCGTGGAGGTGCGCGGGAGCGATGAGGTGCAGGCCCTGGTGGATTGTTCTCATGCGGATAAGGAGGACTGGGACACAGAGTATCTGGCCCTCGTGGTTTCTATCAAGCTGGTGGAAAACGTAAAGGAAGCAATTACCCACATAAACAAGCACGGATCGCATCACACTGACGCAATTATTACCGAGGATGAGCGGACGGCAGAGTGCTTTATGCAGCTCGTAGACTCGGCAGGTGTGTACCAGAACGTCTCCACGCGCTTTGCCGACGGCTTCCGCTACGGCTTTGGTGCCGAGGTGGGCATCTCCACCTCCAAGCTGCATGCTCGTGGACCGGTGGGCCTCGATGGCTTGGTTACCTACAAGTACAAGATCTACGGCACCGGTCAGGTGGTAGGCGACTACGCCTCGGGAGTCCGCAAATTCCACTTTAAGGACCTTATGTAGCAGGGACTTGTAAGGTGACGGGAAGAGCCCGGAGGCGTGCTAGCCTCCGGGCTCTTTACTTAAGCAAAAGCAGCAGCAGAGACGATAATGGCTGCGTATGGCGTCTGAGCGAGCCCCACTTGAGCTCAGCGCTGCCCACAAGGGTAACAATGAGGACGCCCCCGCCTTCCGCCCGCCCCCAGACGATGGCCGAAACCGCAAGGCGCCATGGAAAGCAGCCGTGTGCAGTTCCGCAGTGAAGCGAGGACTGTTTTAGCACGGCGCTTGCCCATGGCGCCGGGAGGTTTAGGCCATCGTCTGGGGGCGGGCGGAAGGCGGGCCCTCTGGCGCGGCTACGTGCTACTCTTCGAGCTCTTCGGCCTTTGCGGGGTTTACCTCAAAGGGGACCGACGGTGTAAAGAGCGAAACCAGCGGGACGACGGCCAGCGAGAGCAGCATGGCAATGGCGCCGCAGTTTACGGGCGAGTTTATGAATCCAAAGAACATATTGGAGGTGGTAAGGCCAACGCCTACCGCAAAGCTTGCCCACACGGCAGCACGCGAGACCTTTCCGCTGTACAGGCCCCAGAGGAACGGTCCCAAAAACGCGCCGGCAAGCGCGCCCCAAGAGATGCCCATAAGCTGGGCAATAAAGTTAACGGGGGAGGTGTACTGCCAAAGCGCAATGGCCGCAGAAAGCACCACGAAAACCACCAGCAGCACGCGCATGCACACGAGCTGGCCCTTCTCGTCCATGTTGCGAGACACGCGGTTGCGAATGAGGTCTATGGTGAGCGTGGACGAAGATGTGAGTACCAGCGACGAGAGCGTGGACATGCTGGCCGAAAGAACGAGCACCACGACCAGACCAATAAGCAGGTCGGGGAGGGTGGAGAGCATGGACGGAACAACCGAGTCGTACACGGGTGCGCCGGTGGTGGGGTTAAACGTAACCTGAGCCTCGTACAGGCGGCCAAAACCGCCAAGGAAGTAGCTGCCGCCGGCAACAATAACCGCAAAGAACGTGGAAATAATGGCTCCCTTGCGCACGGCGTCGTCGCTCTTAATGGCATAGAACTTGCCGATCATCTGGGGAAGTCCCCACGTGCCCAGCGAGGTAAGGATTACGACGCCAAGCAAGTTTAGAGGATCGGGACCAAAGAAGCCCGTAAGGGCGCCCTGCATTTCGCTGCCTTCCACGGGAATCTGCGAAAGCGAGGTGAGGGACTGCATAAAGCCGCCGTTGTTGCCAATTACCGCGGCAATAATGGCAACGATGCCAACCAGCATTATGATGCCCTGCACAAAGTCGTTAACAACGGTGGCCATGTATCCACCGAGCACCACGTATACGCAGGTCACAATGGCCATTCCTATAATGCATGCGGCGTAGTCGATGCCAAAGGCCATTTCGAAGAGGCGCGAGAGGCCGTTGTACACGCTGGCGGTATAGGGAATTAGAAACACAAAGATAATGGCTGCCGAGGCAATGCGTAGCGCGTCGGACTTGTAGCGAGAGCCAAAGAACTGCGGCATGGTGGCCGACTTGAGGCGCTGGGTCATCTCGCGCGTGCGCTTGCCCAGCACTATCCATGCCAGCAGGCTGCCAATAAAGGCGTTTCCTATGCCAATCCATGTTGCCGATATGCCGTACTTCCAGCCAAACTGGCCGGCATAGCCCACAAAGATAACGGCAGAAAAATAGCTTGTGCCGTAGGCGAAGGCCGAAAGCCATGGTCCTACGTTACGACCGCCGAGTACAAATCCCTCGACGCTGCCCGCCTGCCTGCGTGTCTTTAGGCCAATAAAGATCACCGCACCAATAAAGACGAGCATCATGAGAATTTTAGCTAGCATATAGCTCCTTCCCTTACATGGAGGTACCTCGGTCGCATGGCGCCGAGAGGACCTTGCGATAATACAGCGGTAATAGCAAGCTCCATATGGCGGAGTATGCTTGGTTTCAATCTTGTAACCACGGGCAAGCCCATCAAGGGAGTGCCCCCTAACGGCACCTCACGCTGCCACGCGTTTTCGGGCAGTCTGCCCACGCTGGCTCGTACGAAATGCGTGTTTTGGTATATAAATGAGGTGTCTCCTAAAACGTACGAAAGGAATAGCCCATGAAGTCCATTGTCGTCAATTGCCCTATGTGCGGCGGTCGGTATAGCGGAAACATTACCTCGAGGTTCCTAACCTGCGAGTATTGCGATTCGCGCTTTGCTTTAGACGACGAAGAGGCGGAGGCGCTCGGTCTTGGTGGCCGCCACGAACAAGAGGATGACGACGTCGACTACGATGCGGACGAAGAGTACGCGGGAATGGACCTCTTGGAAATCGTCGACGCGGAGTGCGAAGACCTTCTTTGCAGGGTGGACAGAGATAACTTTGAAACCTCAAGAAAGATCGAAAGGGGACTCGGCATAGACGCGGACGAGGAGATCTACCTCATTCACGACGACACGATCTTCAAGAGCGGAAAAAACGGATTTGCCATAACCTCCGCGGGTTTGTATTGCCGCGAGATGGGCGATCGCGAGGCCCACTTTATGAGCTGGGAGGACTTTGCGCATACGCGTTACGGTGCCGTACTCGACGACTCATACGTTCGGGTGGACGGCACGTCTATTGCCTACTACACCGACGACGAAGACGACAGGGAACAGCTCGAGAATCTTTACCAGCGCCTGCAGTACTTTACTGCAAAGGCGTACGGCACTCTGTAACAAACTAAAGGACCTGTACTGAGGTTGGACAAAACAGAGCTAGGCGGTGTTTGGTTACATGAACAACCCTAACAAGCTTGTGCAAGCGTATCGCAAATGGATCTTCGAACAAGAGCTTGAGGGCTGTACCTTGTCGGAGGGTAAAGACGGTGCCATAAACGTAACGGGCAAGCTCGTGCAGGGCTGGGTAAGCTTCTACGACATAAGCGACGAGTGCATTGTGGAGCTTAGGCTCGAGCGCGTGCTCGACAGCGAGCCGGCGTTCTTTTTGCACTTTGAGCTGGAGGAACTCACGCGCGCTCAGATGCTCTTTGACGAGATGGCAAGCGTCGTTTACGACCTCAACAACCACCAAACGCGGCAGGTCCTTCTGTGCTGCAGCTGTGGCATGACCACAACGTTTTTTGCCACAAAGCTCAACGAGTATGCAGCGAGCCTGGGGCTGGACTATGAGTTTAGCGCCAAGTCCATTGAGGAGGCCAAGAAGGAGGGATCCAAGTATTCCGCAGTGCTCCTTGCTCCTCAGGTGGGCTACCAACGCAAGGCCGTCGTAGAGGCGCTTCCAACCACTCCCGTAATCGAGCTTCCCGGCAGGGTGTTTGGATCCTACGACGTTGCAACCGCGCTGCGCATAGTGGTGGACGTCCTGTCTGGAAGCCGGGCGTCTGCCGACGATACGCAGATTCATTCCACGCGCGACTTCGACAAGACCAAGCGGGTGCTGGCAATGAGCTACATCCGTCGCGAGGACGAGCCCACGTTGTCTTATCGCGTGCTCGACAAGGGCCAGATTGCAGCCTCGGGCATGCTGGTGCGACGTGCCTTTGACGACCAGACGCTCGAAGACATTGCGGCAACGTTGCGCCTCAAAGGTTGGAAGACCGAAGAGTTTGATGCGGTGGGCATCGCAGTGCCCGAGTTGGTAGACGACGGCATAGTTGTGCATATGCGCAGTGACGGCGGCGCGGACCGGCGTGACATGCGTGCATCGCTTGAGGAGCTGTGGAATACCAAGGTGTACGTGGACCATAACGCCACCGCAGCGGCTGTGGGATGCTACGTATCGCAGGATGAGTACGAAAACGTGGCCTTCCATGCGCAAACGATCGGCGTGCCCGGCGGCGAGGAGGGATACGTTGTGGAGGGCAAGCCACTCGTGGGCCGAAGTGGATACTCGGGCCACCTGCGGCCGCTCGCAAACAGCTTTTCTTTGCAGATGGACCTCGAGGACGCGGCTTGGCGCGTGGACGGCATGTGCGAGCTGGTGGCGCGCTACATTACGAGCTTGGCCTGCACCATAGCGCCACAGGCAATATATGTGTGGTGCGACCTGCTGCCTCACATGGATGATCTACGAGAAGAACTCGAAAAGGTGCTTCCTCCCGCCGCAATACCAGAGCTCAAGGAGGTCACGGACTACGACGGCTATGTACTTCTTGGTGAGCTGTCACTTTGCCTTGGTCGATTGGCGAAGTAGCGCACTGAGTAAACCCCGGCAGACTGTCCGAAAACTTGTGACGGCACCCCGTTTTCGGACAGCCTGCTGCGGGTGCGAACGGGCAACCCGTTAGCTCTTCAAATGTGTGCCAATTGTTGACGCAAAAAATCTATTACAAAGTGACTTAGATTATGTATAGAATCTAAACGCAGGGGAATACTAGATTGCGTAAAGCAGTCTTGCGGGCAGGACAAACCCTGCATCGCACAAAGAAAGGAAACGCATTATGGCAAAGATTCTTGGAATCGACCTTGGAACTACCAATTCGGCCATGGCGGTACTCGAGGGTGGCGAGCCCACCATTATCGTTAACGCCGAGGGCGACCGCACCACTCCGTCCGTCGTGGGCTTCCGCAACGACGGCGACCGCATTGTGGGCAAGGCGGCAAAGAACCAGGCCGTTACCAACCCCACCAACACCGTATTTTCCATCAAGCGCTTTATGGGCCGCCGCTACGACGAGGTTAGCTCCGAGCTCAAGACGGTGCCCTACAAGGTAAAGTCCGGCACCGGCAGCCGCGCCGTGGTAGAGATCAACGGCGAGGACTTTACGCCCGAGCAGATTAGCGCCATGATCCTGTCCAAGATGAAGGCTGACGCCGAAAAGTACCTGGGCGAGACCGTTACCGACGCAGTTATTACCGTTCCTGCATACTTCAACGACGCCCAGCGCCAGGCCACCAAGGACGCGGGCAAGATCGCGGGCCTCAACGTGCAGCGCATCGTAAACGAGCCCACGGCTGCGGCACTTGCCTACGGCCTGGACAAGAAGGACATCGACCAGAAGGTCCTCGTGTTCGACCTCGGTGGCGGCACCTTTGACGTATCGCTGACGTATCGCTGCTCGACCTCGCCGACGGCGTGGTGGAGGTTCTGGCCACCAACGGCGACAACCACCTGGGCGGCGACGACTGGGACCAGAAGGTCATTGACTGGCTGGCCGACAAGTTCCAGAAGGACAACGGCATCGACCTGCGTCAGGACCCCATGGCCCTGCAGCGCCTCAAGGAGGCTGCCGAAAACGCCAAGAAGGAGCTTTCCAGCGCCCAGCAGGCACAGGTTAACCTGCCTTTCATCACGGCAGACGCCACCGGTCCCAAGCACCTTGACTACACCCTTACCCGCGCCGAGTTCGAGCGCATTACCCGCGACCTTCTGGACCGCTGCAAGGGTCCTGTGACCAAGGCCCTGCACGACGCAGGCGTGTCTATCAACGAGGTTAACGAGGTCATTCTGGTTGGCGGCTCCAGCCGTATGCCCGCCGTTCAGAACCTGGTAAAGACCATTACCGGCAAGCAGCCCAACATGTCCGTTAACCCGGACGAGGTAGTTGCCGACGGCGCAGCCGTTCAGGGCGGCGTTCTTACTGGCGACGTAGAGGGCATCCTGCTGCTCGACGTAACCCCGCTCTCCCTGGGCGTGGAGACCATGGGCGGCATTATGACCAAGATGATTGACCGCAACACCACCATCCCCACCTCCAAGACCGAGATCTACTCCACCGCAGCCGACAACCAGACGTCCGTGGAGATCAACGTCCTGCAGGGCGAGCGCGAGATGGCTCGCGACAACAAGAGCCTGGGCAAGTTCAACCTCACCGGCATTCCTGCCGCACGTCGTGGCGTACCCCAGATCGAGGTTACCTTCGACATCGACGCCAACGGCATCGTTAAGGTTACCGCCAAGGACAAGGGCACCGGCAAGCAGCAGCAGATTACCATCTCTGGCTCCACCGCACTTTCCGACGACGAAGTGGACCGCATGGTAAAGGACGCCGAGTCCCACGCCGAGGAGGACAAGGCCAAGAAGGACGAGATCGAGATTCGCAACCAGACCGACAGCCTTACCTACAGCACCGAGCAGACGCTCAACGAGCTGGGCGACAAGGTTCCCGCCGACACCCGCTCCGAGGTAGAGGCCGCAGTGGCCGACGCCAAGAAGGCGCTCGACGGCACCGATATCGAGGCAATTAAGACTGCCTCCGAAAAGCTCCAGCAGGCCGGTTACAAGCTTGCCGAGATCGTGTACTCCGACCAGGAGTCCCAGACGGGCGCAGCCGGCGCCAACGCAGGCGCACAGCCTGGCGGCGACGACGTTGTGGATGCCGACTACGAGGTTGTTGACGAGTAGGTGAACCGCAATGAAGCGCTGGGAAGACAAGCGTGAGGAAGACGAATCCATCGAGACGGGGGAGGACGGCATGAAAGTACCAATTGACGATACGAACGCAGACGTACCGGCCGACGCCGAGCTCGACGAGGACGCCATGGTGGAAGCGGCAATACGCGCCGGCGAGCAAGCTGCCGAAGAGGAGCTTGCCGCCGAGGCGGCGGCCGAGGCCGAGTGCACGCAAAAGAAGTGCGACGAGCTGTACGAGCGCCTGGAAGAGGCCACCGCACTGGTGGACGCTGCCAAGCAGGAGGCCAAGAACGCCACGGAGCGCATGGCGCGCCTGCAGGCGGACTGGGACAACTTCCGTAAGCGCACACGCCAGGAGCGGGAGAACGAGCGCGAGCTCGCAGCAGAAAAGCTCGTCCTCAGTCTTCTCCCCGTGCTCGACGACATGGAGCGTGCGGTAGACCATGCCCGCCAGAGCGAGGAGCAGAGCGACCAGTACTACCAGTTCGTAGACGGTGTGCAGCAGATCCACGACAAGATGGTGGGCATTCTGGAGCGCTATAACGTGGAGGTCATAGACCCCGCGGGACAGCCGTTCGATCCGCTCTCTCATCAGGCGGTGGGTCGCGAGGAGAACGCCGAGGCCTACGACGAAACCGTTGCCCAGGTATACCAAAAGGGGTATCGCATGAGTGGCAAGGTAATACGTCCTGCCATGGTTACCGTAACCTTTGGCGGACCTAAGCGTCCGGCAGAGGACGAGGAGGCCGCAGCCGAGTAGTTATGTCCGGGAGAGGTGTGCCACAAGAGGGGGCACACCTCAAAGGTCCCGCTGCAATGGGGCAAGATGACAAATAGGGGCCATCCCTTAGTTGTGGTTTTGCCCAAAACCACAGCCGAGGGATGGTCCCTAAGTTCATTTGAGGCCAGACCGGGAATGTGTTCCCTCTTTTGTAATTGACGATGGCAAAAACTAGTAAGGGGGCGAAGCCAATATGCCAAACAATAACTTCTACGATGTGCTGGGCGTAAAGCGCGACGCCGCCCAAGACGAGATAAAGCGCGCCTTTAGGAAGCTTGCCGCCAAGTACCACCCGGATGCGGGCGGGGACGAGGCAAAGTTCAAGGAGGTCAGCGAAGCGTACAATACGCTCTCCGATCCCGAGAAGCGCAAGCAGTACGACCAGATGCTGCTCTTTGGCGGCGGAATGCCCGGATCGGGCTTTGGTGGCCAAGGGGGTCGCGGACGCTACTCGACCAACGTGGACGTGGATTGGTCTCAGATCTTCAACAACGTTCGTGGCGGAGATGGCGGCTTTGGTGGCTTTGACTTTTCTTCGATCTTTGGTGGCGGCGGTGGGCAGACGCAGCGCACCATGCGCGGGGAAGACCTAAACGTAAGCATAGAGATACCCTTTGAGGATGCATTCTCTGGTACCACGCGCAAGGTAACCTATCGCATTCCGTCGACGGGCGAGACGCAGTCCATTACCGTAAAGATACCCGCAGGCGCGGTTGACGGAGGTAAGCTCCGTCATCACGGCTACGGCGAATATGGCGCCAACGGCGGCGAGCGTGGAGACTTGGTTATAACCACGCGCGTGCTGGACAGCCCGCTGTTCAAGCGCGACGGCGCTGACGTTCGCATGGATCTTCCCATTTCCATCTACGAGGCAGCTTTGGGCGCATCTATAGAGGTGCCCACGCCAAAGGGAAAAAAGGTGCGGCTCAAGATCCCAGCCGGTACGCAGGACGGCAAGACCTTCCGCTTCCGCGACGAAGGAGCGCCTGACGTGCGGCGCAAGGGCCTTAACGGCGCGCTTTACGTAAAGATTTGCGTTGTGGTCCCAACGCGGCTTTCCGCCGATGAGCGAAACAAGCTTTCTGCGTTGCGCGATGCCGACACGCGTACATACAGGGAGGAAGTGAGCAAGCATGCCTAGCGAAAACGGCGACGTGCGCAACAAGCCCCTGTACATGATAAGCGTCGCTGCCGAGCTAACGGGCATGCATCCCCAGACGCTGCGCGTATACGAGCAGAAGGGGCTCGTTAATCCCGGACGATCGCGCGGCAACACGCGACTGTACTCGCAGGCCGACATCGACCGCCTTAACCTCATAAGCAAGCTTACCGACGAGGGCATAAACCTGGCTGGAGTGGTGCGCATCCTAGACATGCGCGAACGTCAGCTGGAATACGAGGCACAAATAGACGAGCTGAGGTCGCGGCTGCGCGAGCTCGAGGACGAGGTGCATGAGTATCGCATGCGCGAGCGGATTGTTGCGCTTGCCCGCTACGACGGTGCCGGTCCAGAACAGGTAATGCACGGGCTGCTTAACAGGGGAGACGAGTAAACGTACTGCCCCTAGACAGGGCTCAAAACCACAAGGCGCCATGAGTAAGCGCCGTGCTCAGACAGTCCTCGTTCCTGCGGAACTGCGCGCGGCTGCTTCACATGGCGCCTTGTGGTTTTGAGCCCTGTCTAGGGGCTTGTCTTGATAGATGATGAGACCTACAAGAGAGGTGCTCCCCCTTGATAGGCCCGAAGGACACTGGTGTGGGTACATCCATTACGGCTAATAACGAAGGTGGTACTCTGGTACCGGAATATCCCCTGTACGCTGAGGAGGTCCAGCGCGTGGAAAAGATACGATTGTTTTGCTTGCCCTATGCAGGTGGCAGTTCCTTGTTCTACACGGACCTTAAAGCATATCTCAATCCCAGCATAGAGCTGTGTCCCATCGATCTTGCGGGGCACGGCATGCGCATGGGCGAGGGCCTAAACACCACCATGGACCAGGCGCTAAACGATGTGTTTGGGCAGATGGAAAAAGTTGGATTCGATCAGCCGTTTGCCCTGCTGGGCTACAGCATGGGTGCCTCGATTGCCTACTACCTGTACTTCTACCTCAAGGAGCGCGGGCAAGTACCGCAGCACGTCTACTTTATGGCCAACACGCCGCCCTATGTGCCCGACGACGACGTACCTGCATCGGATTTGCCCGACGACGAATTCCTGGATCAGTTGGCAGCCCTTGGCGGCCTTTCCCAGGAGGTGCTCGAGTGCAAGGAACTCGTCGACCTGTTTCTGCCCATCATGCGGGCGGACGTGCGGCTGGAAGAGGGGAGCCTTGCAAGCGACCCATCGACGATTGACTGCAACATGTCCGTGATCTATTCCACGCAGGACGACGAGGGTGGCCAGGTGGAGCAGTGGAAAAGATGCGCAGGTAGGCTCTGCGATTTCCACAGGTTTGAGGGAACGCACTTCTTTATGCTGGACCACTACCCAGAGGTTGCCGAAATCATAAACCGCACGCTGCATTGACGGTGCCGTGAGGGGGTATTCCCCGCAAACGATGTGCCTCTTGGGGATACTCCCCATCGGGTACATCGCGAATAGACTTTTCAATATGAGACGGACTTCCCGCGATGTACCCGCAGGGGAGTATCCCCAAGAGGCGCATCGCCCTCTCCGTACCCGCAGGGGACACCCCCTCACGGCACCTCGTTTTCAAGCAATCTGACCTTTTCCAAAATCTTATGTATAAACACTTAGATTTCTGTATACGCACACACTCAATAGGGGATACTAGTAACGTAAAACAATTCGTTATTAGGAGGACCATCTATGAGAATGGACAAGCTCTCGGTAACGGCAGCCGAGGCATTGCAAGCGACCATGGGAATTGCCGCCGACGCGCAAGCGCCTGCCATGGCTCCCGTACACCTGCTCGCCGCGCTTCTGGATTCTGGCGAGCGCAACATCGGCGCCATTATTGAGCATGTGGGTGCAGATCCTGCAGCAATACGCTCCCAGGTTCAGGACGTTATTGACCGTGCGCCCAAGGTGAGTGGCGACACGGCAGGCACAAACATGACACAGGACCTCATGCGTGCCATCAACGACGCCGAAAAGATTGCGGACAAGCTCGGCGATGCCTACACGACGACCGAGCATCTGTTGTGCGGCGTTGCGGACACCAAGTCCGAGGCGGGCACCATCCTCAAGAATGTAGGCGTTACAAAGAAGCGCATCCTGGAGGCTCTCGAGGATTTGCGCGGCGACGAGCGCGTAACCAGCCAAGATGCGAAGCCGCAGTTTAAGGCGTTGGAGCAGTACGGACGAAACGTAACGCAGCTTGCTCGTCAAGACAAGCTCGACCCGGTTATCGGTCGTGTGGAAGAAATCCGCCGTACCATCCAGGTACTCAGTCGTCGTACGAAGAACAACCCTGTGCTCATTGGTGAGCCTGGCGTGGGAAAGACCGCCATTGTGGAAGGCCTTGCGCAGCGCATTGCCGATGGCGACGTTCCCTCCACCTTGCGTGACAAGGACCTTGTGGAGCTCGATATGAGCGCCCTCGTTGCAGGCGCAAAGTATCGCGGTGAGTTTGAGGACCGCCTCAAGAGTGTGCTCAAGGAGGTTCAGAAGGCCGATGGCCAGGTAATCCTGTTCATAGACGAGCTGCATACCATCGTGGGCGCTGGTGCCACCGAGGGATCGATGGATGCAGGCAACATCCTCAAGCCTGCGTTGGCGCGAGGCGAGCTGCATGCCATTGGTGCCACCACCCTCGACGAGTACCGCAAGTACATAGAAAAGGACCAGGCCCTTGCCCGTCGCTTCCAAACAGTTTTGGTTTCGGAGCCTACGGTGGAAGATACTATCTCCATCCTGCGTGGACTCAAGGAGACGTACGAGCAGCATCACCGCGTGCGCATAACCGACGCCGCGCTCGTTTCTGCAGCCGACCTTTCCGACCGCTATATTTCCGAGCGCTTTTTGCCCGACAAGGCCATTGACCTCGTAGACGAGGCTGCTAGCCGCCTACGCATGGAGTTGGATTCCATGCCGGCAGAGATCGACGCCCAAGATCGCAAGCTTACGCAGATGCAAATCGAGGAGCAGGCCCTCATGAAGGAGGAGGACGCCGCTTCCAAGGAGCGCCTGGAAAACCTTCGCAAGGACATCTCTGCTGCCCAGGAAAAACTTGTTGGGATGAAGGCAAGCTGGGAGAACGAGAAGGGCGCTATCGATCGCGTGCAGGAGCTCAAGAAGCAGATCGAGGATGCGCGCAACGAGTGCGACATGGCAATGCGCAATGGCGACTACGGTCGCGCGGGCGAGCTGCAGTACTCCATAATCCCTGGCATTCAGGCCCAATACGACGAGGCCGAGGCAGCGCTCGAGTCTCGCCAGGCCAATGGCGGAATACTAAAGGAGACGGTTACCACCGACGAGATAGCCGAGGTGGTAAGCAGCTGGACGGGCGTGCCCGTGTCCAAGATGATGCAGGGCGAGATGGACAAGCTCCGCAATCTGGAGGTTGAGCTGCACAAACGCGTGGTGGGCCAGGACGACGCGGTGAGTGCCGTAGCCTCTGCCGTGCGGCGCAGCCGTGCGGGACTTTCTGATCCCAACCGTCCCATTGGCAGCTTCTTCTTCCTTGGGCCTACCGGTGTTGGCAAGACCGAGCTCGCCAAAGCACTGGCCGAGAGCCTGTTTGACGACGAGCGGGCGCTGGTGCGCATAGACATGAGCGAGTACATGGAAAAGCACTCCGTCGCGCGCCTGATTGGTGCTCCTCCGGGATACGTGGGCTATGACGAGGGTGGCCAGCTTACCGAGGCGGTGCGCAGGCGTCCGTACTCCGTAATCCTTCTGGACGAGATGGAAAAGGCCCACCCAGACGTGTTCAATGTGCTGCTGCAACTGCTCGACGATGGTCGCCTTACCGACGGTCAGGGTCGCGTGGTAAGCTTCAAGAACACCATAATTATTATGACCAGTAACGTAGGCTCGCAGTTTATTGCCGCAGCGCATGCGACCGAGGATCCCGACGAGGTGCAGCGTCAGATAAACGATGCCCTGCGCCAAACCTTTAAGCCCGAGTTCCTCAACCGCATAGACGATGTGGTGGTGTTCCATGCGCTCGGTCTCTCCGATATCGAAAAGATCGTGGACATTCAGCTTCGCGACGTACGCGAGCGCTTGGAGAAGGAGCGCATTGCACTCGAGCTCACTCCTGCGGCTGTTCAGTCTCTGGCATTCGATGGCCTGGATCCTGTATACGGGGCGCGTCCCCTCAAGCGCCTGATCCAGCGTCAGGTGGTAGACGGCGTGGCCAACCTCATAATTGCCGGTGAGGTTTGCGAGGGTGACACCGTGCGTGTGGACGTAGGCGCCGACGACCGCCTGTTTGTGGCAAAGGTGTAAACGCAAAGCAACGGACTTTCGCCCAGGGGCTACCCCCTAGGCTGTCCGAAAAAACGCGACGGAGTGGGGTGCCGCTTGGGAAATATCCCCAAGCGGCACCTCGTTTTTTGTTCTTATCGTACGCCAATGGTACACTCTTGGTATTTTTACAGGAGGTGCCAAAGTGAGCGACGATCCAAAGACTGACGGGGAGCAAACCGGCAGCCTTGTGCCAATAGAGGTCATCGATTCCCCAAAGGATGCGGCCGAGGAATCCATAATTCCACAAGCCCTCAGCGACGACCCGGTGTCGGGAGATGGTTCGGTGGGCCGCGAGGGCGTGGGCGTATCGTCCTGGCGTCTTAACACGCTGCAATCCGACAGCCTAAAGAGCCTCACCGATCCCAGCGGGGACGATCGCAAGTCTCGTAGGCGCCGTCGTGCGCACGAGCAGTCGCGAAACGCGCGCACGGAGAATGGGCGTAAGCGACGCAGAATCGGCCGTGTTGTGGTGGGACTTTTGTTGGCGGCGGCAATAGCCACTTGCGCTGCCGTGGCTGGTTCGTATGTGCTTGAGATGTGGGGTGGCAAAACCGTTCCAAGCGTTATGGGCTTGTCGCAGGGAAATGCCACGTCACTTGTGGAGCAAAAGGGATTCAAGGTAACCACAGAAACGGTTCCCGCCGATGGCGTAGACGGCCACGTGGTGGGAGTGGATCCGCCCGAGGGAAAGCGCGTGGACCAGAATACCGAGGTACACCTAAAGATAGGCGCAAAGAGGGTCGTTCCCGAGGTAGTGGGAAAGAAGCGCGATGAGGCACGCACCATCTTGGAGCAGGCAGGCGCTCAGAACATCCGCTTTGAGACGCAGGATCGCCACGACGAAGAAGACAAGGTCTTGGAGGTGCGGCCTGGGGCTGGATCGGAGTTTATGAGCTCGGAGGAGATCGTGGTCGTGGTCTCGCAGCTTCCTCGTATGCCAAAGGTGGTGGGCGAGGAGGAAGAGATTGCCATTAACCATCTAAAGCGAGAGGGTATCGAAGCAAAGTCTGAGTTCGAGCAGGCTGCGGCAGACAAGCGCATGCGTGTGGTGCGTTCCGTTCCCGCCGAGGGCGAGGTGGTTCCCGAGGAAGGCGCAACGGTATATGTTGGCGATCCGCTGAGTGAGGTAATTCGCCTGGACGATTACTACGACGCAAAGGCACCTCACATAAAGGAGTTCCTTGAGTCCAAGGGCTACGAGGCACGTGTGGGCTATACGATGCAAAACGGGCAGCAGCTTGTGGCGGGCTTCGTAAACGGCAGCGATGTTGCGCTTGGCTTTGTTCCCGAGCCGTGGAAGCATAACCTCAACCTCACGCAGGGCGGCTATTCCGAAGTCATGACCGAAGACGCGCGCATAACCGGCATGCGTATGGTAATACCTGTTGCGGCAGCGGCTAGCCTTGGCATAAAGAATCCCTCCGTAAGCGATACCACTGCAAAAGAGATAGCAAAGCTCTGTGGCTTTGGAGACAAAATAGGCGAGTGCACGCAGGCAAACATTACGTTGCCCAAGGGAACCAAAAACGTGGGACACTCGTTCTACTGCTGCTACGGGGAAACTTCTCGCAGTACGTGGACTATCTTTATTAAAGGCACGACCGATGGCTCTGGCAAGCTTGCGGTGAGCGAGATTGTAATTGGATGCGGGCTTAAGTCGGCATATGCCTCAAACGACCTTGCGGCATACGGTAACTCGCTCTGCAACTTTGTTGCCTATAACGAAGAGTACGTATAGGGGGTTGCTATGTGCCAGAAGGAGAAAAGGGATCAACGTAAGAACGGCGAGGTCCAAAGATCCCAAGATCCGTTTGTGCGCGCCCAGAACGAGGACGACGACGGATACGACCCGTACTCCGACAGGCCGGCGCCACGCGAGCCGCTGTTTGAAGAGGACCCCTGGAGATAGCAGTACGTAACGACAAGTGTGGGGTGCCGCTTGGGGATACTCCCCATCGGGTACATTGCGAGTGAGCCAATCCCTTGTGAGGGGTTCTATCCGCGATGTACCCGTAGGGGAGTATTCCCAAGCGGCACCCCGTTATCGGACAGTCTGCCTATGTTATTTCAGGCATGCCGTCCTAGTGGCGCTGGATGAGCATCCAAGCAAGGATGGCGATTATTGCCAGCACAATAAGGATTATGGCAGTAATCGCACGCGACTTAACTGCTGCGGAACGCTCTCGTGACGAGAAGATCTGTCTTTTGCCCTTGGGTATGGAGAGGTATTGTCCGTAGTGGAGGTCACGCTGAAGCTGGGGCATGCTGCCACGCGAGCGACTATATACGGTTCCGGATAGGGGATTGCGGCCTCCTACGGTTACGTTTGAGTCGTGCGTGAACCCCTGGGCGTAGGTGTCATCCTGCTCGAGGTCGTTAATTGCCTCTTGCGTCTTGCGCGGCCGAGTCTTGCGAACGTATGGAGTGCGGCGCTCGAGCTCGTCGTTGTTCTTATGTTGTTTGATTTCGTTGTCGTCCATATGGGCGCCTCCGAACCAGCGTGCAAACAAAGCAATAGCCATAATAGAGCTACCAAGCCTAATTGTACACATGTATAAGTAGAAGTCTCATGCGCTTAACATTCAAATGGCAAATATGAGTCAATGTGACTTATATTTGATGAGTATATGAAGCTAAGAAAATCTTTGTCGAACTGTATAAAACGCAGTGGCCGTGGGAATAATTAATGACGTAGACAAAGAGGTCGCCCGCTAAGGGACGGCCCCCAAGAGAATAGAGGAGTGATTAGTATGGCAAGTATGGTTCCTTACGATCGTTATGGTCGCGCAATTGGTCGTTCGTTCCCGTTCGACAGCTTCTTTGACGACTTCTTTACCTCTCCGCTCGTCTCCGCATCGAGCGACGCAGCGTTTAAGATGGACGTCGTAGACGAGGGCGAGGCCTATGTAGTGTCCGCACAGCTCGCAGGTGTGAACCGCGACGAGATTGACATTGAGCTCAACGAGGGTCGCCTGTCCATTTCCGTGGACAAGAAGGAGACCGAGGAGGACAAGGACAAGAACTATCTGCACAAGGAGACGCGCGAATGGAGTGCCACGCGTGGCGTATACCTTAAGGATGCCGCAACCGAAGGCCTGAGCGCAAAGCTCGAGAATGGTGTACTGGTTGTTAACGTACCCAAGCAAGTAGAAAAGAACAAC
This sequence comes from uncultured Coriobacteriaceae bacterium, assembly GCA_902793465.1. Taxonomy (GTDB): domain Bacteria; phylum Actinomycetota; class Coriobacteriia; order Coriobacteriales; family Atopobiaceae; genus RUG440. Next base: position 13,277 of record CADBDT010000031.1, on the reverse strand, counting down.
GTAACTAAGATCGCAATAGATTAGCACGACAGGTGCAAAATTGGCGCGCCTCGCGTCTAATATAAGAAGGCCGGCAGCAATTCTGCCGGCCTTACTATTTTTCCACCCGCCCTATCGAATCTGCGCGGCGGCTCCGCAACGTGAGAGCGCCCCGGGAGGCCCGGAGCTATGCCGCGCGCAGTTCCGCAGCGAGCGAAGCGATGCGAGGACTGTTTGAGCACGGCATAGCTCCGGGCCTTCCCGGGGCGTTCCCCATACAGGTTGAAACAATCGCTACCAGCCCTTTTTGATAACCACTACATTGGTGTTGCCGTCGCGCATGTATACGAAGTCATCCATGCTCTTTTTTACCATGTAGATGCCAAGGCCACCGACCTTTACCTCTCGAATGTCGCTTGGAGTGGTGGGGTCTTCGCGCCTTATGGGGTCAAACGGGACACCCTGGTCGCGCAGCTCCACGGTAATAGCCGACGGGTCGGTGCCGTATGCGTAGCTTATCTGCATGTCGCCGGGCTTGTCCTCGTTGGCGTAGGCGTATCGGCAGATGTTTACCAGCAGCTCCTCGAGCGCCACGGCAACCTTGTTCTGAACGCTGATCGGGCACAGGCGCCGCACCAGCTCGCTCATTACCAGGTCCATTGCCTTCCCTATGTTGTCTATCTCGGCGGGCAGCGTGAGCGTTCCCGTTGCCTCGGGTGCCACGCCGTATTCCAGGGACAATATGGTAACATCGTCGGACTGCTCCGCACCCTCTGCCCATGCGGCAACATCTGCACGCAGGAGGCGCACGAGTTCGCGCGGGTGCATCTGGTTGTGGTCGGCAAGAAACGCCTCGAGCCGATCGTTTCCGTATTCCTCCTCATCCACGGAAAACGCCTCGTTTACCCCGTCCGTGTATAGCAACAGCTGGTCCCCGTGCTCGATGGTCGTGGTAACCTGCTTGTACTTGGCGGTTTCGAAGGTTCCAAGAAAGAGGCCGCACTTCTTCTTCATCCACTCCCACTTGCCATTGTGGCGCAGGAGAGGCGGGTTGTGGCCGGCGTTTACGTAGGTGAGTTCGCCGGTCTTGTAGTTTAGGGTAGCGGCCCACACGGTAACAAACATCCCGGCGTCGTTGTTGGCGCACAGCCTCTTGTTGGCCGACGAGATGGCGTCGGCAGGGGTCATCCCGCCCGCAAGGAAGTTTTCGATCTCCGCCTTTGCGACCATCATAAACAGGGCGCCGGGGATGCCCTTGCCGCTTACGTCTGCAATAAGGAAGCCAAGCGTCTCGTTGTCCACCAAAAAGAAGTCGTAGAAGTCGCCGCCGACCTCCTTTGCGGCACTCATGCTCGCAAAGATGTCGAAGTCCTTGATTTCGGGAAACGGCGGGAAGGTGCTAGGAAGGGCGGACTCCTGAATTGCCTTCGCCGTCGCGAGGTCCTTCTCGTTTCGTCTCTCGGCCTCGCCGATGAGCTTCTTCAGAGAGCCTACCGTCGAGTTGATTCCCGTGGAGAGCGATGCAAGTTCTACGGTCTCGGTTTCCTTTACCGTCTCGTTTAGGTCGCCGTCCGTAATCTTGGCAAGCGACTCGTTGGTTCGCACTATGGGATCGAGCATAACGCGCCTGAGCAGCTGCGCCGCAAGGACGTATACCACAACGAGCAGAACGAAGGCGAGCGACGTTGCCCACAGCATGGCCACAGATCGCTCCTCGAACACCTTCGATGCCGGGAGTGCCATCACAATGGTATATTCGCCTGCGTCGCAGGCTCTCATGTAACCTAGCTCTGTGGAGCCGGTAACTCCACTTCTGTACTCCTCGAGGAGCTTGTCTATGTTGTATACCCCGTAGATCATGGTGCGCGTGGTCTTGTCTTTGGCCAGTTGCTCTGGTATGCCAACATCCTTTTTGCCAAAGATTTCTTCACGTGTGCTGCCGGGCTGGTACGTTGGGCTGTTGCTGAACACGACCTGATTCTCGTCAAACAGGGCAATGGTCCCGTCGTCGAGGTCGTACCCGCCCATAAACTCCTCGGTAAGCAGCAGCTGGATAAAGTTCACCAACTGCTCGTCGTTTTTCGACTCCGTATCCACTGCGTCAATGAGCTTGCCCGAATACTTGGCACGAGAGTCCAAGTTCCTCTTTATGAACTCCATCTCGTCGTCCATCTTGATGTTGGCCGTCTGTTGCGAGTGCCAAGTGACCGCCGCAAATGCGCCGGCCTGTACCGACAAAAACACCAGAACGACGCCTACAATTAGGTGAGCCCTAAAAACGAATAGGACGCTCCTGCTGTTACGGTTTTTGTTTACGTAGTCTACGGCCAGCTTGGATACGATTGCCGCGAGTGCTATGAGGCCTGCATCGCCACATACCTGTACATCGAGTTCGCCCATGCTAATAAGTATGAGTGCCATATGATTGGTGATATATTCGCTGGTAACCTCCTCTACGGTACTCACACTTGAAGCAACGGTAGAAATCATATTGACCAAAGAATTCGTAAAGAATATGAAGGTGGCAAGCAACGAGGTTATAAAGGCAACAATTACGCTGTAGACGATGAAACGAGGCAACGAGGGGTTGTTGCGCAGTGCGATAGCAAAGGAAAGGCCAATTGCGAATCCCATAACCGTATACAGGCCCATTGCGTTGAGGGGTGTCACAAAAAAGTTCTCAAAGATGTCCAGCGGCTGAATTTGCGCATGTACGAATAGCATCGTCCCAGATAGGAGACCGTAGAGCGTGCTGAGACCCTTTCCCAGCAGAATTGCGACGATTGCTATGGGTGCAAGAAGCGCGAGCAGGTACCCAACGTATTGACCCATTGAGCCTATGCCTATGAACCCGAGTTGGATAAAGATCATGGACCCCGAAAGCAGGAGCATCTCGAGGAAGACAAGAACTTTTAGCTTGCGGCTCTCGTTCGCAAGAAGGCCCTTCCAGTCGCGTATCCTGTTCTTGGTCTTCTCCTGCGTGATCTCGTGCGTGGAATCCATAGGCGCGCCCCTTTGCTCGTATGCGTGCACCACTATCATATTAACCTATCAAGGGGGAGAACCTATCAAGGGGGAGTACCCCTTTTGATAGGCACCAATCAAGGGGGAGTACCCCTTTTGATAGGCACCAATCAAGGGGGAGTACCCCTTTTGATAGGCACCAATCAAGGGGGAGTACCCCTTTTGATAGGTCTTCTCCCGCATGCTCAGCGCTCGCCTTCTGGGCTTGTGCCGCGTGCAGGGGCTGCGGTGGGGCTACCACACCACGAGGGGAGCGTCCTGGGCGCCGGCACAGATGGTCAGCATGCCATCAGGGGTGCGGGCCTCGGTAAACGTGGTGTTTGCGGCCTCGGCGCCAAGGGCTTGCGCAAGCGCGCGAACGGCGAGGCTTGGTCGGTTGTTCTCCTGCGAGAGGTGCAGGGCCACCACGGTTTCGGTATCGCGCGTAACAAGGTGGGGGACCGCCTCGGCCGCCTGCTCGTTGGAAAGGTGTCCGTAGCTGCTGGATATGCGTGCCTTTAGGTAGGCGGGATAGGGGCCCTTTGCGAGCATGCGAGGATCGTGGTTGGACTCTATGCCCAGAATCCGGCAACCGTACAGCGCGTCGAGCGCCTGGTCGGTAAGATGGCCCGTGTCGGTTGCCCAGCCAATCGCATCCAGGACGCCATCGTCCTCCGTCTGGGTGCGCCCGCGCGTCTCGAAGCGGAACCCCATGGGGTCGTTTACGTCGTGGGCGGTGGGAAACGCCTGTATGCGCATGCCGCAGAGCTCGAGCGTGGCGTCGTGGTTCACGAGGGTAAACGAGAGCTCGGATAGGTTCCGGCGTCCTCCTGCCGTGCCTGCGGTGGTGAACACCGGTCCGTCAAAGTGGTTGCACACTACTCGTAGTCCCTTGGTATGGTCGCTGTGCTCGTGAGTAAGAAGGATTGCCTCCACGCGACTCAGGTCGCATCCTGCCTCGTCGGCTCGCTCGCGGAGCATCTTGCGCGATATCCCGCAGTCCACCAAAACCGAGCCCTCCGGCCCCTCCACCACAGCAGCGTTTCCCTTCGAGCCGCTGGCTAATACATATAGGTGCATCTGTGGCGTCATGGCGTCTCCTTTGGGTGCGCTGCCTTGGCCTGAGGTTCTTTGTTCGCATTCTATAACGTTCTTTTGTCTTGTGTACCATACCACTTGGCGTAGACTTAGCGGGTGAGCAAACAATGGGAGGTATGTAATGCCAAGCGTAGGCCGCAGATACGCAACGGGCGAACAGCGCTTCGAGCGCCCTTCGGGGCATGTGGACAAGGGACTGCGTGCGCCGGTGGTGCTTATGGTTTCGGGGGGCGCCGACTCAACGGCGTTGCTGGTGCTGGCCGCCACCTCCACCCTGGACATAGACGACGGCAGGGGAGAGGCCCGCATTGCTCGCGAACGGCTTCACGTGTTGCATGTTAACCACCAGCTTCGTGGGATCGACGCTCAGGAAGACGAGGAGTTTGTGCGCAGCTTGGCGCAGCGCTATGGCATTCCCTGCACCATACGCCGCGAGGACGTGGCCGCCCTTGCCGCCGCCCAGGGCGGGTCGGGAAACGAGGAGAACGTTGGCAGAGAGGTACGCTATGCCGCTGCCGCCGAGCTTGCCAACGAGCTTTCGGAGCAGTTTGGTACGCCGCGGGCGGCGGCACGCATAGTTACGGCACATACGGCAAACGATCGTGCGGAGACGTTCTTTATGAACGCCATCCGCGGGACTGGTCCGGCAGGACTCAGCTCCATTCCGCGCAGGCGCAACCGCATAGTGCGCCCACTCCTTACGCGCACGCACAGGGAGCTGTGCGACCTCCTTCGCATGAGCGGCATCGTGTGGCGCGAGGATGTGAGCAACGAGGACACGCGCTACCTCCGCGCCTACGTCCGCCACGAGGTCATGCCGGTGGTGGAGCGCCGTAATCCGCGCGTGACGGCAAGCCTGTCTACGACCTGCGACATTCTGTCCGACGAGGACTCGTACCTGCACGCGCAGGCGTCTAGGTTGCTGCGCGACCTTACGCGCCGGAGCGCGCAGGGCATGATGGCGCTCGATGCCAAACGGCTTGCTGCCTCCGAGGTAGTGCTCGCCCGACGTGTGGTACGCCAGGCTATTGTTACGGTATGTCCCGATGTGCGGCTGGAGGCGCGCCACGTGGAGGCGGTGCTAAGACTCGTTGCCGCTGGGCGTGGTTCTGTGGCGCTGCCCCTTGCCCTGGATGCGCGCGTGGAGTACGGCCTGCTGTTCGTGCGCGCCCACGGGTCGGCCGAAAAGGTCGGGGGCGTGTGGCTGCAGGTTCCTGGCGAGGTATGCCTGGGTGATGGGCGCACGCTGGAGGCGCAGGTGCGTGCGGTGGGGCCAGACGTGGACGTGGTGGCCATGGCACGAACTCACGGGAGCGAGTGGCTTGGCGCCTCGGTGCTCTTGGACGCAGTGGCGTGCGGGGTGGATCCCGCGCAAGGTGGCAGACTGTGGGTGGATGCTCCACAGCAAGGAGAGGTGCTCTGTCCCCTTGGCATGCACGGCCAGTCAAAGCTGTTGTCCGACCTCCTTAACGACGCAAAGATTCCCTCGGCAGATCGCTGCGGCGTGCCTGTGGTGCATACCGACTCGCGCGGTGCCGTGGTGTGGGTTGCGGACGTTCGTGCCGACGAGCGCGCCAAGGTGACATCGGCCACGCGTGCCGTGCTGGAGCTTACGCTGCGGGACTAGTAGGGTGCTGCGCACATTGTCTAAGGACGCGGCGTCTTCGGATGGCCAACCGGTTGCTATAGAAACTTGTCCTTTTGCTGGTATATGATGGATGCACACGACGCGCGAAAGGGGATGTCATGGCACATAAAACGAGAAAACTGTTGGCTCTGTTCGTAACGTTTGTGCTGGTACTGGGCACTTTGCCAGTCCAGGGGCTTGCATATGCCGCGGGTGGGAACACCGAAGAGATGGGCGAAGGTGGTACGCCCACGGCGCCAACGGGATCGGGTTCGCAGACGCCAAACAACACGCAGCCTGTGACTGGCGGGGAGGACGGCGAGCTCCTCGAGGAGGGGATGGCTCCCCAAGGGAACCTGACGCTCCAGAATGTGGCGACCTCCAACATCACTAACGACGCAGATATTGATGCCATCATCAACGGCATGTCCCTCGAAGACAAGATCGCGCAGATGATCATTCCCGCCATCCGTACGTGGAATAAGAGCAACGTACTAAAGCTCGAGCCAAATTCCGAACTTGCCAATGCCCTTAAAGCCCATCCTTATGGTGGCATCATCCTGTTTGGTCAAAACGTAAGCAGCGTGGAGCAAACGGGCAACTTGGTCAATGCGCTGCAGAGCAACAATATGAGTAGTCAACACTATGGCGAACGGAACAACATCCCCTACCTCATGTGCGTGGACGGCGAGGGCGGCTTGGTCGTGCGCTTTACCATGGGCACGCGCATGACCGGCAGCATGGCCGTGGGTGCCACGGGTGCGAATGCCGAGACGAACGCAGCGACCACCGGCAAGGTATTGGGCGAGGAGATCGCGGCGCTGGGCTTTAAGGCAGACCTTGCTCCCACCATCGACGTAAACAGCAATCCGTCCAACCCCGTAATTGGCACGCGCTCGTTTGGCGACGACCCCAACGCCGTGGGTGCCCTGGGCGTCGAGTTCTCGAACGGACTTGCGAAAAGCAACGTAGTTGCAACCTACAAGCACTTCCCGGGTCATGGCGACACGAACACGGACAGCCACATTGGCACGCCCTCCGTAAACAAGACGGAGGAGGAGCTCGAGGCATGTGAGCTCATACCGTTTAGGAAGGCCATAAGCAAGGGTGCCGACATGATTATGACGGCACACATCACGTTGCCCAAGTACGACGACGAGGTCACCTTTGCCGATGGCGAAAGTGGGTACTTCCCTGCAACCATGTCGAGCAAGGCCATAGGTACTTTGTTGCGCGTGAAGCTTGGTTACGATGGCGTAGTGATTACCGATGCGCTGGAGATGGATGCTCTGTACCAAAACCAACTCGTGGATGCTGGAACACAACCCAGCGAAGAAGAGCAAAAGGCGACGGGCGATAAGAAGAAGGAGCTCCGTCAAGCACGCCTTAAGGCCGACCCTGTCTACTGCGCCAACCTTGCCGAGAAGTGCATTCTTGCGGGCGTCGACTTCCTGCTTCTTCCCACCGACCTCAACAATGCGGCTGCGGCAGAGTTCTACAACTCATACATTACTGCCATCAAAAACAAGGTTGGCACCGAGACTGGCAAGAAAATCACCGAGGAGCGTATAAACCAGAGCGTCGGGCGCATCCTCAAGCTCAAGAAGAACTACGGTATTCTCGCCGAGTATACCCCCGTGAACGTCGAGAGTGCCAAGGCCATTGTCGGCTCCAAAGAGCATCACGACGACGAGATGAAGATCGCGCGCGAGGCCATTACGCTGGTAAAGAACGACGACTACACACTGCCCATGTCGGGCCACGAGAACAACGTGGTAATTATGGGTAGGCTCAAGGACGATAGCAAGACCATAGCCTATGCCCTCGATCAGCTTAAGAGCGAGGGGCTTTTGTCCGAGGATGCCTATATAAACAATCTTGCATATCCCGACAAGTCCTCTGGCAGCGAGAGCTCCAAGATGCACGTTACCATTGACTATTACTACGACACGGCTGATGGCGGGAAGGCGCACTATACCAACGACCTCAAGAACGCCATCGCCAACGCAAACAAGGTAATCTGCTTTACTGCGAGCTATGGTGCAGGTCCGCTAGCCAGCACGTCGCCGCTGTATCAGTGCGTGTCGCGCGCCATAAGCGAGACGCATGCGGCTGGTGGCAAGTTTGTCCTGCTTGCCAACAACCTGCCCTACGACGTGGCACGCTATCAGGACGCCGACGCGGCCATGCTGGGATACATGGCCGCAGGCCTCGGTGCCGACCCCACCGACAAGAGCTCGGGTGGCGTAGCCTACAACGCCAACGTTATTGCTGCGCTCTGTTCCATGTTCGATGACGAGGGACCCACTGGCACGCTCCCCGTAAACATATACAACATAGTCGAAAAGCCCGATCTTTCGATTGACTACAACATGGATGACGTGCTGTACAACCGCGGGTTTGGCCTCAACTACGAGTATGCGTTCGTAAAAGGTGCGAACGGGACCTTTGTAAAGGGCTCGGGCAAGGATCTGGCATTCCAGAACAACGCGCGCTTCGACAGGCTGCAGCGGGTGCTGGTGGACGGAGAGGAGCTTTCGGCCGACAAGTACACCGCCTCCGTTGGCTCCACGAACATCTCGCTGAAGGCCAGCTATCTGGACGGCATAGCGGCAGGGGAGCACAAGCTTACCGCTGTGCACGAGTACGGCGAGCATGGCGGGACCAAAGAGGTGAGCACCACCTTTACCGTTGTGGCCCCTGCCATTCCGGCAAGCTATAGCGCGCACTGCCAGACCTACGGCTGGAACGCACCTTCGGGCAAGGACGGTTCCACGGCCGGCACCACGGGAGAGGCCAAGCGCCTGGAGGCCATAAAGATCAAGATTCAGGGCGATGGCATAGAGTATCGCTCGCATGTGCAGAAGAAGGGTTGGGAGCCCACGTGGTCAAAGGACGGTGCGGAATCCGGCACTACAGGCCAGGCCAAGCGCCTGGAGGCCATTCAGATTCGCCTGAAAGACGACCTCGCGAACAAGGGATACCACGTTTGGTATCGCGTACATTCGCAGACCTACGGTTGGCTGGGATGGGCCAAGGACGGCGAGCCTGCCGGTACGTTAAACATGGCAAAGCGTGCCGAGGCGTACGAGGTAATCGTGCTCAACGACGACCAGAAGCCCCACGACTACGACGCTGCCAAGGCGGCCTGCATCAACAACGCTGTTGGAAATGCGCACGTACAGCGCGTCGGGTGGACGGGCAACCAATCTAGCAGCGAGTTTGGCACCACGGGACAAGCCCTGCAGCTCGAGGCGCTTAGCCTGCAGCTTGCGGGTCTGCCCTTCTCGGGAGACATCGAGTACTGCCTGCACGTGCAGGGCAAAGGCTGGGAGACCGAGTGGAGCAAGAACGGCGCCGTGGCCGGCACAACGGGCCAGGCCAAGCGAGCCGAGGCCGTGCGCATTCAGCTTAAGGGAGACGCAGCGGCCCACATGAGCGTGTGGTATCGCGTGCACTCGCAGACCTACGGCTGGTCTGGCTGGGCGCACGACGGCGATCCGGCTGGCACCACGGGTCTTGCCAAGCGCGCCGAGGCCGTGGAGGTTCGCGTCCAGTCCAAAGACGCCGCCGCGCCCGGCAGCACGGCCAACGCCCTCAGAGAGGGGTGACCTCTCAAAGGGGTACTCCCCCTTGATATGCAGGGTCTGGGGGCGCTGTGCACATTGGGGATACTCCCCATCGGGTACATCGCGAGCGGGGCTTTCCTTGTGGACCGGCCTATCCGCGATGTACCCGTAGGGGAATATCCCCAATGTGCACAGCGCTAAGTAAATGGCGGTGAGGGCACTCCTTCGTTGCAAGCATTCTTAAGATGCGCGGCCTTGGGAATTCGGGTAGGATAGATACGGACACTAAATTGGGGGGATGTGAATCATTTGATACCTAGCAAGTTCGCCCCACGCCGTTCGGTAGAGCTGCGTGGTGTGCATATTGCGCACAACAAAGCGACGGCCGAGCAGGAAACCACATACATGCCGTTGCCTCAACAAATTATTCTGCCCATGCAGCAGCATGTGGGCGCAGCATGCAAACCGCAGGTAAAGCGACGTGCACATGTGGATGTGGGAACGTTGGTCGGGCATGTGGACGCACGTATGACGGCGGACATATTCTCGCCTGTTTCTGGCACGGTAAAGCAGATTCGTACCATCCATTACTCAAACGGTTGGTCGAACGAGGCCGTGGTCATAGAGCCGGACGGCAACCAGACCGTGGACGAGTCTATTCGTCCGCCGGAGGTCGAAGATTACGCTGGGCTTATTGAGGCTGTAAAGCACAGCGGTATTGTTGGCTTGGGAGGCGCCGGCTTTCCAACGTGGCTCAAGATGGACACCGATCTCTCGAACATCGACATGTGGCTGGTAAACGGAGCGGAATGCGAGCCGTACCTCTCCAGCGACTATCGCGAGATGGTCGAAAGACCCCAAACGATCCTTGCGGGCATAAAGGCATGCCTGGACCTCTCTGGTGTCCCACGCTCGCTCATATGCATAGAGGACAACAAGCCAAAGGCCATAGAGCTGCTGCACTCAATGGCGGCAGACGACGATCGCATAGACGTGTTTGTGCTGCCTGCCCGGTATCCGCAGGGTGCCAGCCGCGTGATCCTTCGCAACGTTACGGGTCGCTCGGTACCGCGTGGTGGCCACCTTACAGACGTGGGAGCGCTGCTGTTTAACGTTACCACCATGTCGGAGATAGGCAGGTTCCTTGGCGACGGCATGCCCCTAACCAAGCGGCGCATTACCGTTATGGGCGACGCCATTGAGCGCCCGCAGAATCTCGAGGTGTACATTGGGACGCCCATCGGGGAGATCCTGGAGTACTGCGGCCTTAAGTGCGACCCCGCAAAGGTGGTTATTGGAGGGCCAATGATGGGCACCACGCAGGTGGAGCTGGAAAGCCCCATCGTGCGAGCCAACAGTGGCCTTCTTGCCTTTACGAACGAGGCCGTGCAAACGCCTAATACCACGGCGTGCATACGGTGTGACAAGTGCATAGAGTCTTGTCCCATCCACCTCGCTCCCATAAACATACAAAAGGCGTACCTGCGCAGAGACTTGGAGACGCTAAACAAGCTCATGGCCGACCTGTGCGTGGAGTGCGGAACCTGTTCCTACGTTTGTCCGGCGCGTCAGCCGCTTGCGCAGGCAACGCGCCTGGCACGTGCGGCACTTCGCGCAGAGCAGCGCAAGGCAAAGGGGAGGCGATAACATGGCAGAGGAGAGGCAAAAGCCCTTGGTGCTGCTTGCAGCACCCCAAATAATGAGTCCCGTTACCACGCAGGTTATTATGCGCAACGTGCTCATAGCACTTGCCCCCGCCTTCGTGGCATCGCTGGCGTTCTTTGGGCTGCCGGCCTTTTTGGTGTGCTTGACCTCGGTGGTTTCGTGTGTGGGCTTCGAGTACCTGTGGTGCCGCATTCGCAAGCTGCCCAACACCGCAACCGACCTTTCGGCGGCCGTTACGGGCGTGTTGCTTGCCTTTAACCTGCCGTCCACGATTCCGCTGTACATGGTGGTGGTCGGCGCGTTTGTGGCCATAATAATGACCAAGGAACTGTTTGGCGGCATTGGAAAGAACTTTGCGAATCCCGCCATCGTGGGGCGCATATTCCTTGCCGTGGCATTTCCGGTTGCCATGACTACCTTTGTCGCTCCACAAATAACTCTTGCTCCCGTGGACGTGGTGAGCTCCGCTACGCCGCTCGCTCCTGCAGCGGCTGCCCTTGCCCACCTGGACCTGCTTCTTGGTTTGCACATGGGCGTCCTGGGAGAGACGAGTGCCCTTGCGATTCTTATAGGCTTTGTATACCTGCTGGCCACAAAGACGATTCGCTGGCATGCGCCCGTTGCCTATGTGGCAACGGTGGTAGTCATGAGCCTTATTACCGGCCACGATCCCGTTGCGCAGGCGCTTTCGGGTGGCTTGCTGCTAGGTGCCGTGTTTATGGTTACGGACTACACCACCTCGCCGTCAACCGTACGGGGCAAGGTAATCTTTGCAATAGGCTGCGGCATTATAACCTGCCTCATTCGCTTTTGGGGCAACCTCAACGAGGGTGTTGCGTACTCTATCTTGTTCATGAACCTGCTCGTTCCCTACATAGACGTCCTTACTCCCAACACTCCCGTTGGAGGAGAGCACAAGAGGGGAGGCAGCAATGAGTAACAGCAAGAAGCCTAACGCGCTGGAGACCGTGCGCCCCGTTTTGGTGCTGGTTGTTATATGCGTCGTGGCAGGCGCGCTGCTTGGCTTTGTGCATAGCACCACTGAGCCTGTGGCCCTGGCAAACGCGGAAGCTCGGTCGCAGCAGATGTATTCCGAGCTCATTCCGGAAGCCGTCTCGTTCGAGCAGGTGGACTGCACGGCAGAGGGTTGCATTTCCGCACTTAAGGGCAAGGACAGCTCTGGGAGCACGGTGGGCACAATAATAGTGTCGCAGGCAAAGGGATACGGCGGATACGTGCAGGTCCTCGTTGCCTTTGACGGACAGGGTACCGTTAGGGACGTAATGGCACTGCCCCTGGACGAGACACCTGGCCTGGGAACGCGTGTTGCGGAGGACGAACACGTAAATCAGTACGTTGGCCTACCACCCAAGCTCGTTGCCGAGGAGGAAATAAACTTCATTAGCGGTGCCACCATTTCTTCCAGGGCGGTCCATGAGGCGTTCAACTACGCCGTTCAAGCATATGAGGAGGTGCGCTAGAAGTGTTGAGCAAAACCTCGTCGCAACAAGAGAAACAAGAGGCCAAGAGGGAGCCCCGCACCTTTGCCAAGGGTCTCCTGAAGGAGAATCCCGCGCTCAGGCAGATGTTGGGACTCTGTCCCATGCTCGCCGTAACGACGGCCGTCTTCAACGGACTGGGCATGGGGGTGGCAACCACGTTCGTGCTCGTGTGCTCGGGTGTGGTGGTCTCGCTGCTTCGCAACGTCATACCTTCGTCGGTGCGCATTCCGGCGTTCATCACCATAATTGCGAGCTTCGTTACGCTGGTAATGATGCTCGTAGAGGCATATTTGCCCGCGCTCAACGACGCGCTGGGAATCTACCTGCCGCTTATCGTGGTCAACTGCATCGTTCTGGGCCGTGCGGAGATGTTTGCCTCGAAGCATGGTCCCGCACAGGCAGCGTTGGACGGCCTTGGGATGGGCGCGGGCTTTACCATATCGCTCGTGCTCATGTCTGCCATCCGCGAGCTTCTTGGCGCGGGCACCCTCATGGGCTTCCAGATTCTTCCGTCCTTTGTCGAACCGATGATAATAATGGTCATGCCTGCGGGTGGCTTTGCCGTGCTGGGGCTCCTTATCGCCGCGTCCATGTGGCTGGAAAACAGGAAGTCCGGCAACGCGCAGTCGGTCGATCCAGGGCCTTCGCAGAGTCTTTGCGCCGCATGCCCGCTCGACTGCGGGCTGGGAGAGCCAACCTACGAGGACTGCGCCAAGGTGCAGCTGTACGAGCGGCTTGACAAGGCGGTAACGGACGCGGAGCGCGAGAGGGGAGACGAGCAATAATGGCGGCATACGCATCCATTCTGTTTAGCATGATTCTGGTAAACAACTT
>CADBDT010000030.1 GCA_902793465.1 uncultured Coriobacteriaceae bacterium | reverse complement strand
GGAACTGCGCGCGGCTGCTTTCCATGGTGCCTCGCGGTTCCGATCGTCGTTTGGGGGTAGGCCTATCCATGGCCTCTCTTACTCCAACCCCTCAGCATTGCGATATTGTTTCGATATTGGCCAAATAACGCAGGGTGGGTATTATATTCCTCAATTGCATAGCAACACCCAAACCAGTGAAGCGGAAGTAAAACCTGTTGGTGCGCATACAGAGAGTTCGGGCAGCTGAGATCCGAGCAGTGGCAGACAGGAATAATGGACCCGCTGAGGGCGCGAAGAACCGTGCATGCACGGGGAAGTTGCGACGGGAGCTCCCGTTACAGAGCAGGAAGGTAATGGCCTTCCGCTAAGAGAGCGAGCCTTACGACTCGCTAATCGAGGTGGCACCGCAGGCGAAAGCTTGTCCTCGAGTTCCATTTGGACGAGGACGGGCTTTTTTGTTTGCCTGTCCTCAGGATGGCGCAAAGCGCCAGAAAGGAAGGCATGCAATGGCCGCCAACGAAACGAGCAAGTCTCCGTACCGTGTTTATTTGCAAGAGAGTCAGATTCCCACCAGTTGGTATAACCTTCGCTCCAACATGCCCAACAAGCCGGGGCGCATGTTGCTGCCCGACGGCACACCTGCGCAAGTAGAACACATCTCCCCCGTGTTTGCCGAGGAGCTATGCAAGCAGGAACTCGACGATACAACCGAGTACGTGCCCATTCCCGAAGGTGTGCGCGAGATGTACAAGGTGTACCGGCCCAGTCCCCTCTGTCGTGCCTACAATCTGGAAAAGGCGCTAAACACCCCGGCCAAGATCTACTACAAGTTTGAGGGAAACAACACCAGCGGCTCGCACAAGCTCAACTCCGCCCTGGCACAGGCATACTACGCTGCCCAGCAGGGACTCTCTACCATAACCACCGAGACGGGCGCTGGCCAGTGGGGCACCGCCCTTAGCGAGGCTGCCGCCCACTACGGCCTGGACTGCGACGTGTTTATGGTTCGTGCCAGCTACGAGCAAAAGCCCTTTAGGCGCTCGGTAATGCAGACGTTTGGCGCCAACGTAACCCCCTCCCCCTCCGATACCACCGAAATCGGACGCAAGATGCTTCAGAACCCCGAAAACCGCACGGGCTCTTTGGGCACGGCCATTAGCGAGGCAGTCGAGCGGGCTCTGCACGTACCCGAGAATCGCGGACGGTATCAGCTGGGCTCGGTACTCAACCAGGTTCTGCTGCATCAGTCCGTAATCGGTCTGGAGAGCTATGCTGCACTCGAGCAGCTTGGCGACTACCCCGACGTCGTAATTGGCTGCGCAGGCGGCGGCTCGAACTTGGGTGGCCTCATTGCGCCGTTTATGCGCGACAAGCTTACTGGAGCAAAGCCCAACACGCGCTTTGTTGCCGTTGAGCCCGCTAGCTGCCCCTCGCTTACCCGCGGCCGCTTTGCGTATGACTTTGCCGACACAGGCCAGACCTGCCCGCTGTGCAAGATGTACACGCTTGGCAACGGGTTTATCCCGAGCCCAGACCATGCGGGCGGACTCCGCTACCACGGTATGAGCCCGGTAATCTCGCAGCTTAAGCACGATGGGTTCCTGGATGCCATAGCCGTTAAGCAGACCGACGTATTTGCCGCAGCCGAGCAGTTTGCCAAGCTGGAAACCATCCTGCCCGCTCCCGAAAGCGCCCACGCCATCCGTGCCGCCATTGACGAGGCTCTTGCTGCCAAGGACGCAGGCGAGGAGCGTGTGATCCTGTTTGGCCTTACGGGTACCGGCTACTTTGACATGACCGCCTACGAGGCCTTTAACGAGGGCCGCTTGGTGGACAACATCCCCACAGACGAGGAGCTGGAGATTGGCTTTGCCACCATCCCCGCTGTTCCTGGCGTACAGCAGGCCGGCGGCCTGCCGCTCGAGTAGCTAGGTTGCCGATTACCTACGGGGTGCCGTAAGGGGACACTCCCCTACAGGTACATCGCGGATCGACCTTCTTGTAATAGAATGGCTTGCTCGCGATGTACCTGATGGGGAGTATCCCCTTACGGCACCCCACTCAAACACGGGTTTGCGGACAGCCCCAGCCCCAAGTTGTGGTTTTTGCAAAGCCACAACTTGGGACCACATGTCACCCGTTATCTATGGTTATCTAGTTTTCTGTACCTGTACCCAGCGAAACGGTGCCCTGCATGCTGTCTAGACTCTGTCCGAGCATAGTGGACTCAACGCGCGAGGAGCGGCTCGCCTACGTCCAAGAGCGCTACACGTGCATCTCCGACTGCGACCTTTGCGGAATCTGCGCCTCCTTTGGCGGACAAAACCCCGAAGACGTGCTGGCAGACTACATAGACGGCAAGGACGAGATGCGCGCGGTTCTTGTGCGCTTTAGGCAACGGCGAGGTTCGAGGTAGCATATGTGGACAGATCTGCTTCTTGCATGGCTGGTATGCTGCCTGCTGCTCTATGTGCCTGGCTTTTTTGCTTTGCGTGGCCTTGGCCTTTGTCGTCTTTTCGCGGTCTGCTGCGCACCTCTCTTTGGCGTATGCATGTACGCTGCCCTGCCAGTCGCCTATTACGAGCTTGGCATAGCATGCAGTCCAACAACCATACTCGTACCTGCATTGCTTCTGGGATTGCTCCTTATGGTAGTCGGTCGCGCGACCGGCTTTGCGCAGCGGCGCCATCTTGCTCCTCCCGCAATGGATAAGATTCGCCTGGCAGGACGAGAACTGCCCTACGACGTGGTAGTCCCCGTTGCGTTTGTGGCGGTGGCAACGCTGGTGTGCCTGCTTGTGTTCGTTCTCGCGCTACCAGGTCCCGACGCAATAAACCAGCGACAAGACAACCAGACCCACCTCAACCTGCTAAGATCCTTTGCAGATTCGGGCAAGTGGTCCTCTTTGCACACGAGCACCTTCCTCGCATCACCCCCAGCGGCAAGATCCGTTGGAAGCGATGGCGGTTTTTACCCCAGCGCCTGGTGCTGCGTAGTCGTGCTCACGCATTTGGTTGCCGGAGCAGACCTAATGGTGTGCGCAAACGCCGTTGTTGCTGTTGCGGCAAGCGTGGTTTTCCCGCTTTCCATGTATGCCTTCTTGCGCGTGTTGTTGCACAACAAGCGGCGAGCCGTTGCCCTTGGAGCAGTAGCCATTACAGCGTTTGCCATCTGGCCATGGCTTTACGTGTACTCTGGTCCCCTGTATCCCAACCAGCTGGGCATATCGCTTCAGTTTGGCGTCATAGCGCTCGTTATTGCCTATGTACGATCGCATCGCCTTAGGCAGCTGGCGGTGCCCTTCCTTGCACTGGGTGTCTTCTCGTTCTTCTCCCTTGCCCTCACCCACCCCACAACGGTGTTTGGAACGTACGTGTTCCTAGCTTTCTATTTTGCTCACCACATTTGCAATATGCTCGAAGGCCGTAAGCGCTGTATTGTACTCGCCGTCTTTCTTCTGGCAGTCACGCTGTTTTGGGTCTGGTGTCACCAGCTCTCTCCGTTGCAGTCTGTTATTAGGTACTACGAGGCAGGCACCCACGATCTGGAAGCCGCCCTCCTGGACATCCTTTTGGTGCGCAACGAGTTTGTTCCCGCACAGGTTACGATCGCAGTCGTATGCGCTGTGGGATGCGTATGCGTGGCAACCAACAAGGACTTGCGATGGACCTTGCTCCCGGTTGCGTTCTATGCCCTTGCCTTTGTTGCCATCCGCATGGACTGGTGGCTGGTAAAGCATTGGCTCTCGTCTTTGTGGTACTCTGACTGGCGGCGCATGCTCGCAAACATGACCCTGTGCATGATGCCTGCGGCCGCGCTTGGCCTCGACGCGTTGCTGCCCTCAGCAGATAACGTGCGCACGCGCCAAGGCTATGCACGCATTGCACTAACGGCAGCTCTAGTGTGCGCAGCATACGCACCCAGCTTTACGCTTCCCATAGCGCAAGCGCAGGTAAACAGCGCGTTTAGCATGGCGCATCAAACCATACGGGAGCGTCACTGCGAGCAGGTCTACTCGCCCGAAGAGGTGCAGTTCGTTTGCAAGGTGCTCGAAACCATTCCCCCCAATTCGCTCGTTGTTAACGCACCGGGAGACGGAAGCCTGTGGGCGTACGGGGCAAACGGGCTCAATACGCTCTATCGCTCCATCGAGCCCAACGGCACAACGCCCGACGCAACCCTCATCCGCGAGCACCTATGCGAATATGCGACCAACCAGGATGTCCGCGATGCGGTTGCCAGAACCGGCGCAAAGTACGTGCTCCTGCTAAACAAGGGCGTCTCCCACGAAGACGGCCATTGGATCTGGCAGTTTGACAAGGACCACATGGATGCATGGTACGGAGTAAACGCAATAGACGACAACACGCCGGGGTTTGTACGCGTGTTGTCTCAGGGCAACGAGATGCGCCTGTATCGTATTGAGGAAGGCTAGCCGGAGGCTGCCCCTAGACCTATCAAGGGGGAGTACCCCTCTTGATAGGTCCTCGTTCCTGCGGAACTGCGCGCGGCTGCTTTCCATGGCACCTCACGGGCCTGGCCATTGCTTTGGGGCAGGTGCAGGTGCAGTCGCACTACTTGAGCGTGGCGTACATAATGGCCTTAATGGAGTGCATCCGGTTTTCTGCCTCGTCGAACACGCGAGACTGCGCGGACTCAAAGACCTCGTCGGTAACTTCCATCTGGGCGATGCCAAACTTCTTGGCAATATCTGCACCAATGGTGGTCTTGGTGTCGTGGAAGCTGGGCAGGCAGTGCATAAAAATGGCGTCTTGCGCGGCCATGTTCATGGCTTCGGCATCCACTTGGTACGGAGACAGCAGCTTTATGCGCTCGGCCCACAGCTCCTCGGGCTCGCCCATGGATACCCAAATATCCGTGTAGAGCACGTTTGCCCCAGCTGCACCCTCCTGCTTTGAGTCCGTAAGTGTTACGGAGCCGCCTGTTTGGGAGGCAATCTGCTCGCACGTCCTTATCAGGTCCTCCTCTGGCATGTTCTGCTTGGGGCCACACGCGCAGAAGTTCATGCCAAGCTTGGCGCACACCACCATAAGCGAGTTTGCCACGTTGTTGCGCGCGTCGCCAAAAAAGGTGAGCTTGAGCCCCTTTAGATGACCAAAGTTCTCGCGCACCGTAAGCATGTCGGCAATCATCTGCGTGGGATGGAACTCATTGGTCAGGCCGTTCCACACGGGAACGCCGGCGTTGGCGGCAAGCTCCTCCACAATTGCCTGGTCGAAGCCGCGATACTCAATGCCGTCGTACATACGGCCGAGCACGCGCGCGGTATCCTCAATGGACTCCTTCTTTCCCATTTGCGAGCTACCTGGATCAAGGTAGGTAACCCCCATCCCCAGGTCCATTCCGCCCACCTCAAAGGAGCAGCGAGTGCGCGTGGAGGTCTTCTCAAACAGCAGCACGATGTTCTTTCCCTCCAGGTAGCGATGCGCTACGCCCTCGTGCTTGAGCCGCTTGAGCTCGGCCGAGAGGTCTATTAGGTACTCGATCTCTTCTGAAGAGAAGTCCAGCAGCTTCAAGAAGCTCCGTCCGGCAATGCTGACGCCCATGTAAAGTCCTTTCGTCGGTAACAAGCCACTACTTTACCCCAAAAAGACCTGCTAGACCACATGATAAACAAATGCCAAAAACGTACGGCACTTTATGTAGAGACAGGTACGCCCTGGGATGCCACTCCTGGATGTATCCGCGGGGATGGGGTGCCGTATGGGGATACTCCCCATCGGGCACCCCGTTTTCGGGCGGCCCGCCGCCGGGTATGGTTCTGGGACAAACGAGGCCTTACCGGGCGCACTTATCGGCGAAAACCGTACCCGCTAGGGAGCGTTTTGTCCCGGAAGTGCGCACGGTGCCACGGCGTCGTACCAGGCACGGTATCGCTACAGCTCATCTCGCACAAACGGCATGCTCATGCAGTGCGGACCACCGCGTCCGCGGCTCAGTTCCGCCGAAGGTATTTCCAAAAGATCGAAACCTTCCTTGTACAGTATCTCGTTGGTAATGGCGTTTCGCTTGTACACAAACACGCGTCCGGGGGCAACGGCAAGGGTGTTGGATCCATCGTTCCACTGCTCGCGAGCTGCGGCAATGGCATCGCTTCCGCCACAACGGATAAGACGCACGTCGTCAATTCCCAAAGCTCGCGCCAGTATGCGATCAAGGCTCTCGTCCATGCGCGCTATGTGGAGCTCGCCCTCATGCGCTCCGCGGGTAACCCTAAACACCTCGAGCGTCCCCAATATGCCAGGATGGTACAGGAAGGCATCCACATCCAACTGCGTAAACACCGTATCAAGATGCATCATGGCGCGGGTATCCGGAATCAGGAACGCATAGATCTCCTCTATTTCTGGATGCGGACCCTCTCCCCAAAATACGTTCTTCGCATAGAGGTCTATGGCCGCCGATATAGTTCGCTGCGACATGCCAATGGCCACAACACTTTTAGAGAGATTTAGGAAGTCCCCGCCCTCGAGCCTGTGCCTAAAATTGCGACGATACCAAAGAGGCGTGTTCTTATAGAGCGGATGGTATGTAAACACATATTGGGCCAGAAGCGTCTCGCGCCGCCTCGTTAGGCTAAACATGCTGTTAATGTTAACACCGCTTCCCACCACGGTAAAGTTATCGCGCGTAAAGTAGAGGTTTGGCAGCGGGTCAATTACCAGGTCCGGGTTGCCGCTCTGCGCCGTACCAACAAAGTCAGCCAGCTCAAACGACCTGGATGCACCCATATTGAGTTCGTCCCTACGAATTCCACGTATGGCAGTTTCCACCAGCTCGCGCACGCTGGACACGCTGGAAAGACGCTCGCGCACCGCAGCTTTTGTCCGAGCGCCCGTAATGCCGCTCTCCCGCAGATAATCGTTCTTGAACTCCTTTTGCACAGACTTCGAGGTGGCCAGCGCCTCCGTAACGAGGTCTACCAAATAGAGAACCTCCACGCCTTCGTCGCGCAGCATGTTTGCAAAGGCGTCGTGTTCTGCCTGGGCCGCCTCCAAAAAGGGAATGTCGTCAAACAGGAGTGGCTCCAAATTGGAGGGAGACAAGTTAAGCAGCTCATCTCCCGGCCTATGCAGCATTACCTGCCGAAGCCTTCCCACCTCGTTGCATACGTTAAGCTTGCCATCCATCAAATCCCCTTCCTTCAGCTTTTTGTCCCTTCTAATTTACCATGTGCAGGTGAGCGCCTGCCGCGGCCTCGTTCACAATATGTCTGGCGGCGAGCCGTTCTCACAGGCAGCATCTCGTCTAGGCACAGCACATATTTCTTACGGGCTGCCCAAAAAAATCCCGCGATGGGGCGGGGTGCCTCGGGTATGCACGCAGATGCGTGCAGTCAGCCGCCACTATCCGCAGATACGTGCATTTTGCGGACCAAACGGCCTCTAGATGCACGTCGTTGCGTGGAGTGCGCCGCCACTACACGCAGCCGCGTGCGTTTGGCGGCCGGACCAGGCTTGGAGATGCGGCGGGCACTACCCGCAGCCGCGTGCGTTTGGCGGCCGGACCAGGCTTGGAGATGCGGCGGGCACTACCCGCAGCCACGTGCGTTTGGCGGGCAATCCGTATTCCGAAAACCACAGCGGGAAGGGTGTCTCTTTTTGCTCGTTCGCGCAATAATAGAGAGTGCAGCACGCAAAACCACAGGAGGAGCGCATGGCAAAAAAGGGAAGCAAGAACGACCAAAAAAGCCGCGAGCGGGCCGAGATCGAGGCCGCGCGCAAAGAGAAGCTCACCCCCAAGGGAGAGCAGGTAGACAAGTACTCCGCGACCACGAGCGCCTACGAGCACGAGTCCTCAAAAAAGGCGCGAAAGGCCGTAAAGGAGACAATGGATCGCCTTGGCGCGGGCAAGCACCGCAACGGCGGCGGCGTAGACACGTCGTACACGCAAAACCGCGAGGTAAGCTGGCTCCGCTTTAACAACCGCGTACTGGACGAGGCGTTTGACGAAACGGTACCGCTCTTCGAGCGCCTTAAGTTCGTGGAGATCTTTGGCTCGAACCTCAACGAGTGGTTTATGATCCGCGTAGGAGGCCTTTCGGACCTTGCCTCCCTTAAGCACGAGCCCGTGGACAACAAGAGCGGGCTTACCCCCTCGCAGCAGCTCGAGCTCATATTCGAGATGCTTCCCCCGCTCGTGGAGCGCCAGGAAAAAGCAGAGCTCGACCTGGAGGCGCAGCTGCGCACGCACGGCCTTACGCGCGTAACCCGCGAGACCATGACCGAGGAAGACGCCGAGGTCGTTGCCAAGTACTTTGCGAAGAACCTCTCCCCCATCCTCTCGCCGCTTATGGTGGACCCGCGCCATCCGTTCCCCAACCTGCGCAACGGCTCGCTCTACGTGGTGGCCGCGCTTGACGGCCAGGACGAGACGGGTGTCCTTGGCATAATAGAGATTCCCCATCGCCTGCCTCGCGTAATCCAGCTTCCCAGCCGACCCAGCAAATTCCGCTTCATACTGCTGGAAGACATCGTGGCCTCCCAGGTAGACAACTGCTTTGGCGTGTATCACTCCACGAGCACTGCCATCATTCGCGTAACGCGCAACGCCGACGTGGACCCGGACGGCGAAGGCGTGGGCGAGGAAGAGGACTACCGCCAGCATATGAAAAAGGTGCTCAAAAAGCGCCTACGCCTGCAGCCCGTACGCCTGGAAATCCAAGGCGAGTTTGACCACGCGCTCAAGCACTTTATTCGCGAGGAGCTTGGCCTCTCCACCAGCCGCGTGTTCGTGCGCAACGTGCCGCTAGACCTGAGCTACGTATACGGGCTGGAAGGCCGCATTCCCGAAAAGCACCATCGCGAGCTTACCAACGAGCCGGTTGAGCCGCAGGCCAGCCCCATGGCAGACCTCACGCGTCCCATGCGCGAGCAGGTGGAGGACCACGACATCCTGCTGTTCTACCCCTACGAGTCCATGAGCCCGCTGCTCAACCTGCTGCGCGAGGCAAGCCAGGACGACGACTGCATTTCCATAAAGATAACCCTGTATCGCGTGGCAAAGCAGTCGCACCTGTGCGAAAGCCTTATTCAGGCGGCAGAGCGCGGCAAGGACGTAACGGTTCTTATGGAGCTGCGCGCCCGCTTTGACGAGGCAAACAACATTGAGTGGGCCGAGCGCCTAGAGGCAGCTGGCTGCACCGTAATATACGGCTCCGAGGGCTTTAAGTGCCACTCCAAGATCTGCCAGGTAACCTACCACGAGCACGGAAGCATCCGTCGCATAACCTGTTTGGGCACGGGCAACTTTAACGAGAAGACCGCCAAGCTCTACTCGGACTTTATGCTGCTTACCGCCCACGAGGGCATAGCCGAGGACGGCAACGTGTTCTTCCGCAACCTGAGCCTGGGCAACCTGCGTGGCTCCTATCGCTACCTGGGCGTTGCGCCAGAGGGACTCAAGCCGCTCATCGTTCGCGGTATGAACCGCGAGATCGAGCGCGCCCGCGCCGGCCAGCCCGCCCAGCTGTTTATGAAAATGAACTCGCTCACCGACCGCGACGTAATAGACAAGATCGTGGAGGCGGTGCGTGCAGGTGTGCGCGTAATGCTGGTAATCCGCGGCATAACCTGCATTGTGGACGTGGACGCAACGGGCGAAGGCTTGGTAATTCGCCAGATCGTGGGCCGCTTCCTAGAGCATGCGCGCGTATACGCCTTTGGCGCAGACGTGGACACCGTGTACTTGTCGTCGGCCGACATGATGACGCGCAACACCGAGCACCGCGTGGAGATTGCCTACCCCGTGCTCGACCCCACCTGCCGCGCCCTCGTGCTCCAATACATGAACATCCAGCTGGCGGACAACGTAAAGGCACGTCAGCTCAACTCCAAGGGCTCCTGGGACAAGCTCGAGGTAGAGGACGACGCCCCGCGCGTGGACAGCCAGCAGTCGCTCATCGTGCTTGCATACGACCGCGCACGCAAGGCACGCGAGAACATGGACGTTCCCCTTATACCAGAGGCCAGCGTGGTGCCCCCCATCCCCGAGATACTCCACGGTGCTCCGCTTCAGGAGATCGTGGTATCCGAGTCCTCCCAAGCCGAAGAGGCGCAGGGCGCCGCTTCCGCTACGGAGGTAGTCGGGCCCTCAAAGCTCTTCTCCGACGAGATGGCAACCACAACCGAAACGCCCTCGCTCATATCGCGTGCCCAGGAGCGAGTACACGAACGCATAGAGGAGCGCGTACACAAGCACGAGCAACCCAAGCCAGAAACAGCCAAGCCCGCCCCGCAAGAGACAACACCCCAGCCACCAGCACAAACAAAGCCTCAGGAAGAACCCCAACGCGGACGTATCTCGCGCGCCTTTGGCCTCTTTGGCGCCGGCATCCGCACACTGTTTAAGGGCGAGTAGTAGTAAAGCCGGGGGACACTCCCACGGCCCTCCCCAGCTGGCGACTTCCACGCGTGGGTTGCAGCGACGGGACTTCTCCCGCAGCGAATCACGAGCAAAGCGAGTGAGCGAGCCGAAGGCGAGCGCTGAGCATGCGGGAGAAGTCCCGTCGCTGCAACCCACGCACTGCGGGCGCGTATTAGCTAGCAGTTCTTTTCCAGGTACTCGCCCAGTATTTGTGCCGCGCTCTGTACGATTCCGGCACAAGGCCGGCTGTCGTAGTATTCCTGCGTGCGCCGCTCGGGCGTAGCAACGTCGCGGCCCTCCTGCAGGCCAAGAAGATCGCGGCAGAGTATGCTGCCATTCTGCTTCTCGAATTCGCCGGCAAGCTGCTGCGCATGCTCGTAGAGCACCTTCTTGGAGTCGTACGCGGCTGGGTCGTTGTAGCCCTCCACGAGGCCAAGCACCATAAGCATGCCCGAAACCGCACCGCACACCTCGCGCATGCGACCCATGCCGCCACCAAAGGGCGACGAAAGGCGCAGTGCCGTCTGCACGTCTATGCCGTTTTTCGCCAGAACATCCTCAAACGCCCCCACAACCGATTGAGGACAGTTATAGCCTTCCAAAAAGTTGTCGCGCGCCAGCCGTGCCCGTTCCCTTGCGTTCATGGTCCCTCGCTTTCAAATTGTTGTACCATCAGCTTATTATAGTTTGTTTGCTAGCAACAAGGAGAAGCGTATGGCTAAGCGTAAGTTGCGCGGAATACAATTTGACAGTCCCAACGAGCGAGAGGTCTTCCACGCAAAGGAATCGTGGGTTCCCGTTGTGCTGGGCTGCATTCCCATCCTGCTTTTGGGCATCGTAGCCTTTGTAGTTGCCTGGCGCGTATTTAGCAACATGCGAGTGGGTCTTATAATCCTTGGCATACTTGCCGTTGTTGCCATTGCGTCGCGCGTGCCACGTATAATTGCAAACATGGACACCGACGTTATTGTTACCGACAAGCGCCTGTATGCGCGGACTGGCATTGTGGACATTAGGGACCAGGTATGCGACTTGTCCAACATCTCCGACGTAACCGTGGACCCCAGTGTCTTTGGCCGCATCTTTGACTACGCGGACGTACGCGTACAAACCCGTGCGGGCGAGGACGACATAAACCTGCGTGCCATCGCACACGCCTACGACATGCGCAGGGCAATAAGCCAGGGCGGCGACGCTATACGCGACGAGCGCCGCAAGTAGCACTAACACAGGAGGCTCAATTGAGCAACACAAAGAGCACGAACACGCAGACGCTTAAGATAGAGCGCATGGCATATGGCGCCGACGCAATTGCGCATAACGCCGACGGAAAGACCGTCTTTGTGGCTGGCGCAATAGCCGGCGATGTGGCCGAGGTGGAAATAACGCACGACGGCAAGACGTTTTGCAACGGCGTTGCCCAAAAGATCGTGGAGCCCTCCCCTGCTCGCGTAGAGCCAGCATGCCCCTATGCTACCGTTTGCGGAGGTTGTCCCTGGGCATCGATGGCATACGAGGCTCAGGCGCAGGCAAAGCGCGCCAACGTGGTGGACTCGCTCGTTCGCATTGCACACATGGACCCACACAAGGCAGAGGACCTAGTAGCCCCGTGCGAGACCCCCGGAAAACCATGGGGGTATCGCAACAAGATCGAGCTCGCCTTTAGACGGCAGGGCAACAGAGTGGTTGTAGGCATGCATACGCAAGCGTCACGCGGCTCAAATGTGCCGGATGTGGTACGGGTGGACTCGTGCCCGCTGCTAAACGCTCCAAACAAAAAGCTCGTTAAGGCAGTCTCCGGCGCCCTTGGCTACCTGGCTGGACCAAGCGATTTGACCCTCGACCGCGTTGGTGTGCGCGTATCCCGCCAGACCAAGGACGTGGAAATTGCCCTGTGGGACTCGCCTGGACCCTTTGCCCGCTCGCGTGTGGCAAAGGTAATAATGGATGCCACCAACGCCACATCAATCGTGCGCGTACTTTCCAAGGGACCAAAGAAGGCCCGCAAGGTTACAGGCGTCGAGGTGCTAAAGGGCCGTGGCCACTGGCGCGAGCGCATTGGCAACAACACCATGATGCTCTCTGCCCCCTCGTTCTTCCAGGTAAACACGGCTGGTGCGCAGCGACTCACGGAGCTGGTGCTGGAGGGGCTCAAGCCCACGATGGACGACGAGGCCATGGACCTCTACTGCGGCGCCGGCACTTTTACGCTCCCGCTTGCAAACAAGTGCGGTTGGGTATCTGCCGTGGAATCGTATGGCCCGGCGGTGCGTGACCTTAGGCGCAACCTCAATGCGGCCAATCTCAACAACGTAGAGCCCATTGGCGGCGACGCGGATCGCGAGTTTCCCGACGAGGAGGCGGACGTCATAGTGGTCGATCCCCCTCGTGCTGGCTTGGCCGCTGACGTGGTGCGCAAGCTCAGCGAGCAACCCGCCCGAGCCATTGCCTACGTAAGCTGCGATCCCGCAACGCTCGCGCGCGATCTTGCGCGCTTTGCTCAGCACGGCGTCTTTTGCCCCACGCGCATTACGCCCGTAGACCTCTTTCCCCAAACGTATCACGTGGAGACTGTAGTTTTGTTGACAAAAAACTCATGACCTTTGCCTTGGGGCGGGCTAACGGCACGCTGTTTAGTACAGCTCCCCTAATAGGTTACGCAGGCGCCCTCGTGAGCTGCCTTTCGAACAATTGGGAGATGGTAATCTGCAAACGACTGAATTACACTTTTGTGGTAATAGGTTAGAGCGAAGCATCAACCAATCAAACAAACCTAGCGGAGGCGTGCATAATGAACGAACAAGCATCTGCTACCAACAACACCTCCAAACTCCAGCCCTATCTATCGCCGCTGGCAGTTTGGGCCCTATCGGTTGGCTCGGCCATAGGTTGGGGCTCTCTTGTTGTTACCAGCAAATCCTACCTCTCCCAAGCAGGGCCAGCGGGTTCCGTCCTCGGTCTGCTCATTGGATTTGGCATGATGATAATGGTGTCGAGCCATTATCATTTTTTGGCCAACCGATATCCGGGCGCGGGAGGTCTGTACAACTATGTAAAGCAAGTCTTTGGTTACGACCGCGCCTTCCTTATTGCCTGGTTTATGTTCCTTATCTACATATCGATCTTCTGGGCCAACGCCACAAGCGTCCCGCTGTTTGCGCGGTACTTTATAGGCAACGTGTTTAAGCAGGGATACCTCTTTACGGTGTTCCAATACGACGTCTACCTTGGGGAAGCCATAGTGACCCTGGTGGTAATGTGGCTCATAGGCCTTTTGTGCATGAAGAGCAAAGTGGCCACCGCCAAACTTATAGTTGCGTTCGTACTGCTCTTTACCGCTGGCATTACCTTCTGCTTTGCCGTCAGCATGATCGGACAGCCAAGCTCCGGAATGTCCATGAGCCCTGCCTTCGTTCCAGACAAAAACGTTCTTCAGCAGGTTATGCGCATTGCCTTTATTTCGCCTTGGGCCTTTATTGGATTCGAGACCATTTCCAACTCCTCCGACGAGTACAAGTTTAAGCACAGCAACATGTTCCGCGTCCTCATTATTGCCGTGTCCGTTACCACCGCGCTGTACATCTTTATAGTCCTGCTAAGCGTCACGGCCTATCCAGAGGGTTGCAACGGCTGGCTCGACTACATTAGCCGACTGGATGAGTTTGAGGGACTCGCCGGACTGCCCGCGTTTTATGCGGCGAATCACTACCTCGGCCAGGCCGGCATTACTATTTTGATGCTGTCGCTGGCATCGCTGGTGCTCTCCAGCCTCATTGGCATGCTGCGTGCCGTAAGCCGTCTGTGCTACGCGGTGGCGCAGGACGGCATCCTGCCCAAGCGCTTTGCCAAGCTCAACGACAAGCAGATTCCAGTTAACGCCATCCTTCTGGTGCTGCTCGTATCCTTGCCCATACCGTTTGTGGGAAGGACGGCAATCGGGTGGATCGTGGACACCACCACGGTTGGCGCCACCATCATCTACGGCGCCGTGTCCATAACCGTGTTTAAGGTCTCGGGGCAGGAGGGCGTTAGGAGAAACCGGGTAATAAGCGGGATCTGCCTGCCCATCCTGTTTGCCCTTGCGGTATTCCTGCTCTTCCCAAGCGCCTTCGGCGACTATACGCTCGAGACAGAAACGTACGTGCTCATGGCTGTCTGGTCGTTTGTCGGGCTTGTCTATTTCAACTTCGTAATGCGCAACGACCACGAGAGGAAGTTCGGAAAGGCCATCATCGTCTGGCTCGCCCTCCTCGTGTTTATTGTCTTGATGTCGATGACGTGGGCAGAGAGGCTCAACGAGAACAGGGAGAACGCCATCATATCCGAGATCTCGGGCTACATGGACGGGACGGCGAGCGCAGAGATCGTCCAGCAGGACAAAGACGAGTTTTTGGCGGTGCAGCTCGCCCGGCTCCACGAGGCAGACAACACCAGCGTCTTTGTGATCGTCGGCCTGTTTGGCGTCTCCCTCATAGTAATGTTCGTCAACTACACCTACATGCAAAGGTGGGAGAGAAAGGCGAACGAAGAGCGCGACGAGGCCAAGAACATCGCGCTCACCGACCCGCTGACGGGCGTAAAGAGCAAGCACGCCTTCCTCTTGCAGCAAAAGGAGCTCGACGCTTCCATAGAGGAGCGGGTGGCCGAGCGCTTTGCCGTTGCCGTTTGCGACGTAAACGGCCTAAAGGTCATCAACGACACGCTGGGCCACAAGGCGGGCGACGAGTACATCCAAAGCGCGAGCAGGATGATATGCGACATCTTCCAGCACAGCCCCGTCTATCGAACGGGCGGAGACGAGTTTGCCGTCATTCTGCTCAATCGCGACTACCTTATTCGCAAGGAGCTCGTCCTGGCGCTGCACGACCGCTCCGTGGCGCACATTAGCACGAACGAGGTCGTTATATCGGGTGGCCTGTCGGACTACAGACCCGACGAGGACACCAGCTTCCACGACGTGTTCGAGCGGGCGGACAGTCGTATGTACGAGGAGAAGAAGCTGCTCAAGGGCATGGGCGCCGTTACCCGCGAGGACGCGGAGGAGGCCGCGGCGTCCCTGTTCCCGGAGGACGGGGACGCGCAGATCATGCACCTCAAGCGTCACGTCCTCGTTGTCGAAGACGAGCAGATAAACCAGATGATCCTGGGCAATATGCTGGAGGAGAACTACGAGATGCTCTACGCCTCCGACGGAATCGAGGCGCTGGAGCAGGTCAAGGCCCATAAGGACGAGCTGGCCATGGTGCTTCTGGACCTGAAGATGCCAAAGCTGAGCGGCATGGAAGTGCTCAAGGTGATGAAGGAAGAGGAGGAGCTCGCGGGGATCCCAGTCATCGTTATGACGGCCGACCAGAGCGCCGAGGTGGACTGCCTCAAGATCGGGGCCATCGACTTCATTCCCAAGCCGTATCCCTCTGTCGAGATCGTCCAGGCCCGCGTCACCCGCTGCGTCGAGCTCTCCGAGAAGCGCAACATCATCCAGTCCACCGAGCGCGACAGCCTGACCAACCTGCTCAACCTCGACTACTTCCTCCGCTACGTTAGGATGTACGACCAGCACTACAACGACACGCCGATGGACGCCATCGTGTTGGACGTCAACCACTTCCGCATGCTAAACGAGCGCTACGGAAGGCAGTACGGCGACAGCGTGCTCTCGCGGATCGGGCAACGCGTCCGACAGATATCCCGCGAGATCGGCGGAGTGTGCTGCCGTCGTCAGGCGGACGTCTTCCTTATCTATTGCCCCCACACCGAAGACTACGAGGGCATTTTGGACAAGGCGTCCGAGGGCCTTGTGGACGAGGACGTGTCGCAGCAGCGCGTTCGCCTTCGCATGGGCGTGTATTCCGAGGTCGACAAGTCACTCCAAATCGAGCGTCGCTTTGACTACGCAAAGATTGCCGCAAACACGGCCAAGAACAACTACCAAAAGGCCATTGGCATTTACGACACCAAGATGCACGAGGCAGAGCTGTACAGGGAGCGCCTCCTGGAGGACTTCAAGCCTTCCCTGGAAAACAACCGCTTTATGGTGTACTTCCAGCCCAAGTTTGACATCCGTCCCGAAAAACCCGTGCTCGCCAGCGCGGAGGCTCTGGTGCGCTGGGATCACCCAGAGCTTGGAATCATAAGCCCTGGGGTGTTTATCCCGCTGCTTGAGGACAACGGCCTTATTCTGGATCTGGACCAGTTTGTATGGCGCGAGGCGGCAGCAAGGATCCGGGAATGGAAGGACCGCTTTGGCTTTGCCGTGCCGGTGTCGGTAAACGTGTCCCGCATAGACATGCTTACACCAAACCTTAAGAACATCTTTGAGGAAATCCTGCAGACCTATGACCTGAGCGCAAACGACCTCATGCTGGAGATAACCGAGTCCGCCTACACGGGCGACTCGGACCAGGTAATTACCACCGCCAAGGAGCTGCGCGGCATGGGCATGGGCTTCCGCATAGAGATGGACGACTTTGGAACCGGGTATTCGTCCCTGGGAATGCTGTCGCGTTTGCCAATAGACGCGCTAAAGCTGGACATGAGCTTTATACGCAGCGCCTTTGGAGAAACCAGGGACGTGCGCATGATCGAGCTGATTATAGACATAGCGGACTACCTGCAGGTTCCGGTAGTGGCCGAGGGCGTGGAAACCGAAGAGCAGTATTTGGTCCTTAAGACCATGGGCTGCGACTACGTACAGGGCTACTACTTCTCCAGGCCGGTGCCTCACCAAGAGTTCGATCGGTTTATTGAGGAGCGCACCCAGGTTAAGGTGGAGGCAACGCCTGCGGCCAAGAGGACGTACATGAGCGTCTCCAACGCGCTTACCGGCGATTTTGAGAGCATCTATTATGTGGACGTGGTAACTGCCTTCTACCTTGAGTTCTATATGGGCAAAAACGGCGACCTGGAAATACGTCCCGCTGGAACGGACTTCTTCCTGGAGGCCAGAACAAAGCTGCTAGAGGGCGTTGGCGAAGCCGATGCCCAAAAGGTAAGGGAAGCAATCACCAAGGCGAACCTGATTCGTTTGGCCGAGCAGGAAGAGCCCCTTGCCCTAACGTTTAGCAAGGACGTAAACGGGACCGCCACCTCCTACTCGTTGCAGACTATACGAACGCGAGAAAGCGATCATCACCACGTAGTAATTGGCATAAGGCAGGAATAGATGGTCGTCCCGAGAGACGTCGGTCTGTTATGGCAGAGCGGAGGAGCCGTGCTCAAACAGTCCTCACTTCGCTTCGCTCGTTGCGGAACTGCGCGCGGCATCACTGCGCGCTGCCATAACAGACCGACGCCTCTCGGGACTAGGTGTAAGCGACTCGCATAACGTAACTAATCGCAAGGAGAATTCGCATATGTGCCAAGATACAGCAGCGGAGGAACGAATACAGGAAGAGCGTGACGTCTACGCCCGCCTTCACGACCTCACTGGCAACTTTATTGTGGTATACGTGGTAGACCCCAAAAACAGACGCGTATCGCGAATTTAGCGCAAGCGACCAGTACGTAAAGAGCTTTGCGCAGGCAACGGAGGGCACGGACTTCTTTAAGACGGTCCGGCAGGTTGCTCGCGAGTTTAATCATCCGGACAACCTTGACCTCTTCCTTTCTGCATTTACCAAAGACGCCGTACAAAAGGAAATCGACAAGGAGATTGCGCGCCAAAAGGAAATATTCACCCAGATTACCACGAGCCTTACCGAACAGTACGACACCCTCTATTACATAGACATAGAATCCTAGACAACCTGGAGTATCCGCCTGAGCACCTGTGCTTTGAGGTTACGGAGCGCTGCAGGCTCATGGACCTGGACCTGCTTAAGAACGTGCTCGCAAACCTCAAGTCCAGAGGGATTCCAATTGCGTTGGACGACTTTAGCACCGGGTTCTCTTCGGTCGGCATCCTAAAGGAGATTCCGTTCAACATTATTAAGATCGACCGCAGCTTTGTGCAAAAGATAGAAGAGGACGAGATTGACAGAAAGATAGTGCAAAACATTGCAGAGCTTGCCTCCATCTTTGACGCAAAGGTATGCGTGGAGGGAATCGAGACGGCAGGCATGCGTGACATTCTTATGAGTTATAACGTAGGCAGCTTCCAAGGTTATTACTATGCGAGGCCTCTTTTGATACAGTATTTTTTTGATTGGAAGGGCGAGTCGGAGTAGCTACGGGATGGCCTTAGCCCTTGGCATCGACACCATATGCGAGGGCGTAGAGACTGAGAACCAGGTTCGCTTTTTGCAGGAAATTGGTTACTCCAAGCTACAGGGCTTCTACTTTAGTAAACCCGTTCCCCTTAACGAAGCGATTGCCTATTACAGGACGCATGAGCAAACCGGCTACGAGAACCCCAATGAAGCCAACTATTATGGGCTTCTTTGCAGCGTAAATCTATATGATGTAAGCGTCATAGCGCGCAAGGAAAAGGGTTCTTTCCAGAACACGTACAGCACGCTTCCCATGTGCATTATTGAGGTCAAAGACAATCGCACGCGCTTTTTGCGCACCAACCAGTCCTACCGCGACTTTGTTTATCGTTTTTTTGGGTACGACAATTCGGAACTCGGGCCAGAATTTGTAGAGTTTAACGACGCCTTTATGCACAACGTGGTAAAGACCTGCTGCGAACAGGGCATTGGAGCAACAATTTACGGAGCCAAACTATTTTTCAAAGAACAGGGGTAGTAAAAACGCGCCTAAGGGTGTACAAATGAAAGGAAGCTGCGGGATGGGAGCCCGCATATTGGAGCTCGGGCGATTGCCCGGCACACGAGTGAGAGGAACCAAAATGAAGGTTACCGTAAATGAGGAGTGCATTGGTTGCGGTCTGTGCGAGTCCACTGCTGCCGACGTGTTCGAGATCAACGACGACGGCGTTGCCGAGGTTATCGTAGACGACGCCTCCGACTTCGAGGATGACGTGCAGGAGGCTATTGACAACTGCCCCGTTTCCGCCATCGAGGCCGAGTAGCACTTATCGGCGCACATACGTCGAATCATTGGGGAGCCGCAAAAGCGGCTCCCCTTTTTTGTTTGAGCTAAACTATGGTGCGTACATAAACCTGTCCACGTGCTGTAAAGGACCCACATGATACTTGCCTCCGCCTCTCCCCGTCGCAAAGAGCTGCTTAGCAAGGCGGGATTCGAGCTCACAATACATCCTGCAAATATTAACGAGACGCGAGGCGAGGGCGAAAGCCCCACTCAGCTTGTGGAACGCCTTGCAACTCAAAAGGCCTACGCCGCAATTTGCGAGCTGGGACAGCTGCCAGAGGACGAAATCCTTTTGGCGGCCGACACCATTGTTTGGCTAAACAACGACGTCTTGGGCAAGCCACGCGATACCCAAGACGCAGTGCGCATGCTGCGCGAGCTTTCCGGTAACACGCACCACGTGTCCACCGGCGTATGCATAGTGCGCAACAGCAACCAGCACGGCCTCGTGAGGAAGTCCTTTGTAGAGACCACGACGGTCTCGTTCCACGAGCTTCAAGACGAGCAAATATGCTCATACGTACAAACTGGGGAACCCATGGACAAGGCCGGCGCGTACGCCATCCAGGGAGGCGCCGCAGCCTTTGTGGACTCCATCCAAGGCGACTACAACAACGTGGTGGGTCTTCCCGTAACCCGCATAAAAAAGGAGCTCGAGAGCATGGAAAGCAACGCCATTCACAGCATTACCCAAATACCAGGTATTCTTGCTGCGCACAGTACCAACGTGCAGGGTGCTACCGGATGCACGGTTATCGTGTGCCCAAAGGGTGCCACAGGAGCCGTGGATGTTAGAGGGGGCGCACCCGCAACGCGCGAGACCGACCTCCTACGACCTGAGGAAACAGTTGACGTTTTGCATGCGGTGGTATTGTCGGGAGGAAGCGCCTATGGCCTCGCCGCGGGATGCGGCGTAGCCGAAGAGCTGGAGCGCTCTTCTGTTGGTCTCGACGTTGGCGTGGGACTTGTTCCCATAGTAAGCGGGGCATGCCTGTTTGACCTTGCCGTTGGCGACCCAAAATGCCGTCCAACCGTAGAGGACGGCGCACAGGCCACCCGTGCTGCCCTTGCAGAGCGCGATGTGGATCCTCTCTTTAGAACCCCGCTTGAGCGAGGAAACTTTGGTGCGGGTACGGGATGCTCCGTTGGCAAATACGGTGGTCCCCAGCGCGCCATGAAGGCGGGATTTGGCGAATGCGTACGCCAGTCGGGTGCTCTGGTGTGCGGCGCCGTGGCAGCGGTCAACGCCGTGGGCAACGTTGTGGATCCCGTAACACGCAAGCCCATTGCCGGCATGCTCTCTGAGGACCTGAGCTGCATCCAGAGCGCAGAAGATGCGGTTTTGGCCTCTGCCGCCTCCATATCCGAGCTCAACGCCCAAGCGGAGCCCAAACGCACGAATACGACCATATCGTGCGTGGTCACCAACGCCCACCTTACCAAGGCACAGGCAACCAAGGTGGCGCAGATGGCCGCAGACGCCTACGCCCACGCCATCTCCCCCACCCACACCACCAACGACGGCGACACCGTATTCGTAATGGCAACAGGCGAGGTGGAGGCCCAAGTTGACACCGTAGGCATCCTTGCCACGCAGGCACTGCGCGATGCCATAGCAGACGCCGCCCATAGCGCCACGAGCGCCTACGGCCTCAAAGCGTCGCGCGATCTGGACGGCAACTAGGAATCACGAGCGAAGCGAGTGACCACTAACGCGGTGCTTTGCACCGCACACATTTCTTCCCAGCTGGCGACTTACGGGAGCGCCTCGCGACGGGCGCATCTAGTTGAATTTTATGAGCTTTTGGGCGCCGTGATAGATGGCAATGGTTACGCGCTCGCCAATGGGCCCACGGAAGTTGGTAAAGGTTCCCACAATGCCGTGGCGTGCGCGATTGTACATGCGAATGTCGTAGCGCATAAACTCATGCCAAAAGTCGTCCAGGTTCTTGCGCGCATCCGGTGCCTTGGACATCTTGGAGATAACCGAACACACCGACATCATAAGCGTAATGTGTCCAATCATGTAGTTGCGCAACCGCTTGCTGGGTATGTCCTCGTACAGATGATACGCACGAATCATTATGCGCGTAACCGCTATCTGCTGGTTTATGCGCGCTATTTGCATGTCTATGTTTACCGACTGGTCTTCTCGACCAATAAAGTACCTATACAGGTCTACATCCAGGTAATACAAGGTCTTGCAATACGGTAGCGGCACGTAAGCGTAAATATTGTCGACGTAAAACGTGTGCGCTGGCAAATCCAGTCCGCAGGTGCGCAGAACGTCGGTTCTGTAGCATAGGGCATGCATGAGCATGTACTGCGACATGTTAAAGTGGCCAATTTGGTGCCAACCGCACACCTTACGCTTGGGAAGGGCAAACCCGTAGTCTACGGTATGCCGCTTGCTGTCTTCCACGTGCTCGTAAACGTAGTTGGTAACCACAAGGTCTACACGCGTTTGGTACGAGATAAAGGAACGAAGACTGTTCAAAAGCGTAAGAAGCGCCTCTGCATCCACCCAGTCGTCCGAGTCGACCACCTTAAAATACTCGCCCTGAGCGTGTTCGATAGCAGTCATGACCGCACGGCCATGGCCACCGTTTTCCTGGTGCACGACCTCCACGATTTGCGGATACTGCTTGGCCCACTGCTGTGCCTTTTCCAAGGTATTGTCCTTGGTGGAACCGTCGTCAACTATTACGACCTGTACATCCTCGGCATAGTTGCTGCCCTCAATAATTGAGGTAATGCAGTGGTCCATGTACTCGGCTGAGTTATAGCATGGAATTCCAAAGGTAATAGTTTTGCTCATGGCAAGACAAAACTCCCCTATTGCTGGCTAATAATCTTGTTTGACAGTTCGAGCGCCGATGCAACCACGCCGTCCATGTCGTAGTAGCGGTACTCGGCAAGACGGCCGACCACATGGAAGTTAATAAGGCCCCTTACCCGCTCGCGATACTGCTTGTAGAGCTCTATGTTCTGAGGCTCGTTAATTACGTAGTAGGGCGTCTGGGAGCTCTGCGGGTCGTACGGCTTGGAGTACTCGCGCATAATGGTTGTTTTTCCGGGAACAACCTGACCAGTCATGTTCTTAAATTCGGTAATGCGCGTAAAGTCCTCGCTCACGGTGTAGTTTACGGTGCCGACGGGCTGGAACTGGTCTTGATCGAGCGTCTCGAACTGCATGTCCAGCGTGCGATACGGCAGGGCGCCCAAGTCCATGTTAAAGAGCTCGTCGAGCGCTCCCGTGTAAATAATCTCGCCGCCATATGCCTGGCCACAAACCTTGATGCTCGTTTGTTCGACGTCCAAAAGGTCGCGCGCATCAACGTCCGTAAATACGGAGATAAGGTCGTGGTCCAGCATATGCTCAAACATGTCGGTGTAACTCACGGCAGGCATGCCTTGGTGCGGGGCCTGCGGGAAGTACCGGTCGTCGTCGCCCACGAACACGGGAACACGGCCCATTACCTCGGGGTCAATCTGATCGGGCGTCTTGCCCCACTGCTTCATGGTGTAATGCAAAAATACGTTTTCGTACACGTAGTCTGCGACCTCGGAGAGCTCCGGATCGTTGAGCTTGCGAAGCTCAAGGATAGGCACCTTTTTGTTCTCTCCAAAGGTCATTATGAGCTTGTGGTACAGCCGCTCGCCCTTCTCGTCGCCAAACGCGAGCTTGAGCGACTGGTGGTTAAACGGAACGGGCATAAGCGTGCCGTGAATATTTGCGAGTACCTTGTGCTGATAGTCGGTAAAGTCAGTAAAGCGAGTAAGGAACTGATGCACGCGATCGTCAAAGGTGTGGTAGATGTGCGGACCATACTTGTGAACCAGCACGCCCGCCTCGTCCACATAGTCGTAGGCATTGCCCGCTATGTGGTTTCGCCTTTCCAATACGGCAACACGAAAGCTGCTTCCCTCCGCAAGCATACGTGCACATACTGCACCTGCATAGCCGGCACCCACAACAATAGCGTCGTAGTTGCTGGGATTAAAGCCTTCGGGAAGACCGCTTGCGATGCTCATGGCATACCTCGCTTATTATAGAACCGTTATGAAAAAAGCACTCGCCAAAATCTGGAGAGATTCTATCATTTGTAGTTCGATACATTAAGAAGCTACATGAAAACAGCCCACATGCTTCGGCAAGCGCATAGGCACACGGGGTAGAAGGTTATGCGCCCGCGGCGCGTACGCAATCCCCCGGATTCTCCCGTTCGCTCGGCTCATGCACGTCACGCAGCTCGATCCCCGAATTCTCCCGCACGCTCAGCGCTCACTTCGTTCGCTCGTTCGCTTCGCTCACGACTCGCTTGCGGGAGAAGTCGGGGATCGAGCCGCACCCATCGTTCACTTACGGGAGAGTCCGGGGGATTGCGTGCGCACGTGGAGGTCGCCAGCTGGGGATAATTTGTGCGGTGCAAAGTACCGCGTTTGTGTTTGTTCGCTTTGCTCGCTATTTGCGGGCGTGGAATTCGCTGGGTGGGGATGAATGGACCGTGGGAAATTGGTATCATGCGGATATGATTCGTACGTAGAGGAAGGACTTCCATGAGTGAGTTTCTAAACAACATGAAGGCGGCTGCAAAGGCAGACAAGAAGACCATTGTTCTACCCGAAGGCGAGGATCCCCGCACCATCGACGCAGCGCGCGCGATTATAGCCGAGGGCATTGCCGAGCTCGTTATTCTTGGCGACCCCGCGACCATAGACGTAGAGGGCGCAACGGTAATCGATCCCAAGACAGCACCGAAGCACGACGAGTATGCCAACGCTTTCTACGAGCTACGCAAGGCAAAGGGCGTTACGCCGGAGCAGGCTAACGAGCAGCTCAACGACGCAACGTACTTTGGCACCATGATGGTAAAGATGGGCGACGCAGACGGCCTGGTATCGGGCGCCTGCCACTCCACCGCCAACACGCTTCGTCCCGCGCTTCAGATTCTTAAGACTGCCCCCGGCACCAAGCTGGTGAGCTCCTTCTTTATTATGTGCACTCCCACGAGCTACGGCCAAGACGGCACGCTGCTGTTTGCGGACTGCGGCCTTAACATTGCACCAGACGCAGACCAGCTCTCGGAGATTGCCATTGCGAGCGCTGCCACCTGGGAGTCCCTTATTGGTAGCGAGCCTCACGTGGCCATGCTCTCCTACTCCACCATGGGCTCCGCCGGCGGCGACACTGCCCAGAAGGTCCAGGAGGCCACCCGCCTTGCCAAACAGAAGGCCCCCGAGCTCTCCCTCGACGGCGACCTGCAGCTCGATGCGGCGCTCGAGGCAACCGTGGGCAAGCTCAAGGCACCCGAATCCACCGTTCCCGGCGCTGCCAACGTCCTCGTGTTCCCCGACCTGGCCGCTGGAAACATTGGCTACAAGCTCGTGCAGCGCTTTGCCAAAGCCGAGGCATACGGCCCCGTACTGCAGGGTATTGCCGCACCTGTTAACGATCTGAGCCGCGGCTGCTCGGCAGAGGACATCGTAGGCGTGGTTGCAATTACTGCCGTCCAGGCGCAGAAGATGGCGTAAAGCCGTAAATGCTGTTGGTGGCCATGCCGTTACCCTGCCCGTAAAAAAGGCCGGGACTAGGAGGCGCCATGGAAAGCAGCCGCGCGCAGTTCCGCAACAAAGTGAGGACTGTTTGAGCACGGCGCTTGTCCATGGCGCCTCCTAGTCCCGGCCTTTTTTACGGGCAGGGCACCGTTGCCACGTAGTTTCTACCTAAAGTTGGACTCCGTACTGTCCTTAAGGATTACGTCGTGTGCGCCGCCCTCTACGAGTGATGTGGCAGAAACACGCGTGATCTTGGCCTTGTCGCGCAGCTCGGGCAAATCCAGCGCCCCGCAGTTGCACATGGTATGGCGCACCTTGGTGAGCGAGCCCTCCACGCCGTCCTTCAGCGGACCGGCATACGGAACGTAGGAGTCCACGCCCTCCACAAAGGTGAGGCCTTTCTTTCCGCCAAGGTCGTAGCGCTGCCAGTTGCGAGCACGTGCAGAACCTTCGCCCCAGTACTCCTTTACGTAGCTGCCGTTAACGTTAAGTCGCCTGGTGGGACTTTCGTCAAAACGGGCGAAGTAGCGACCCAACATCAAAAAGTCGGCGCCCATCGCCAATGCTACGGTCATGTGGTAGTCGTGCACGATGCCCCCGTCCGAACAGATGGGGATATACACCCCCGTCTTGCGGAAGTATT
>CADBDT010000029.1 GCA_902793465.1 uncultured Coriobacteriaceae bacterium | reverse complement strand
TTGACAAGGCGGTAACGGACGCGGAGCGCGAGAGGGGAGACGAGCAATAATGGCGGCATACGCATCCATTCTGTTTAGCATGATTCTGGTAAACAACTTTGTGCTCGTAAAGTTCTTGGGCATATGCCCCTTTTTGGGTGTATCGAAGAAGTTTGACTCTGCCGTGGGCATGGGATGTGCGGTTACGCTGGTAATGGTGCTCGCCATTGCCGTAACCTGGCCCATTATGCAGCTCCTTGTTGCATGGAACCTGGAGTACCTGCAAACAATAGCCTTCATCCTGGTTATAGCCACGCTGGTTCAGCTGCTGGAGATGGCCATAAAAAAGTTCCTCCCGCCGCTGCACGCATCGCTGGGAGTGTACCTTCCGCTCATTACCACCAACTGCGCGGTGCTCGGTGTGGCAATTCTTACCATAGACGAGGGGTACACGTATCCCGAGGCTCTGGTTGCCGGTCTCGGTGCTGGTTTGGGCTTCCTGCTTGCCATGGTGCTCTTTAGTGGCGTGCGCCGCAGGGTGGAAGAGGCCGAACCGCCCGAGGTGTTTAGGGGCATGCCCATTACGCTCATATCCGCTGCCATTGTTGCCATGAGCTTTATGGGATTTGCCGGCGTCGTTGACCACCTGTTTGGCATGTAGGGGAGGCAACATGAATCCAATTTTGCTAACCGTACTGCTTGTGGGCACCATAGGTCTTGTGGGATCCATCGTTTTGGTGGTCTCGTCCAAGGTGCTTGCCGTTGAGGAGGACGAGAGGCTCGGCGAGGTGGTGGCAATGCTGCCTGGCGCAAACTGCGGCTCGTGCGGGTACCCGGGCTGCGAAGGCTATGCCAAGGCCATGCTCGACGGCGCACCGTGCAACTCTTGCGGTCCCGGAGGTCCCGAGACGGCAGAGCGCATAGCCGAGTTCCTTGGCGTGGACGCTGGCGACGTGGTGGTAAAGCGTGCGATTGTGGCGTGTCGTGGAACCATGGATCGCATCGTACTCAAAGAGCGCGAGGGCTATGAGGGTGTCCAGAGCTGCAGGGTATACTCCACCATGGGACACATGTCGGAAGGATGCACCGACGGATGCATTGGCTATGGCGACTGCATGGAGGCTTGCCCCTACGGTGCCATAACCCTCAACAAGAACCATGTGGCGGTGGTGGACCCCGCGGTCTGCATCGGTTGCGGGCTGTGCACCACCATCTGCCCGCGACA
The DNA here is from genome assembly GCA_902793465.1 of uncultured Coriobacteriaceae bacterium. GTDB lineage: Bacteria > Actinomycetota > Coriobacteriia > Coriobacteriales > Atopobiaceae > RUG440. The sequence continues at coordinate 43,893 of CADBDT010000029.1, read as the reverse complement.
CCTCATAAGCCTGCAGGTAAAGAGCGACGTGGATGAGGTCTCGTTCGTGCTCTGCCACAACACGCTTATGGGCAAGCAGGCCAAGGACGCGTGCGCAAACACCTGCATAGGCTGTCGTCGCTGCGTGCGGGTGTGCCCAAAGAACTGCATTACGGTAGAGAACAACGTTGCGAAGATAGACATCTCGCAATGCATAGGCTGCAAGAAGTGCATGGGGGTATGTCCCGAGGGCGCAATATATCCGCTCGTCTGGATGCCGCACTAACTGCGCCCGCGTGCGCCCGCGAAATGCCCGGGCTCTGCCGCCAGTCGGTTCACGCTGTGCGCGGCGAGGCCCCATTTTCTCCTGCACGCTCAGCGCTCGCTATGCTCGCTCACTCGCTTCGCTCGTGATTCGCGCCCGCGTGTGCCCGCGAAATGCCCGGGCTCTGCCGCCAGTCGGTTCACGCTGTGCGCGCTCGGCTGCCCCCGGACTCTCTCGCATGCTCAGCGCTCACTGCGTTCGCTCACTCGCTTCGCTTGTGATTCGCTGCGAGAGAGTCCGGGGGCTGCCGAGCGCTTGTGATTCGTTTGCGGCAGCGTCCGGGGATTTCGCGGGCGCGCGTGGAAGTCGCCAGCTGGAGAGGAGCAAATGGCTTTGTGTGACGAAAAATACAAAAACGGGGTGTCGTATCTTGAAATTGCGGCCTCAAACCCGTACTCTTAGGAATGCATGTCTTTATGGGCATGCACCTGTATCTGTTGGCCCCCGAGTACATGTTGGTTTCCAAATATCTGTTGGCAGCGATCATGACGACCGGGGCCCCGTTTTCGAAAGGGGTCCACTTTTGAGTGAGATTCAGAATCCGTCCGTCTTTTCCTTCGACGATGTGTCCGCCGACGAGATGGACGTTCTCGTCGACAAGACCATCACCGAGTTCGACGAGGGAGACATCGTAACCGGAACGGTCGTCAAGATCGAGCATGACGAGGTCCTTCTGGACATCGGCTACAAGTCCGAGGGTGTTATTCCCGCACGTGAGCTCTCCATCCGCAAGGACGTCGATCCGTCCGAGATCGTTGGCCTGGGCGACCAGATTGAGGCGCTCGTGCTGCAGAAGGAAGACAAGGAAGGTCGTCTGATCCTCTCCAAGAAGCGTGCCGAGTACGAGCGTGCGTGGAATCGTGTTGAGGAGCGCTTCCAGTCTGGTCAGAACGTTGAGGGCGAGGTCATTGAGGTCGTTAAGGGCGGCCTTATCCTGGACATCGGCCTGCGTGGCTTCCTTCCCGCCTCGCTTGTTGACCTTCGCCGCGTAAAGGACCTTACCACCTACCTTGGCACGCGCATCGAGGCTCGCGTGATCGAGATGGATCGCAACCGCAACAACGTTGTTCTTTCGCGCCGCGTGGTGCTCGAGGAGGCACGCAAGGCCGAGCGTCAGGGCATCATCCAGCAGCTTAAGTCCGGCATGCGCCTCAACGGCGTTGTTTCGTCCATCGTGGACTTTGGTGCGTTTGTGGACCTGGGCGGCATCGACGGCCTGGTGCACATTTCCGAGCTCTCTTGGAACCACGTAAACAACCCCTCCGAGGTCGTAAAGGTCGGCCAGAAGGTGGAGGTCGAGGTTCTGGACGTAGACCTCAACCGCGAGCGCATCTCCCTTGGCCTCAAGCAGACCACCGAGGATCCTTGGCGCACCCTCGTTAAGAAGTACCCGCTGGGCCGCATCGTCGAGGGCACCGTTACCAAGATCGTTACCTTTGGCGCGTTTGTTGACCTTGGCGAGGGCGTAGAGGGCCTTGTCCACATCTCCGAGATGGCAAACAAGCACGTTGAGCGTCCCGAGCAGGTATGCGCGGTGGGCGACGTGGTTAACGTCCAGATTATGGAGATTGACCTCGACCGTCGTCGCATCTCCCTCTCGATGAAGGCAGCCGCAGAGTCGCTGGGCATCGAGATTGAGGTTAAGCCCCAGGAGGGCGAGGAGGCCGAGGTTGCCGAGGCCGTTGCAGAGCCCGAGGAGGCTCCTGCCGAGGAGATTGCCGAGTAGTCGGAAATCGTACTCGTTTATAGCATGCGTTGGTGAGGGGTCGTGCGTTTTGCGCGGCCCCTCGTTTCTAAACGAACACCCCATGTCTATTGTTGGGGCTGAACTTTGTTTCTAGTTTGTGGCGGGCTTACTGCTTCCGCCAACGACGAGACGTGCTCGCTTTACCCTGTACACTTAATAAAACTACCGTGGCAGACCAGCAAGAGGCTCTGCGTTCGGAAGGAGATACAATGACGCGAAAGATCCAGGTCTTCGACACTACGCTGCGTGACGGCGAGCAGGCGCCGGGCGCCACCATGAATACCAAGGAAAAGCTCATAGTCGCACAGCAGCTCGTGCGCCTGGGCGTGGACGTTATTGAGGCGGGCTTTCCTATGTCCAGCCAGGGAGAGTTCCGCTCTGTTCAGGAGATTGGCCACCTGGTGGGCGACAATGCCACCGTATGTGCGTTCGCACGGGCGATAGATGCAGACATCGATCGTGCAGCCGAAGCGCTTCGGAATGCCAAGCGTCCGCGTATCAATACCGGGCTGGGAGTTTCGCCTTCGCACCTCAAGAGCAAGCTGGGAATCTCTGAGGACGAGTGCGTGGAGCGCGCCGCGCATTGCGTGGCGTACGCAAAGAAGTTCGTGGACGACGTGGAATTCTATGCAGAGGACGCTGCGCGTGCGGATCGCGAGCTGCTTATGCGCGTTATCCAGGCAGCCGTGGACGCAGGTGCGACTGTAATAAACATACCCGACACCACGGGGTACAGCCTGCCCGAGGAATGGGGTGCCCGCATTCGCGACATCGCAAACAGCGTGGCTGGTATCGATAACGTGGTTATATCGGTTCATACCCATGACGACCTGGGGCTTGCCACTGCCTTGGCCCTTACGGGCATCCGTAACGGAGCCACGCAGGTGGAGTGCGCCATAAACGGCATGGGAGAGCGCGCGGGGTCGGCGTCGCTGGAAGAGGTCGTTATGGCAATCCAGCTACATGGAGACGAGCTGGATGCCCATACCGACATCCGCACTCGCGAGCTTTTGCGCACAAGCCGTCTGGTCAGTCGCGTTACGGGCATGAACGTTCAGGCAAACAAGGCCATCGTGGGGGCAAACGCCTTTGCACACAGCTCGGGCATCCACCAAGACGGTGTCCTCAAGGACCGCAACACGTACGAGATTCTTGACCCCAAGCAGGTCGGTGCGGTGGGAACCGAAATCGTGCTTTCCACCCGCTCTGGTCACGCCGCGCTGCGGCATCGCCTGCAGGAGCTTGGCTACGTGTTTGACGATGCAGAGTTCGACGACGTGTACCAGCGCTTCCTGGAGATTGCCGAGCAGAAGAAGGAAGTCTACGACGAAGACCTCGAGTCCATGATCCAGGAACGCTCTCGCGAGGTGGACGCCGTATACACGCTGGATGCGCTGCAAATCCAATGCGGCGACCCGCTGGTTCCCACGGCCGTGGCTACCATTACCGACGAGAACCAGGTCCAGCATGTGGTGTCTGCCACGGGAACCGGTCCAGTAGACGCCGCCTACAAAGCCATCGAACGCGTGGTAAAGGCGCATGGCGAGCTGGAGGAGTACGCCGTAAAGGCAATCACGCGCGGCATCGACGCCATAGGCGAGGTAGTGGTGCGCGTGCGTGCGCAGGACGGCATGGTGTACACCGGTCGCGGCTCCGACACGGACGTTATTGTGTCCAGCGCCAAGGCTTACGTGAATGCTATCAATCGTATGATTACCACCCAGCGTACGCGCGACGAATAGCGCCCACGGGGCGCCCCTGACAGTCCAAACACTCCCACATACACATCAACCATGGGATGCGCAGTCCGACCCTCGTTTTTCTCCCTCACGCTCAGCGCTCACTAGCGTTCGCTCGTTCGCTTCGCTCACGACTCGCTTGCGGGAGAAAAACGAGGGTCGGACTGCGCTTACGATATATGCGTTGGAGTGTTTGGACTGTCAGGGGCGTGTGGAAGTCGCCAGCTGGATGGGCCGCAAGGACGGGCGCTCCCTGCTCCCAGGCAGAGGTCCAGACCGCGAGGCGCCATGGAAAGCAGCCGCGCGCAGTTCCGCAACGAAGTGAGGACTGTTTGAGCACGGCGCTTGTCCATGGCGCCGGGAGGCCTGGACCTCTGCCTGGGAGCAGGGAGCGCCCGTCCTTGCGGCCCGGAGAAATGCATAAACATTGCCAAATGGCCCTGTTTTGGGGCTATTTTTTTGCCATTTGCGTTTGAGTGCAAAATGGCGTCAATTCGTAACCGCAACGTATGGTGCGCAAACGTTCCATATGGGGAGATTGGTGCGATTTATACGTATGCTGGCTGGGAGTTGGGATCAGAATAACCGCAGGTAAATGCCTATACAGACGTATTCTCTACTGCAAGGCGGAAGGGAGTGCGTCATGGTTGTTTGGCAGGCATTGCTGGTTGGGGTGCTCGTGTCGTTTGTTCTGGTTGCGGTGGTGGTAGCGCTGGGGATGCAGCTGGAAGCGGGCAGGTTTGCGCATGGTGTTACGACCGATGGATCAAGTTCCGAGGCAACATCCGTAGACGTGGTTGTACCTAGTAGCGAGTTTGGCGGCACGCGATGAGCGCGGTGGCCGTGTGCTCCAGTGGGGGCGTCCTGGGAAGGGCCAACCAAGACGCTGCCTGCGCAATGCTGGCAAGAACTACAGTGGGCGATGTTGGCATGGCGGTGGTTTGTGACGGCGTGGGAGGTCTCGCATGTGGCGAGAAGGCCAGCGCTACGGTTGCTCACGCGTTCTATAACTGGTTTCAAAATGAGCTTTCGGGTCTTGTCGCAAAGCGGCGTCAGCTGGACTTCGATGCCGTCCAGTCGAGGTGGGCAACGGTCCTCAAAAGCCTCAACAACATGCTCTACAAGCGAGGTTCGCACGGGGACGTGCCAATGGGCACCACCTTTACCGGCCTCTTGGCATGTAGCGGCACGTATATGGTTGGCCATGTGGGGGACAGCAGGGCATACAAAATCCTAGGTAACGGTGAAGAGCAGCTTACGGAAGACCAGACGCTGGAAGCATACCTGCAACAGCATGGGCATGCCAACGCAGACGAAAGCTCGGGCCAAGCGGAAGGTCATGCGATATTACAGGCCGTGGGAGCCGCAAGCGCGCTCGAGCCCGTGTTCTCTTGTGGAACCTTTGCGCCCCAAGATGCGTTCGTGCTCTGTACCGACGGCGCGTATCGCACCTTGGAGAACGGTGACCTTATAAGGACGTTTTCGTATCAGAAGATTCTGGAAGAGTCCGCGCTCCAAGAGGCATGCGATTCGCTTGTGCAGGCGTGCATCAATCGAGGCGAGTGCGACAACATTACTGTGGCATGTATTGGTCCCCAGCCTTGCCAAGACTCATCGCTCACGATTGCGGTGGGAGGCGAGAGGCCATGAGTGTGGCAAAGCACTCTCCTTCCCGCATCGGAACATGGGTGGACGAGAAATACCTCATCATTGACTCTCTGGGTAAGGGTGGGATGTCGCACGTTTGGCTGGCTCGCGACGAGCGCCTGGGCAAGCTGTGGGCCATAAAGGAGATAAAGCCCAACACGGCAGGTGTCGAGGGCGAGGTGGTTAGGCAGGCCCTCGTTGATGAAGCCAACTTTATGAAACGTCTGGATCACCCCGCCATTCCGCGCATAGTGGATATTGTGGATACTGGCAGGACCATCTACGTTGTTATGGACTATGTGGAGGGTATCGAGCTTAGCAGAGCGCTCGTAGAGCGAGGTTGTCCGTTTGGGCAGCAAAAGGTAATCGAATGGGGTATCCAGCTCTGCGACGTCCTTGAATACCTTCATGCCAGAAGGCACCCAGTAATCTATAGGGACCTAAAGCCATCGAACATCATGCTTCGCGACGATGGGTCGGTGCGGCTCATAGACTTTGGCGTATGCATGGAATGCGTGCCTGGCAAGAACAACGACGGAAAGATCGTGGGAACGCCTGGGTATGCGCCGCCCGAGCAGATCCCACGCCATATGTCCGGTTCGCCTTCCATACATCTGGATCCAAGCATTGCAATAGACGGGCGATCGGACATATACGCCTTGGGCGCGACCTTGTACTCGCTGGTTACGGGCCATGTTCCCAAACGTACGGAGGACGGACGCGGCAACGTTCGGGTGGACTTTAATATGCGGCCAGTTCGCATGTGGAACCCGCGACTCTCGGAAGGTTTGGAACGCATAATCCTTACCGCAACTCAGGAGGATCCCGCGCTTCGCTATGCCAACGTTGCCCAGATGCGCTACGACCTCGAACGATACGAGGAGCTCACGCATAAATGGCGCTCGGCTCAGCGTCGACAGATTACCCGCTTTAGGAAGCGCTTGGTTGCCGCACTAGCCATGCTTGTGGGAGGACTTGCATGCTTTGCCCTCTGTGCCGCAACGCGCACCATAACGTATGCGGACGTAATGCGCCAGGCAGAAACCGCCTCGAATGAGGAGCGGGACGAATCGGTGTCCGAGGCAGAGCGTCTCTGTATGGAGGCAATAGAGCTCATGCCCAATAACACAGAGCCGTATTTCCGGCTGTTGGAGGTATACGAGCACGACTACGTGCTAACGCAATCGGAGGACGACCGCTGGCGCAAGGCATTCCAGATGGCGCGCAACCTGGAAGACTGCGAGGGATATGCCCAGCTCTGCTTTGACGTGGGCGTTGGTTACCTTAGCTACTTTAGATCGGATAACGCTAACGGTTCTGTGGGAAACGCCGGTATTGTTTGCGCGAGTGCCGCTGCGCCATGGTTCAGGCGCGTGGTGGATGCATGTGCAAACAACGAGGGTGCAACCATACAGCACATCGACGATGCCGATGTGAGTGCGGCTGCTGTGTATGGCGTAATTGCGGACTTTAATCAAAAGGTCACGCGTGCCGGCAGGGAGGGCAGAAGTGCGAACCAGGATTATGAGGCCTTCTGGAACGCTCTGGAGCACACGATTGCAGAGCAGCGTCAGGCATCGAATGAACACAGCGTTGCAGAAGGAGTGCGCGTGCGTCTTTGTCAGGTGGCTGTGGACGCTCTTTCCTCCTCGACGTACCTTGCGGGCTTTGCTCGCTCAGGCATTGACGAGCAGAGGGCAAGCGCGCTGCTTCGCACCGTGCGAGACTGCGTTAACGAGCTTCGCCCATTTGCAGATGCCAAGGAGTATTCCGAGGTATACGGACCCATATTTACCCAGATGAATGAGGGCCTTGATGTGGCGGAGCAAAACATTGCAAATGTTTATGCCAACCCTGTGGCTTCCATGGCACAAAGAGCGGCGCAAGAAGACGAGGCATCTGGGGCGGTGGTCGCATGAGCTTGCAACAGATTATGTTCGTGGCGGGTATCTCCTGCCTTGTAACAAGTTTGGCATTCGCGGCGGAGGCTGTTCGGTTCTACGTGGCCCACAACGTACGCGGCGTGCGTAACGACCTCTTGGGAAGGATGCGGTTGGACTCGAGTCACGGTCCTATGGCGTGTGAGCCTCCCACAGAGGTACTAGCAGACTCAGCAATGGATAACGCAAAAGGCAATGCAGGTCGGCACAAAAGAATTGCGAGATCGACAGGCGTGTTAGAAGGCGATCGTACTCATGTGACGGACACGGTTGATTATCGAGCGGAACGCGAAACGTCGTTTGTCGTGGAGCAATGCGTTCTTTCGTATAGCAAAGGCGATGTGCTGGACATCTGGAAGGAGGCGCTATGAGCAAGGCATGCAAAGGTGCGGTATCGCACTACGCAAGTAGGGAGGACGACCTTCTTAGGGCTGCGGGAAGGAAGTTCTTGGCAGGCACGCTTTCTGTGGCTCTCTCCGCTCTGCCGTGCTCCATAGGGGTTGCGCATGCTGGCGAGCAGTCACGCATAGAGCCAGTTGCCCTCGCAGGCGCCCGTGGCGTTAACAAAGGCTCGAGCACAGAAGGCCAGGGTCGCTCAACGGCCGTGCAAGGGCAAGGCAAGAACAGTGCAGCAGATGCGAAACAACAGGCGCCTAGTGCTGGCGGAAGCACGGAGAACAAGTGCCCGGAGTGCGAGGTGTTTCTGGAGGCGTGGGCAGGCAGTATCCAGATTCACGACAAAGCGGTCTTGTCGCAGGCGCAAGGCCTTGAGGTTCGCGTATGGGGAAGCGGCATTAAGATGCAAGACGCGCTTCCCACGGAAGCCCAGGCCAAACTCAATGACGAATCGGGAGAAGAACACACATCGTTCGAGCGGGATTGGAAAATGCTCGAGGGCTTCGACGAGCCCGTGTTCTGCCTTCGTGCAACAGACGAGCTCATGGATGGAAGTTACATCCTTACGGTAGACGTTCAGGACGTGCTAGGGCACACGCATAGCACTGCCTGGAACGTAACCGTGGACACGACGGCGCCCATGGTTAGCGTGGACGAGCTGGGTGTTCCCGCAGCAACGCTTGGAGACCGTGCGTGCTATGACGAGGCTCGCACCATTGGCATACGCGTTACCGACGCGAACTTGGATACGCAAAAAACAATGGTAAACGGGACGCGTCTTTGTGACCTCCTGGAGTCCGCAGAAGGGGAAGAGGGTTCCCAGGGCGTGCGGTACGAGCCTTGGACGACTTCCAAAAACGAGGACAGAACGACTACCTTTGCGTCTACCGCAACCTTTAGCGATGGGATATACGAGCTGCCCGTGGTACGGGCTGTGGACCTTGCTGGCAACGAGTCGTGCGACCTCCATGAGTCCTCGTCGTTCGTTGTGGATACCAAGGCGCCTGTGGTAACGGCTACCGTGAGCACCAGTCCCTCGTTTGTTTGCGACAAAGGGTCCGACGGTGCGCAGCTGGCATTCTTTAACGCCCCGACCACAGTCGAGCTTCGTTTTGACGACCTCTCGGGCGTGTCTTCGGTGGAATGCGAGGGCGCGACGTCCAGTTTCCATATGGACGTATGGCCAAACAAGGATGGGGCAACGATACAGCTGGCTGCAGATCCGCTTGCAAGCACGACGAGCATCGTGGTAACCGACGCATGCAAAAACTCGGCAGTATGGTCGCTGGGGGAAGAGGGGGAGAGCAGGACGAAGGCGGGTGTCAGTGCGGTGCCCAACGATCCTATACGGGTAAGGGCTACCGGTGAGCTCGTGTCTAAGTCTGGTCATCCCGCATTGCTTTTTGAGGACCTCACCCCTCCGATGCTCAACATAGCAGGAGTGGAAGAGGGTGCATTTTTGCGTGGCGAGCAGCATCTGTGCATAGAAGCCTACGACCAAAGCCTCGGCTATGTTGCCACGCATGACCCCAACCAGCAGGTTGCCTGCGTGCTAAAGGACAATGTTTGTGTGACCACGCAGACAGTGGGCTATTCGGGCGCACGTGAAGGCGACGTATCGCATGTGTACGACCTTCGTATTGGCGCAGATGCTACTACGCACGAGAACGACGGTCGCTACGAGGTGCGGGTAGGTATGACGGACATGGCGCAAAACGCAGCGTCAGAGCAGGTGCGCACCTTTACCATAGACACCACGCCACCCGCTCTCCGTGTGGTCTTCGAGGACGAGCAGTACAGTGCGAAAGACGATGGACGGTGCTACGACGGTCCGCGTACAGCGCACGTGTTTGTTGCAGACAAGAACCTCTGCGCGCAGAAGCTGAACGAGGGAAGGCTCGTTCGCGTAGTGCCCGAAGGCAAGGACGGATGTACTTCCGCAGACGTTTTGGTGGGCTCCTGGAAGGCCGGTTTGCTCCCAGACGAATACTGCTGTGACGTGGAGTTCCCGCGAGACGGAACGTACTCGCTAAGAATCAGCGGTGCCGACGAGGCAGGCAATCTCTTGGTGGGTGCCGAGGGAACCGAGGTGAGCGAAGGCGGCATCTACGATTCGGGGGAGTTTGCGGTCGACACAACGCAACCGTCTGTGTCAGTCGCATACGCCGAGGGAGCTGCATCCCCGCACGCGTTTGCTGGTATGGACTACTTTTGCAAGCCAGTCTTTGTGCGTGTAACCGTGGTGGACAGGAATCTGGACGCGAGCCGCACCACCGTAACCGATTCCAAGGGTAACGAATTCGTTCCCGAGTGGAGCGCTTCGGAGCGCGCTGCAGACGGAAATGTTACGCACACTGCAATAGTCGCATATAGCCAGCGTAGTGGACATGATGGAGGCAGGATGACTCCCGAGGTCCATGCGCAAGACCTTGCGGTAAACAAGACGTCACATGCCGGGAAGCAGTTTGTGGTAGACCAGGAGGCTCCCTACTTAAGCAGGGTTCTTATGAGCAAGGATCCGTCTGCGCAGGCGCGAGAGGGCTGGGGTGCCGATCCCATATGGTTCTACAACCAACGTGACGGGTCTCCCGTTACGATGACCTTCGAGTTCGGAGACGAATATCTCATAGACCAGGCATGGGTGGAAGACCCGCGAGGCTTCTATGACGTGGTATTCAGCGAGGTGCATGGGAAGGCGTTTTGCACGGTCTCTCTTGCCCTGCGCAATCACGATGCGGAGGGCGCGGAGCGCGATGCCGTATGGAGTCGTGACGTACGGCTGTGGGTTCGCGACATGGCTGGCAACACCAGATGGTGGTCGCTTTCGCCCACAGGTGCCATAGTGGCCGACCATGCGGGAGACGCTACAAACGTGTCGCTTGGCAATGCGGGCGTATATCCTCTTGCCCTCATAGCAGACGCTTCGGCGCCGCAGGTGAGCGTGGATGGCGTTGAGGACGGCGGGATGTACAACGATTCGCGCACTGCACGCGTTGAGGTGCGTGAACACGGCTTTGACTACCTGAGGCGCTATGACCCAAATCGAACCGTTGTCTCCTTGCAACGTGAGGAGAGTCGCGACGGTAGCGAGGTTAGCAAATGGACGGTTGCCGCACGCCAATTCGAGCAAGAGGGCGACTCTCAGGTGTTCGAGCAGCTATTCGACTCGGACGGTCACTACAGCCTGCACGTTGGCTTCGCAGACTACGCGGGCAACCCATCCAACGAGGTCTCGATCAAAGAGTTTGTTGTCGACAAGACAGCGCCTGCAATTAGCGTGTCGTGGGACAACAACGACGCGCAAAACGGAAGGTATTTTAAGGCATATCGCACGGCTACCGTCACCGTTGTAGAGCACAACTTTGACGCAAGCCTCATAAACGTTGCCACGACCGGCACCTCTGGCGAGTGGGTGTCGGCAGGAGACACGCATACCCTCACTGTTTCCTTTAGTGCAGACGCTGCGATGTCTGACCCACACAAACTTCGGATCGGTGGTCGCGACAGGGCTGGAAACGAAGCGGTGGAATACGTGGAGCCAGACTTTGCCGTAGACACCAAGGCCCCGACGGTGGAAGTCAAAAAGCGTGTGGGAGAACCTGACCAGCAGATGCTTGGAGCCCAGGAGAGCGAGCTTGAGGACAAATCCGCGTTCGCAGACGGCATGATGCCAATCGTGGAGCTTGCGGACGAGGCGAGCTTCGACGCGTCCTCTGTTGAGGTCGAGCTTCGCGGCAAGCGGGATGGGTCTGCAGAACCGTCGTTCCTGGTTCGAAACACAAGCATGCTTGGGCCAAACGCAATGCGGGTGGACTGGGGAAACATCGGACTCGTGGAGGATGGGGACGAAGCGCGCTATTTGCTGGATGCCGACGACGTGTACACCGTTACGGCACGTGTGCGGGATATGGCGGGAAACACTTCCGAGCAAAAGGTCGTAAGCTTCTCTCTCAATCGCTTTGGCTCCAACTTCTTCTTTGAGAGCACAGACGGGCTGGTTCAGGACGAGGATGGCAGCTGGTCAAACGAGCCCCTTCCCCAAGCTCCGTGCATCGTGGTACACGAGGTAAACGTGAGTGGAGTGCCTGAGCAGGGTCCGTACTCGGGCGAGAACGCACGCATGGTAACCAAGGAGTATGCCAACGCCACAAAGAGGCTCGTACGAACCGAGAGCGCAGAGTCGAGTGGCTATGTTGTACAGGCGTCCGCCGAGCCCAACGCGCGCAACCCATACGAGGGATGGTGGGAGTATACGTATACCGTCTCGCCCGGTAACTTTGGCAAAGGAAGCGACTCCGATTACGGCGACGGGGGACAGGGACTCTACCGGGTGGACGTGAGCTCGCACGACAAGGCGAGCAACAACAACACGACGTCTGCGTACTGGGGTTCCGGGGCACTTAGGACAGAGCGGGGCAAAGCTTCGGACAAACAGGAGCAATCCCCAAAGAGTAAGTCTGCAACGGTCTCCTTTACCCTCGACGAGTTTGGTCCGAAGGTGGAGGACGTTAACCTTCCCGAGCCGTTGAAGGTGGGAAATGCATATTGGGCGTCATTTAGGGTGGTAGACCGCATCACGCGTGGCGATCGAATAAGCGTGACCGTGGACGGCCAGGAGGTTGCGGTGTATCGAGAAGGGTCTCCCGATCAACTTGACCCTCAGGAGGTCGTTGGGGAGGGTGTCTACACCTTCGAGATCGTTCCCAAACCCGCATTCGCACATCGCAGGGCGCAAATACGCGTTTGGGACTATACGGACCTGCAGAGCCGCGCACAAACCGTCGACCGCGAAGGGTTTGCCGTAACGACGCTTGTCGTAGAGGCGGTGCTTGCGATGGTGGCCGCAGGGGCAATAGGTGGCGTAAGTGCTCTGCTCGTACGGCGCAGGAGCATAGCGGAGCCGTCCGTACCACATGGTAAGTAGGGCAAACACGGGGTTTGTCCTTCGAATAGAAAGGATGGGAAAATGGCCGGTCAGATTAGGATCACACCAGACCAAATGCGCATGCGCGCAAACGAGTATCGCGTGGAGGCAGAAAACGTCCAAGGGGTAATCGCAAAGATGGACTCGCTCCTCAACCAGCTACAGGGAGAGTGGGAAGGCGCGGCAAGTCGTGCGTACGCGTCCCGCTTTCAGGAGCTGCGTCCGGGGTTCGTTCAGGCAAAGGAGCTCATAGACGAGATTGCCCGCGCGCTTGACAACACCGCCTCGGCTCTCGAGCAAACCGATGCTCAGATAGCCGCAGGTCTGCACTAGAAGCGACCGCAGACCTATCAAGGGGGGTACTCCCCCTTGATAGGTCTGCGGCAGCCCCTTGCCCGATTCGAGAAAGGAGGGGACATGGACAATCGCCTGCTCATAACGTTTAGAGGCATGCGGCGCGTGCACACCTTTTTGCTTGACGCCTCGTTGCAGTCGCTTGTGTGGTGCGGCCTAGAAGAGGACGTCCTGCCAAAGGATGCTCTGTGCAGCGTTGAGCTAACGGAAGACGGAGTGTTGGTGCGACCGCGTGAGCACGTGACGGTAAGCGTGGGCAACGAGCCTGGAGTTGCGGGCGAACCTGTTTCCATACGTCCCGATGCTGGCGCGCTGCTACGCCTCACAAGTGTTCCTACGAACGAAGCTGCAAGCCTGCACATCAGACGTCCATGCAAAGGGGCGGGAGAGTTTGAGCGGTTGTTGTTCCAAGGGCGGATGGAGCTTGTGGTGGGGAGGCACAAGGCGTGTGACGTTCGCTATGGGAACGCCTTCGTGTCTGGTCGCCACGCACGCATATCCTACGATGGAAACAGCTTTGCCGTTACGGATCTAAAGAGTGCAAACGGAACGTTTGTAAACGGCTGTATGCTGCAAGCGCTCCAGCCGCGCGTTCTCAAACCCGGCGACACGATCCAGATTCTCGATCTTTCAATAATGGTGGGAAGGGGGCTTGTTCTTATAAACAGGCCGGCAGGCCTTGCTATGGGCCCATGTAATGGGACGAGATGGGACAAGCGCGTGCCCTGCCTTGCGCCAAAGGACGGTGCCGTGTGGCAGGAGGAGGCGTCCGTCTTCTATCCGGCGCCGCGCATCTCCAAGACCATCCGACCGCTCGTGATGGAAGTCGACGGCCCTCCCGCACGGAAGGAGCAAAACGACTCGCCGGCAATAATGCAAGTGGGACCATCGTTTTTAATGGGACTAGCCTCAACCTGTATGGTTGCCAATTCCGTGCTGGGCATTGTGGGAGGTGCGGGCGTAATGCAAACGCTTCCCTCGCTGGCCATGGCCGTTGCCATGATGGGCGGCATGCTCGTTTGGCCGCTCGTTTCCCGTGCATATCGCAAGCGGCGAAGCAATGCGGAGGAGGCGCGTCGCGTTGGTCTGTATATGGCATATCTCGACGATGTGGAAAACATGCTTCAGTGCGCCGCAGGGGAGCAGGCTTCCATACTGCACGAAAACCGCATGCCTGTGCAGCGCCTGCTCACGTTTGCGAAAGGGCGGTCGCCTCTGCTCATGAACCGCACTGCCGCCAACGATGACTTTATGGATTTGCGCGTTGGCATAGGGGACTGCGAGCTTGCCTCGGAGCTGCTGTGGCCCCAAAAGCACTTTTCGTTGGAAGAGGACCCTATGGCAGCTACGGTGGATGCACTGGCGTCAAACCCAACGCGCCTATGCGACGTGCCGATTGCATTCAATCCCGCAAAGCACTATGTGGCGGGTATCGTGGGCGAGCGAGCCCTCGTTTGGGAATTTGTGCGTGGCCTGCTTGTTCAGGTGTGCGCCTTGTATAGCTATCGCGACGTAAGGGTCGTTTTGGTAGCAGACCAGCGGGAGATGGACGAATGGAAGTTCGTGTGCTCATTGCGCCATGCGTATGACCAAACAGGATCGCAACGATTGGTTGCTCTTACGTCGGACGGCCTGGCGCAAATAAACAACCTGCTTAACAGCGTGCTAGGTTCCCGTGGTAAGGAGCGTGCAGAAACACTTGAGGACTATGGTACGTACTATTTGGTATTCTGCGCAAACGTATCGCTTGCCAAGCGTTCGGAGGCGCTTGCAAGTCTGGGTCGCCTTCGCACAAACAAGGGCTGCTCGATTATCTATATGGCCAAGAGCGTGCACGAGCTGCCTCGCGACTGTGCCTATATTGTTGACCTTTTGCCCAACGAGTCTTCAGATGCGAGCGATGTGCGGAGCGCGGGCGTCAAAACCGTTTTGCGCTCGGCCCGCATGTTCGAGCGGTCGGATGCTCTGGGCACGCTGAGGACGTTTGATCCGGACATCATGGTTACCAAGGAAGACGCCCGCGTCTTTAGCCTGAATATGGCTGCATTGCGTATGGAGACGGCCGAACAGCGCCAGTCCGTCCCCGAGTCCCTGGGTTTCTTGGAGATGCTTTCTTGTGGGTGTGCGCAGCATCTAAACGTGGGAAAGCGATGGGAGCAAAACGATGCGTCTCGCTCGCTCAAGGCGCCCATCGGAATGGACGACCAAGGCAACCTGGTGTTCCTAAACCTCCACGAGAGCGTCCATGGCCCTCACGGGTTGGTGGCGGGTACCACGGGATCGGGAAAGTCGGAGCTCATCATAACCTTGGTGCTTTCCCTCTGCGTTAACTACGCGCCAGACGAAGTATCGTTCGTGCTCCTGGACTACAAGGGAGGCGGCCTTGCGGGTGCGTTTAGCAACGACCGCTATCGCCTCCCGCATTTGGCGGGAACGATAACCAACCTGGACGGAAGCTCCATCAGACGCTCGCTGGTTTCCATACGCAGTGAGCTCAAGCGCCGTCAGGCCATGCTCAACGATGCGCGCAACATAACGGGCGAGGCGACGATGGACATCTACAAGTACCTCTCGTTCTACAGGCGGGGAGCTTTGAGGGAGCCCTTGCCGCACCTCATTATTGTTGCCGACGAGTTTGCGGAGCTCAAGCAACAGGAGCCAGAGTTTATGGAGGAGCTTGTGTCGGCAGCTCGCATTGGGCGCTCGCTGGGTATCCACCTTGTGCTTGCCACCCAAAAGCCGTCGGGAGTCGTGGACGACCAAATTTGGTCCAATGCGCGCTTTAAGGTGTGCCTCAAGGTGTCCGATGCCGCCGACTCTCGCGAGATGATTCGCAAAGATGACGCTGCTGGACTGCGACGACCCGGACAGTTCTTTTTGCTGGTGGGATATAGTGAGCTCTTTGTTGCTGGTCAGGCAGCGTATGCGGGTATGACGTACGCACCCAGCAACCACTTTGAGCCTCGTCGCAATAATGCGGTTGATCTGCTTGATGCCGAAGGTAGTACGCTCGCATGCCTTCGACCTCCCGTTCCTGCGACCAGAGCGAGGGAGTCCGAGCTCGACGCCACACTTCTGGAAATACAACATGCCTCGGAGGCACTAAACAAGAGGGCGCGCAACCTATGGCTGGAAGCGCTTCCGGCACGCGTTACGCTGGAAGACCTCGATCGACGCTACGGTGCATTTTGCCCACAGGAGCCCTCGTTCGTAATTGGGGAAGCGGATGACCCCGCCAACCAGCGACAGTATCGCCTGGAGTTCAGCCTCAACAGGGTGGGAAACGTTTTGCTGTACGGATCTCAGGCATCCGGTGTGGAGGGACTGCTTGCGACGGCGCTTCTTTCCATGGCAAAGACATATGCAAGCGACGAGCTCTGGATATACTGCGTGGATCTGGGGGCGGACACGCTTGGGATGCTGGGGCGCCTGCCGCAGGTTGGGGGAGTCGTGCACGCGGACGACCTTGAGGGCTTACGCAGCCTCCTTCGCCTTGTGGAGTCGGAGCTTGCGCGCAGGCGGCATGCGAGCTTGGCAAATGACGATAGCGATAACCCATGCTTGGTGGTTGCGATCGCCAACATTTCGGCGTTGGAGGATGCATGCGACGACGTTGGGGAGCAGTTTGTGTCGCTTACGCGTGACGCGCCCCGTTACAACATTCATTTTATGGTCACGGCATCATCCGTAAGTGAGGTTCGCATGCGCCTACGTTCCAACTTTGGTGCCGAGATACCCACGATGCTCAACGATGCAAACGACTATGTTTCGATCCTGGGAGGTCTGCGGGGAGTTGCGGTGCCTCAACAAGAACGGCGTGGGCTCGTGCGGGAGGGTGCGAATCTGTACGAGTTCCAAGGGGCTTCCATAGCCCGGGACTCCCGGCAGGAGCTGTCCGTCGTGGAAAGAGTCGCACAGGCTTCGCGCCTGCTGTGCCCTTATGAGCCAGCGCGCATACCGCGCATGCCCTGCCATGTGCTTTTACGTCACCTTGTTGCAGACGTAAGCGAATCGAGGTTTCCCGTGGGCATTTCCAAAAGCGCCATTGAACCGGTGTGCTTCGATATTCGCTCGTCTGACCTCTTGGTGCTCGGAAACGACACGGAGTCCCTTGTCCGTTACCTGCGTGGGGCCCACGAGACGCTGCGAGGGCATGGAGGGGTGCGCTACAGGTTTGTTGACCCCCAGCATATGCTTGCAACAGACGACGAGAACGTGCTTGCAGACAAGGGCCAAATAGAGGCACTGGTAGACGACCTCGCAAACGAGACCTGTGATGCGCATGTGGTGGTTTTTACCAGCATCGTGCAAACAATGGTGCACCTTGACGAGCCCATTGGACAAAAGCTCCAGGAATACATGGTGGACCACGCAAGAACGAACGGAACTGCGCTTGTTGCCGTAACCGAATTCTGGCGCACCAAGACGCTCTTTGCCGACTGGTATAAGGCGCTTTCTGCAGAGGGAAACGGCATATGGGTGGGAAGTGGCTTCTGCGACCAGAGCGCCTTGCGCTATGCGCGAGTTCTTCCCGAGTACCGTAATTCGTCACAGAGATCAGACGGTTTTGTGGTCGTAGGTGCCAACGTTGTGCCAGTAAGACTCGTCGAGCCCGGGGACCTGGGGGAGGGAGGGGATTCGAATGACAGATAAGGTGCTCCTTAACGTGTATCTGGCGGCCACGGCAAGTACATACGAGTTTCGCGTTCCACATGCGCTGTTGGTAGGCCAGGCAGCCAACCTTATGGCAGAGCTCTTGGAGTCGCGGGAGCGGCTTAGATTCTATGCGCCTTCCCAAGCGGGGCTCATGTACCTGGACGGGACAAAGGCGGGAACGCTGCTTGAGCAGGACGCGTGGGTGGGCGCGTTGGTGAGCCAGGAGAACCTGGTGGACGGGTCGCTTGTGGCTTTGGTGTAGCGCATTGGGGCACTTGAGAGGAGGAGCAGACATGAGACTTCACTTTGCACGAGACCGAAAGACGCAAAGAAGACTGCTTCTATTGCGAACGCAAGGTGCGGAAGCAATCGATCCCCGCATGCAACGATGGCTCGAAGAGCATGGCGGAACCACTCCCATATGTGGCGTTGCACGCGTGGTACGCGGGAGGCGTTCCGCAGAGGTGAGGCTAGATGTAGAAGGTCTTACGAGTCTTCGTGGTTATCTTCGACATGTGGCGATTGACACATGCGCCATGTTGCAGATGCTACAGGACCTCGTTGAGGCAATCTCGCTTTGCGTGAATGGTGGCTTCCGCTACGACGCGCTTCTTTACGACGCACGGTATGTGTTTGTGGATGGCAATGGGCGTCTTTGGTTTGTTCTTGCCCCGTTTTGCGGGACGTCGTTTGTTGCCGCCAACTCACCGCTTGCGATGCTGCAGGTAATGGGAGACGCAAAGCGCCTACGTGTTAGGGATGTCAATGCGGCGGCTCTCTGTGAGCGGATGGGACGCTATGCAGAAAGCCAAGCCGGTGTCTTCTCGCTCAACAGGCTTAGAGCGTTTGTGAGGGCAGAAACCTCTTCCAGTCCAGTTGGCAGCGAAGACACGCGCATTGGAGCCAGTTCGAAATCATGTGATGCAAAGGATGGCTTTGTCCTGCGCGACATGAGCACGGGAACACGGTATCCGCTTTTGGGGGACATGGCCAACAGGGTGGGCAGGGGAGAGGTGTGCGAGGTAAGGGTTAAAGGACATTCCGCGCTCAGCCGCGTGCATGCGTCGGTATGCGTCCGGAACAGACGGGTAGTGGTACGCGACTTGGGATCGACCAATGGGACCTATGTGCAAGGTGTTCGCGTAATGCCCCAGACAGAAGTGGAAGTTGGGATGGGTGGGGAGTTTTTTCTTTCGAACGATCCGTTTTGTGTTGAGAGGGCATAGAAAGGATGTGGTGCGATGGGTAACGAGATTAAGACGAGCGGCCTTGCCACAAGCATCTTGGCCGCCGAGCTCAAGCGGGAGGTGGAAGACTATTGTTCGCTTAGGCTGTTGGCGCTTTATGGTGCTGCTCCCGTGTTGGGAAGCGCGGACCACGACGGGAGAATAACCTCTCTTGCAAACGAGGCGCTTTTGTCGTTTGCGCGCGTTGTAAACGCAGACGTTGCTACGGTCAAAAACGTAGGGGCGGCACTTGAGGGAGCCGATAAACGTGCAGCTACGGGTATTGCTGCGAGGTGACGGGCATGCGCATAGTAAAGTCGCAGGCACTGGCGGCCCTTGGGGCCGAAAACTCCCTGCTGGGAGTGCAGATGGGCAAGTGCAGAAGACAGATTAGCAAGTTTTGTGGCATGCATGCCTCGGGCATGAGTGGAAGAAGCGCACAGGCGCTCGAGCAGAAGTTCCGTATGCAGGCAGCCATTGTAGTGGCACATCTCTCGTTCTACGAGTCGCTGCGAGCCGCAAACGACCGTCATGCACAGCTTGTGTCCGCGCTGCCCGATACGGGTGGCGGAGTCTTGGATACGAGCGTCGCGACTCAGCGTATGGAGGCTGCGCAACGCCAGATTAGCATGCTCGAGTCTCAGATGGATGGTGCCATTGCGCAGGCGCGTCTGGTAAACAGCTCTCTTATGGATGCGGTGGAGTCGGGGGAGATCGACGAATGGGACGCTTCCATCTCGTTTGTGAGCATAGATGCCATCCGCCAACGCTACGAGGCGCTAATCTGCAGCCAACGCCTTATTGTAAAGGTAAACCAAGAGATTCTGCAGAAGGCACAACAGTACGAAAACGACTCGCGTTCCGCTTACGAGTCGGTTCAGACCGGATATATTGATCAAGCCACGAGCGCCTCCATGTCGTTTGCGGGCGGCAAAGGATGGGGCGACTGTGCCTGGGTGAGCAAGATGTATGCCAACCGCTCGCTGCGCCTTGCGTCTGAGCTCGGTCCAGACAAGGTGGAGCGGGGCATGTTGGAAAAGTTCCTGCATGGGGACTACAAAACGGACAGCGCATTTGCCTATGGCGAGGCAAGGGGCACTGTGAGCGGCAATGGCATCGCGGCAAGCGGGGCAATAAGCGGTAGCGTTCTGAGCGTGGAGACCTCCTGTGGGCCATACGGAGAGAACGCGAAAAAGCGAGGCAAGAGCGACAGGTCCCTTTCGCTTGGAGGCGAGGCAAAGGCAGAGCTTACGGTGGCGCAGGCCAAGCTGGCAGGAGATGTTGGCGGACTGCTTGGCGCGAGCATGGAGGGAAAGGCGCTAACTGGCGCGGTGAGCGGAACTCTGGGTGCCTCCCTCTTCTCTAACGGCACGTTTGGCCCGTCGGTCGAGGCAGGCGTGATGGCCGCTGGAAGCGTTATGGAGGCTGGTACCAATGCGGTTCTTGGTGTCGAGGACTACAACGTGCATGGTAACGTGCGGGGACAGCTGCTAACGGGCGAGGCGGAGGCCAAGGTTAAGGTAAGCGCAGAAGGCCTGGAGGCGGTGGCAGGCGTAGAGGCATATGCGGCCACAGGAAAGCTCTCGGCGGGATTCACCATATTGGGAACGCGATTCGATGCGGATCTGGACGCAAAGGTTGGAGGTGCGGGTGCCAAGGCTGGCGCAAAGGTTGGTATTCAGGCAGTCGAAGGAGAGATTGGCTTGGGTTTAGGCCTCGGTGCAGGACTTAAGCTCAAGGTGGACTGGAGCGCCACGATGGGTGCCCTCGACGATGCGGGAAAGAGCGTTTCGTCTTGGTGGAACGAGCTGCGCGGCAAGTTGGGAGCACCAAGATAACGATAGAATGACACAAACAAGAAAGGACGTGTGAGCGTATGTATGAGAACCTTCTTCCCCTGGGCTCGGTGGTATTGCTCAAAGGCGGGAACAAGCGAGTGATGATTACGGGCAGAATTCAGGCTCGTGCTGGCGAGAAAAAGGTATACGACTATTCGGCATGTTGGTATCCGGAAGGCATAGTGAGTCCGCAGGAGATGTTCTTCTTCGATCACGATGCCATAGAGCAGCTCTTCTTTGTGGGTTTCCAAGACGAGGAGGAACTGGATTTTCGCAACCAGAAGCTTGCGAGTTTGGGTGAGCTGTATGTGGATGACAATGGTCGCATTGCCCAGCGCTAAGGTGACACGATGAGTCAGGCAAGACGCTACGACGCGACTGCGGCCATAATCTGTGCGCGTCAAGGCTTAGGTGTGCTCGTGCGGGAGATGGAGACGGACGGCAAAGAGGAACTTGAGCTCTTGGACGAGCAGATTCTTTCTCTGGGACACCAGGGGGCATCTGAGCTTCTTGCCGCACGCGAGGATATAGCACACGCGATGCGCAGGACAGACGCTATGCTCGGTAACGTACAGCGCGACGTGGGTACGTTGTGGCGCAAAATGCAGGCCGACCACAAATAGGGACAATCCCAAAACAAGGGTCAGGACCTTCCGGTGCCATGGACAAGCGCTGTGCTCGGCCTATCAAGGGGGGAGTACCCCCTCTTGATAGGCCGAGCATTCCTCGCGCGAGTTGAGTGCCTATTCGCACGTTAGCCACGTCCCACCTTGAGGGCTCTCTTTGCCTCATACATGTTGTGGTCGGCCTCGATAATGGCATCGTGCAGCGGGTGCTCTCTTCCGTCGGCCACGGCATAGCCTATCGACACTCCGGGAATGCGACTGTCCTTTTGCTGCGATTTTGTCATCCGCTGCTGTAGATCCTCGTTTAGGGCAAGTACGTTGTCCTGTTGCTTTGTGAGCATTACCGTGTACTCGTCGCCGCCCGTGCGATAGCAGAGGCCCGCTTCTCCGTATGTGTGTAAGATATTGGAGGCTATGACAGACAGGCACTCGTCACCGTAAGCGTGGCCGTAGTTGTCGTTAACGTACTTAAAGTCGTTGACGTCAATAACAATTACGGTACATGGGAGCGTGGGATTGCCAAGGAACTCCTCGTAGCTGTGGCGATTGAGCAGTTTGGTGAGTGCGTCGGTGCGAAGGATCATGTCTGCATAGAACTGGAAGTACAAAAACACGGCCATAGACACAGCTGGCCATGTGGTGCGAATGGTACCGTTTGCAACCTGAACGCCTACGCCGGCAAACATGACGCCCAAAATGGCAAGGATGGACGTGACGTTTGCAGACTGGTACGTATGGCCTGCGCGGATTGACTCAACCGATAGGTAG
Source organism: uncultured Coriobacteriaceae bacterium (assembly GCA_902793465.1). Taxonomy (GTDB): domain Bacteria; phylum Actinomycetota; class Coriobacteriia; order Coriobacteriales; family Atopobiaceae; genus RUG440. The sequence goes on along the minus strand of CADBDT010000029.1, from coordinate 21,728 downwards.
ACTGCCGACATTATGTAGGTTGCCATGTAGAGCACGTAGAGTGGCCCGCGATGGTAGGTGTTGGTGGAGTCCACCCAAAAGATGTAGCCACCAAAGAGCGACGCTACCTCAAGCAACGCGTGGATGACGAGCACGGTATAGAGTATGCGCACGTGGCGTTCGGGAAAGATGGTCTGAGCGATGGCTACCGGTATTGCGGGCGCCACGCAAAACGTGATCATCGTGGTTAGAGCCTGGAACCAACCGAGTGAGGGAAACTGGCTGCTAAGCGAGAAGTTAAACCAATCGACAAGCGCAATAAAAAAGAGGGCGGCACAGCTTATGAGAAAAACCTTTCGTGCCTGGCGATCGATCGTGCGATTGGAAAGAATAAGGATGATGCTTGCAATAAGAAACAGTAGGGTAATAAGGGTAAAACCCGCAAAGTTCATTAGTGTTAGGTCGAACCCCATATCACCCTCGTTACCGCCGAATGGCATGCATACAAGACGATTGTAGCGCAGCGGAGGTTTTGTTGGACCTATCAAAAGGGGTACTCCCCCTTGATTGGTACCTATCAAAAGGGGTACTCCCCCTTGATTGGTACCTATCAAAAGGGGTACTCCCCCTTGATTGGTTGTCGCCGACCATCGATTTACGTGGCTTGTGAGCGTAGCTGAGGTTACGCCTCGCCTACCGAGCCGCCGGAATCCACAACGTCCTGTGCTATTGCGCGAACGATCATGTCTACGTACACGCTGGCCCCTTCGGGACGAAGATGCGTGGCGTCTGCCCAGAGGTACTCCTCAAGGTGTCCTTCCAAGACGCTTGGCCAGTCTACGTAGTACACGTTGTCGTGTGCCTTTGCCGCGTTTTTGAGGTTCTCGTTTGCCTCATCCTGGAAGCCGTCGGGGTTGACGGTGCCCACAAGGTAGAGTCGCCTTTGCGGTCCAATGGCATTTACCATGGCCTCGAGCGTCTCGGGATACGGCGTGGAGTTGGAGAAGCACGCCATAACCACCACTTGCCCGACCGCCGATTGGTCGAGGTATCCCTGCAAGACCTCAAGAGCTTGGTCGGGACGCCTGCCAATAAAGGTGTCTACAAGGGCATCGGGCAATCGCGTATCCCATCCCAATCCGGTGTAGATAAACTCGTCACCAGCATCTCCTGGCACCGAGTCGCCTATAAGAACGGGATCCCTTATGCCCTTGGAAACCTCTGTTGCCGGAGCATGCACAATGGTTCTTTCGGTAACCTGGACCTTTTTGTCCTTGTCTTTATTTGCGTTGCTATCTTGCTTTGAGGAGGACGAGCTGGCACTTGCGCTCGACGAAGAAGTGGCGCTGGCGCTAGACGACGAGCTGTCGGACTTCATTTGCGAGAGGTCCATTGCCTGGCTGGCACCCGTGCCCGTGCTCACAAGGCTCTCCTTGGGAACAAGCGACTCGTCGGGCGTGTTTGCAAGAGCGTAGTAGGTGTAGGCACCTGTGGCCGCAATTACAATCGTGCTAAATACAATTGCCAGCTTTGGGCGATGGAACTGCGGTTTGGTCTCATGGCTCGCGGTGGATCTTTCTGCCTTGGGACTGTGGGTCTTGGGCGCAAAGGGCCGCTCCACAAGTCGAAGCGACAACTCTGCCGCAACAAGCGAGATGGCAATGGCAGCAAGACGCATCCACCATACGGTCGTGGACTTGTTGGCACCCATTAAGAGAAAGATGGGATAGTGCCACAAATAGAGAGCAAAGGCACGAGCGCCAAGCACCCGGAAAGGTGCCAGTCCCAGAATTATGCCCAAGAGGCTGCGCGGGGCAAGCATGGTGGCCATAAGAATTACCACCAATGCCGAGAAGGCAAACATGCCGCCGCGATACCAGATGTCGGAGTCAGCAGGCAGCAAGATCATGGACGCCACTATGCCGCCGAGGGCCAATAATCCCAGAAAGCTTGCAAATATCGTCGCGCGGAACTCCGGCGCATCCTTTGCGTCCTTATCCTTTGGGGGCCTAACCAATGCCTTGGCAAACAATTGGGGGCGTTGTCCCAAAGGGAACGCGAGCGCGAGCCACGAACCCAACAGCAGCGAAAACGCTCTCGTGTCGGTCCCGTAATAGATACGACTGGGATCGGCGCCCGGAACGTACATATAAGCCATCCACACGCCCGACGCTATGGCGAGCAGAAGCGCGACCCTTCGTGCAACAGGCGTGCTGATTCTTACCAATACAAAGAGCGCGAGCGTCCATACGAAGTAGAACTGTAGGTCAACTCCCAAATACCACAGATGAAGCAGGGGGGAGGTGCCGCCTATGAGGTCGAAGTACGATACGTTGCGCAGGATGTAGGACCAGTTGAGATAAAAACCCAAGGACGGGAGCACGTCTGGGCGCATCTTGGTTAGCAGAACATGGTTTCCAACCGCACAAATGGTGCCCACTATAGCCACCAGCGCCACAACAGAAGGAACGATGCGCAGCAGTCTGCGTCCCCATGCTCGAAACAGGCTTACGATTGCGGCACGTCTCTCTGCCTCCATCAAACGCATAATGGTGCTTGTCGTAAAGTATCCAGACAATACCAAGAAAACGACAACACCCATATGGCCGCTTGGTACCCAAGGCAAGTTAAGGTGGTACAGAATTACCGCCACAACGCATAGCGCCCTAAGGCCGTCTATGCCGCTGTTGCGCGAGACTTTTATGCCGTTATGCATATATGCTCCTGTGTATTACAACTACGCTGCGTTTGTGGGTACAACTTTACCAGCTATGACTGGAAAATATGGCTTCATCCTGCCAAAGGACGACTTTTTCCCTTGTTCGCGACTCAGCCACATCGATTATACGTTGATTCGACGATCCCCTAAACCTAAGAGTGAGGTCTTTTTGAGCTTCCACAAATGGACCGTCAACAAGAACATCAACATAGTCCAGGATTTCGTTAATGTAAGATGTGTGCGCCCTGCTTTTGCCCATTAGCTGTTCCCACGTAAAGCCCGTCCACATCCAGATGTCCTTGGATGGGGCAACCGACTTGGCTTGCGCCAAAAACGGTGCCAGCGCTTCTTGGTTTTCGGGCTCGAGCGGCTCTCCCCCCAGGATCGAGAGTCCGTCCACATAGGGAGTAGACAAGGACTCCAGCAGCTTGTGCTGAACTTCTGTGTCGAATGGCTTTCCAGCTAGAAAGTCCCATGCTGCGGCATTAAAGCACCCCGGACACCCATGACGGCAGCCGGACACAAACAAAGTAGTGCGCACACCTACGCCGTTTGCTATATCACAGTACTTGATCTCTGCATAGTTCATGGTGGTCCTTTCGTTGGGGCGGGCGGGCGGGCGTGTGCATACCTCGTCCTCAAACAGTCCTCGCTTCGCTGCGGAACTGCGGGCATGTACACGCCCGCCCTCAACAACCAGCGCTTCGCAAACGGCGCGGACGGGGTGTGCGGAGGCGGGCAAAGTTGGTGCGGTGCTTCGCACCGCCTAGTATACGCTACGCGGAACTGCGGGCGAGATATGCATGCGCCCGCCCTATAGCCTTCGGTCATGGCAAACGGCGCAGGCGACAGGTGCGCCGAGGCGGGCAAGATTGGTGCGGTGCTTCGCACCGCGGCATGTACACGCCCGCCCTCAACAACCAGCGCTTCGCAAACGGCGCGGACGGGGTGTGCGGAGGCGGGCAAAGTTGGTGCGGTGCTTCGCACCGCCTATTAAAATGCGGCCGAAGGCCGCACCAATTTACTCGCCCCTTGGCGCCCTGTTCGGCGCTACATTGGCACCCGGTTCTGGAACCAGGGCCGCGACATTCGCCAAGCGCTGCCGCAACGTAAGAAGGCCGCTCGACCTGCCGCCGCCCCTAAAGAAGCGTCCAATCCGTGAGGCAGCCCAGAAAGTAGCCGCGCGCAGTTCCGCAGCGAAGCGAGGACTGTCTGAGCACGGCGCTCTCTGGGCTGCCGGAAGGATCGGACGCTTCTTTAGGGGCGGCGGCAGGTCGAGCGGCCGCCACACTCTAAAGATGCAGCACGCGATCGCGAATCTCTTCGGTGCGGCCCTGGTTCCAGAACTGGGTGCCAATGTAGCCGCAGGTGCGCCTTGCTACGTTCATCTTGGACTGGTCGCGGTTGCCGCAGTGGGGGCATTCCCACTCAAGCTTTCCGTCGTCTTCCACAATGTCTATCTGTCCGTCGAAGCCGCATACCTGGCAGTAGTCGCTCTTGGTGTTGAGCTCGGCATACATAATGTGGTCGTAAATAAACTGCATTACGCGAATAACTGCCTCCAGGTTGTCCTGCATGTCGGGCACTTCCACATAGGAAATGGCTCCGCCAGGCGAAAGATGCTGGAAGGTGCTCTCGAACTGCAGCTTGGTAAACGCGTCTATTTCCTCGGTAACGTGCACGTGGTAGCTGTTGGTAATGTAGCCCTTGTCGGTTACTCCTGGCACGATGCCAAAGCGACGCTGCAGGCACTTGGCAAACTTGTACGTTACGGACTCGATGGGTGTTCCGTAGATGGAATAGTCTATGTCCTCGATGGCCTTCCACTCGGCGCAGCGGTCATTCATATGCTGCATGATGGAGAGCGCGAACTCGGTGGCATGCGGATCGGTGTGCGAGTAGCCCGTCATGTACTTTACGCACTCGTAGAGGCCGGCATAGCCCAGGCTTATGGTCGAGTAGCCCCCATAGAGCAGCGGGTCTATGGCCTCGCCCTTGTTCAGGCGTGCAAGCGCGCCGTGCTGCCACAGGATGGGAGCGGCGTCGGATAGCGTGCCCAGCAGGCGCTCGTGACGGGCCCGCAGTGCGCGGTGGCACAGGTCCAGACGCTCGTCGAACACCGTCCAGAACTTGTCCATGTTACGGCCGGAGGAAAGTGCCACGTCCGGAAGGTTAATGGTAACGACGCCCTGGTTAAACCGCCCGTAGTACTTGGGCTTGCCCGGCTCGTAGTTGCCAGCGCGGGCAACGTTGTTGTAGCCGTTGCCGCTGCGGTCTGGCGTCAGGAACGAGCGGCAGCCCATGCAGGTGTAGCAGTCTCCGTCACCGTTGCCGTTCTTCTTGAGCTTGAGCATCATCTTTTCCGAGATGTAGTCGGGCACCATGCGCTTTGCCGTGCACTTGGCAGCCATCTTGGTAAGGTAGAAGTAGGGGCTTCCCTCGCGGACGTTGTCCTCTTCAAGCACATAGATAAGCTTGGGGAACGCAGGGGTAATCCATACGCCCTTCTCGTTCTTAACACCCTGATGGCGCTGCTTGAGCATCTCTTCGATAATAAGGGCGAGGTCGGCCTTTTCCTGCTCGTTGCGTGCCTCGTTAAGGTACATGAGCACGGTAATAAACGGAGCCTGACCATTGGTGGTCATAAGGGTAACCACCTGGTACTGGATGGTCTGCACGCCACGTGCGACCTCCTCGCGCAGGCGCTTTTCCACCATGGTTGCTATTTGGTCCGGCGAGGCCTGGTAGCCAATGGCCTCCATCTCGGCATACACCGAGCGGCGGATCTTCTTGCGGCTTACGTCCACAAAGGGCGCCAGGTGCGTAAGGCTAATGGACTGGCCACCGTATTGGCAGCTGGCCACCTGGGCAATTATCTGCGTGGCAATGTTGCATGCCGTAGAGAACGAGTGGGGGCGTTCGATGAGCGTGCCCGAAATTACCGTTCCGTTTTGCAGCATGTCGTCGAGGTTAACCAAGTCGCAGTTATGCATATGTTGGGCAAAGTAGTCGGAGTCGTGGAAATGGATTATGCCGGCGTTGTGCGCCTCCACAACGTCTTCGGGCAAAAGCTCGCGCATGGTAAGGTCCTTGGAGACCTCTCCCGCCATGTAGTCACGCTGCACGCTTACCACGGTGGGGTTCTTGTTGGAGTTCTCTTGCTTAACTTCCTCGTTGTTCGACTCTATGAGCGAGAGGATCTTGTCGTCGGTGGTGTTCTTGTGACGACGCTGGTTTTGCAGGTAGCGATAGATAATGTAGCGACGGGCGACCTCAAAGTGGTCGAGCGCCATAAGCTGGTCCTCAACGAGGTCCTGAACCTCCTCGACTGTTACGGTGTGCCCCGAGCCGGCGCACTGGTCCTCCACGTTAAGAGCCGCAAACTGAATCTCGCGTTCGGTAAGGCGGTCCTCCTCGGGCGCCTCTGCGTTTGCACCGGTTATGGCGTTTACGATCTTTCCCGTATCGAAAACGGCCTCCGACCCATTACGCTTGATGATCTTCATCCCTGCTCCTTGACCTCAAAAAACCTGTAGTGCTATGCAATAAGGGCAGCTGCGTTGCCCTTGGCGACGTTATTCTGTGGATGCTTCGTGTGAGCTGTGTTCTTGTGCGGTAAGACCCTACGTCTTGTTGCCAAGCCATACTATGCCACAACTTATTGTGTTGAAACGTGATTAAAACCACAATATGCTGTTGAGAAGTGCGTTGATTGGCTGTAGATAAACATCGTTTAAGCAGGTCGCAACCGAGCAATTCTGTCGTGTTCATATCGAAACTTAAACTGAAAGTTTTTTGGGCCTACATTTTACGTCCACGAGATATCCGTTTGCCGATTTTTGGCTTCTCTTGTTGTTGCGAAAGCGGTAGGGGACCATACGGATGTCCGCTGCCCCTCGCTACGTTGCGGAACTGCGCGCGGCTGCTTTCCATGGCACCTCGCGGTCTTGGCCTTTGTTTGGGGACAGGCCTATTGGAGCTCACCCATTTGATATCTGTTCGTGGTCACGCAGCGCAATGCGCTACACTGCCAAGCGGGCAGATGCAGTGCGGCAACAAGGAGAGGTGCTGGAGCCGTATGACGAACACAGCAAAAGGAGCCGTGACGTTTGAGAGCTTGGGGCTGGGTGTAGCAACGCTTGCGGCCGTTGCCGACATGGGCTATGCACGTCCCACTCCCGTGCAGGAGCGGGCAATACCGCTGGTGCTCGAGGGGCGCGACGTATTGGCTGGGGCGCAGACGGGTACGGGAAAGACCGCAGCCTTTGTCCTGCCTATTCTCGATCGTCTGCCGCATGCACAAAATGGGTCTGGGCCTCTGGCGCTCGTTGTTACCCCCACGCGCGAGCTGGCGCAGCAGATACAAAAGGTGGCGCAGACGGTGTGCGAGCATACGGGACACCGTGCGGTCGTGGTTGTGGGCGGCGTTGGGTATGAGCCCCAAAAGGATGCTCTCGCCAAGGGCTGCGACCTCTTGGTGGCTACGCCTGGACGCCTGCTGGACCTCGTGGAGCAGGGATGTTGCAATCTGGGTGAGGTGGAATCCCTGGTGCTGGACGAGGCGGACCGTATGCTCGACATGGGCTTTTTGCCAGACGTGAGACGCATTGTTGCTATGATCCCAACGCGTCGCCAGACCCTGCTCTTTTCGGCAACGCTAGACGAAAAGGTATTGGGTGCAGTTGGTTCTTTGCTGCGAGATCCCGCGCGTGTGCAGATTGCCCCAAAGGGCACGGTGGCCAAGACGGTTGACCAGTACGTGCTGGGCGTTACGGCACAGGCCAAGAAGCGCGTGTTAGTGGAGGTGCTGCGCCGGGAGGGGTCGGATCGCGTGCTCGTGTTCGTTAGGGGCAAACACCGCGCTGACCACCTGTGCAGGGTGCTAAGGCAAAAGGGATTCGGTGCCGCCGCGCTTCATGGTGGGCGCACGCAGAGTCAGCGCACACATGCCCTCGAGCGTTTTGCCTCAGGCGAGGTGGGCGTGCTCGTTGCGACCGACGTGCTCTCGCGGGGCATAGACGTCTCCGAGGTCTCGTATGTGGTGAACCTCGACGTTCCCCACGACGCCGAGGACTATGTGCATCGCATAGGGCGCACCGGGCGAGCGGGCAGGCGCGGCTGGGCTCTTACGCTGTGCTCTGAGCCCGAGTATCTGGATTTGCGCGACATAGAGAGGCTCATAAAGCGGGTTATTGATCCCTATCCGAACGCCGAAGGGATTGACTGCGGGCAACCGCCCTTCGTTCCCGACCCCAAGCGCAAGTGGACGGACAGGCTTCCTGGCAAGAAGGCGCGAAAGCGCATGAGGAGGAAATAGATATGGGTGTAGTAGAGCTGGTGCTCATGGCCGTTGGCCTTGCCATGGACGCCTTTGCCGTGTCGGTATGCAAGGGATTGGGCATGAAGCAGCTCAACGTTCGCGTGGCGCTGGTGCTTGCCGCGCTGTTTGGGCTCTTTCAGGGAGGTATGCCAGTTATCGGCTGGCTGCTGGGCACTCAGCTCCTGTGGCTTATCGAACCGTTTGACCATTGGATTGCCTTTGGCCTTCTGGCGTTCATAGGGGGCAAGATGATTGCAGACGCCGTAAAAGACGAGCCCGAGGAATCCGGCGCCACGGATCGCGTGGCGTGGGGAGAGTTCCTTATGTTGGCTGTTGCCACCTCTATCGATGCGCTGGCCGTGGGCCTCTCGCTTGCGGTTCTTAACGTTAACATCGTGCTGCCTGCGGTCGTTATAGGCGTTATTACATTTGTGCTTTCGCTTGCGGGCGTTGCCGTTGGACATGCATTTGGCTCGCGCTACGAGCGCTCGGCACAGATTGTGGGGGGCGTGGTGCTTATACTCATCGGACTCAAAGTGCTCTTGGAGCATTTGGGCATGGCGTTTTGGTCATAAAGTGGCACAATATGTGTATTGGAACAAGCGATTGGATGCTTAAGGAACAACGAAGGGTAAGACCATGGCAGAAAATGGCAAGTATCGTCTGGTAACGCGCAGCGACTTTGATGGCCTCGTATGCGCAATGATTCTTAAAGAGCTGGACCTCATTGACGACATAAAGTTCGTGCATCCCAAGGACGTGCAGGATGGTAAGGTGGACATATCGTCGCGCGACATAACCACCAACCTTCCCTTTGACCCGCGCGTTGGGCTTGCGTTCGACCATCACGAGTCCGAGCTTACGCGCAACAAGGACGTGGACTACGCGGGACGCTACATAATAGACGGCGACGCAAAGAGCGCTGCTCGCGTGGTGTACGACTACTACGGTGGCAAGGAGAAGCTCCCGCGTATTAGCGACGAGCTTATGTGGGCGGTGGACAAGGGCGACTCCGCCGACTTTACGCTCGAGGAGATTCTTAACCCCGAAGGCTGGGTTCTTATGAACTTCCTTATGGACGCTCGCACCGGCCTTGGCCGCTTCCGCGAGTTCCGCATTTCCAACTACAACCTTATGATGAAGCTCATCGACGAGTGCCTGGAGAAGTCCATAGACGAAGTGCTCCAAGATCCCGACGTGATGGAGCGTGTGGAGCTGTACTTCGACCAGCAGGAGCGCTTTAAGGAGCAGGTCGCGCGCCTCGCTCGCGTTGAGGGCCGCGTAGTGGTGCTCGACCTTCGCAACGAGGAGGTAATCTACGCTGGCAACCGCTTTATGGTGTACGCGCTGTATCCCGAGACGCAGATATCCGTGCATGTTGCATGGGGCTTCCGCAAGCAGAACACGGCCGTGATGATTGGCAAGTCCATTTTGGACAAGCGCAGCAACGCGAACATCGGCGAGCTGTGCCTCTCTTACGGCGGTGGCGGCCACGCCAATGCCGGCACCTGCCAGCTCGACAACGACAAGGTCGACGCAGCGTTGCCCAACATCATTGCTTCGCTCAATGCCGACTGCACGCCAGTGGGGGAGTAGGGCCAATAAATACGGGAGGCGAGCCATGCCCGGCAAGCGATCAGAGGTAATTTCGTGGGACGAGTTCTTTATGCGCGTTGCGGTAGCTGCAAGCCTGCGCAGCAAAGACCCCAACACGCAAGTTGGTGCCTGCATTGCTAGCACCGACCACCGCATCCTCTCGGTGGGCTACAACGGTACGCCCCACGGACTCGACGACGACGAGTTTCCGTGGGACACCACCGACGACCCGCTCACCGATAAGCACAACTACGTTATACATGCCGAGGCCAATGCCATCCTCAACTACCGTGGTTCGCTGCGCGAGCTTACGGGAGCCACAGCATACGTTACGCTCTTCCCGTGTCAGGAATGTGCAAAGACGCTGGTGCAGGCGGGCATCTGCGAGGTGGTGTACCTGGACGACAAGTACGCCGACACCGTGGGTAACGCCGTGGCCAAGTCGGTGCTCGATCGCTGTGGGGTAAGCTACCGCCAAGTCGCGCTTCCCAAGGAGGCGCTGGAATAGGGATACTGTAAACGGGCGTCCCGTATCCCAGGACAGGCCGTGGGGCGGGGTGCGAAGGATGCCGTGCTCAAACAGTCCTCGCGCGATGAGCTGTTACGAACCTTCTTGGTTGTCTCGCGCTGCGGAACTGCGCGCGGCTACGCTTCGCGCCCCACCCCATGGCCCGTCCTGGGATACGGGACGGGCTCATTTATGGTTGTGTAGCCAACGTTGCATACGGTACCTATATACAGGCGTCCTCAATGCGGCGGCGCAGCTCGTCTATGCCTGTGCCCTTTTGAGCAGACGTTATAACGGTTTGGGCGCGCTTGATGCCAAACTGCTTGCAAAGTCGTGCGGCCTGCTGGTCCTGCTTGGATCTGGAAAGCTTGTCCGCCTTGGTAAAGGCGACCACAAACGGCAGCTCTGCTTCGGTAAGAAACTCGAGCATCTGAACGTCGAGCTTTTGGGCGTCGTGGCGAATGTCCACGAGCGCAACGACCAAGTTAAAGCTTCTCTCTTGGTCAAAATAGCCAAATATGAGGTCTGCCCAACGCTGGCGCTCCTTGCCCGATACTTTTGCGTATCCGTAACCGGGCAGGTCGACAAGGCGAATACCATCTGCGAGGTAGAAGTTTATGTTGGCCGTCTTTCCTGGCTGGCTTGAGGTGCGGGCAAGGGCCTTGCGCCTAACCACCTTGTTTATGAGGGACGACTTGCCAACGTTGGAGCGACCCGCAAAAGCCACTTCGGGTGTTGTTGAGGGTGGCAGCTGCTCGGCCAAACCATATGCCGCCTCAAAACGCACCGTCGAATAGTCTATGCTCATACAATCCCCCTGTTCATGGCCATATTGCACGAACTTATTATACCTGGGACGAATAATTGCGGCCGAGGAAGGCCGCAAACATTCAATTCGTTTCGTTAACAATATGCGAGTTTATTTTGTCGGTTGCGTTACAAGCCGATTAGGTGGTTACACTTATTAGGATGTTTGTCGACAACAACAGGAGGGAACGGTCTTCCTATGGCAAAGCGTACAGACGTACACAAGATTATGATCATTGGTTCTGGCCCCATCATTATTGGCCAGGCCTGCGAGTTTGACTATTCGGGAACGCAGGCGTGCAAGGCGCTGCGTAGCCTTGGCTACGAGATAGTGCTCGTTAACTCCAATCCTGCAACTATTATGACCGATCCTGGTACGGCGGACCGTACCTATATAGAGCCGCTAAACCCAGAGCGTCTGGAGGCAATTATCGCAAAGGAGCGCCCCGATGCCATCCTGCCCAACTTGGGCGGCCAGTCGGCGCTCAACCTGTCCAGCGAGCTTTCCAAAAAGGGCATCCTGGACAAGTACGGCGTAAAGGTCATCGGCGTACAGGTGGACGCCATCGAGCGCGGCGAGGACCGCGAGGCGTTTAAGGAGCTTATGGACGAGCTCGGCATAGAGATGGCTCGCTCCAAGGTGGCTTACTCCGTGGAGGAGGCAGTGGAGATTGCCCAGGACTTGGGATATCCCTGCGTTCTTCGTCCCGCCTACACTATGGGCGGCACCGGCGGCGGAATGGTGTATAACGTAAACGAGCTGCGCACGGTAGTGGCGCGCGGCCTGGCGGCGAGCCCCGTGCACGAGGTGCTGGTGGAGGAGTCGGTCCTGGGCTGGGAAGAACTCGAGTTCGAGGTGGTGCGCGACAGCACCGGCCACATGATTACGGTGTGTACCATCGAGAACATTGACCCCATGGGTGTCCATACCGGCGACTCGTTTTGCGCCGCGCCCATGCAGACCATCTCCCAGGAGGTCATCGATCGCCTGCAGGAAAAGAGCTATCGCATCGTAGACGCGGTAAAGGTCATTGGCGGCACCAACGTTCAGTGGGCACACGACCCCGTGAGCGATCGCGACATTATCATAGAGATCAACCCGCGCACGAGCCGCTCGTCGGCACTCGCCTCCAAGGCAACGGGATTCCCCATCGCGCTTATCTCCGCCATGCTGGCAAGCGGCCTAACGCTGGCCGAGATTCCCTGTGGCAAGTGGGGGTCGCTGGACAAGTATGTGCCCACTGGCGACTACGTAGTAATTAAGTTTGCGCGCTGGGCGTTCGAGAAGTTTAAGGGCGTCGAGGATAAGCTGGGCACGCAGATGCGCGCCGTCGGCGAGGTAATGGCAATAGGAAAGACGTACAAGGAGGCTTTCCAAAAGGCCATTCGCTCGCTGGAGCAGGGACGCTACGGCCTGGGCTTTGCCAAGGACTTTAACGAAAAGAGCGCCCAGGAGCTGGAAATGATGCTGCGCACGCCAACGAGCGAGCGTCAGTTCCAAATGTACGAGGCGCTGCGCAAGGGTGTGTCGGTAGAGAGGCTCTTTGAGCTCACCCGCATTAAGCGCGAATTTATTCAGGAGATGGCAGAGCTCGTGCAAGAGGAGGAGAACATCCTCTCGTATGCGAAGTCGAACCCGGGTGAGGCGCTTCCCAACTATATGCTTACGCAGGCAAAGAAGCACGGTTTTGCCGACAAGTACCTCGCTCAGCTCACAGGCCTTAGTGAGGCGAGCATTCGCGAGCAGAGGCTCGGGCTCGGCGTAACCGAGGCGTGGGAGGGCGTGCACGTGAGCTCCACGCAGGACTCCGCCTACTATTACTCCACCTACAATGCTCCAGACGCAAGCGAGCCGCTGGAGGGCAACAAGGTAATGATCCTGGGCGGCGGCCCCAACCGCATAGGGCAGGGCATTGAGTTCGACTACTGCTCGGTGCATGCAGCAATAGCCCTGCGCAAGCTCGGGTTCCAAACAATTATCGTAAACTGCAATCCCGAGACGGTATCCACCGACTACGACACCTCCGACAAGCTGTACTTTGAGCCGCTTACCACGGAGGACGTGCTCTCGATTTACAACAAAGAAAAGCCCATTGGCATAATCGCGCAGTTTGGTGGTCAGACCCCGCTCAACATTGCAAGTGAGCTGCAGGCTGCCGGCGTTAGGATCTTGGGCACCACACCCGAGGTAATCGACCTTGCCGAAGACCGCGACGAGTTCCGCGCCATGATGGACAAGCTCGGCATTCCCATGCCTGAGGCCGACATGGCCGTTACGGTGGATGAGGCCCTTGAGTCGGCGCACCGCATTGGGTATCCCGTAATGGTGCGTCCCAGCTACGTGCTGGGTGGTCGTGGCATGGAGGTCGTGTTTGACGACGACAGCCTGCGATCCTACATGGCGGCTGCCATTGGCGTGACTCCCGACCGCCCCATCCTTATTGACCGCTTCCTGCGCCATGCACTGGAGTGCGAGGCAGACGCCATATGCGACGGCACGCACGCCTACGTACCGGCTGTGATGGAGCACATCGAGCTGGCAGGCGTGCACTCGGGCGACTCGGCCTGCGTGCTTCCGTCCATCTCCATTTCTGATGAGAACCTTACCAAGATAAAGGAGTACACGCGCCGCATTGCCGAGGAGATGCATGTGGTCGGCCTCATGAATATCCAGTATGCCATCGAGAACGACAAGGTGTTTGTTATTGAGGCCAATCCGCGTGCGAGCCGCACGGTGCCTTTGGTGTCCAAGGTATGCGGCATACAGATGGTGCAGCTGGCAACCGATGCCATAATGGGCGAGATAACCGGCCGTCCCTCGCCGGTGGAGGGACTCAAGGAGGCCACCTACAAGTTCTATGGCGTTAAGGAGGCCGTGCTGCCCTTTAACATGTTCCCCGAGGTAGACCCTATTCTGGGACCCGAGATGCGCTCTACGGGCGAGGTGCTGGGACTGGCTCCGACCTTTGGCGAGGCGTTCTTCAAGTCCCAGGAGGCCATTGGCAGCACGCTGCCCACCAAGGGCACGGTGTTCATGAGCGTTTCGGACCAGAACAAGGACGAGCTTGTGGACATTGCCCGCGAGTACGTGGATGCCGGTCTTAGCATTATGGCAACCCGCGGTACGGCAGCGTTTTTGGCCGAGAACGGCATTCCCTGCACGGTTATATTCAAGCAGCGTGAAGGCCGTCCAAACATTACCGACGCTATCGCAAACGGACAGATAGATCTTGTGGTAAACACGCCCAAGGGCGACACGCACTCCGAGACGGACGGCTCGGCAATTCGTCGCGCTGCCATCCGCGCTCACATTCCGTACGTGACCACCATTGCGGCGGCACACGCGAGTGCCGTGGGCATTGCCGCCAAGGTGGCCGGTACCGACTCGGGCGTCAACGCGCTGCAGGACATCCACGACAGCATTAGCTAGACGCGCAGGCATCAGTCTGCAGACAAGGGCCAGGCCGGGGAACAACGGCCTGGCCTTTTTTGCTGCTCGAAGTATCGCCGCTTTGGAGGTTCTGCGGGTTGCCTAGACAAAAACACAAGGATCAATACAAGTTTTATTTTTTGCAATTCCAGAGTAATGGTTTCGCGCACAGGGTCAGCGCATCGGGTTGAATGATCTGGACCAAGGTCGGTGCCCTGGGGTATCGCAGAGCCATGTTTAGCAGCATGTATTATGCGGTCGCTCACTCGCTTCGCTCGTGATTCGCTGCGAGAAAGAGCGGCACTGGATTGCGCCTATGACTTGTCTTACCCTACTGCTGCTGCGTCTAGCCTATTCGTCTGCCCTTCCAACTGCTTAATCGAATGCCAAAAGTCTTATGCGAGTTATGCTTTTAGGTTGAACTGATGAGTAAGGGAATCCGACGCCGGACAAGAGGGCGACATGGGTACGACAGACTTCACATTCGAATACTCTGGAAAGACCATTGCGATGAACGAGGATTTCTATGAGCAGGTCATCATCGAACGGCTTCGCGATGACCTCGGGTACGACTTCCTCCACGGTCCAAATGTACCTCGAATTACGGCAGACTACCGCGACGTGTTTCTGCCCACCGTGCTTCCAAATAGCCTAAAGCGAATAAACCCCAACCTTCCACTCATTGCAATCGAGCAGGCCATTCTCAAGATATCGAATATCGATGCCGGTGGACTGTATCAAAAGAATGAGGTGTTTAACGACTACCTGCAGTCTGGCGTGGAGGTTCATTTCTACGATGGCAAACAGGAGTGCGATGACATCGTCTACCTGCTCGATTATCAGAACCCGCTTAACAACAGTTTTCACGTGGTCAACCAGTGGACCTTCGTGGAGTACTCGCAGAAGCGCCCCGACCTCGTTGTCTTCGTTAACGGCATCCCGCTCGTCATCTTCGAGCTAAAGTCGCCATCACGTGAGGAGACTGATGCCAGCCATGCGTACAAGCAGCTGCGTCAGTACATGAAGCACATCCCTTCGCTGTTTGTGCCGAACGCCTTCTGCGTGATGAGCGACCTAACCGAGACGCGCGTCGGCACCATAACTGCCAAAGAGGACCGTTACGTCGCCTGGAAGAGCGTGAACGGTGACTATTCGGAGACTCCGCATGCCGACTGGAAGACCATGCTCGACGGCATGTTCGCAAAGGAACGTCTTGTCGACATCGTGCACAACTTCATCTGCTTCAACGATTCAGCAGAGAGCGTGGTCAAGATTCTTGCCGGATACCACCAGTATTTTGCAGTGCGCAAGGCGGCGGAGCGTGCTGTTGAGGCCGTGAGCGGCGATGGAAAGATCGGCGTGTTCTGGCACACGCAGGGCTCGGGCAAGTCGCTCTCCATGGTGTTCTTTGCGCATCTTTTGCAGGAGCGGCTGGACAGCCCGACCATAGTGGTCATTACCGACCGCAACGATCTGGACGACCAGCTCTACGGTCAGTTTGGACGTTGTAAGGCGTTTCTGCGCCAGGAACCCGTGAATGCCAAAAGCCGCCAGCATCTGAAAGACCTGCTCGTCGGACGCGAGGCCAACGGCATCATCTTTACGACGATGCAGAAGTTCATGGATGGAAACGAGCCGCTGTGCGACCGCAGCAACGTAGTGGTTATGGTGGATGAGGCCCATCGCGGGCAGTATGGGCTCGCGGAGCGCATGGACGCCCAGGGAAACGTATACGTGGGAGCGGCACGCATGGTGCGCAAGGCGCTGCCAAACGCGAGCTACATTGGCTTTACGGGCACGCCTATAGCTACCGAGGACAAGAACACCCGAGAAATCTTCGGTGACTACATAGACGTATATGACATGACGCAAGCCGTGGAAGACAACGCCACGCGGCCGGTGTTCTACGAGAGCCGCGTGGTGGCCCTGCACCTGGACGAGAACGTGCTCGCCAAGCTCGATGCAGTGTATGCCGAGTACGCCGAAGGAGCCGATGCGGCAGGCATCGAGCGCAGTAAGCACGAGCTGGGTGGCATGGACGCCATCTTCGGCACGCCCGAGACCATCGAAGCTCTGTGCGCCGACATCGTGAGTCACTACGAGAAGAACCGGAGTGACGTCCTCACGGGCAAGGCGATGATTGTGGCCTACAGCCGCCCCATCGCGATGAAGATCTACTACAAACTGATGGAGATGCGCCCCTCTTGGAAGGAAAAGGTCGGCGTCGTGATGACCATGGGCAACCAGGACCCGGAGGAGTGGTTCGACGTCTGCGGTGGTGCGACGCACAAGAAGGACATGGAGCGCAGGTTCAAGCGCGATGACGACCCGATGAAGATCGCCATAGTGGTGGACATGTGGCTCACGGGATTCGACGTGCCGAGCCTTGCGACCATGTACGTATTCAAGCCGATGAAGGGCCACAACCTCATGCAGGCTATCGCCCGCGTGAACCGCGTGTACCCAGGCAAGGAGGGCGGCCTAGTCGTCGACTACATAGGCATCGCCGGCGCTCTCAAGCGAGCCATGAAAGACTACACAGCCCGTGACCGATCCAACTACGGGAACATGGACATCGCCGCTACGGCATATCCGAAGTTCCTAGAGAAGCTAGATGTCTGCCGCGACCTGCTCTATGGCTTCGACTATCACGACCGCATCTTCAGCGGCAGCAAGCAGGAACTGGCAAGCTGCATCACCGATGGGACAAACTGGCTGCTCGATCCGGCACGCACCGAGGAGACCGAAGACTTTCTAAAGCAAGCGCAGCTCATGAACCAGGCGCTCAGTCTCTGCAAGAGCCTCGTTAGCGAGGAGGACCAGCACGAGGCAGCCTTCGTCAGCGTGCTGCGCGTGCAGGTGCTGCGCATCCAAGGCAAGAGCGGTGGCGGAGGTGGGAGCATGACCTACGCCGAGCTAAACCAGCGCGTTACAGCTATCCTCGAGCAGGCCGTAAAGTCGGACGGCGTCATCGACCTCTTTGGTAAGAACAGCGTGGAGATCTCGCTCTTCGACGAGTCGTTTTTGGAGGAGCTCGCCCACATGCGCGAGAAGAACATCGCGTTCGAGACCCTTAAACGGCTCATCAAGGAACAGGTGCGCACCTATCAGCGTACGAGTGTGGTGAAGTCGCAGAAGTTCAGCGAGCTTTTGCAGAAGAACATCAACGCATACCTCAACGGCATGCTTACCAACGCCGAGGTTATCGAGGAACTCCTGAAGATGGCCAAGGAGATGATGGCCGAGCGAGACGAGGCGGGACAACTAGGGCTCACGCAGGAGGAGCTGGCCTTCTACGACGCCCTGACCAAGCCGCAGGCGGTGAAGGACTTCTACGACAACGACCAGCTGGTCGCCATCACGCGCGAGCTAACGGAGGCGATGCGCAAGAACTCGACAATAGACTGGCAACGCAAGGAGAGCGCGCGGGCAGGTATGCGCCGCGCAATCAAACGGCTCCTCCGCAAGTATAAGTATCCGCCCGAGGGAGCCGAGGAGGCAATGCAAACGGTCATGGCGCAATGCGAGCTCTGGGCAGACACGCAGTATTAATGTCCCGCGCTCCTGATAAGATGGATTCCCTTACCCACGCTGGGAGGAGGTAGCGTGCAAGTCTCCAACATTGAGTTCATGGCGAAGGCAATACTTGAGCTGAACCGCGTCGAGTGCGACTTCATCGAATATAAGAAGTCTGCCGAGCAACGGGCGTCCATTCTCAAGACGGCATGCGCCTATGCAAACAACTACATGAACCGAGAGATCGGTCTCATCTTTATTGGGGTGGAGGAGCTTGACGAAGAGGATGGCGCGAAGGCAGTGCCCAAGCACCCCATACTTGGCGTTGACCAGTCGATGCTGGAAACAACCGAGAACAAATTGAAGAGCCTATTGGCAGAGGTGCATCCTAGGGTCTCCTACCATTTCCTAGACGTCGAGATAGACGGGAAAACATGTTTGGTCATTGCCGTTGAACCCGGGGCTGACGGTCCTTACGAAACGAGCGCCAAGGCTGAGCGAGACAAGGGCATGAAGCTTCGTGCAGGTCGCTACATACGCGTGAGACGCGATACGCGACTGCCCAACAAGCGCGAGGAGTTCGAACTGCTCAAGAAATTTGCCGACTTTCACTTTAGCTCCGAGCTCAACGAGACAGCAACGCTCGACAACCTCAACTACGAGTGGATGAAGGAGTATCTTGTTCGCACCGACGCCGCGCAAGACATCCGCGCGTTGCCCAAGCTGGAGATGGCACAGGCGCTCGGTCTCGTGAGCGGGAGCGAGTATGGGGGCTATCGTGCGAAGAACTTCGTCGTGCTCATGTTTGCTGACCGTCCACAGGACTTCATTCCATATGCGCGAGTGGAGATAATCCGCGAGGCGAAGAACACCGACCGCATGGAGGCGACGGTCTTCGACGGCCCCATTTGGATGCAGGTGATACGTGCCAGGGACTTCTTCGAAGAGGTGATTCAGCGCTCCTATACCGTTCGTGAGGAGGGGCTCTTGGGGCACCGAATGGTGTACAACTGGCCCGAGACCGCCTTTGCCGAGCTGCTCACTAACGCCGTGATGCACAAAGAGTACGACAAGAAGGAATACGTGGGCGTCTACGTCTACGAGAACACCCTCTCGTTCATCAACCACAACCGTCCGCTCCCGCCCGTTACCATCGAGGACATGAACTCGGAAGAGGAGTTTCGCGACCGCGAGTACCTCAACCCCGAGATTAAAGAGATGTTCTACGCCCTTGGCCTTGTTCAGTCCTACGGCTCGGGCATCCGGCGCGCCAAGCATGCGATGGCCCAGAACGGTAATCCGCCGCTCTTCTTCGAGCCCACGAACGACGTGGACGACTACACGATGGTAACGTGTCTCATCAACGAGGAGTTCGCGTACATCCGAGACCATGAGGACGTGGCTATGCGAAAGCTGTCGCAAAGGACTGACCTAAACGCACAAGAAAACACCATTAACGCACAAGAACATGCTCAACACACACAAGAAAACTCTGTAAACGCACAAGATAGTGACCAAAACGCACAAGAAATTGTTGCGGACACACAAGAAGTTGCCGAAAGGATTCTATGCGCAATTTCAGAGAATCCAACACTTACCGCTCGGGAGCTCTCAGAAGCTTTAAACGTTAAGTACGACACGGTCAGGTATTGGCTTAGAAAGCTACGTAAGGAAAACATTATCCATCACGAGGGTCCTACGAAATCGGGCTATTGGGTAATCGATAAGGAGTACAACAATGGCTAGGCGCAAGAAGGCAGACAACACCGCAGAGATCGGCTTCGAACAGCAAATATGGAGTGCTGCCGACAAGTTGCGTGGCAATATCGACGCCAGCGAGTACAAGAACGTAGTGCTTGGGCTTATCTTTCTCAAGTACATCTCCGATAAGTTTGATGCGCGCTACCAGGAGTTGGTGGAAGAGGGCGACGGTTGGGAAGAGGATCGCGACGAGTACGCCTACAAGAACATCTTCTGGGTGCCGCAGCAGGCGCGCTGGGCGACCATCGCCTCTGCCGCACATACGCCAGAAATCGGCAAGGTCATCGACAACGCCATGCGCCTAATCGAGCAGGAGAACGACAAGCTAAAGGGCATCCTACCCAAGAACTTCGCCCGTCAGGAGCTGGACAAGCGCCGCCTGGGCGAAGTGGTGGACTTGTTCACTAACGTACAAATGGCCGAGAAGGGGGACACCCGCGACATCTTGGGGCGTACCTACGAGTACTGCCTCTCGAAGTTCGCAGAGGCTGAGGGCAAGAACGCCGGTGAGTTCTACACACCTGCTTGCGTCGTGCGCACGCTGGTGGAGATCATTGAGCCGTACCGTGGCCGCGTATACGATCCATGTTGTGGCAGCGGTGGCATGTTCGTACAGTCGGCTGACTTCGTACGTCGCCACCAGGGCAACATCAACGACATCTCTGTCTTTGGCCAGGAATCCAATCCAACCACCTGGAAGATGGCGATGATGAACCTTGCCATTCGTGGCATTGACGCCGACTTAGGCGCCTTCAACGCAGACACGTTCTTCAACGACCTGCACAAGGACAAGCGCTTCGACTTCGTGCTTGCGAACCCACCCTTCAATGCGAAGGACTGGGGTGGCGACCAGCTGACCGAGGACCCGAGGTGGGAGTACGGTACGCCTCCTGCGGGCAATGCAAACTTCGCATGGATGCAACACATGATTCACCACCTGGCAGAGGGTGGGCACATGGGTATGGTGCTTGCGAACGGGTCGTTGTCCTCGCAGCAGAACAATGAGGGGAAGATTCGTCAGGCTATCGTTGAGGCGGGTTTAGTCGAGGGCATCGTTGCCATGCCGGACCGTCTCTTCTACAGTACGGGAATTCCCGTGAGCCTATGGATCATCAGCAAGGAGCCAGGACGCCAGCGCAAGACGCTCTTCGTGGACGCACGGGAGATGGGTACCATGGTGAGCCGCCGACTGCGTGAGTTCACCGACGAGGACATCGCCAAGGTTGCCGAGGCGTTCGACGCCTTCCGCAAGGGCGAACTGGAGGACGAGAAGGGATTCTGCGCGGCAGTTGATATCGAAGACATCGCCAAGCAAGACTACATCCTCACCCCTGGCCGCTATGTGGGCATACGCGACGAGGAAGATAATGGCGAGCCCTTCGACGAAAAGATGGAGCGGCTGACTGGCGAGCTTGCCAAGTGCTTTGAGGAGTCCAACCGCCTGCAGGAGCAGATTCGCAAGAACTTGGAGGCGATAGGGTATGGGTTCTAAGTCTATCGTCGAACTTTGCACACGCATTTGCTCGGGCGGTACTCCAAAATCAAGTATCGCTGAGTATTACGAGGGTGGAGCAATTCCATGGCTGAACACACGCGAAATAAACTTCAATCGAATAACGAGAACCGAAGGATTTATAACGGAGGCGGGTTTAGCGGCGTCTTCGGCAAAATGGATTAAACCGAATGCCGTAATAGTGGCCATGTATGGTGCCACTGCAGGGAAGTGTGCAATCGCCAAAGTTCCACTTACAACAAACCAGGCATGCTGCAATTTGGAAATCAACGATAGCATTGCCGATCATCGTTACATCTACTATTGGCTTATGGCTCATTACAGCCAGGTAGCTGGTTTGGCAAATGGCGGTGCACAACAAAACCTAAACGCACGGCAAATTCGTGAGCTGAGAATTGATTTGCCCGAGCTTAGCTATCAGAAGAAGGTTTCAGATCTGGTTTCAGCTCTAGATGATGCAATTGACCTCAATCAACGTGCAAATGATTATTTGTCAGAACTTGCGCAGGTATTGTTCATTGGATGGTTTGAGGAACATGCTGGGGAAAGAGAGATCGCCTCGCTTACCGATGGTGGCGA